>NZ_JAHFVJ010000012.1:0-112704 GCF_018599165.1 Dyella sp. LX-66
ATTACATCGAGGTTTTCTACAACCGACAACGCCGACATGGACATCTGGGTGGCCTTGCGCCAATGATGTTCGAGGCGGCTAACTCAAAATCCAGCAGCTAACCGTCTACGAAAGCGGGGGCGTACCAAAGCCATTCTTTGGTTTCGCCACGATGCGGGCAATCCTTTAGGAGGAGAGTTGAAGCGAAGCGACGCACCGGAGTGGGCTTACTTGAAGTTCTTGGAGCGGCTGAAGGCATTGAATGGAGTCGCCGTGGCGGTAGCTACTGACTCATCGCTCAATAGGCAGGTCGCAGATCACCGACGATTACAGGCCAAGAAGATTCGTGACTACGTGCCAAAGATGAATCACGAGCAGGGTAAGAAAATGATCAGCGAGCTAGCGGATAGCATGATGGCGCTGTCTGACCAGAACTATGTTGAACTGCTCTGTCGTACCTACCTGGCCTGGGAGGTCGTCAAGATTTCGACCTTGTATTTCAGCCAGAGAGTTCCAGAAACTCTCGGTGCATTCTCATGGCGATTCGATCAAAAGAACCTTACACGTAACCGTTTCGAGGCTACATTTGAGGCGATCGCGCCAGCTTTTATGCAGACGATGTCGATGAGGAACGCCTTAATTCAGCTCAAAGAGGCAGATTATTCGGCGTTTGAGCGATTCAGCTGGGAGGGTGAAGAGCCCTATTGGTTGCCCCCTTTGAAGCCTGATCACGATAGGGTGAACGCAGTGAAGATCTGGCGAGAAGATCTCGACTTCGTTGACTCTAAAAAAGTGCTGGGAGTGCAGGCCGCAGACCTCATCGCGTCGGGGCTCTACGGCGTGCTGCGTGGAAATCTGCATCAGAACGACAAAGCCGCGCACCTTCTAGGGTCACTGATGACGAGCCTTGGAGGCTATATTGAGCCACTGCCGCTAATCGCACTTGGTCCAGCCGATGGTAAGCAAGAAGATTCATGGCTCAGTCGATTAACGGGCCATGTTGTAGCTGAGATCCGGCGTGCGGCGCGGCCAGTGTTAAATTCCTAAGGACTTGACCGCACCCGCGAGTCACAATAACGGCGCTTACAGCCTCGCGCTGGCCAATGGTGTGTCGAATTGGCGCTAAAGGTCTGATATAGATAGAATTGTTCGGACAATGTACAGTCGCCGCTAATTAGATATTGCTGCTGCGTGTACTGCTTCGCGCGGCCCACCCACGCCTATCTGGACCTCTCGCCTGGCCTGGACTTCGAAACCAAGCTGTTCGCCAAGACCAATGCCGCCGAACTGCTGCGCAAGGAACTGGCCAAGCCCGGCTACCGCTGTTCGTCCATCGCGCTGGGCATCAACACCGACGCCTACCAGCCGATCGAGCGCAAGTACCGCATCACGCGGCAGTGCCTGGAGATCTTCGCGGAAACCAGGCACCCCGTCGGTTTCATCACCAAGAACGCGCTGATCGAACGCGACATCGACCTGCTCGCCGCGATGGCGCGCGAGCGCCTCGTGAACGTGTACTTCTCGGTCACCACCCTGGACAACCGCCTGGCCTCGCGCATGGAACCGCGCGCCAGCGCCCCGCATGCACGGCTGCGCGCGATGAAGGCCCTGCATGAGGCCGGTGTGCCGGTAGGCGTGATGGTGGCGCCGGTAATTCCGATGATCACCGACCGCGAAATGGAAGCGATCCTGGAAGCGGCCAGGGAGCATGGCGCGCAGGCCGCCGGCTTCGTGCTGCTGCGCCTGCCGCACGAGCTGAAGACGATCTGGCGCGAATGGCTGGAACTGCATTACCCGGAGCGCGCCGGGCACGTGATGAGCCTGATGCGCCAGATGCACGGCGGCAAGGATTACGAAAGCGCCTTCGGCAGGCGCATGCGCGGCGAGGGGCCGTTCGCCCAGCTGATCGAGCAGCGCTTTGCCAAGGCTTATGCCCGGTTGGGCTTCGGCCGGCTACCGCCAACGGATGCCAGCCGTTTCGTCCCGCCCCGGCCGCCGTCGCCGCAGGGCGAGCTCTTCTAGCGGGGCATGTGTCGCGCCGAGCGAGACGCTGGCGGCGCACACTACGCGGATGGCCGCGCCGTCCGATTCCACCCCTTCCGACCCCACACCGTCCGATCCCATGCCGTCGGATCCTTGGCTGCGCGCACTCAAGGGCCGTGGTGCCGCGTCCAATCCGCAGGGGCGCTTCGAAACCATCCGCCGCCACGCCGAGGACGACGGCTGGCAACACGCCCTGCTGGTCGAAGATCAGCCGCGCCCGCAGACCGTCGTGACAGAAGAGCACGCACGCAGCGTGATCACCCGCAACGATTCGCCGGACATCGGTTTCGACCAGGCGATGAATCCCTACCGCGGCTGCGAACACGGATGCGTGTATTGCTTCGCCCGGCCTTCGCACAGCTATCTGAATCTGTCGCCGGGACTGGATTTCGAAACCAAGCTGCGCGCAAAGACCAACTTCGCCGACGTGCTGCGCGCGGAACTGGCCAAGCCCGGTTACGTGCCCAGGTCGATCAATATCGGCAGCAACACCGACGTCTATCAACCGATCGAGAAGCACCGGCAACTCACGCGTGCCGCACTGGAGGTGCTGGCCGAATGCCGGCATCCGTTCACCATCGTCACCAAGAACGCGATGATCGAGCGCGACCTGGATCTGCTCGCCCCCATGGCGCGCGATGGCCTGGTGCAGATCTTCATCTCGATCAACTCGCTGGATAACCAGCTCGCTTCCAGGCTGGAACCGCGGGCTAGCGCTCCGCATCGCCGCATCAAGGCCGTGCGCACGCTGGCCGACGCCGGCGTTCCGGTCGGCGTGCTGGTGGCGCCGATCATCCCCGCGCTCAACGACCGCGACATGGAAGCGGTGCTGGAACAAGCCGCCGACGCCGGCGCGAACAGCGCCGGCTACACGGTGCTGCGCCTGCCGCATGAATTGAAGACGCTGTTTCGCGAATGGCTGGCCCTGCACGCGCCGCAACGTGCCGAACACGTGATGAGCCTGGTGCAGCAGATGAACGGCGGCCGCGACTACGACAGCGATTTCGCCACGCGCATGCGCGGGCAGGGCGTGTTCGCCGATCTGCTGCGCAGGCGCTTCGAGGTCGCGTGCCGGAAGCATCGCTTCGGCCGCGCATGGGAACTGCAGCTCGACACGTCCCGCTTCATACCGCCGCGCAAGCCTTCGGCGCAAGGCGACCTTTTCTAGTTCGCTCCCCGGAACGCATCGAAGCGCCGGGCCATCAGGACCCGGCGCTTCGCATCTGCCATCCGCGTTGTGCTATCGCATCACCACGCGTTGACCAGGTTGTACACGTTCACGCTGCCCAGGCCGGTGGCGTAGTCCCAGCCCTTGGTCGTCGGATAGGCCACCTGCAGCTTGGCGGTTGAGGTGGACAGCACGCCGTAGGCCTGGTTCTTGTTGGCCGTGTAGCAATCGGGCGAACCGGGCTTGCACACGGTGTCGATATCGCCGCGCGTCACATCGTGGAAGATGCACAGCACGCCGCTGTCCTTGCCGTTATTGGAGTCGCACTTGGCCAGCGTCTTGGCGTCGTTGAACTGCGTGCGGGCCAGTTCGTACAGGCGCGGGTTCGGGTTGCCTTGCGCCTCGCCCAGCTTCTGGTTGATCAGCGCCTGGATGCCGGCAAACGCGGGCGATGCGAACGAGGTGCCGCCCGCGGCCTGCACGCCGCTGCCGTAGGAGCAGGTCGACTTGGTGAGGTCCTTCGGCGGAATGACGAAGATGCCGAAGATCACCTGCACGGAATCGCAGAACGGCAGCGCATGCGTGTACAGGCCATTGGCCGAGAACAAGGAGACGTCCGGCGTATCGCGCGTGGTGTTCTTGAGAATGCCGACCACGCCCTTCTGCCATGAAGGCTTGGCGTTGAGGCTGCTGGGGCCGCCGCTGCCGCCGCCCGCGGCGTTGAGGAACTTGGCGCCCTTGGTGCTGTTGCAGAAGTCCAGGCCGCTCTTGAATCCCTCGAACTTGGCCAGCACGCTGCTCGCGCAGGTGTTGTTCCAGGGCACTTCCGGCACGTACGACAGTGCCGAGCTGCCGCCGGCGCCGTTGGACAGGCCCCAGTAGTTGCTCACCGCGCCGTCGGCGAAGTCGCTGAAGTCGGTGCCGCCCACCGAGACATTGTCCGGCGAATCGCCCCAGCCGTTGTCCGCGATGCCCTGGCTGGCCACCGTCTGGCCGCGATCGCACACCGCCGCCAACTGGTCGCCGGAGGAAACGAACACCGACGCGCCTTCCGCGGCTGCCTGCTTCCACACTTCGTTGAACGCCTGGCTGGCGGTGGGGAAGCTGTTGTCGGCGGCGCAGGTGCCGTAGCTCATGCTGATGATCTGCGCGGGCGTGTCGCTGTTGACCACGTTTTGCGCGGCCAGCAGCACGCCGTTGGTCGCATTGGTGTCGTTGCAGGTGGCCAGCACGATGTCGGCGTCCGGGGCGGTGGCGCTGGCCCACTGCACGTCGATGGCCGACTCGTCCACGGCGCCGTTCAGGCCGGGGTCCTCGCAGCCGCCGGGCTGGGTGATGGTCAGCGAGCCGCCGAACTGGGACAGCCCGAACTGCTTGCGGAAGCTCAGCCAGTCGGCCGGCATCATGTCCGAGGCGCCCACCAGGGTGATGGTCTGGCCCGCACCGGTCAGCGGCGCGGTGCCCTGGCGCAGCGGCTTGATGTTGTAGATCGTGGCGAAGTCCTGCGGACCGACCAGGAACTCCTGCTGGCTGGTGGTCACCGTGAACTGCGGACGCGCGATGGCACTATCGCCGCCGGGCGTCAGTGCCAGCGAAGGCGGCACTTTGTCGTCGCGCAGCCATTGATGCGTGTTGCTGTCGAACTTCACCGCATGCGCCGCGGTGTGCAGCGGCTTGGCGGGGAAGCTGTTGAGCGAGGCGATGCCTTTGATCGCACCGGCCAGCGCCGCGGGCACCTGCGGTTCGCTGGTGTTGGCGACGTGCAGTTTGTCGCCTACCTTGAAGTAGTGGATCGAGGTATGGAACGCCTTGCTGATCTGGCTGGCGGTACCGCTCACATCGATCACCATGCGGCTGGGCTGCACCGCATTGATCTTCAATCCCTGTCCGGCCAGCCAGCCCGACACCGTGCGGATGTCCTGCTCGGATGCGCCGAAGGATTCGCCGTACTCCTGCGCGCTCAGCCAGGCGTGATAGACCGGCGAGGAGCGATCGCTCAGCCCCGCCATGTATTTGTCCAGCGCCGCCGCGCGCTCGGGCGAGCGCTTGAGCACGATCAGGACATGATCCATGGCGTAGGTGGCGGGCGCCGCACCCTTGTCGTCCGTTGCCTTGGCTTCCGGCGTCATGGTGCCGGCCAAGGTCACGCGGCGCGTGTCGTCGATGCGCTGGCCGATCAAGGCCTTCGCCACGGGCACGGTCGCCAGTGCCTGGCGCTTGGCGGTCTGCGCGCCGGTCACCGGCGCGGTGCCGATCAGGTCGGCGGCCGAGACGTTGGCAGCGAGGGTGGATGTCAATGCAAAAACGAATAACGACTTGCTGAGCATACGATCACTCTCCCAGTTGAGAGTGCCGTGCAACGCCGTCCTGCGTGCCGGCACGAAGCCCCCCTGCACGCCTCACCTGCCAGGCCATTCGTAGCCCGGCGCATCCTGTTCGTTCCGTGATGTGGCGCAGCGATCGTTCGGGCAAAGCTCTCCCATGCCTGGACGATCCACGTCCAGGTCAGCTGTCTGTGCCGATGGAAAAATGCTCGCGATGAACTGTCGTTGCCGGGCCGCCTGCGCGTATGCGTGGCGACCTCGTCTCCCATATAAACGACAGCGCGGAGAAAGACCCTACCGGAAGATCTTGCAGTGGCGGTGGCGCGGCACGCTCGCGCTTCAGGCAAAGCGTTGACGCGCGAGTTCGACCTGCTCGTGGTTGGCTGCCGCGATATCGCGGAAGGCATCGCTGATCTGCGCATGCTCGCCGACACGTTGCCAATAATCGGCTGCCCAGGCTGCGGCCAGTTGCCATGATGCGAGCACATCCGGCCGCGGCGGCCGCGCCTGCAGCGGCGCGGCGGGCAGGTTGCCGCTGGCGCCGGGGCGGTACTGCATCGGCAGCATGTCGTAGCTCGGGCACAGCGCGAGCGGCAAGCTGTCGTCGAGGAAGAACGACAGGTTGCCGTAGTGCATGTCGGTGTTGGCGATCAGCTGTCCGAACCACCACAGGCGCGTGACGTCGTCGACGGCGTCCTCGGCGAGCCAGCCTTCGCGCCGCATGCGGCTGGCCGTGTCGGGCCAGCTGTCGCGCACGCCGTCGTAGGCGTCGCTCCATGCGGCCAGCGACACCACGCCGCGCCGGCCGTGCGCGCCGATGCGGTCGAAGCGCGTCGACTCCAGGCAGAGCCTGTCGCCGGACCACACCAGCTCGGTGCGCGCGCTGGCGACGCGTTGCTCGTGCAGCAGATTCGCGGCCAGGTGTTCGCTGATCAGCAGATCCGCCCAGCGCCGGCCGACCGGATTGCCCTGCACAGGCTCGGAGAACTTCACGATCACATGCCGCGGCGAGCCGTCGGCATCGATGACGCAGGTGGTGAACTTCGGTTGTTCGCCCGCGGCCGACGAGCCGGCCTGCGGTCCGGACAAGGCACGTTCGGCGAGCTCGGCGTAGCGGATGCCGCGCTCTGCCACCGGCAAGCCGGCGGACGCTGCGCTCAAGGCCTTTTCCAGCGCCCGCTCGCCGAGCACGAACTGGCCGGGGCCGTCCTCGCCGCGCAGGAGCAGGGCGGCCAGCACGTCGTCATTGCTCCAGCGCAGGATGTCCTCGTTCAAGCCCAGCTCGGCTGCATGCGTGCGCGCAAACATGCGGCCGAGGAAGCCTTGCGGGCGCATGTCGTCCAGGAACCAGGGCAGGCCGGGAAACAGGCCCTCGCCGAATTCGCCGCGCAGCCAGGTGGGCAGCTGGCCGGTCTGCAGCAGGCAGCCGTCGTTGTGCAGGGCGATCAATGCGCCGAGGTCGCGGGCCTGTCCCTGGGCGTCGATCCGGTAGAGCGGCCAGCGGTTGCCCAGTCCGCGCACCTGCCGGGTGGCGGCGTAGCGCGAGCGCCGTGCCTGGCCGAGCCGCACCACCTGGTCCCCTGCCTGGGCGAGCAGGCGGGAGACGGTGGGCTGGCTGACGCCGAGGGTGTCGCCCAGGCTGCGGGCCGAGGTCACGCCTGCTCGCCGCAGGGCGGCGAGCAGCTGTTCAAAAAGGGTGACCTGGGCGTCCATGTTTGAATAGATACTTGAATAGATACTTTCAATCAAGTCCTATTCATATCAATTACTTAGTAAAATTTATCTGGCGATCGTGAATAGATTCACGAATAGATTTCCACTCTTACGGCGCGGCCGGCAGATACTTCTGGAACCACAGCAAGGCCCGCTGCAGCACATCGCGCTGATGTTCCGGATCCACGAAGTGGTGCCCTTCGTTCGGATAGATCACCAATGAAGTGGCCACACCCTGCGCACGCAAGGCATGCCAGAACTCCAGCGACTGCGGGGCCGGGCATTCGGCGTCGCGGTCGCCGACCACCACCAGGGTGGGGGCGGTGATCTTCTTGATGTAGTTGACTGCCGAGCTCTTCGCGTACACCGCGGGGTCGTCGTACACGGTGGCGCCGAAGTACGGCGGCATCCACTGATCGATCAGGTTCTGGCCGTAGTAGCTCTGCCAGTTGCCGATGCCGGCGCCGGCCACCACGGCCTTGAAGCGCTGGGTCTGGGTGGGCGCGAACATGCTCATGAAGCCGCCATAGCTCCAGCCGGTCAGGCCCAGGCGCTTGTCGTCCACCGGCAGGCGTTTTTCGATGGCGTCGATGCCGGTCAGGGTGTCGTTGAGGTCGCCATAGCCGAAGTCCTTGCGGTTGGCCTGCACGAAGGCCTCGCCCTGGCCGAAGCTGCCGCGCGGATTGGGCAGGAACACGAAATAGCCCAGCGCGCCGAACGGGATGCCGCCGTAGCCGACCCGCGGCCAGTGCGAGATCAGCGCGCTGGCCGGACCGCCGTGGACGTTCACCACCATCGGATAGGTCTTGGCCGGGTCGTAGCCGGCCGGATAGATCAGCCAGCCCTGCATGCGGCGGCCGTCGTGCTCCCATTCCACCGACTCGGCCTTGCCCCAGGTCGGCTTGTTGTCGGCATTGATGTGCGTGACGGCGGGCGGCGGCGTCTGCCCGAGCGGGCCGGCGTGGACTTCCGGCGCGGCGTCGAACGAATGCTGCACGAAGGCGAGGCGCGCCTGGTCCTTCGACAGCGAGAGCGCCATGGACGCGCTGCCATCGGTAATCGTGGCGGGCAGGGTGAATAGCACGCGCTCTTGCGTCGCGGCGGTAGCGGTCACCGTGTAGTCCGCCACCTGGCTCTGTCCGCCGGCGACCTGGCTGACCAGCATGTGCCCGGCGTCCTTCCAGGCCAGCCACACGGGCGTGACGTGAATGCCAGGCGTGAGATTGACGGGTTCGCCGCCGCTGGCCGCCACGCTGTAGATATCGCCGCCGGTGGCGCCCTGGTCGCTCATCAGGCCGCCGATAAAGGCGATGCGCTGGCCGTCCGGCGACCAGGTCGGCAGGGCCAGCTGCAGGCCGTGCAGGCTGCCGCGCGTGGCGGCGGGGTCCACCGCCACGTGAGCCGCGGCGCCGGGCTGCGCGTCCTGCACCAGCAGCTTGGCGATCCACCAGTTGTTGTCGCCCGGCGGCGGCGCGGCGACGAAGGCGATGCGCTGCGCATCCGGCGACCACGAGAACTCGTACACATGGCTGCCGGCGGACGTGAGCAGGCGCGGCGTGCCGCCCTCCGCGGCCACCATGGCGACGCGCTGCACCTCGACGCCATCCACGCCGATCTCGCCCTCGGCCGGCTTGGCCGCTTCCAGCGCGCTGGAGCGGCGCGTGCCGTTTTCCACATAGAGGAAGCCCAGCGCCTTGCCGTCCGGCGCCCAGCTCAGGTCCTGCGCCGGGCCCTTGAGCACCGACAGTTTCTTCAGGCCCTTCGGATCGCCGGCGTCGGCGACGAACAGGTCCTTGTGCTTGTCGCTGTTGCCGCAATCGGCGAAGAACGCCAGGTGCCGCGAGTCCGGCGCCCAGGCGATATCGCTCTGGCTGCAACTGCCCGGCTGGATCGACGTGACCGGATGCGCATCGCTGCCGTCGGCCTTGGCCACTTCCACCATCGGCTTGCCCTTGGTGCGCACCACCCAGGCCAGCCGCTGGCCGTCGGGCGAGAGCTGCACCATCTGGATCGGCCGCGTCCTGCCCAGCTCGGCGAGCACGTGCTCGATGCGCGGATCGACGCCCGCCTGATCGGCGAACGCCAGCGGCGAGACCGCCAGGGCGAGGGCGGTGGGAAGCCAACGGAGCGCGTGGCGCATGGGATTCTCGGCGGGGCTGGGGGAAGCCACGCAAGCTAGCAGCCCACCCCGGCCCGGACTACCCAGCTACCGGCTCTGCCGGCGATCCGGCGTGCTGGTTACAATCCGCGGCCCTCTCCCCGCGAACGGCGCCGGCTCAGTGCGTCGCCACCGCCGGCGCGGCCGGCGCCTTGCGCGCCGCTTCGAGCGTGGCGAGCTTCGCCTTGATCGCCGGCATGGCCGCCATCGCGGCGCGCTCGCCTTCCAGGATGGCCTGGTTCTTCTGCTCGAAATCGGTGGCGCCGATCTGGTTGACCTTGGGGCGGATCACCACGTCGGCGCGCGCCAGCTCCTGCTCGCCGAGCTTCTGGCCCATGATGCTGATCGACTGGCCGACCACGCCGAGCATGCCCTGCGGATTGGAGCCGTCGGCCTTGCTGGAGATATCCACCGCGATCACCAGGTCCGCGCCGAGCTGGCGCGTGGCGTCCACCGGCACCGGGCTGACCACGCCGCCGTCCACGTAATGCTTGCCGCTGATCTCCACCGGCTCGAACACGCCGGGGATGCTGCTGGAAGCGCGCACCGCCTGCCCGGTATTGCCGCGCACGAAGACCGTGCGGCGGCCTTCCTCCAGCTGGGTGGAGACGGCGGCGAACGGCAGTTTGAGCTTCTCGATCGGGCGGTTGCCGACCAGCTGGTTCACGTAGTCCTGCAGCTTCTGGCCCTGCACCAGGCCGCGCGAGAAGAACTGCATGTCGCGGATCTTGGCCTCGTCCAGGTTGAAGGCCTGCTCCTGCAGCTGGAACGGGTCCATGCCGCTGGCGTACAGCGCGCCGACCACGCTGCCGGCGCTAGTGCCGGCCACCACGTCGGGATGGATGCCGTTGGCTTCCAGCATCTTGATCACGCCGATATGCGCAAAGCCCTTGGCCGCGCCGCCGCCTAAGGCCAGGCCGATGCGCAGCTTGGGCAGCACCACGGCGGGCGGCGGGGCCGGCGTCGGCTTGGGCTTGCCGCCGAAGCAGGCGGTGAGGGCGAGGGCGGACAGCAGCAGGACGAGGCGGGCGGGGCGGCGCATGGAATCGGTGGCGAGTGGTCGGATGGCGGGCGAGTGTAAGGCCGGATCGGGGCGGCGCGCGGCGCGGCTGCGGCGCCGCCCGGGACGGCTCAGCCGCCGTATAGCTTTTCGGCGCGCTGGAACAGCACCCAGCTGGTGGCGATGTACTTGTCGCCGCCGCGCGGCCGATTGCCGCGATGGGTATGGGTGAACGCGGCCGGCGCCAGCAGCAGGCTGCCGGTGCGCGGCGCGACCTTGCGGTCCTGGTGCAGGAATTCGGTCTCGCCCTCGGCGAAGCCATCGTTGAGGTAGATCGTCCACAGCAGGTGGCGGTGCAGGGTCTGCGCGGTGGCATCGCGCGGAAACAGCTCGCAATGCCAGTACGGATAGCCGCCGCTGCCGGCGCGGTAGCGCTGCAGGTTGATCGAGCCGGGCACGAACACCTGCCGCGCCAGGGCGCCGAGCGCGGCGTCGTCCATGGCCGCCACGTCCGCCTCGCCCAGGCGGCGGTGTTCGCCGGTGGCGGGGTCCGGCACCTGCAGCATCAGCGGCGCGATCAGCGTGTACGGATAACGCCGCAGATAGGCCACCAGGCCTTCGAGCATGGCCAGGTTCAAGGCCGTTTCCGCATCGCGCCACTGCGGCTGGCCGCTGATGGTGATGTCGTGGCTGCGCTTGAGTTCCGGATACACGCCGCCGCCGACCTGGCCCGGCACCGCGTCGCCGCTGTGCTCGAAGCGCTCGATCAGCGCGGCGCAGTGTTCCGGCGCCAGCGCGCCGTGGAAGACCTCGATGAAATCGCCCGGCATGTCCCCTTCCTTGCGAGGCGGGCCGTCGCGCGACGGCCCGCTGAAGCGACGCCTCAGCCTTGCGCGCCGTCGGCTTCCCGGTGGTAGTGCGTGGCCAGCTCGATCTCTTTCTTCGAGCCGAGGAACACCGGCACGCGCTGGTGCAGGCCGGTGGGCTGCAGTTCCATGATGCGCTCGCGCCCGGTGGTGGCCGCGCCGCCGGCCTGCTCGACGATGAAGGCCATCGGGTTGGCCTCGTACATCAGGCGCAGCTTGCCGCCCTTGGCCTTGATCTTGGCGTCCAGCGGATAGAAGAACACGCCGCCGCGGGTCACGATGCGGTGCACGTCGGCCACCATCGAGGCCACCCAGCGCATGTTGAAGTCCTTCGCGCGCGGGCCTTCCTTGCCGGCCAGCAGCTCGCCGACGTAGCGCTGCATCGGTGCTTCCCAGTGGCGCTGGTTGGACATGTTGATGGCGAACTCCGCGGTCTCTTCCGGGATGCGGATGTCGCGGCGGCTCAGGGTGAAGCTGCCCACCTCGCGGTCCAGGGTGAACTCGTGGGTGCCGTGGCCGAAGGTCAGCACCATCAGCGTGGCCGGGCCGTAGACCACGTAGCCGGCGGCCAGCTGCTCGGTGCCGGGCTGCTGGAAGTGCTCGGCGGTGGGTTCGCTGATGCCGTCGGGGCAGCGCAGGATCGAGAAGATCGTGCCGACCGACACGTTGATGTCGATGTTCGACGAACCATCCAGCGGATCGAACAGCAGCAGATGGTTGCCCTTCGGGTACATGTCGGGGATCGGCTGCGGGTCTTCCATCTCTTCCGAGGCGCAGGCGGCGAGCTGGCCGCCCCAGGCGTTGGCTTCGAGCAGGATCTCGTTGGAGATCACGTCCAGCTTCTTCTGCGCCTCGCCCTGCACGTTGTCGCTGCCGGCATTGCCCAGCACGCCGCCCAGGGCGCCCTTGCCGGTGGCCACCGAGATGCGCTTGCAGGCGCGGGCGACCACTTCGATCAGCAGGGACAGTTCGGCGTTGATGCGGCCGGCGCGGCGTTCCTCGATCAGGAACTGGATGAGCGAAACGGGCTTCATGGCGGGTCCGTAACGAAAGGGAACGCGCATTGTCCGGGCAGTTGCTGAACCGCGCCAGCCGGAAAACGACCCGGCGTCTTCACCGTTCCGTCATCGCCGGCCGCGAGGGGCTGCTGACAACACGTTGGCAGCAGGGGGTCCCCAAACTGCGCTCCACGCATCGAGACCCCCACAAGGAACCCAAGGCCATGCTCAACCCCGTCGTCACCAACTGGTTCGAAATCCCGGTCCGCCAGATGGACCGCGCCATCCGCTTCTACGACGCCTCGCTGGGCACGGCGCTGCGCAGCGAACTGTTCGGCGGCATGGAGCTGGCCGTGTTCCCCTACGACGCCGACCAGCACGTCACCGGCGCGCTGATGCGCCTGGACGAGTGCGAGCCGTCCATGCACGGCAGCACGGTGTACCTGAGCGTGGCCGACGTGGCGCAGACCCTGGCCAAGGTGGAAGCGGCCGGCGGCGCGGTGATCGTGCCGCGCACGGTACTGCCGGAAGGCAAGGGCGCATTCGCGCAATTCCGGGACAGCGAGGGCAACCGGGTGGGCCTATGGTCCCGGCAGTGACCTGAAGCCCACTCCCCCGCCGCCGGCAAGGGCCGGGCGGCGGGCGGGTGAGGCGGCGCGATGTCGTGGCGCGCCGCCTTCATTCGTCATTACCAGGAAGGTCCTCGTCATCCGGAGCCCGCCATCCCCGCGCGGCGCTCCGGCCAGGTATCGATCAGGAGGGAACTGACAATGCGTGACACCGTGTATTTCCTGGCTTTCGACGGCTATGCCGACTGGGAAGCCGCGCTCGCCCTGTGCGAGATCCGCCGCCCCGGCGACTGGCGCATCGTGACGGTGGGCTTCTCTGCCCGGCCGGTCACTTCGATGGGCGGACTGTGCGTCACGCCCGAGCTGACCCTGGACCGGATCGACCTGTCCCGCGCGGCGTTGCTGATTCTTCCCGGCGGCCACCTGTGGCAGCGCGGCGAAGGGCAGGAAGCCGTGGATGCGGCCGAGCGCGTGCACGCCGCCGGCGGCACCGTCGCGGCGATCAGCAGCGCGGTGTTGGCGCTGGCGCGCCACGGCCTGATGGCGCGCAGCCGCCACACCGGCAATCTCACCGGCTTCGTCGGCGGCTACGGGGCTGTCTATGACGGCTCGGAGAAGTACGACCCCGATGCGCTAGCCGTCAGCGACGGCGGCTTCATCACCGCCAGCAGCCTGGGCAGCGTGGAGCTGGCGCGCGAGGTGATCCGCACGCTGGATCTCTACAGCGGCAGCGACCGCGAACACTGGTACCGCCTGTTCAAGCATGCCGTGCCGCCGCCCTGGTATGCGGGCGAGCGCGCGGTCACCGTCTGAGGCTTATCGCCATGAAGCACCCCGATCCGATCAACCGCGCACTGATGGCTTACCGGCCGCTGTTCCTCAGCGGCCTGTCGCTGGACGGGCAGTACCGTCCGTCGCCGAAGCCCGCCAGGCGCAAACCGCAACCGGCCAGCGGCCTTGCCGCGACCTTGGCCATCGCCGCCGCCGCGTGGCACGCCATCCGAGGAAACGCCCGATGAGCAAGACCTATCACGGCAGCTGCCACTGCGGCCGCGTGCGCTACGAAGCCGACATCGACCTGTCGACCGGCACCGGCAAGTGCAATTGCTCGATCTGCTGGAAGCTGCGCTTCTGGGGCGCCACGGTGAAGCCCGAGGCGTTCCGCCTGAGCAGTGGCGAAAGCGAGCTGGCCGACTACCAGTTCAACACCAACAGCTGCCACCACATGTTCTGCACGCATTGCGGTGCGCATCCGTTCGGGCATGGCTATATCGAGGAAGTGGGCGGGGCCTTCTATACGGTGAACCTCGCCTGCCTCGACGACGTCCAGCCGCAGGAGCTGGCCGAAGCGCCGGTGCGCTACTTCGACGGCCGCCACAACAACTGGATGGAAACGCCGGCGGAGACGCGCCACCTGTGAACGCGGCCGCGGCCAGTATCGGCACGGGCGCGCCGCGCCGTGACATCCGGCGCTGGCCGCCGCCGCACGCCTCGGCGATCATGCACGGATGCGCCGCGCCGACCGCCTGTTCCTCATCATCCACGCCTTGCGCGGGCGCCGTACGGCGCTGCCGGCGCGGCACCTGGCCGACACGCTCGGCGTCTCGCTGCGCACCGTCTACCGCGACGTGGCCGACCTGCAGCTCTCGGGCGTGCCGATCGAAGGCGAGGCCGGCGTCGGCTACGTGCTGCGCAAGGGCTCGGACATCCCGCCGCTGATGTTCACCGCCGAAGAACTCGAATCGCTGGTGGTCGGTACGCGCTTCGTGCGCGCCTTCGCGGGCGAGAAGCTGGCTGCGGGGGCGCAGGCGGCGCTGCTGAAGATCGAGGCGGTGCTGCCGCCGGAGCTGCGCGAGCGAGCGGCGCGCACGCGCATCTATGCGCCGATCTGGCGCGACGCCGGACGCGTCGCCTTCGCCGCCATGATCGACCGCCTCAACAGCGCCATCAGCGACAGCCAGGTGCTGTGCCTGGACTATGCCGACGAAGCCGGCCGCACCAGCACGCGCGAAGTCGAGCCGCTGTGCCTGGCCTTCTGGGGCGGCAAGTGGACCCTGGGCACCTGGTGCCGCCTGCGCGAAGGCTTCCGCAATTTCCGCCCCGACCGCATCGCCGACTGCCGCACTACCGGCGAGCGCTTCGCGCCCCAGCCGGGGCGCGATCTGGATGCTTATCTCGAAGCCATGCGCGGCTATTACGAAGGGATGGGCTGATCGTAGGTTGGGGTGAGCCGCAGGCGAACCCCAACATCGCGATGCGCTTGGAAGTGACGGTGTTGGGGTTCGCCTGCGGCTCACCCCAACCTACGTGTCAGGGCGACTGCCGCAGCGCCTTGAGAATGCGCTGCCCCGGACGTCCGTCGTCCACCGGCAGTCCGCGCTTGCGCTGCTCCTCCTGGATCGCCTGGCGCGTCTTGTCGCCGACCATGCCGTCGACGGTGCCGATGTCGTAGCCGCGGTTGATCAGCAGCTGCTGGATCTCGCGCCGTTCCGCGCGCGAGGTGCCGGGATCGTCGGTGGGCCAGGACGCCACCATGCCGGGCTTGCCGCGCAGGCGGTCCGACAGCAGGGCAATCGCCAGGGTGTAGTTGATCGACGCGTTGTACGCGTAGATCGCATCGAAGTTGCGCAAGGTCAGGAACGCCGGACCCTGCGCACCGGCCGGCAGCACCAGGCCCGCCGGCTCGTCGCCGCCGGGCAGGGGCGAGCCATCGACCAGGCGCACGCCCTGCGCGCTCCAGTAGCTGAGCGGCCGCTTGGCCGTGCGCCCGTTGATCTTGCTGTCGAAGTTCGCCGGCAGCTTCACCTCGTAGCCCCACGGCTGCCCGGCCTGCCAATGCGACATCTGCAGGTAATGCGCGGTGGAACCCAGCGCATCCGGCACGCTGGCGATCAGGTCGCGATGGCCGTCGCCGTCGAAATCCACCGCCACGCGTTCGAAGGTGGACGGCATGAACTGCGTATGCCCGAACGCACCGGCCCAGGAACCCTTGAACTCGTCCGCGCCGATATCGCCGCTCTGCACGATGCGCAGCGCGGCGAAGAACTCGCCGCGGAAATACTCCTGCCGCCGCCCCATGCACGAGAGCGTGGCCAGCGACTGCAGCAGCGGCTTCTGGCCGAACTGCTGGCCGTAGTTGCTCTCCACGCCCCACACGGCCACCACGGTGGCGGGATCCACGCCGTAGGTCTGCTGCGCACGCGAGAGCACCGCCGACCATTGCTGCATGCGCGCCTTGCCATCGTCCACGCGCTCCTGGTCGACCAGGGCCGAGAGGTAATCCCACACCGGGATCACGAACTCCGGCTGGCGGTTGAGCGAGTCGATCACCGTGGTGTCGGCCACCAGGTCGCGCGTGTAGCGCTGGTAGGTGTCGGCCTGCACGCGCGCCTGCACCGCCTTGGGCGCCAGCCCGGCCAGGCAGCGCGCGAAGTCGTCCTGGGCCTGGGCGAAGGAGACGGCGGGCAGGGCCAGCGCGAGCACCAGCGGAGCGAAGCGAATGGCGGAGCGGGATGCGGGCATGGCGTGGCCGTCGGGCTGCATGGGGGACACCCAGCCTAACCCAGCCGCCGGCGCAGGAAGCTGTGGCCGGCTTGGGCTACTCTCGGCGCGCTGCGGTATGCCCCCGTCCGCCAGCCCTTGAGGAACTGTCCATGTCCGAGCCGCATGTACGCCATCCCTTGCTGACTGTCGCGCCCGACAAGCTGCGGCCCACCCAGGTCACCGTCGGCAAGGCCGAAGTGGCCGAGAAGCGCGGCATCTGGCGCAGCCTGGGCAAGAAGAAGCGCAAGGAGCTGATCGACGCGCACTGGTTTCCCGGCGTGCTGGGGCCGAAGAACAAGGTCTATATCGTCGACCACCATCACCTGGGCTTGGCCTTGCTCGAAGAAGGCGTGAAAAGCGTGCCGGTGATGGTGCAGCGGGATTTCTCCTGGCTGGAGCCTGACGTGTTCTGGCGCACCATGGAATTCAACCGCTGGGCGCATCCCTACGACGCGGTGGGACAGCGCATCGCCTACGACGCGATCCCCGCCAGCCTGGACAAACTCGTCGACGATCCCTACCGCACCCTGGCCGCGCGCCTGCGCCAGGCCGGTGGTTACTCGAAGGACGCCACGCCGTACGCCGAATTCCTGTGGGCGGATTTCTACCGCCGCCGCGTGAAGCTGGCCGGCGGCAAGATCAGCAAGCGCGTGGTCGACGAAGCGCTGCTGCACGCGCATACGCATGACGCGGCCTATCTGCCCGGCTGGACGGGTGTGATCGGGTGAACGCCGACGCGGCGGCCGCCAAGGCGGCGCCAGGCTTCACCGTCGATCTGCTCGCCGGGCTGGCGATTGCCGGCCTGCTGCTGCCCGAGGCCGTCGCCTATGCGGGCATCGCGGGACTCCCTCCGCAAGCGGGCGTGATGGCGCTGTTCGCCGGCCTGGTCTGCTATGGCCTGCTGGGGCGCAGCCGCTATGCCATCGTCTCGGCCACCTCTTCGTCCGCGGCGGTGCTCGCCGCCGGCACGCTGGCGCTGGAAGGCGGCGATCCGTCCTCGCGCGCGGCCATCGTGGCGGGGTTGGTGGTGCTTACGGGCCTGTGCTTTCTGCTGGCCGGCGCGCTGCGGCTGGGCGGTCTGTCGCATCTGATCGCGCGGCCGGTGCTGCGCGGCTACACCTTCGGCCTGGCCTGCGTGATCGCGCTCAAGCAGCTGCCGACCTTGCTGGGCGTGCCGGCGCTGCATGGCGATTTCGTGCCGGTGCTGCTGGTCCATCTGTTCGGCGATCTCGGCGGCATCAAGCCCGCGGCGCTCGGCATGGGCGCCGTTGCGCTGCTGTTGCTGTTTCTGTGCGAGCGCCTGCGCCGCCTGCCGGGCAGCCTGCTGGCGATCGCGCTGGGCATTGCCGCGTCGGGCTGGCTGGCGCGGCATGGCGTGGCCCTGGTCGGCGCGATGCAGCTGGCGCCGCAATGGGCCTGGCCGCGCTGGCCGGCGAGCGGGCAATGGCTGCCCAGCGTGGAGTTGGCGGCGGCGCTGCTGTTGATCCTGTACGCGGAGTCGTACGGTTCGATCCGCAACTTCGCGCTGAAGCATGGCGATGCGGTGAATCTCAACCGCGACCTGGCCGTGCTCGGCGCGGCCAATGTGGTGGCGGGCCTGCTGCACGGCATGCCGGTCGGCGCGGGTTATTCGGCCACCTCGGCGAACGAAGCGGCCGGTGCGCGCTCGCGCCTGGCTGGCCTGGTGGCGGCGGGCGGCGTGCTGCTGATGGTGCTGTTCCTGCTGCCGTGGATCGAACGCATTCCGATGCCGGTGCTGGCGGCCATCGTGATCCACGCGGTGAGCAAGTCGCTGCGCCTGTCCGCCTTCAGCCCCTACCTGCGCTGGCATCGCGACCGCCTGGTGGCGCTGGCGGCGGTGTTGGCGGTGTTGTCGCTGGGTATTCTCAACGGTCTGCTGTTCGCCATCGCCTTCAGCCTGATCATGTTGCTGCGCCGCCTGGCCACGCCGCGGCTGAGCGTGCTGGGGCGGCTGGACGGCGGGCACGATTTCGTCGACGTGGCGGCGCACACGCAGGCGCGCGAAATGCCGGGCGTGCTGATCGTGCGGCCGGAAGAACCGCTGTTCTTCGCCAATGCCGAGGCCGTGTTCGCGCAGGTGCGCCAGCGCGTCACCGAGCGCACGCCGCTGCGCGAGGTGGTGCTGAGCCTGGAGGAATCGCCCGACCTGGACGGCACCGTGCTGGAATCGCTGGGCGATTTCGTCGCCTGGCTGGATGCGCGCGGCATCGCGCTGCGCGTGGCCCGTTTGAAGGATCATGCGCGCAGCGCGCTGCAACGCATGGCGCTGCCCCAGCTTCCTTCACAGGCGCTGGATTACTGGAGCGTGGAGGATGCCGTGCTGGCTGCCGCGCCGGAAGCAAAGGAAATCAGAGAGTGAACAATCCCCATCGCATCACCTGGCTGGCGCTGGCCGCGCTGACACTGGCCGCGCCCGCCTGGGCGGATGACGCCGCCGCGCGTTTCCACCGCATCTACGAGCAGGAATGGGCCTGGCGCAACGGCCAGGCCGGCATCAACAACGCCGGCGAGGCGCAGCCGAGCAATGCGCGGCTGGACGACGTCGACGCCGCCAGCCAGCAGCGCCGGCTCGACGTCTGGAAGAAGACGCTGGCCGACCTCGACGCGATCGACCCGAAGCAGCTCGGCGCCGAGGACAAGGTCAACTACGCCGTGTACCGCACGCAGATCCAGAACATGCTCGCGGGCCAGCAGTACAAGCAGTGGCAGATGCCGTTCAACAGCGACTCGGCGTTCTGGAGCGACCTGGGCTACGTGCTCAACGCCGACGAACTGCGCACGCCGCAGGACTATCGCCGCTATCTGGATCACCTGGGCCAGGTGCCGGCCTACTTCGCGCAACAGATCGCCAACATGCGCGATGGGCTCGACCGCGGCTTCACCGTGCCGCGCGCGGTGCTGGACGGGCGCGATGCCTCGATCGTGGCGGTGTCGGACCTGAAAGACCCGACCCAGAGCAGCTTCTACAAGCCGTTCGAACAGATGCCGGCCAGCGTCTCCGCCGAGGAGGCCGCGCGCATGCGCGAGGAAGCGAAGCAGGCGATCGCGCAGAAGGTGATCCCCGCCTACGCCACGCTGCTGAAGTTCTTCCGCGAGGAATACGTGCCCCGCGCGCGCACCACGCTCGCCGCCGAAGCCATGCCGGACGGCAAGGCCTGGTACCGCCAGCAGATCATCGAATACACCACGCTGGACCTGGACCCCGGCGCCATCCACCAGGTGGGCCTGGAGCAGGTGGCGAAGATCCATGCGCAGATGGTCAAGACCATGCAGGAAAGCGGCTTCAAGGGCAGCTTTCCCCAGTTCCTGAAGTTCCTGCGCACGGATCCACAGTTCCACGCCAAGACACCCGAGGAACTGCTGATGCGCAGCGCCTGGGTGGCCAAGCAGGTGGACGGCCAGCTCGGCAAGCTGTTCGGCCGCCTGCCGCGCCAGCGCTTCGCCATCGTGCCGGTGGCGCCGGATATCGCGCCGTACTACACCTCCGGTCGCGGCGGCGCGAGCGCTTATCTGGTGAACACCTACGACCTGCCGTCGCGCCCGCTGTACAACGTGGCCGCGTTGACCCTGCACGAATCGGCGCCCGGCCATTCGCTGCAGCTGGCGCTGGCCGCCGAGCAGAAAGGCCAGCCGGCGTTCCGCCGCCAGGGCTATATCTCGGCCTACGGCGAGGGCTGGGGCCTGTACTCGGAATATCTCGGCAACGAGATGGGCATCTACAAGACGCCTTACGACCGCTTCGGCTATCTCACCTACCAGATGTGGCGCGCCTGCCGCCTGGTGGTGGACACCGGCATCCACCACATGGGCTGGACCCGCCAGCAGGCGATCGACTACCTCACCGACAACACCGCGCTGTCCGCACGCGAGATCGCCAACGAAGTGGACCGCTACATCAGCTGGCCGGGGCAGGCGCTGTCCTACGAGCTGGGTTATCTGAAGATTCTGGAGCTGCGCCGCAAGGCCGAGCAGGCGCTGGGCACCCGCTTCGACATCCGCCATTTCCACGACACGGTGCTGGAGATCGGCTCGGTGCCGTTGCCGGTTTTGGAGCAGCGCATCGACCGCTTTATCGACGAGGGCGGGCCGGAGCCGGTATTCGGCTGCGATTGCGCGAAGGATGGCGGCAAGTCCTGAACCACGCCGCCGGACCGGCCTCTGGGCCGCCAGTGGCGTGAACTACACATATGGAGTAGACTGCACGTCAACTTCACATGGAGAGTAGACAATGGCGGCCCACCTCCAGCCCGAATTCGTCGCGGCTACCGAGCTTGGCGGCCCGGCCTTGCGCGCTTTCTTCAAGCTGGCCGAGCAGTGGGAGCTGCGCATCAGCGATCAGCGCCGGCTGCTCGGCGATCCGCCGGAGTCGACTTTCTACAAATGGAAACGCCAGCAGGAAGGCAGCCTGGGCCGCGACGTGCTCGAGCGCATCAGTTATCTGCTGGGCATCTACAAGGACCTGCAGATTCTCTTTCCCGACACCAAGCAGGCCGACGCCTGGGTGCGCAAGCCGAACGCGGCGCCGCTGTTCGGCGGCGGCTCGGCGCTGGACCGCATGCTTTCCGGCAACGTGGCTGACCTGTACGTGGTGCGCCAGTACCTGGACGCGCAGCGCGGCTGGTGACCGGCGCGGCACGCGTCGCAGTCGGCGATACCCCGGGACCGCATACTGGCGAGTCCTGGGCACAGTGAAGAACTTTCCGTCATGGCAGACACCCCGCCCCTGAAACGCATCCGCTGGAGCCAGGCCTTCCGCATCGTGCCGAGCCGGTTTCCGCCGGTCAGCGTGTACGACCGCATTGCCGACGCGGCCGACCTCGAAGCGCTGTTCTCCATCGAGGCGCTGACCAATCCGCGCATCCGCGACGAACTCGGCGTGCTGCCGCTGGTGCCGCAGGATCGTCGCGTCAGTGGCCCCGGCACCACGCCGGTGATGGCGGCGTTCACTCATCTGAATCCCGACGGCAGCCGTTTTTCCGATGGCAGCTGGGGCGTGTTCTACGCCGGGCGCAGCCTGATCACCGCGGTGGAGGAAACCGTCTACCACCGCGAGCGCTTCCTCGCCGCCACCGCGGAGCCCGCGTGCGACGTGGAGATGCGCTGCTACCGCACCAGCGTGCAGGCCAAGCTGCACGACCTGCGCGGCGGCTGGCCGGCCGAGCACGACCCGGACAGCTACGTGGCCAGCGTAAAGCTGGCGCGCCGGCTGCGCGCGGACGGTTCCGACGGCATCGTGTACGACAGCGTGCGCCATGCCGGCGGCGAGTGCATCGCGGTGTTCTATCCGGACTGCGTGGCGCCGTGCGTGCAGGCGGAGCATCTGCGCTATTGCTGGGATGGGACGCGCATCGCCAAGGTGCTGGCGGTGAGTGAGCTCAAGCGCGGCAAGAAATCGGTGCAATAAAAAAGGCCCGCAGATGCGGGCCTTTTCATATGCGGCATCGACGCGGACTCAGGTGTCGGCGTCGGTCGCAAAGCCTTCGCGCGTGCCGCGGTTGAACACGCGGTCGCTGTCGAGCACGTCGGCGGCGGCGTGCGGCTGGTGCGTCTTCAGGTCCGCGTAGATCGGCGTGAAGTCCGGGCGCGTCGCATCGAACAGCTGCTCGAAGCTGTCGATCACGAAGTAGGTCTGCTGGTAGGTGTCGATGCGGTAGCGCGTATTCATCACGCGCTCCAGGCCGAAGCCGATGCGATTCGGCGCGGCGGCATCCAGGCAGTAGATCGACTCGCCCTTGGAGCTGACGATGCCGGCGCCGTAGATGCGCATGCCTTCGCCGGTATTGATCAGGCCGAACTCCACCGTGTACCAGTACAGGCGGGTCAGGTTCATCAGCGCTTCCGGACCGATGCCGAAGGCCTTCATGCCGCCGCGGCCATAGGCCTGCATGTAGTCGGCGAACACCGGATTGAGCAGCAGGGGCACGTGGCCGAACAGGTCGTGGAACAGGTCCGGCTCGCTCAGGTAGTCGAGCTGGTCGGGGCGGCGGATCCACCAGCTGACCGGGAAGCGGCGGTTGGCCAGGTGGTCGAAGAACACTTCGTCCGGCAGCAGGCCTTCCACGGCCACCAGCTCCCAGCCAGTGGTTTCGCCCAGCACCTGGTTGAGGTCGGCAAACTTCGGAATGCCGTTCTCGCCCATGCCGAAACGTTCGATGCCGTCGAGGAATTCCTGGCAGGCGCGGCCTTTCAGCAGCTCGCGCTGGCGGCGGTACAGGGTGTTCCAGACCTCGTGGTCGGTCTGGCTGTAGTTGGCCCAGGGCTGCTCGACCACGCCGGTGGCATACACCGGCACATAACCGCGGTCGGTCTGCTGGTGTTCGACTTTGCGTGGCGTGCTGTGGTCCATGGCGGGCCTCCGGGTAGAAGGACAACAGGATACGGCGGAGGGCGCGCATGAAGGTTGTTTTGTTGCAGGATGTGACGCTAAAAGCGCAATAATCATGCGTCACGACGTTATCTAGCCGGAGCATCTTGCATGGCCACCCTGGACCGCACCGACCTGCGCATGCTCGCCGTCCTGCAGAGCGAGGGCCGCATCACCAACGCCGAGCTGGCCGAGCGGGTGAACCTGTCGCCCTCCGCCTGCCTGCGCCGCCTGCAGCGGCTGGAGGCCGAGGGCGTGCTCACCGGCTACAGCGCCCAGGTCGACCCGGAGGCGGTGGGCCTGGGGCTGCAGGCCTTCGTGCGCGTGCAGCTGGCCAAGCACGAAGGCGAGGCGATCGAGCGCTTCGTGCGCAACGTCAACGAGTGGGACGAGATCGTGGCCTGCTACGCGCTGACCGGCGACATGGACTACCTGATGCACGTCTATGTCGCCGACCTGCAGCACTTCTCGCGCTTCCTGCTCGATCGCCTGCTCAATGCCTCCGGCGTGGCCGACGTGAACTCCAGCTTCGTGCTGCGCACGGTGAAGCGCTCGGCGGCGCTGCCTTTGTCGCAGCTCGAATCGTAGGTTGGGGTGAGCGCAGCGAACCCCAACGTTGTGACGCGCCTGAAGGTCTGTTGGGGTTCGCCTTTGGCTCACCCCAACCTACGCCTTTACGCCGCCTCGCCGGCCAGTGCCGGCAGCTCGCCGCGATCGCGGCGGCGGCCGATGCGCAGGGCCAGGAAGGCCGCCACCACGCCCGCGGCGCCGGCGATCACGAACGGCGTCATATAGCTGCCCAGCTGCACGCGCAGCACGCCGGCCATGAAGGCGGCGGTGGCGGCGCCGACCTGGTGGCCGGCCACCACCCAGCCGAACACGATCGGTGCATCGCGCTCGCCGAAGGCGTCGGTGGTCAGGCGCAGGGTGGGCGGCACGGTGGCGATCCAGTCCAGGCCGTAGAACACGCCGAACAGCGACAGGCTGTAGAACGAGAAATCGGAATACGGCAGATACATCAGCGACAGCCCGCGCAGCCCGTAATAGACGAACAGCAGCTTGCGCGGATCGAAGCGGTCGGTGAGCCAGCCCGAGGCCGTGGTGCCGACCAGGTCGAAGATGCCCATCATCGCCAGCAGGCCGGCCGCGCGTACTTCCGGGATGCCGTGGTCGCCGCACAGCGCAATGAAGTGCGTGCCGATCAACCCGTTGGTGGTGAAGCCGCACACGAAGAAGGTGGCGAACAGCAGCCAGAACGTGCCGTTGCGGGTGGCGTTGCGCAGCACGCCCAGGGTCATGGCAAACAGGTTGCCGGTCGCAGCGCCGGTATCGACCGGCTCGTCCGCCGCGGCGCCGTAGCGGCGCAAGCCGATATCCGACGGGCGTTCCGGCAGCAGCCACCAGGCCAGCGGGATCAGCACCGCGGAAACGGCGGCAATGGTCAGCACCACGGCCTGCCAGCCGAAGTACTCGGCAATCGCCGCCAGCCCGGGCAGGAAGATCAAGGTGCCGGTGGCGGTGCTGGCGGTGAGCAGGCCCATCATCAGTCCGCGATGGCTGCTGAACCAGCGGCCGACCACGGTGGCGCCCATCACCACCGCCACGCAGCCGGTGCCGGCGCCGGACAGCACGCCCCAGGTGGCCACCAATTGCCAGGGCTGGCTCATCAGCGCGCTGGAGGCGGCGGCCAGGGTCATCACCGACAGCGCCACCAGCAGCACACGGCGGATGCCGAAACGCTGCATCAGCGCCGCGGCGAACGGACCCATCAGGCCGTACAGCAGGATGCCGACCGCGGCGGCCGAGGAAATGCTGTCCCGGCTCCAGCCGAAGGCGCGGCCCAGCGGCAGCATCAGCACGCCCGGCGTGGCACGCATACCGGCCGATGCGAGCAGGGCCAGGAAGACCACGGCGACGACGACGAAGGCGTAGTTTTGGCCGAAGGGCCGGTGGCGTTGTATAGTCATGTTACCGATCGGTACGGGATGGGAGCGCAGAGTACGTACCGATCGGTAACATTGTCAACAGGTCGAACCATGTCCAACCGCACGAAATCCACCCCGGTAGCCCCGGAATCCTCCGAAACGCCACGCCGCGCGGCGGACCGCATCCGCGACACCGCCTTCGACCTGTTCTACCGCGAAGGCATCCGCGCGATCGGCGTGGAGGAGATCGTCAACCGCGCCGGGGTGACCAAGCCCAGCCTGTACCGCGCCTTCGAGTCCAAGGACGAGTTGATCGCCGAGTACCTGCGCGACTACGACCGCCGCTTCCGCGACAACTTCGCCGCCCAGGGCGCCGGCCATCCGGACGACCCCAAGGCGCAACTGCTGGCCTACGTCGACTACCTGGCCACGCGCGCCAGCACCGATGGCTACCGCGGCTGCGGCCTCACCAATGCGGTGATCGAATACCCCGATCCCGCCCATCCGGCGCACCAGGTCGGCGTGGAGAGCAAGGAAGCCTTGCGCGAGCACCTGCGCGAGCTGTGCCGCGGCATGGGCGCCCCCGATCCGGACGAACTGGCCGATGGCCTGCTGCTGCTGATCGAAGGCAGCTACGTCTCCGGCCAGGCCTTCGGCGAACGCAGTCCGGCACGCGTGCTGGGCGCGATGGCGCGGCGGCTGATCGAGGCCAGCCTGGCAGCGCAGTGATTCATCCGGGCCGGCAGTTTGAAACGCCAGTGGAATGCCGTCTGCACCATGCGCATGCGCACAGCCGACGTAGAGTCCCACTAACGCTAAACTAACCCGCTGATGAGCACCGACACCGTCTCCGCCCAGGACCGAGATTTCCTGCGACCGCTGCGCTACTTCTGGCGCATTCCTCTGTTGCTCCTGCATATCGTGCTGGGCGTGTTCCTGTGCGCCGGCATCCTCAGCTGGAACCGCCACGTCGTGATGAAGGACGGCCGCGAGCCGTTCGCGCACCGCATGATCCGCTGGTGGTCGCGCGCGCTGCTGCGCATCTTCGGCCTGCGCTCGGTGCGCATTGGCCAGCCGCTGCGCGATCCGGTGCTGTTCGTGGCCAACCACACCTCGTGGATCGACATCGAGCTGCTGCACAGCCAGCGCGCCGCCTGCTTCGTGGCCAAGGCGGAGATCGCCAGCTGGCCGCTGGTCGGCTGGCTGGCCGCCAGCGGCGGCACCATCTTCCATCGCCGCGGCAGCAACCACTCGCTGGCCACGGTGATGCAGGTGATGGTCGACCGCCTGCGCGGCGGCCGTTCGGTGGCGGTATTCCCGGAAGGCGGCACCGGCCACAACGGCGTGCTGCGCGTGTTCCATGCGCGCATCTTCCAGGCCGCGCTGGACGCGGAAGTGCCGGTGCAGCCGGTGGCGCTGCGCTTCGCGCGCGACGGCCGCCGCGTGGTCGACGCGGGTTTCCGCGAGCACGAGAACTTCATGCAGAACTTCCTGCGCCTGCTGGGCGAGGCGCCGCTGGACGCCGAAGTGCATTTCCTGGAACCGGTGCCCGCCACGCCGGACGCGCGCCGTCGCATGGCGGAACTGTCGCGCGAACGCATCGCCGCGGCGCTGGAAGACCGCACCGCATGACCCTCCCCCGAGGCACCGATTTCCGCCCGCCATGGCCGCTGACCAGCGGCCATATCCAGACCATGCTGTCCTCCAGCGGCGTGCGCCGCCAGCTGCTGCCGCATGCGGCGCAGACCGTGCGCGAAGGCGCGCAGGAGACGATGGTGGACGGGGGCGACGGCGTACGCCTCACCGGCGCCTACACCGCGCAGAAAAAGCTCCCGCAGGCGCGCGGCCTGGCCGTGCTGTTCCACGGCTGGGAAGGCAGCGTCGATTCCACCTACGTGCTGCAGACCGGCAGCCGCCTGCTCGCCGAAGGCTGGGACATCTTCCGCCTGAATTTCCGCGACCACGGCGACAGCCATCCGCTCAACGAAGCGCTGTTCCATTCCTGCCGCATCGACGAAGTGGTGCACGCGCTGGGCGACATCGCCCGGCGCTGGCCCTCGCGCAAGCTGGCGCTGGCCGGGTTCTCGCTGGGCGGCAACTTCGCGCTGCGCGCCGCGCTGCGTGCGCCGGAAGCCGGCGTGCCGCTGGATTACGCGCTCGCGGTGTGCCCGATCGTCGATCCGGGCGAAGGCCTGTTCTCGCTGGAAGAAACCGCACCGTGGTTCTACCGGGCCTACTTCCTGCGCAAGTGGCGCCGCTCGCTGCGCGCCAAGCAGGCAGCGTTTCCGCACCGCCAGTATTTCGAGCTGGATGAGCTCAAGCAGAACCTGCGCGGCCTCACCGAATCGCTGGTGCTGCGCCATACCGACTTCGGCTCGCTGCAGGCCTATCTGGACGGCTATTCGGTAGCCGGCGCCGCGCTCAAGCGCATGCAGATTCCAGCCACCATCCTCACCGCGCGCGATGATCCGGTCATCCCCGTCGATGCGTTCGAAAAGCTGGAACTGCCGCCCTGCGTGGAGCTGGATATCGCGCCGCACGGCGGCCATTGCGGCTTTATCCGCGGCATGGACATGACCAGCTTCACCGACGAATACATCGCCGCGCGCTTCAACGCGCTGGCCGACTGATTCGGGCGTAACGCGTCAGATCAACCCGATCAAATCAGCGAACCCGGCTCGCGCCGCCGCATCCAGCAGGCGATGCTCATGCGCTCGCGCGTGGCCGGCAACACTTCGTGTTCGAAGTGCGAGGACAGGAACAGCACCATGCGCCCCGCCTGCGGCAGCACGTCGTGGTGGCTGCCGTCGTCCAGATACAGGCGCAGCGCGCCGCCGTCTTCCGCGCGCCAATCCGCGTTGAGGTAATACACCGCCGACACCACGCGCGCTTCGAGCTGGTGCGGCTGGTCCAGGTGTCGCGCATAGCGCGCGCCGGGCGGATACACGGCGTAATGCGCTTCGCTTTCCACCAGTCCCAGCATCAGGCTGCGATTGAAGGCCACGCGCAGCGCGTCGAGCGCTTCGACGTACGGCTGCTGCGCCGCGGTGGGTGCGTCCATCTCGAACCAGCGCGTGTGGTCGCCGCGCAGGGTGGATGCCAGCTTCTCCCGCCCGATCCGCGCCGCTGTCAGCTCGCCCGACGCATGCCGCGCCGCGCACTCGCCCGCCAGCGCCGCCGTCGCTTCGCCAGGCAGCAGATCCTCGAACACGCACCAGCCTTCGTTGGCGAGCGCGTCGATCACGGCGTCGATGCGTGCACGATCCATCAGAACCTCAATCCGCCGGCACGCAGCGCCCGCGCGCCCAGATGCGCAGCGCTTCGACCTGCTCGCGCATCAGCACCGACAAGGGCCGCGTCGCGCCCAGTGCGGCGATCATCATCGGCTGGTCCGGCGGTGTGGCGGCGCTGCTGGCGTCGTACAGCGCGCTGACCACGGCCTGCTCGATTTCCGCGCCGGAGAAACCTTCGCTCGCGGCCGACAAGGCCGGCAGATCGAACTGCTCCACCGGCAGTTTCCGCCGGCGCAGATGCATCGCGAAGATGTCGTTGCGCACGGACGGCTTGGGCAGGTCGACGAAGAAGATCTCGTCGAAGCGACCCTTGCGCAGCAGCTCGGCCGGCAGCTCGTCCACCGCATTGGCGGTAGCCACCACGAAGACTTTCGCCTTGCGCTCCGCCATCCAGGTCAGCAGATAGCCGAGCACGCGGCGCGACACGCCGCCATCCTCGCCGCCGCTGGCCAGGCCCTTCTCGATCTCGTCGATCCACAGCACGCACGGCGCCAGCAGCTCGGTGCTGTGCAGCGCCTCGCGCAGGTTCTTTTCGGTCTCGCCCTGGTACTTGTTGTAGAGCGCGCCGAAATCCATGCGCACCAGCGGCACGCCGAAGCCGCCGGCGATCGCCTTGGCCGCCAGGCTTTTGCCGCAGCCCTGCACGCCCAGCAGCAGCACGCCCTTGGGCGGGTCGAGCGTGGGATCGGGTTCGGCGGCGAGGAAGATCGTGCGCCGCCGCGCCACCCAGTCGCGCACGCGGCTGACGCCAGCGATATCGGCGAAGCTGGCCGTGGCGTATTCGTAATGCAGCAGGCCGGAGCGGTTGAGCAGCTCGAACTTGGTGCGCATCAGTTCCGGCAGGTCGTCGGCGGTGAGCGCGCCGTCGTTGTAGATCAGCTTGCGCACGATGCGCCGCGCATCCGTCGCGGCCAGGCCGAGCAGGTTGCGCACGATGGTGCGCGCGGCGTCGCCGTCCACTTCCACGCGGCGGCCGTGCTCGCGCTGCCAGGCCAGCGCCTCGGCGCGCAGGATCGCGGCCAGCTCCTTGATGTCCGGCAGCGACAGCGGCACGCGCATGCACAGCGCCTCCAGCTCCTCCGGCAGCTCGATGCGCGCGCCCACCAGCACGATCGTATGCGCCGCCGAACGCTGGCGCTGCACGATCTCGCGCAGCTGGCGCAAGGTCATGGCATAGCGCAGGAACGGGTGGAAATCGAACAGCAGGTAGATGCCGCGCTCGGGCGCGTCGCGGATGGCATCCAGGGTGGCGTCCGCATCCGGCGCGATCGCCTCGCCGCCCTGGGCGAAGTCCAGCCGGTTCAAGCCGTCGGTCAGGGTCCAGCGCCACAGCGGCCGCAGCGACTGCGAAATGACGTGGCGGAAACACTCGATCACCCGCTGTTCGTCCACCGTCTCGATGACCAGCAGCGGCGTGGCCGCGCGCACCAGGGTGGTCAGGTCCTGCAATTCGCTCATCTGTCGCCCCTCTCAGGCGGCGCACGATATCAGAGCGGCAGAGGCAACTTCACGCGCGTCGGTATAGGCTTCGGGGCTCCGCCCACCCGGAGGTCACCCATGCGTCCGTTCCTCGCTCTCGCGCTCGGCCTGCTTGCTCTACCGGCCCTGGCCGATCCCCAGCTGGACAAGCTGACCCTGCCCAAGGGTTTCCATATCGCGGTCTATACCGACCAGACCCCCAATGCGCGCGAGATCGCGCTGGGCGCCAAGGGCACGGTGTTCGTCGGTTCGAACGACGCCGGCAAGGTCTATGCGCTGACCGACAGCACGGGCAGTGGCAAGGCCGACAAGGTGCGCGTGATCGCCACCGGCCTGCAGCTGCCGGTGGGCGTGGCGTTCAAGGACGGCGACCTGTATGTGTCCGCCGTGAGCAAGATCGTGGTGCTGCGCGATATCGAGAACCACCTCGACAACCCGCCTAAACCTGAGGTGGTGTACGACAAGTTCCCCACCGAGACGCACCACGGCTGGAAGTTCATCGCCTTCGGCCCCGACGGCAAGCTGTACGTGCCGATCGGCGCGCCCTGCAATATCTGCGACAAGGGCAAGGACTACGCCAAGCTCACCCGCCTCAACAAGGACGGCACCGGCCTGGAAGATGTCGCCTACGGCATCCGCAACACCGTCGGCTTCACCTGGCGCCCGGGCAGCAACGACCTGTGGTTCACCGAGAACGGCCGCGACCTGCTGGGCGACGACCTGCCCAGCGACGAACTCAATCGCCTCACCCGCGTGGGCGAGCACTTCGGCTATCCCTATTGCCATCAAGGCGACACGCTCGATCCGGAATTCGGCAAGGGCAAGAACTGCAAGGACTACACGCCGCCGGTGCTCAAGCTCGGCCCCCACGTGGCCTCGCTGGGCCTGCGCTTCTACGAAGGCCAGCAGTTCCCGGCCGCCTACAAGGGCGCGCTGATCATTGCCGAACACGGCTCGTGGAACCGCACCAGGAAATCCGGTTACCGCGTGATGACAGTGCGCCTCAACGGCAACAAGGTGGCCTCGTACGAACCGCTGATCGACGGCTTCATGCAGGACGAGAAAGCCTGGGGTCGCCCCGCCGACGTGCAGCCGCTGCCGGACGGCAGCCTGCTGGTGAGCGACGACCTGAGCGGCGCCGTGTATCGCGTCACCTACCAGGCAAAATGATCAGCGACCACCGAGGAGACCGCCGTGCAACTTCGCAGTGACAGCTTCCAGGACGGCCAGCCGATTCCCGCGCGCTGCGCCTTCGGCAAGCCGGGTAATCCGGTCGCCCTGTCGGAAAACCTGAGTCCGCAGCTGGCGTGGAAGGATGCGCCGCCGGCCACGCGTTCCTACGTGCTCACCTGCATCGACATCGACGTGCCCAGCCGCGGCGACGACGTGAACCAGGATGGCCGCACGGTGCCGGCCGATCTGCCGCGCGTGGAATTCGTGCACTGGCTGATGGCCGATATTCCGGTGGAGTACACCGAGCTGGCCGAAGGCGCCTGCAGCGACGGCATCGTCGCGCACGGCAAGCGCGCGCCGTCCGGCCCGCCCGGCAGCGTGCAGGGCAAGAACGACTACACCGGCTGGTTCCACGGCGACAAGGACATGGGCGGCGAATACCTCGGCTATGACGGCCCGTGTCCGCCGTGGAACGACGAGCGCGTGCATCACTATCACTTCCGCGTGCATGCGCTGGACGTGGAAAAGCTCAACCTCGCCGACGGCTTCACCCTCGACGAACTGCGCAAGGTGATGCACGGCCACGTGCTGGCGCAGGCGGAGATCGTCGGTACCTATGCGATCTACGCGAAGGCGACGGTGCACGCTTAAATCCGTTCAAGCGAAAACGCGTGTGACGCAACGATGTGGTGACGGTGTGGAGGCTGCGGCGCGCAGCCTTCACGCTCGCGAGGCGCGTGCTATGGATGAATGCGGACCAGGGGTTCCCGTTCGCTGAAATCAGAGGAATCGCGCCATGCTTCACTACGCTCTGATCTTCCTGGTCATCGCCATCATTGCGGCGTTGCTGGGCTTTACGGGAATCGCAGGCACGGCCGCAGGCATCGCCAAGATCCTGTTCATCGTCTTCCTGATTCTTGCGGTAATCGCCTTCTTCCGGCGGGCCAGCTGAACAGGCGCGCCGCCTGGCGCCCACCCGGGCGGGATTTTCGCTACAGTCGATAGCCCGCAGTCCACGATCCCGTCCCCAAGGAGAACGCCATGAACAAAGAAGTCCAGGCGAAGGAAACGGCTCCCGAGCAGGCCCTCGGCACGGGCGGCAGCCGCATCGAGGAAAGTGCCGAACGCTTCAAGCGTGCCACCTCCGACGCGGTAGCCACGGCCAAGGACAAAGTCGACCACGTCGCCGACCGCGTCGAAGACGGCCTGCATCGCGCCACCGACAAGGCTGCCGATGCCGCCACCCGCGCCACAGAGAAAGCGGGCGAATACAGCGAGCGCAGCCGCGAAGCCTATGACGAGGCGATGGACCGCGCTGACGTATGGCTGGAACGCGCGCGCGACTACGTGCGCGAGAAACCGGTGCAGTCGGTAGCCATCGCGCTTGGCGCGGGCTGGCTGCTCGGCCGCATCCTGCGTCGCTGATCCGGCCAAGAGTTCAAGCGGATGCATGATCCCGGCCGCGAGGGCGGCGGGCGCGAGGACGCCGGTCCCGCCCGTCCCGACGAACCATCGCAGGGGCAGGCGTCCGCCGATGCGGACGCCGCCGCGCCGGGCATCCTCGACGACATCGGCCGCGCCGGGCGCGCGGCCAGGCACCTGTTCGGTGCGCAACTCTCCCTGCTGGTGGCGGAACTCGGGCTGGCGCGCAGCGCCGTCTCCTGGATGCTGCTGGCCGGACTCGCCGCCACCGTGGCCGGCGTGGGCCTCGGTCTCACCCTGATGGCGCTGGTCGGCGTGCTGTTGGCCGCATGGCTGCACTCGTGGCCATGGGCGCTGGCGATACTCGGCGTGCTGCAGCTGCTGTTCCTCGGCGGCATGATCATGCTGTTCCGCCGCTGCATGCATTGGCTCACGCTGCCCGACTCCCGCAGCGCATGGCGTGAGACCATACGGCAGGCGATGCGCCGCTCCGAAGGCGTAGCGCCGGATCCGGCCGCCATGCGGCCGGGCGCGAATGGGGAGGAGGGCCTATGAGTCTGTTCAAGCATCTGCGCGCCGTGCGCGAAGCGCGTGAGCGCGTGGCCGATGCGCGCGAGGCGCTGGCGGAACCGGCCGGTGCCCTGCTTGCACGCGGGCGCCAGCATCCGCTCGGCACGGTAAGCGTGGCCGCCGGCCTGGGCTTCGTGCTCGGCCAGTTGAACGTGCATCCGCTGCGCATTCCCGGCCTGGGCGCGCTGCTCAACGGCACCGTCGCCGAACTGGTCACGCAGGCCGTGCGCCTGGTGGCGGAATTCAGCGAAGGCGGCTTCGACCCGTCATGAGCGCCATCGGTCCCCTGGTGCCGCCGCCGGCAGGCAGCGGCGAAACCGCGCCTGCACCGCTGCCGCCGGCCGACGAACCGCCACCGCGCCATCGCCATATGCCGGCGGCGCGCTTCACCCAGCGCCATCTGCTGGGCATCCGCGTCGTGCTCAATCTGTTGCTGCTGCTGGCGCTGCTGTACACCGTCACGCTGGCGCGCGACCTGCTCATTCCCCTGGTGCTGGCCGGCTTCATCGGGCTGGCGCTCAATCCCATCGTCGCCTTCGCCGCGCGCCGGCGCGTGCCGCGCTGGCTCAGCGCCAGCTTCCTGGTGATCGCGCTGATCGCGGGCATCGGCAGCGGCATCGCGCGCCTGACGCCGCCGGCGCTGGAATGGTTCCACGACGCGCCCAGCCTGGTGCGCAACTTCCTGCCCAAGCTGCGCACCATCATGCAGCCGCTGGAAGCGGCCAACCGCGCCACCCAGAGCCTGGTCGGCGGGCAGCCGGTGCGTGCGGCGCCGCGCCCGAGCGCGGTCGCGATCGATGCCTGGAGCGTGCTGGCGGGTACGCCCAGGGCGCTGGCCGCGGTGCTGACCGTGGTGCTGCTGGTGTTCTTCTTCCTGATCTACGGCGACACCTTGCTGCGCCGGCTGGTCGAGATCGCGCCGAACTTCCGCTACAAGCGGCGCACGGTGTCGATCGTGCGCAGCATCCAGGTAGAGGTGTCGCGCTACATCCTCACCACGGTGGTGATCAACGCCATCCTCGGCGTCTTTACCGCCACCATGCTGTGGGCTTATGCGGTGCCCGATCCGCTGCTGTGGGGTGCGGTGGCGATGATCGCCAACTTCATTCCCTACGTCGGCGCCATCGCCACCACCACCATGCTGGCCCTGGTCGGCCTGATCCATTTCGACCAGCCCGGCCAGGCCCTGCTGCCGGCGCTGACCTTCGCCGGCATCACTGCGGTGGAAGGCAATCTGATCACGCCGCTGATCCAGGGCCGCCGCCTGCGCCTGAGCCCGGTGGCGATCCTGCTGTGGCTGCTGGTGTGGGGCTGGCTGTGGGGCATTCCCGGCGCGCTGCTGGCGGTACCGATGCTCACCAGCGTCAAGCTGATCGCGGAGAAGATCCGCGGCTGGCGCTGGTTCGCGATGGTGGTGCAGCGCTAGCGGATCACCAGGCGATCGGTGCGCGGTCGCGGAAGAAGCCGCCGGTGATCGCGCCCTGCGAGGGCAGGCTCGCGGCCCAGACGATGCCGGCTGCGCCATCCGTAACGGGCCGTCCGCCCGGACCGCCCATATCGGTGGCGACCCAGCCTGGGCACACCGCATTGACCAGGATCCCGCTGCCTTTGAGCTCGGCGGCGAGCATGCGTGTGTAGCTGTTGAGCGCGGCCTTGGACACCCGATACGCGGGGCAGTCCTCGCCCTCGCTGTCGATGGCGCCGCAGCCGCTGGAGACATTGACGATGCGCCCGTAGGCATGGCGCCGCATAAAAGGAATGGCGGCTTCGCTGAGCCGCCATGCCCCGAGCAGGTTGGTGTCGAGCGCGCCGCGCACGTTGGCCAGGTCCACCGAGGACGCGCGCTCGTCGAGATTGAAATACGCGCCGGCATTGTTCACCAGCACGTCGAGCCGCCCGTAGTCGCGTTCGATGCGCTCGGCCAGCGCATCCACGTCCGCTTGCGCCGTCACGTCCAGCTGCACGGCGGTGACGTCGCCGCCTTCCCGCCGCAGCGCCTTCGCCGCCTTTTCGCCGGCGGCGAGCTGGCGCGCGCCGAGCAGCACGGTCATGCCGGCGGCGGCAAGCTGGCGTGAAACCTCCAGCCCGAGTCCGCGGTTGGCGCCGCTCACCAGCGCCACGCGCTGGCTCGGTGGCGGTTCGGTGCCGAAGCGCTCGCGCGGCGCGCGGCGCGGAAACGGGACAGGAGGACTCATGGCGCTACCACCTCACTTCACTTGCGCAACCTGGCTGCAGCTTTCGTCGCCGCAGGCTTCCCAGCCGCCGCCGATGGCCTTGTACACCGCCACCGCGCGCAGGTTGATCGCCGCTTCCGCTTCGGCCAGCGCGTCCTCGGCCGCGAGCTGGGTGCGCTCCGCATCGAGCAGCTGCAGGTAGTCCGCGGCGCCTTCGTTGTAGCGCACCCGCGCCAGGTCGGCGGCGCGGCGGCTCTGCGCCACCTGGTCGAACAGCTTCTGCACGCGCTCGCGCTGCAGATTGAAACCGACCAGGGAGTTGCTGACGTCTTCCACCGCCTGCAGCACGGTGCGCTGGTAATTGGCCAGCGCCGCGTCGGCGCGCGCTTCGCTCGCCTTCACGTTGTTGCGCACGCGCTGCACGTTCAGGCCCGGCCAGCTGATGCTCGGCGCGATCGACCAGGCGCGCGTGGACGGACCGCCGAAGTCGTTGCTGCGACCGGCCAGGAAGCCGACGAAACCGCCCAGCGTGATGTGCGGGAACCAGTCGGCCTTGGCCACGCCGATGCGCGCATTGGCCGCGGCCAGTTCGCGCTCGGCGATACGCACGTCGGCGCGGCGCGCCAGCACGTCGCCAGCGTTGCCGATCGGCAGCGCCACGTCGATCGGCTTGAAGCTGCCGGGCGACAGGTCGATGTCCAGTTCGCCCGGACGCTCGCCCAACAGCACCGCCAGATGCGCTTCATCGGCATGGGCCTGCGTTTCCAGCACCGGCAGCTGCGCTTCGGTGGAAGCCAGCCGCGCGTTGGCGCTGGCCACGTCCTGTTCCGAACCCGTGCCGATATCGAAGCGCGCGCGGATCAGCCGCATCGTTTCGCGCTGGTTGTCGATGTCGCGCTTGGCCACGTCGATGCGCTGCTGGGTGCCGCGCAGGTCGAAGTAATAGCGCGCCACTTCGGCGAACAGCGTGACCTGCGCGTCCTGCAGCGAGGCCGCGCTGGCCTGCGCCTCGGCGCCGGCGGCTTCCACCGAGCGGCGCACGCCGCCGAACAGGTCCAGCTCCCAGCTGGCGTCGAAGCCGGCGCGGTAGCTTTCGGTGGTCACGCGGTCGGTGGTGAAGCCCGGCTGCTGCTGGCGGCTGCGCTGGTAGCCGATGTTGGTGTCGACGGTCGGCCACTGGTCGGCGCGGGTGACGCCGAGCAGGGCGCGCGATTCCTTCAGGTGCGCGATGGCGATCTTCAGATCCGGCGCGTTCTTCGCCGCGCGCTGGATCAGTGCATCCAGCGCGGGGTCGTTGAACTGCTTCCACCACGCGGCCTGGAAGCCTTCGGCGGTTTCCTGCTTCGCATCGGCTTCCTGCAAGGTGAGCGGCTTCTCGTCGGGCCGATGGTAGTCCGGCCCGACGCTCACGCAGCCTGCCAGCAGCAGGGCGGCGGCCATCGCACTCAGGCGTGCCTGCTTCGGCGCGCGGCGCGCGAACCAGCCCTGCACGGTTTCAATCAAGGTAAACATCAGTGTTCCTCCAGCGCGGGCGTGTTGAGGCCCTTGGCAGCGCGGCGGGCGGCGCGGCGTTCCGCGGCGCGCTCGCTCCAGCCGCGGATGATCACGTAGAACAGCGGGGTGAAGATCAGGCCGAAGAAGGTGACGCCGAGCATGCCGGCGAACACCGCCACGCCCATGGCATGGCGCATTTCCGCGCCGGCGCCGTGCGAGGTGACCAGCGGCACCACACCCATGATGAAAGCGATCGAGGTCATCAGGATCGGGCGCAGTCGCAGACGGGCGGCTTCCAGCACGGCCTGCTTGCGGTCCATGCCTTCCAGGATCTGCGCTTCGCGGGCGAACTCCACGATCAGGATGGCGTTCTTGCAGGCCAGGCCCACCAGCACGATCAGGCCGATCTGGGTGAAGATGTTGTTGTCGCCGCCCGAGAGCCACACGCCGGAGATCGCGGACAGCAGCACCATCGGCACGATCAGGATCACCGCCAACGGCAGGGTCAGGCTTTCGTACAGCGAAGCCAGCACCAGGAACACCAGCAGCACGCACAAGGGGAACACCAGCACCGCGGTATTGCCGGCGAGGATCTGCTGATACGTCAGCTCGGTCCATTCGAACGACATGCCGTTGGGCAGGTTCTCGCGCGCCAGCTTCTCCATCGCATCCTGCGCCTGGCCGGAGCTGAAGCCCGGGCCGGGGCCGCCGTTGATCTCGGCGGTGGGATAGCCGTTGTAGTGCTGCACGCGGTCCGGGCCCACGCCCTGGTGCACGGTCAGGAACGAACCGAGCGGGATCGCATCGCCGCGCGCATTGCGGGTGCGCAGCTGCAGCAGGTCTTCCGGTTCACGGCGGAAGTGCTGGTCGGCGGACACGTTCACCTGGTAGGTGCGGCCGAAGCGGTTGAAGTCGTTGACGTAGAGCGAGCCCATATAGGCCTGCATGGCCTGGTACACGTCGGCCAGATCCACGCCTTCGGCCTTGGCCTTCTCGCGGTCCACGTTCGCGTCGATCTGCGGCACGCTCACCTGGTAGCTGGAGAACAGGCCGGCCAGGGTCGGCGTCTTGCGGCTTTCGGCGATCAGGTTCTGGGTCTGCTTGTACAACTCCTCGAAGCCGACGTCGCCGCGGTCCTCGATCTGGATGCGGAAACCGCCGATCGTGCCCAGGCCCATCACCGGCGGCGGCGGGAACACCGCGATATACGCGTCCTGGATGCCGGCGAACTTCTGGTTCAGCGCCATCGAAATGGCACCGGCCGACAGCGAGGCGTCGCGGCGGTCCTCGAAGGGCTTCAGCGTGGCGAACACGATGCCGGAGTTGGTGCTGTTGGTGAAACCATTGATCGACAGGCCCGGGAAGGCCACCGCGCTCTGCACGCCCGGCTGCTTCAGGGCGATGTCGCTCATGCGGCGGATCACGTCTTCGGTGCGGTCCAGCGAGGCGGCATCGGGCAGCTGGGCGAACGCCACCAGGTACTGCTTGTCCTGCTGCGGCACGAAGCCGGTCGGCACGTGGGCAAAGCCCAGGAAGCCCAGCGCCACCAGGCCGCCGTACACCATCAGGGTGACGGTACCGGCGCGCAGCACGCGCTTCACGCCGCCGACGTAGCGGTTGGCGCCGCTGGTGAACACGCGGTTGAACGGACGGAACACCCAGCCCAGGCTCTTGTCCATCCACACCGTGAGCTTGTCCTTCGGCGCGTCATGGTCGCGCAGCAGGATGGCGGCGAGCGCCGGGCTCAGGGTCAGCGAGTTGAAGGCCGAGATCACCGTGGAGATGGCGATGGTCAGCGCGAACTGGCGATAGAACTGGCCGGTCAGGCCGCTGATGAAGGCGGTCGGCACGAACACCGCGCACAGCACCAGGGCGGTGGCGACGATGGGGCCGGTCACTTCCTTCATCGCCTGGCGCGTGGCTTCCTTAGGCCGCATGCCGTGCTCGATATGGCGCTCGACGTTTTCCACCACCACGATGGCGTCGTCCACCACGATGCCGATCGCCAGCACCAGGCCGAACAGCGACAGCGCATTGAGCGAGAAGCCCGCCAGGTACATCACCGCGAACGTGCCGATCAACGATACCGGCACCGCCACCAGCGGGATGATCGAGGCGCGCCAGGTCTGCAGGAACAGGATCACCACCAGCACCACCAGGGCGATGGCTTCGAACAGCGTATGCACCACCGCTTCGATCGAGCCGCGCACGAACACGGTCGGGTCGTACACGATGTGGTAGTCCACGCCCTGCGGGAACTCCTTCTTCAGGCCCGCCATTGTGGCGCGCACTTCGTCGGAGATCTGGATGGCGTTGGAGCCCGGGCGGGCGAAGATCGGAATCGCCACTGCCGGCTGGTTGTCCAGCAGGCTGCGCAGCGCGTAGTTGTTGGAACCCAGTTCCACGCGGGCCACGTCGCGCAGGTGCGTCACGCCGCCGTCGGCGGTGGTGCGCACGATGATGTTGAGGAAGTCTTCCTCGGTGACCAGGCGGCCCTGCGTGTTGATGTTGAGCTGGAACGCGGCATTGCCGGGACCGGGCGGCGCATTCAGCGCACCGGCGGCCACCGCCACGTTCTGTTCCTGGATGGAATGGATCACGTCGCCGGTGGTGAGCTGGCGCGAGGCCAGTTTTTCCGGATCCAGCCACACACGCATGCTGTATTCGCCCGCGCCGAACAGCTGCACGTCGCCCACGCCGTTCAGGCGCGCCAGCTGGTCCTTGATGTGCAGGCGCGCGTAGTTCGACAGGTACAGCATGTCGTAGCGGTTATCGGGCGAGGTGAGGTGCACGACCATGGTCAGGTCGGGCGAGCTCTTCTGCGTGGTCACGCCCAGGCGCTGCACTTCCTGCGGCAGCTTGGTCAGCGCCTGCGCCACGCGGTTCTGCACCTGCACCTGGGCGTTGTCCAGGTCGCTGCCCAACGCGAAGGTCACCGTCAGCGTCATGGCGCCGTCGCTGGTGGACTGCGACGAGGTGTAGAGCATGTTCTCCACGCCGTTGATCTGTTCTTCCAGCGGCGTGGCGACGGTTTCGGCGATCACCTTGGGGTTGGCGCCGGGGTAGCTGGCGCGCACCACCACGGTGGGCGGCACCACTTCGGGATATTCGGAGATCGGCAGCTTGAACAGCGAAATGCCGCCCGCGATGACGATCAGTACGGAGAGGACGCCGGCCAGGATCGGCCTGTCCACGAAGAATTGGGCGATTTTCATCGGATCGGTCCTGAGAGTTCTTTAGGACAAGCCGGCCCCGAAGGCGCGTGTCCGACGCGCCTGGCGATGCCGTTCGTTCCATCCCTGCGCCGCGTTCGGCGCAGGGCCATGTCCATCGATTAGTGCTGCGCGGCAACCTTGTTGGTGCTGCCGCCGCCGAGGGCGAGCTGCTTGTCGGGGTCGAGGCTGCGGGTTTCCATGGCCACCTTGGTGGCGTTCACCTCGGCGCCGGGACGCACGTGCTGCAGGCCGTTGACCACCACCACGTCGTCCTTGTTCAGGCCTTCGTCGACCACGCGCAGGCCGTCGAGCAGCGGGCCGGTGACGACGCGGCGGTATTCCACCTTGCGGTCCTTCAGCACCAGCACGTACTTGTTGCCGAGGTCCGACGCCACCGCGCGGTCGTCGATCAGGGCGCGCGGGCGCTGGCTGTCGCTGCGCAGCTGCACGCGCACATACAGGCCGGGGGTGTAGCTGCCGTCGGCGTTGTCGAACACCGCGCGCAGGCGGATCGTGCCGGAGCCGGCGCGCAGCTGGTTGTCGACGAAGTCGATGCGTCCGGCGTGCGGGAAGCCTTCTTCGTTCGACAGCGCCATGGCCACCTTCGGCGCCACGCCGCGCTCGCGGCGCAGCTGCTCGAGCTTCAGATAGCTGTGCTCGTCGACGTCGAAGTAGGCGTAGACCGGGTTCACGCTGACCACGCTGGTCAGCACGTCATTGCTGGTGACCAGGTTGCCGGGCGTGATCAGGGCATTGCTGACGCGGCCGTCGACCGGCGCGCGCACCTCGGTGAAGCCGAGGTTGAGCTTGGCGGCGTCCAGCGCGGCGCCGGTGGATGCCAGCTGCGCCTTGGCGCTCTGGGCGGCGGTGCTGAGGCGGTCGCCTTCCTCGCGCGAAATGGCGTGCTGCTCCAGCAGGCGCTGGCCGCGGGCGGCATTGGCGTCGGCCAGGGTCAGCTCCGAGCGGGCCTGGCTGAGATTGGCCTGCAGCCGGTCGACTTCGGCCTGGTAGGGGCGCGGGTCGATGCGGAACAGCAGCTGGCCCTTCTTGACCAGGGCGCCCTCGGTGAAATGCACCGAGTCCACATAGCCGCTCACGCGCGGCCGCAATTGAATGGTGTCCACCGCCTGCAGGCGGCCAGTGAACTCATTGGAATCGTTGACCGCGCGCACCAGCACCTGGGCGACGGTCACTTCCGGCGGCCCGCCGGCGGCGGCCTGGGCGTGGGTTTCGCCGCGGCTGCCGAGCACCGCCCAGCTGCCGGCCACGGCAACCACGGCGAGGGTGGCGAAGATCCATCGTTTCTTCATGATGCGCTCCGAGAATTAGTGAACCGATCGGTTCAAACCGTTCGAGGCGCGAGAGAATAGGTGTACCTTTCAGTTTAGAAAATCCCTTGCTTGTGCAATGCAGTAGTGACTGCCAGTCACGAATGGGCGCAGAATCGACGCTATGGAAGACTTTGCCGCAATATCCGCCTTCGTTCGCGTGGTCGAGGCCAAAAGCTTCGCCGCCGCCGCCGTCCAATTGGGCATGACCCCCTCCGGCGTCAGCCGGGCGGTGTCTCGCCTGGAGGAACGCCTCGGCGCCCGGCTCCTGTTCCGCTCGACCCGTTCGCTGCGTTTGACCGACGATGGCGCCGCATTCCACGCACGTTGCAAGGAAATCCTTGCCGATCTCACCGAGGCCACCGAGGCCCTGAACTACGCTACCCGCAAGCCCACGGGCCGCCTGCGGGTGGGTATCTCGCTGGCCGTCGGCCGCGCCGCGGTCATCCCCCGGCTGGACGAATTCGAGCGCCGCTACCCGGATATCCGCCTGGAACTGTCCATGAGCGACAGCCCGGCCGATCTCAACGAAGAAGGCATCGACTGCGCCATCCGCGTGGGCGAGCTGGAGGATTCCAGCCTGATCGCCCGCAAGATCGGCTACCTGCGCAACGTGGTCTGTGCCTCGCCCGAGTACCTGGCCAAACACGGCGCCCCGCGCAGCATCGAAGACCTCAAGCAGCACCGCATCATCAACTACGTCTATCCCAACCGCCGCCCGCGCCAGTGGCAGTTCGACACACCCAGCGGCCAGGTGGGCGTGGACGTCGAAGCGCACCTGCTGATCAATGACGGCGAGTCAGTGATTCAGGCAGCCTCCGCGGGCCTGGGCATCACCCAGGCCCCGCACATGCTGGTGGCCTGCATGCTCGACAAAGGCATGCTCGAGCTGGTCATGACCGACACCATCTCCACCGGCAAGCCGGTGTGGATCGTGTACCCGCAGAAGAAGCACCTGTCGGCGCGCGTGCAGGCCTTCATCGAATGGGTGCGCGAGCTGTTCGACCGCACCAACGAACCAGGCTACAAGAAGGCGCCGGTGGTGGGGAAAGTGGAAGCGCCGGAGCGCCTGAGCGCCTGAGCGCCGCCTAAGCCATTGAAGCCGCGGGGCTTCATAAATCTTCATTCGGTCTTCCGGCGCTTCATTCGCCGCCGCGCTGGACTCCATGGGCACCTCAACCATGGAGTCCGACCATGCACCATCCCAGGCCTTACCTGCTCGCCGCCCTGCTCGCGGCCTGTTCGCTTTCCCTCTCCGCGGCCGAGTACCGCGCTCCCGCCTCGCACGATGACGGCTGGCCCGTCGCCGATGCCCGCGCCGAACACGTCGACACCGCCCCGTTCGCCGCGCTCGAGGGCAAGATCGCCGACGGCAGCTTCAAGAACATCACCAGCGTCCTGGTCGCCCGCGACGGCAAGCTGGTCTACGAGCATTACTTCAACGGCAGCGACGCCGACCGCCTCAACGACGTGCGCTCGGCCAGCAAGAGCGTCACTGCGCTGCTGGCCGGCGCGGCCATCGACCGCGGCCTGATCCCCGGCGTGCAGGCCAAGGTCTACGGCTTCTTTCCAGACAAGCAGCCGGTGCAGCACGCCGACCCGCGCAAGCAGGCGATCACGCTGGAAGACCTGCTGACCATGAGTTCGCTGTGGGAATGCAACGACGAGAACGAGTTCTCCTCCGGCAACGAGGAGCGCATGTACGTCAGCGAAGACTGGCTGCAGTTCGCGCTGGATTTGCCGATCAAGGGCTTCGCGCCGTGGATGGCCAAGCCGGCGGACAGCCCGCACGGCCGCGCGTTCGCCTACTGCACAGCTGGCGCCTTCGTCTCCGGCGCAGTGGTGGAGCGTGCCACGCGCATGCCGCTGTCGCGCTTCGCCGCCGAAGCGCTGGAGAAGCCGCTGGGCATCGAGCACGTGCAATGGAACGCCTCGCCGCTGGGCATCGGCATGGGCGGCGGCGGCACGCGCTACCGCAGCCGCGACCTGGCCAAGCTCGGCCAGCTGGCGCTGGACGAGGGGCGCTGGCATGGCAAGCAGGTCATTTCCGCAGCGTGGATCCAGGCCATGCTGACCGTGCATGCGCAAGCGCGCGACGATGCCGACTACGGCTACTTCTGGTGGTGCTTCCGCAAGCCGGTCACCGGCATCGACGAACCGGTGTGGGCGATGAGCGGCAATGGCGGCAACTACGTGTTCGTGGTGCCGTCGCGGCGGCTGGTCGCGGTGATCACCAGCACGGCCTACAACCAGCGCTACATGCATCCGCAGTCGCAGGAAATCCTGCGCGAGTATCTGCTCAAGGCGGTGGCCGGCACGCACTGACACGCCCGCCTGGGTTACTGAAAAGTAACCAATTTACAGCGTGCTCCGGCGCGCCCAGACTGGTGCCTCGCTTATCGACGGAATCTTCCCGGTGGCTCCGTCAGGAGCCGCCGACGTCGACTCACACCCAGCAGGAGGCACGCATCATGACGACCCGAAAGACCGCATTCGCCCTGGCGCTCGGCGCGAGCCTCGCCCTCGGTGGCCTGGCGGCGGCACAGGCCGCGGAGCAGGACCACTGGCCGGCCAGCAAGAACGGCCAGGCGGCGCCGAAGGTGGCCGGCATGCCGGCCGAACTGGTCAAGAACCTGGCCAACTTCGACGATCTGGATTTCCGCGTCTACACCGGCCAGCAGTGGGAAAACCTGCATAAGAGCCACGGCCAGGACATCGTCGTGCACTACCCCGACGGCCACACCACCAAGGGCATCCCGGACCACATCAAGGAACTGCAATTCATGTGGACCTGGGCGCCGGACAACCGCATCACCGAGCACCCGGTGCGCTTCGGCACCGCCGATGCGCAATGGACGGCGGTAATGGGTTTCCTCGATGGCACCTTCACCAAGCCGATGGTGCTGGCCGACGGCACCGTGATCCAGCCGACCGGCAAGGCCTATCACCTGCCGATGGCGACGCTGGGGCACTGGAACAAGCAGGGCACGATGGACGAGGAATACCTGTTCTGGGACAACGCCACGCTGCTGAAGCAGATCGGCGTGGGCAAGTAAGCCCGTCGACGTTCGCATGGGCCGGCGATTGGCGCCGGCCCGGCGAGCTTTCATACTCGCGCTCATGGCCACCGAACCTGTGAACATCTGCGCCGCCGAAGTGGTGCTGCGCGTCCTGCGCGGACGCTGGGCCATGACCATCCTGATGACGCTGACCGAACGCGGCCCCGTGCATTTCGGTGCGATGGAGCGCTCGATCAAGGGCATCTCGGCCAAGGTGCTGTCGGAGCAGCTGCGCTATCTGCAGAACGCCGGTGTGGTGAGCCGCAGTTCTTCCGCACAGCGGCGCGAGGTCTATTACGAACTCACGCCGCGTGGCCAGGAACTGAAACTCGCGCTCGATGCGATCAACGACCTGGCGCGCCGCTGGCCCGACCTGTAGCGCTCAAGGCGCGTCGCGCAGATCCGCTGGGCGCCAGTCCGCAGCCAATACCTGGGCGCGTTGCGCAGCGACGCGCCGGCTCAGCGTGTCGATCGATGCGGCGTAGGCGGGATCGTTGGCAAGGCCACGCAATAGGGGCGAAGTCTGCAGATAGGCGCGGTCGCTGTAGCCGCCTTGTACGGCCGTTTCCACCGAACGCAGCGCGTCGGCATGCAGTCCGCGTGCATCCTGCAGCAGGGCCAGTTCGAGATAGTCGCCGGGATAGCCCGCGCCGCCGAGGAACTGGCGCTGCATCTGCGCCATGCGCTCGTCCAGCCATGCCGGCGTGGGCGATGTCGCGCCATACAACGCAGTCAGCGTGGTGGGGAGGCTCATCTGCGGGCGTAGCTGCCGTGCCTGTTCGAAGGCGCGGCGCGCACCGTCGCGGTCGCCACGCAGCAGCGCGAGTTCGCCGCCCAGCACATAAAGATCCACATGCGGCGTGTTGCGCGCCAAGGCCTGGTCCAAGGCTTCCTGCGCTTCCTTGAAACGCCCTTGCAGGAACAGATGCCGCGGCCAGGCGATATTGGAGAACACATTGTCCGGATAGAGCTGGAAGCTCTCGCGATAGCGCCGCTCCGCCGCGTCGGTGAAGCCGAGCAGCTCCAGTTCGCGCGCCACCTGCACGGCGCGGAAGCGCACGCGGGCGGGATCGCCGTGCATGTCCAGGTTGGCATGCAGCGCGTCGGCCAACCGGCCCTGCTCCTGATAGAGATAGGCCGCCGATGCGCGCGTGGCATCGTCGGCGGGGTTGAGCGCCATCGCCTTCTCGTAGGCGCGCAATGCAGCGGACAGCTCGCCCGCGCAATCGTGCGCATAGGCCAGTGCGGACCAGGCGCCGCTGTTGTCGGGCGCGGCTTTCAGCACGGCCTCCGCTTCATGGCCTGCCTGTTGCGTCCAGTCGTAAGCGAAGTTGTACAGGCAGACGCGGGCGCTATAGGCGCGGCTCAGGCCGATACGTGCTGCTGTGTTGGCGGGATCGCGCGCCAGCACCTGCTGATAGAGCAGGATCGCGCGTTCGTTGTTGTCCTTCTGGCCGATGCCGGCGTAGTAGGCCGCGCGATTCATCAGCGTCTGCGCCGGATCGATGCGGCCGTGCTCGATGGACGAGCGATACCACCACGCACCGGCCAAGCCGATCGCGATGGCGACACCGGCGCCGATCACCCATGGGCGCAACGTTCGCTGCGCCGTCACCGGCTCATCGGCGATCAAGGCCTCGGCGACCCGCGGCGCTTCGCACAACTGATAACCCCGCCCGCGCACCGAGCGGATGTAGCGCGGATGGCGCCCATCGTCGCCCAGCGACTGGCGCAGCAGCTTCACGCGCTGAGTGACGGTCTCTTCGTTCACCACCGCCGGCGCCCAGACCTCGGCCATCAGCGTGTCGAAACCCACCACCGCATCGCCATGCCGCAACAGGCAGGCCAGCAGCTGGAAGTTCAGGCCCTGCACGTCGAGCGCATCGCCGTCGCGCGTCACGCGCTGGCGCGCGAGGTCGATATGCAGGTCGAGCAGGCGGTAGTGGGATGACGGTTCCATGGCGCGCGGAACTATGTCATGGAACCTCGTAGGTTGGGGTGAGCCGCCAGGCGAACCCCAACATGGCCAAGGGCATGGAGCTGGCGATGTTGGGGTTCGCCTGGCGGCTCACCCCAACCTACGCAACCTACGCAGTGCGCCCGCCGGCGCCCGCCGGCATCAGCACCAGCAGGGCGATGCCCAGCGCGATGCGGTAGATCGCGAACGGCGTGAAGCGGTGCGTGCGGATATAGCCCAGCAGCCACTTCACCGCGATAAAGGCCACGATGGCCGAGACGACGAAGCCGACGATCAGCGCGCTCCAGTCCTCGTGCGCCACGCCGTCGCTCTTCACCACCTTCAGCAGTTCATAGCCGGTGGCGGCGTACATGGTGGGAATGCCCACCAGGAAGGCGAACTCCGTCGCCGCCGCGCGATTGCTGGTACCGGCCAGCATGGCGGCGAAGATGGTCGCGCCCGAGCGCGAGGTGCCGGGGAATACGCCGGCCACGATCTGCGCGATGCCGACCAGGATCGCCACCGTCCAGGTCACTTCGGTGCGGTCGACCTGGCGCGCCGCCATCTGCTCGGCACCGATCATCCACAGGCCGCCGATCACCAGCGCCCACGCGATGGGGGTCACCGCCTCGGGGAGCTTGAAGCCCATGTGGGTGACGATGAAACCCAGCACCGCGGTGATCATGAAGGCCACGAACAGCTTCAGCACATAGTCGCGGTTGGCCGGATCGCGCCACTGCGTGAGCAGGCCCCAGATGCGCTTCCAGTAGATGAAGGTGACCGCGAGGATGGCGCCGGCCTGGATGCCCACATTGAACAGGTCCGAGCGCTCGCCCAGGCCCAGCTTCTCGGCGATCAGCAGATGACCGGTGCTGGAGATAGGCAGGAACTCGGTGATGCCTTCGATGATGCCGAGCAGGACGACTTTGATCAGATCGCTCACGTGCGGAACTCCGGGCTACTGCAAAGCGCCATAGCTTAAGCGCTAGCCCCTTCCTTGGGGCACGTCCGGGCCTTACTTGCTGACTGCCGGTTCATGCGGAGCTTCTTGCGATACGGCGGGCCACGCGCGCATCGCGGGCAGCGCCGGATCGATGCGCGTGGCATCCATGCGCGTGCGCAACCAGCGCGAGACCTTGTCCAGCGGGCATCGGTCGGTGGCGGGGCAGGGTGCGAGCCTCAGCGTCTTGCGCACCAGCGCATCCGGTGCCGCGTAGTCGGCGCTGCGCAAACTTGCGAGCGTGGGCATCGCGGTGGATACGCTCACGCTGTACTTGTCATGCGTCTGCCACAGATCGAACACCAGTGCGCCACCGGGCGGATAGTCGTCCGGGTGCGCGGCGTCGTGCCAATCGGCATCGAGCAGGCCGGCGAGCTGCGCGAGATTGGTGTCGTGGCCCACCACCAGCACGGCGCGCGTGGACGCGGTTGCAAGCGGTGCGATCGGCGTCTTTTCGCCGCCGGCCTGCTGCAGGCTGGCCAGCACGTGCGCCAGCAGGTTGGAACCACCGCGGGCCGCGGCCGGCATGGACTTCTTGCTCAGCGCGAACTGCAGGTTGTGCAAGGTAACGAGACGGCCCATGGTCGCTTCGTCGCCTTGGCCCCAGGCCACGTTCGCGGCGGGGAAGCCCTGCGCGTATTCCAGCATCAGGTTTTCGCTGAGGCTGCCGGCGGTCTTCAGCGCCTTGGCGCGTTCGCCGTCGTCTTTTGCATCGAGCAGAGTCTTGCGGCCGTCCGCATGCGCCTTGGCCAGGCAGGTCGAGCCTTCGCAACCGAGCAGCACGCGCTGCAGCTGCGCCAGTTCGGCGGGCGGCCAGGTCGCGGGCAAGGCGGGTTTGTCGTCATCGTCCTTGTCATCGTCCTTGCCGCCGAAATGGAACAGCGGGTTGTTCCGGTCGGTGGGCAGGGCGAGATACGTGGGTTGGCAATCCGCTGCCAATCCCTGCGCCAGCGCCGCGCCGCTGGCGTGATTGCGCGGCGTGCTGTCGGCGATCACCACCACCTCGTTCACGCGATCGCAGGCGCCGGACCACAATCCATCCGCCGCGAACAGGCGGCGATAGCTCTCGCCCAGCGCGCGCATGCCTTCGATGCCATGCGGCGTGAGCTGCCCCGGTGCGACCGGCCACGCGGCCCACGGCCGGTTGGCGTAAGGCGCCAGCGCCTCCGGTGCCTTGGTCGGCGAACGCACGCCGTGGCGCAGCACCACCACGCGCAGGCGCAGCGTGGCCTCGTCCGCCTGCGCCAGCAGTGGCGCGCACAGCGCCGCGCCGAGCAAGGCCGCGCGAACGAAGACGCCCGGCCGCCTCACAGCTTCACCGACAGGTCGAGGAACACGCCGCGGCCCGGCAGCCCGAAGTACAGCGGCGTGCCGCTGACCGACTGCGTGCCCGCATAGCCGGCCAGCTTGTGCACGTTGAACAAGTTGTTGACGTCCACGCTCACCGAATAACCCTTGCCGCCCCAGGGGCCATGATCGCCGCGGAAACCGAAGGCCGCATCCCAGGACATATAGCCGGCGAGCCGCGCATCGTTGGCGAAGACGTCCTTGCCGCTGGCGTCGGTGGCGTTGTCCAGGCCGTACTGGTGGCCGACGAACTTGCCCATCAAGGAACCGAACCAGCCCTGCTGGCTGCTGTAGAGCAAGCCCAGCGCCGCCGTCACCTTCGGCGTGGCGGCGACCTGCACGCTGCTGCCCTTGTAGGTGGCCTTGTTGTAGCTGGCATTGCCGTAAAGGCTGAGCGTGGGCGTCAGCGCATAGGTCGCTTCCGCCTCGGCGCCCTTGTAGATCGCGCCGCCGCCGTTGACGTAGGCGCTCTCGTTGCCGTTGGCGGTCTTCACCTCGGTCTGCGCGATCAGGTTCTTGAAGTCGATGTAGTACAGGTTGGCGCCGAAGGTGAGTCCGCGCGTCGCATACGCCGTGCCCACCTGGTAGTTGGTGGTCAGTTCCGGATCCAGCCCGCGCGTACCGTTGAACTCGATCACGTCGATCGGTGGCGCCAGGAAGCCGCGGGCTACCTGTGCATACGCGCTCCACTCGTCGCTCAGGCGATCGTGCAGGCTCAGCGAGGGCAGGGTGGCGCTGTAGGTGGCCTCGGCGTGTGCGGGCACCGGCGGCGAGATCTTGTTGAGCGCGGCGTCGAGGCTGCGCGTGACGGAGGAGTAGCGCAGGCCCGGGCTCAGCGTGAGCTGGTCGGTGAGGCGCCAGTCGTACTGCACGAAGGGTTGCGCAGTGTCGGTGCGGTCCTTCAGCTGATAGTTGTAGACGGGGCCGTACTTGGTGCCGCTCTGCTGGCCGGTCGTCATGTCCAGCGGCAGCTGGTAGCGCTGATCGAGATTGCGTTCCAGCCACACGCCGGTCTGCAAGGTGCCCGGGCCCAGCTCGCGGCCCAGGCGCAGCACGTCGCCGAAGGCGCGGAAGCCGTTGTCGGCCTGCTTGCCCGGCACGTCGGTGGCGGACTTGCCCACCTTCTTGCCCTTGGCGTCGTAGAAGGTCACGCCGTTGTCGGCGGCGTTGTTGTCGGTGGCGTCGCTGGTCTTGAGCGACCAGTGGTCGAAGCTGTTGTAGTAGACCTTGTTGTCCACGTCCCACTCGCCCAGCCGCGTGATCAGGCCGACATAGGTGAAGCTGGAGTAGTACGCGGCCTTGTTGTAGCCCTGGTAGGACTGCAGGCGCGGATCGTCGCGCAGGCCATAGCGCCAGCCGTACTGCGCGATCTCGCCCAGCGTCGCGCCCTGCACCGTGTTTTGGTGTTCCTGGTTGTAGCTGGTGACGAAGGTGAGCGTGGTGGCGGTGCCGAGGTCGCTCACGGTCTTGATGAAGGCATGCTCGCGGCGGTCGTCGGTGCCCTTGAGATAGGTATCGCTGGCTTCCTTGGAGATATCGGCGAACAGCTTGGTGTGCGCACCGATCTGCTCATCCGCGGCGACGCCGCCGGCGCGCGTGTTCCAGCTGCCCACGGTGAGGTAGGGCGTGATGCCCGGCACGTCGCTCGGGTCGCGCGAGCGCAGGCCCACGGTGCCGCCGAACGTCGCATTGCCGATGGTGGAACCGCCGCCGGGGCCGCGGTCGATCTCGGCCTGGCCCAGCACGTGGTTGTTGAAGTAGGCCGAGGTGGTGTGGTGCAGGTCGCTGGCGTCTCCGAACGGAATGCCGTCGAAGGTGATGTTGAACTGGCCGTCCTGGAAGCCGCGGATGCTGATGCCTTCGTTCTTGCCCAGGCCGGGGCCTTCCGGCGAGGTGACGGTGACGCTCGGCGCGTACTTGATGATGTCGTCGAAGTTGGAGTTGAAGCGCAGGCCGTCGCGGATAAAGCGCTCGTCGATCACCGAGGTCGGCTGCACCGCATCCAGCGGCGCCGCGCTGGGCGCCAGCGTGTCCACCGCATTGGCGTGCACGCTGATCGGTGCCAGTTCGCGCGTGGGGCTGTCAGTGTCCACCGGCGGCAGGCCGCGCGACGCCGTCGCGTCCGCGGCCGGTGCGTTTCCCGCGCGTGCCGCCGGCACGATGGTCACCGTGGTGGGCGTGACGAAGCGGTAATCCAGCCCAGTGCCTGCCAGCAGCTGGCGCAGCTGCTCGCGTGGTTCGCCGGCGGTGGCACCGCGGCTTTTCACGCTTTCGGCGACGTCGGCCGAATACACCAGCTGCAGACCGCTGCGGCTGGCCACCAGGTCCAGCGCCTGGGCCAGCGGCATCGGCGCGATCGCCGGCGCGGCGGTGTGATCCTGCGCATGCAGGGCGAGGGACAGCGTGCCGCCGAGCAGCAGCGCGATATGGAGGGCGAGCGTCTTGCGCATGGAGCGAGCCTTGGGGCGAGAGGGAGAAGAAAGGCGGCGAAGCGCACACGCATCGCCGCCGCATAACCTCTACGAGTGCCCCGCGCGCCAGTCGGGTACCGCCGATTCGATGAATTTTTTCTTACAGCTTGCGCGTAATGCGAATGTCATCCGCGCCGCGCTGTACGCGCACGCCGGGCAAGGTGCCCAGGTAGGCGACGAAGGCTTCCGGATCGCGCGCATGGAAACGGCCGCTGATGCGCGTGGCGGCCAGGGCCGCATCGTCGATATGCAGCGGCGTGCCGCCGTAGATCGCGAAACGCCGCGCCACTTCAGCCACGGTGCTGTGTTCGAAATGGATGTCCGCGGGCAGCCAGGCGGTGTGCTGCGCCAGGTTTGCGCGGCGCTCCAGCGCGGCGAGGCGGCCGCCCGCCACTTCCGCGTACTGGCCCGCGCGCAGGTCGGCCAGTGCTTCCGGTTGGTTGGCGGAAGGCTCGCCCGTCCAGATGCGTACCTCGCCGCTCACCACGGCGACGCTGGCGCCATCCGCGCGGCGATGCGCGTCGAACACGGTGCCGACGTCTTCCAGCACCTGCTCGCCCACGCCCACGCGTAGCGGCCGCGCCGGGTCCTTGCCCACGTCGAACAGCGCGCCGCCGCGCAGCAGTTCGAAGCGGCGCTGTGCGTGGTCGTAGCGCACTGCCACCGCGCTGGCGCGGTCCAGCTGCAGCAGGGTGCCGTCGTCCAGCGCGACGTCGCGTACCTCGCCGGCGGAGGTATAGACGTCCATCGGCGCCGGTGACTCGTGCAGGAAGGCCGCGCCGCCGATCAAGGCGACGGCCACGGCGGCGATGGCCTGCTGCCACCATGGCGTGCGGGCGCGGCGCACCGGCGCGGCGGAAGGCGCACGCGGCAGCAGCGGACGCAGCTGCACCACCGCACGCTCGGTGGCGGCGAGATCGGCCAGCTCGGCGGTATCCAGCGCATCGAGCGCGGCGGCGGCGCTGAGGTCGCCGTGCAGCCGCGCCATGCCGATGTATTCGGACACATGCAGCGGCGATTGGCGCAGCCAGGCGAGGAAACGCGCGCGCTGCGCGGTATCCAGCCCTTCGCGCTGGTCCAGGTACCACTCGGCCGCCTGCTCGGCGGCGCGGCGCAGCAGGCGCGGGTCGATGGCGTCAGTCATAGCGCGCCATCCCGACGCGGCACGCGGCCAGCGCCTTGACGATGTATTTCTTGACCATGTTCGAAGAGACGCCCAGGCGTTCGCCGATCTCGCGGTAGCCCAGTTCGTCGCGGTAATGCATCACCAGCACCGCGCGGCAGCGCGGGGTGAGGCGGGCGATCAGTTCGCCGAGCCGGCGGCGGCGCAGCTCGCGGTCCACGCCGGCGGCCGCTTCGCAGGGCGTGGCCAGGCGTTCCAGCACGTCTTCCAGCGCGTCGCCGTTGACCGGCGCGCGCTGGCGCAAAGTGGCGTGCTCGCGCAGCAGATTGGAGGCGATGGTGAACAGGTAGGCCTCGGGATTGCGGATGTCCTGTGCGCCGTGCCGGTCCGCGCGCAGCAGGCGCAGGTAGACCTCCTGCACCAGGTCCTGCGCATCCCAGGCATGCGCGGTGCGCCTCAGGAAGTAGCGGTTGAGGGTGTCGCGCTGTTCCTCGAACAGGCGCGACAGCCCGGCGGCGGGATCGGTCACGGGCGCTCGCAGCGCGGAGAGAGATGGGCGCGGGACGCTAGTGGGTGGGAGTGACGGTTGTGTGACGACGCGCGGGCAGGCAGATGAGGGGCGGGCTCGCCAAGACGTAGCGACAGAGCGGGGCTTGCTTACTGCTTCTGCTTCATCGCTCCGCCCGCCCCTCACCCCAGCCCTCTCCCCGGAGGGGAGAGGGGGTTGGCTGTGTGGGCCTGGAGGGTCACGTGCCCGAATGAGGGGTGACGGGCTAGGATGGCGAGCGTTGTTCGCAGGCGAAAGGTGAAGCGCATTGTTGGTGCAAATTCGCGATTGATTTAGCGCCTTAAAGGTGCAAAGCGACCATCACCATTCACGCAATCCTTACGCAAGTAACTGATCCGGCTTGGCTCCTTCCGCTGGCATGGAGCTTGCCAAAGAGCGAGTTGTTTCCACGTCCCCACCTATTCGAGGTTCGTCATGTCCGCCCAGAAAGTGCTCGACCTGATCCAGGAACACGACGTCGAGTTCGTCGACCTGCGTTTCGCCGACATGCTCGGCAAGCATCACCACGTCACGTTCCCGGCGCACACCATCGACGAGTCGACCTTCGAGGACGGCAAGATGTTCGACGGTTCCTCGATCGCCGGCTGGAAGGGCATCAACGAGTCGGACATGATCCTGCTGCCCGACCCGGACACCGCCTACCTCGACCCGTTCAGCGGCCACACCCAGCTGGTCCTGCACTGCGACGTGCTGGAACCCAGCACCATGCAGGCCTACGGCCGCGACCCGCGCTCGATCGCCAAGCGCGGCGAGGCGTTCCTGAAGTCCACCGGCATCGCCGACACCGCCTTCTTCGGTCCGGAGCCGGAATTCTTCATCTTCGATTCCGTGCGCTGGCAGAACGACATGGGCCGCGTGTTCTACGAAATCGGCTCCGAAGAGGCCGCCTGGTCGTCGCGCTACAAGTACGAGGACAACAACACCGGCCACCGTCCGGGCGTGAAGGGCGGCTACTTCCCGGTCAGCCCGGTGGATTCGCTCGGCGACCTGCGCGCCGACATGTGCAAGGTGCTGGAGTCGCTGGGCCAGGTGGTGGAAGTGCACCACCATGAAGTGGCCAATGCCGGCCAGTGCGAGATCGGCGTGAAGTTCAACACGCTGGTGCAGAAGGCCGACGAGCTGATGACCATGAAGTACGTCATCAAGAACGTGGCGCACCAGAACGGCAAGACCGTCACCTTCATGCCCAAGCCGATCGTCGGCGACAACGGCAGCGGCATGCACGTGCACCAGTCGCTGGCGAAGGACGGCAAGAACCTGTTCGCCGGCGACCTGTACGGCGGCCTGAGCCAGACGGCGCTGTGGTACATCGGCGGCATCTTCAAGCACGCCAAGGCGATCAACGCCTTCGCCAACTCCACCACCAACAGCTACAAGCGCCTGGTGCCGGGCTTCGAAGCGCCGGTGATGCTGGCGTACTCCGCGCGCAACCGCTCGGCGAGCTGCCGCATCCCGTACGTGTCCAACCCGAAGGGCCGCCGCATCGAAGTGCGCTTCCCCGACCCGATGAACTCCGGCTACCTGGTGTTCACCGCGCTGATGATGGCCGGCCTCGACGGCATCATCAACAAGATCGACCCGGGCGCGCCGGCCGACAAGGACCTGTACGACCTGCCGCCGGAAGAAGAGAAGAACATCCCGCAGGTGTGCTCCAGCCTCGACCAGGCGCTGGACGCGCTGGACAAGGACCGCGACTTCCTCAAGGCCGGCGGCGTGTTCACCGACGACTTCATCGACGCCTACATCGCGCTGAAAATGCAGGAAGTCACCCGCTACCGCGCCAGCACGCATCCGCTGGAATTCCAGATGTACTACGCGCTCTGATCCGCAAGGGTCGGAGTTCCGCGAAGCAATCTGAAAGGACTGCTGGAACAGCGATGTTCCAGCAGTTTTTTTATGCGCTCGGATCGACGGAACCGTTTCTCGGCTGCGTCAGGCCTTGTCGCTTTCCACGATGCGGCGCGCGGATTTCCTCGCCTCTTTGAGCAGCACCTCGTACCTGGCAAGAAACCTGCGCACCAGGTTCGCCGCAAAGCGCTGGGCTTCCATCAGCGCCTCCTCGCCAGCGGCGGCGTAGTGGAAGCCGGCGTACTTCACCGGCCCGTCGCAGGTATGCGACAGCTCGGGCCGGCTGGGGTGGACGAACGAGAACTGCAGTGCCTCGATGCCGGCGTCGATGGAGGCGCCATGCAGGCCCGACTGTTTTTTCCCGACGAACATGCCGGCCATCTCTTCGATGCTTCCTGCGTACTGCAGAACATGGATGAGATCCGCAGCATCCTTGGGCGCATACCGCCGGTTGAGAGCCAGCGCCTTGAGGATGACGAAGGCCGGTACGTCGGCCACGTGAACCCTGCGCGTGAGTACGCCGCCGCCCACCGCCTGCGCCGTCAACTCGCGGGTGATGAACCAGTCGCGCGCCATGCCCGCATGCGGCATCGCCATGGTCGAAACATCTTCGCCTGCGAGCGGCACTTGTTTCGGGCGCGATGCATTGCCGCCGTCGCTCAGCAATTCGACCAGTACCGGAATGGCCCCGACGTCGAGACGCCATTGCCATGACGAACTCCTACCGCCTTCCATATGGCGCCTGAAGCCGCGCTCGGTCAGCTGCGCCGCCAGCGAGGCGTAATTCTCCCCGTCGCCGATCACCGCCAGGTCCAGCACGATGTCGACGTCGGTGGTGCCTGCATGGGCAGGTACTTCCGGAGGATTCGCCGGCGTCAGATAGCGCGGCGCAAGGCCGCCGATCAACCGCAAGTCGTCACCCAAAGTGCCAAAGGCGCCGAGCAAGGTGATGAGTGCCTGTTCGCATGCGCCGGTCACCTCTTCGCCGTATCCGTCGGCGGTACGAGGTTTGTTTTCAGATCCCATCGGCACCCAGCTCCATCTTCATGCGGACGTTCTCGGCGAGCTCTTTGTTTCTGCCCCGTCCGTTGAGCAGATCCAGGTAGAGAATAAAGGGACTGGCCGACCACAGTCCGTTGTCATCGCATGCACGGAACAGCAGGCTGGAGACGTCGCGCTCGATCAGCGTGACGTTGAAGCCTTTGTCCGCGGGTTCCAGATCCAGCTGTTGCGCGAGCCGTGCAGCATGTCCCGGCGCAACGATGATTTCGGCATCGCTGACGGCGGTGAGCAGCGGCGCATAGGCGTTTGCCGGCGCCGTGCCGGTGAATGCCCAAGGGGACGACGACGTATACGCGGCCAGCGGCTCGGCCACGCGTTGCCGCAGGCTCCCGGGCGTCGGCGGAGCAAAGCAGTACCAGTGGGTGCGTTTCTCGTGTTTCGGAGGCCAGGCCTGCGCCCACGCATCGAGCAGCGCATTGGGCTTGACCAGACGCCGGCGCCGGGCGGGCCCCGTGCCCTCCGCTTCGCACCACTCCAGCAGCTCCAGTTCCTGCAGGACCTTGGAGCAGGTAAAGCCTGTTGTCTGGGCTGACTCGGCCAGTTCGGTCACCTGCAGCCATTTGCGTCTGGAGTGAAGCAAGGCATGCACGACGCTGGCGCGTGCATTCGTAAACAGGTTCATGGCTTTGTGTTTCGGCTTGGGCGCGGGTCCTGCTTCGGCCTGGCGGATGTCGATGATCCAATGCCGCCAGCGCAGGTGCAGCGTGCCCTGCCGGTCGAAGTAGGCGATGCCCTCCTGGCGCAGCAGTTCCCGGGCGCCGCGGCTGAGTGCTTCGGCGGCGATCAGGGGAATGACCGGCGTGTCGCCGCGCGGCTCGAAGCTCCGGACCTGGGTGATCGCCTGGGCGATGTCCCGCGGATAGGCCTGCCCCAGCAATTCGATGGCGAAGTCGACCGCCTGGCCGTCGACGATCAGGCGCAGGTAGAGGTCCAGGTAGCGGCCTGGACTCAGCAGGTACTCATCGTGGCGGATGGCCACCTTGCCCCTGGTCGCCTCCAGCAGACCCACCAGGACCGCATCGGCCAAGGAATGGGGGGAGGCAGGCTCAGACGTTCCCGTAAGGTTCTCGCCCATGGTGTGCGCCTTTTTAGTTAAAGTGGCCTTTTTAGCTGTACAGCAAATATGGCATATTTAGCTAATGTTAGCTAGACAGCGCATTTTAGCTGATCAGCTAAAGTGGTCAAAAGAGCTAAACTAAAAAAGCCGCTGCACCGGCTTCAAGGGCACGGGAACCCACGCCAGATCCAGACATCGACACCCTGCTGGAGGAACGCAAGCGAGGTAGCTCAGGTCGCCGCGGCAGCGGTCCTCGCGCGAAAGCCGAGGACCACCATCGCCACCGCGCCGAACAGCACCACCGCACTGCCCGCGAACACGCCGCGCGCACCGCCCGCATCGAAGATCACGCCGCCGATCGCCGCGCCCAGGCTGATCGCCAGCTGCACCGCCGCCACGATCAGGCCGCCGCCGCTTTCGGCCTGGTCCGGTACCGTGCGCGTGATCCAGGTGGACCACGCCACCGGCACGCCGCCGAAGGCCATGCCCCACAGCGCGATCAGCGCGGCATGCGCCGCCGGCACGTGGCCCAGCGTGACCAGGCCGATGGCGATCAGGCCCATCAGCAGCGGCATGCCCAGCAGCATCGCGCGCAGGTTGCGCTCCAGCACCAGGCCGGCCAGCGAAGTGCCGACGAAGTTGGCGATGCCGAAGCCGAGCAGGATCGCGGACAAGCCGCCGACGCTGACGCCGGTGACGGTTTCCAGGAACGGCCGCAGATAGGTGAAGAACGCGAAGTGGCCGGTGAACACCAGGGTGCAGGCGAGCATGCCGCGGCTCATGCCGGGGCGCTGCAGTACTTCGACCAGGGTGCGCAGCCGCGTGGAACCGGTGGGCGCCATCCGCGGCAGCGTCACCAGCTGCCACACCAGGGCGAGCAAGCCCAGCAGCACGGCCAGCAGGAACACGTTGCGCCAGCCGATCAGCGCGCCGAAATAACTGCCCATCGGCGCCGCCGCGATGGTGGCCAGCGACACGCCGCTGAACATCAGCGACAGCGCACGCGGCACCAGGTGCTCGGGCACCAGGCGCATGGCGGTGGCCGCCGACATGGTCCAGAAGCCGCCGATGGCGATGCCCAGCAGTACGCGGCCGACCAGCACCGCGGCGAGGTTGGGCGCGTAGGCCACCAGCAGGTTGGAAACGATCAGCAGCACCGAGAACGACACCAGCACCCAGCGCCGGTCGATGTTCCGCGTGGCGGCCGAGATCAGCAGGCTGGTGATCATCGCCACCACCGCGGTGGCGGTCACCGCCTGGCCGGCGACGCCTTCGGTAATGCCCAGGCTCGCTGCCATCGGCGTCAGCAGACTGGCCGGCAGGAATTCCGCCGTGACCAGGCCGAACACGCCCAGGGTGAGCGAGAACACCGCGCCCCAGACGGGCTGTTCGCGCGCCTCGCCGCGGGTGGTCAACTGCAAGCCTCCGTCCATCGTGCGTTCCGTTCTTATAGGTGTGAGGGAGGCGCAGCGTAGGAAAGTGTGGCCGGACGGTCTATGATGATGAATCTTCGAATCTTGATCGATCGTCCTGATCGCCATGGATATCCAGCCTTCCGCCACCCCGCACGACCTAGCCAGCGAGCTGCTGCTCGGCATGCGCCTGGTTGGCGTGCAGTACCGCCGTATCGAGGTGTCGCCGCCGTTCGGGCTGGCCTTCGGCGAGGAGCCGGGGCGGGCGCAGTTCCATTTCGTGGCGCGCGGGCCGGTGTTCCTGCGCAGCCCCGGCGGCGTCATCCATCGCCTGGATACCAGCGCCGCGGTGCTGCTGCCGCGCGGCGGCGCGCACCATCTGCTGTCGAGCGCGCAGCCGGAACAGCCGTGCAGGGACATCGCCACGCTCAGCGCCACCGAGCTGTGCCCGACCGTGCGCGGCTGCGCCGACATCGGCGTGTGCCACGGCGAGCGCACCCTGGTCTTCAGCGGCTGCATGGAATTCGATCTCGGCGGCATGCAATCGCTGGTGGCCGCGATGCCCGAGGTGATGCTGGTCGGCACCTTGCTGGACAGCAACCCGGAACTGCGCGCGATGCTCGATGCGATGGAGCGCGAATCGCTGGCGCCGCGCGCCGGTTCGGCCGGCATCCTGGCGCGGCTGGCCGACGTGGTGTCGGCCTTTATCGTGCGCGGCTGGGTGGAATGCGGCTGCGGCGACGCCAGCGGCTGGGTGGAAGCGCTGCGCGATCCGCGCCTGGGCAAGGTGCTGGTGGCGCTGCACCGCGACCCGGGCCGCCACTGGACGGTGGCGGAACTGGCCGCGCAGATGGACAGCTCGCGCTCGGTGTTCGCCGAACGCTTTCTCGCCGTCACCGGCATGACGCCGCTGCGCTATCTCACCGAACTGCGCATGCGCCTTGCCGCGCAGTGGCTGTCGCGCGACCGCGAGCCGATCGAGAGCGTGGCCTACAAGCTGGGCTATGGTTCGCTGGCCGCCTTCAGCCGCGCCTTCAAGCGCGTGGTGGGCCGTCCGCCCGGTGCGCTGCGCGCGCACGCGCCGGAGGAATCCAGGAACGCCAAGGAGTCGACCGCATGACACGCACCGCCATCGCGATACGCCACGTGGCTTTCGAGGATCTTGGCCTGCTGGCGCCGATGCTGGCGGAGCGTGGCTATGCCGTGCGTTATCTGGAGGCGGGTGTCGATGCGATCGACGCTGGTGTGCTCGATGCGGCCGATCTGGTGGTCGTGCTGGGCGGGCCGATCGGCGTGTACGAAGTCGACCGTTATCCCTTTCTTGCCAGCGAACGCGCGGCAATCGCCGCACATTTGGCGGCACGTAAGCCGACGCTTGGCATCTGTCTCGGTGCGCAGCTGATCGCGCAGGCGCTGGGTGCGGAGGTGGCATCCACCGGAAAGGTGGAGATCGGTTTCGGCGCACTCACCTTGACCGACGAAGGCCGCGCTTCCGTGCTCAAGGAGATCGGCACGGTGCCCGTGCTGCATTGGCACGGCGATCAGTTCGCGATTCCCGCCGGCGCGCAGCGTCTGGCGCAGACGCCGGGTTTTCCGAACCAGGCCTTCGCCATCGACCGGCACGTACTCGGCCTGCAGTTCCATCTGGAAGTGGAAACCACGCAGCTGGAGCGCTGGCTGATCGGGCATGCGCATGAGCTGGCTGCGCATCGGATCGATCCGAATTCGCTGCGCCGCGATGCCGCTGCGCACGGCAGTGCACTCACCCATGCAGCACGCGGCATCTTCGCCGCCTGGCTCGACGGCCTGTGATGATTTCCGCCAACGCCTTGATGATTTTCCCCAGGGCGGCGGCAACCTCGACGGACAACTGAGCGCCCGGCGTGCATACTCCGGCTCCTCGGCCATCGCACCGCGGCGATGCCATTGCGGAGGACTGAAGGATGAAACGCAAAGCCGGCAATGCACTGCGCTGCGCCATCGTGTTGGGACTGGCCGGCTGGATGGGCCTCGCCATGGCGCAACAGGCGCCGGCCGCGCATCCGTGGAGCGACGCGAAACTTTCGCCGGATCAGCGCGCCGACCTGCTGCTGAAGCAGCTCACGCAGGACGACAAGTTCCACCTTATCCGCAGCTATTTCGCCGGCCCGCGCAAGCCGGAAGACAAGCCGGTACCGCCGGGTTATATCGGTTCCGCTGGCTATATTCCGGCCATCGAACGCTTAGGCATTCCCGCCATCCAGGAAAGCGATGCGGGCCTGGGCGTAGCCAGCTCCGACCGCATGCGACCCGGCGATTACGCCACGCCGCTGCCGGCTGGCCCCGTGACCGCCGCCACCTGGGATCCGAAAGTGGCCTTCCGCGGCGGCGCCATGATCGGCGGCGAAGCGCACGCCAAGGGCTTCAACGTGCTGCTCGCCGGCGGCACCAACCTGATGCGCGAGCCGCGCAACGGCCGCAATTTCGAATATGCCGGCGAAGACCCGCTGCTGGCCGGCACCATCGTCGGCGAAGCGATCCGCGGCATCGAAAGCCAGCACGTGGTGTCCACCATCAAGCACTTCGCCTTGAACGACCAGGAAACCGCGCGCACCACGGTCGACGTGCGCATCGGCGAGCAGGCCATGCGCGAATCCGACCTGCTGGCTTTCGAGCTGGCGATCGAGCGCGGCAAGCCCGGTTCGGTGATGTGCTCGTACAACAAGCTCAATGGCGACTGGGCCTGCGAGAACGACTATCTGCTCAACCAGGTGCTGAAGCGCGACTGGAAGTATCCCGGCTTCGTGATGTCCGACTGGGGTGGCGTGCATAGCGCGGCGAAGGCGGTGAATGCGGGGCTGGATCAGGAATCGGCCGCCGAGATCTTCGACAAGCAGATCTACTTCGACGCACCGCTGCGCGAGGCGCTGGCGAAGGGCGAGGTAAAGCAATCGCGCATCGACGATATGACGCGGCGCATCCTGCGCAGCTTCTTCGCGGCGGGTATGTTCGAGCATCCGGCGAAGAAGGCGCCGATCGACGAGAAGGCCAACCTTGCCGTGGCGCGCGAGACGCTGGAGGCAGGCGCGGTGCTGCTGCGCAATGAGAACGGCTTGTTGCCGCTCGATGCGGCCAAGCTGGAATCGGTGGCGGTGATCGGCGCGCATGCCGACAAGGGCGTGCTGGCCGGCGGCGGTTCGTCGCTGGTGACGGCGAAGGGTGGCAATGCAGTGCCGGGTTTGAAGCCGGCCGACTGGCCCGGTCCCATTTTGTATCACCCATATGCGCCGCTGAAGGCGCTGCAGTCGATGGCGCCGAAGGCAAAGGTGCAGTTTGCCGGTGGTGAGGATGTTGCGGCCGCTGCAGCGTTGGCGGCGAAGTCGCAGGTTGCGGTGGTGTTCGTGGAGAAGTGGGCCGGCGAAGATTTCGACGCACGCGATCTGTCGCTGCCCGATGGCCAGGACGCCCTGGTCGCCGCGGTTGCCAAAGCCAACCCGCGCACCATCGTGGTGCTGGAGAACGGCAGCCCTGTCGCGATGCCGTGGTTGGAACAGGCCGGTGCGGTGCTGGAGGTGTGGTATCCCGGCGGCGATGCGGGCAACGGCATCGCCAATATCCTCTCCGGCAAGGTCAATCCCTCCGGCCGCCTGCCGCTGAGCTGGCCACGCGATGTATCGCAGCTGCCGCGTCCGGAGCTCCCGGGTGCGGGTGGCGGTACGCCGCCGGAGAGCGTGGATTACGCGATCGAAGGTGCGAACGTCGGTTACCGCTGGTATCAGTCGAAGAACATCCAGCCGTTGTTCCCGTTCGGCTATGGGCTGTCGTACACCACGTTCGAGCATGGTGGGCTCAAGGTGGATGCGAAGGATGGCAAGGTCACTGCCACGGTGACGGTACGCAACAGCGGCAAGCGTGCGGGTGCCGACGTTGCACAGGTTTACGTGCAGGTACCGGGAGCGAAGGTGCGGCGGCTTGCCGGGTTTGCCAAGGTGTTTCTGAAGCCGGGGGAGCAGCGGGTGTTGAGTATTCCGTTGGAGCGGAAGCTGTTGGCGGACTTCGATACGGTGAAGCATGGGTGGGTGGTGCGTGGGGGGGAGTATGTTGTGAGTGAGGGGCGGTCGTCGGTGGAGCTTGGCAAATCGGTGACTGTGCAGCTTTCTGGCGATTCGCTCTAGACGTCAAGGTTGCTGACAAGGCATGGGGGGCTGATGCTGGTTATGGAATTTGAGTATCCGCGCGATTGCGATCTGCTCTGGATCGCATCGGATGCCAAAGGTCACCTCGGTGCCTTCCTCACTGCTGGCCAGGGGCCTGTTCCTAAGCACGGTGTACTCAGGCCGGAAGACGTTTGGAAAGTGGAAGAGGAGATCAGCCATCTTCCTCGGCTTGGCGGGCACCGGCTTCTGACTTCTGTACCAAGGCCCGATGATTTGATCGTGTTGGCCGAACAAGGTTTTTTTGTGTACGACTGGCGGGATGCGCATCGGAGTGGTGCGGATGCTTCACATTGCTATGAGCTCATATCGATACCTGACAAGCCGCTGCTGATAAGCGATTTGGATGCACGGATCAGGGGTCTGGCGACGTCGCTCGAAGGCGCCGATTTCGGGAGCGATGCGGCTGTCGATGTGTGCACCATGGTCGAGTGCTGCACGCTCGGGAGTGGGTAACGGTGAGATAGGCGTCTACAATCCAGGCCATACCCATCACACAGCAAAATCAGAGTGAGTTTCGCGCTGATCTCGACCTTGACTGGTAGATGGCGGTTCGGATGAAAAGCAATGATCTTGACGCGCTGCGCCGTCGCAGATCCGAAGCGGCTGCGGAGAGGCAAAAGCTCGAACTGCGTGCGGCGCATGGCGAGCGGTTGGTCAACGCCCTACAGATGGTCAGCAAGGGTGTGAAGCTGGAAGACTTCAGTGCTGAGAAGGGCTTGGTTCCGTTTGCCATCACTTGGCCGGAGCGCCTGGAAGACGCCGGCGGTCTGGTTGCGGCGTACGTAAGCAGGGGTCGCGCTTTCTCGATTGCGAAATGCCTGACGTCCAAGGTCCATACAAAGTCAGGACTGATCGGGATTTATGGAAACGCCTATCTTGGATACTGTTCTGCCGAGAAAGTGAGCATTGAGGGGATGCTTGTGGCTTCGGAGAAGATCGACGATGCCATTGTCTTCTATCCAGACCCAGGCGATGGGGCAGTGGTCTTCGATTGCTATTCAAGCAATCCCGGCAAGGCGTATAGCGTTCTTGTTCAAGGTACGAGCCTGATCGAAACCCTGCGGAATTGCTTCCAGAGTTAGGCGATAGAGATGAACCTTCAAAGCAAGTTGCGGCTGAGCATCACGAGTGCGCTATGGGGAGCGGTTTTTTCAACTCTCCGGGCTGTGGTTTGCTTTATCCATGCGGAGGATTCGATCTTGATCGTCTTCTACGTGGATGGGGCCATCAGCGAGGACGATGAGGAGTCTCTCGACGTGGCGGTGACGGAAGTGTTGGCGGATTTCACCTCCGACGTGGATACCTCCCATGAAATCCGCAGGGTCGATTACCCGTCGCGCATGGATTTTGACGACGGCGTGCTTGTTTATCTGAGAAAAGAGGCGGCTTAGCCCATCGCATGAGCGAGAGGTTCCTTTTGAGCGTGTCCCTGCGTGTGCACCATCCTTCCATCAGTGCGGAACAGGTCGTCGATATCTTTGGCTGGACTCCAAGGATCGCTCAGACCGTGCATGAGCAACGCAGAACCCGGTCGGGAAAAGAATTGCCTGGCCGATATGGCGAGACTTTTGTGCTCTTTCCGCTGGATGCCGAAGATCATGAATTTCCGGAAGATTTCCTTTCGGCTTATCTGGCAGAACCCGAATCACCGGGTGTGCGTGCTATCAGGCGCGCAGTCGATGCGGGATGCAGGGTGACATTCGTCTTTGGCATCTTCTGCCCGCAGAGCAGTGGGTTCGATCTGGATCGAAGGTTGATTGAGGCGGTCCATCTCACGGGGGTTTCGCTTTCGTTCTTTCTGTACGGTTCTGCGTAGGTCCGACACACCATGAACTACTACGAACAAGAAATCATCAACGCCCTGGCGGCCGGCAAAGGCAACGTCGTTTGCGCCGAAGGTGGTGCGGATGAGGTGTTCGCGCGGGTCATGGAGCGGTATCCGGTGCATGGATCCAAGATCGCTTGGTCGTGTGTGGAGGGTTCTGTCGAAGAGCAGGAATGGAATCTTGATCTTCACTCACAGAGTTTTGAGCGGTTCTTTCGCGACGCGGTTTCAAAATTCGGTCTGAGTGGCGAGTTGGTTTATGTGGGGGACGGTCTGACGGACTTCGCCTTGAGCGGGTCGATCGAGGCGTTTGAAGGGCTGCTTGGTGTTATCTTCGAGGTGCCGCATCACCATTACTTTCTTGGTCACGATCTCGATTGGTGCATGTGCCTTTCAATGGAGGGCGGTATGAGTTTCGGATTCTCGCCGATCCCTTAGCGCACTGATGATGACCTTCCTTCTAAGGGTATGCTCGCAGCGACATCAGGGATCGCCTGATCGGCCGCTTGCTTTCCTGATCAATGGATCCGCGAGGTAACATGTCTTTCAAAGACATCATCTTCGTCATGGCGATTTATACGCTGGCGCAGTACGCGTTCTCACGATTTGTCGCCTATAGGCTAAGCAAGTACGACAAGAATTACTTCAAGGGCCTGGACTTCTCATGGGGAAGTATGCGGGTGTCGTTTGGCATCACCAGGATGATTTTTGATGCAGAGCTTCCGCCTGAAAATTACTCGGTGGAGATGAAGCGTCTGATTCTGGCGGCAAGGACTGTTTATGCCGCAACGATTCCATTGCTTGTCGTATTGCTGATCTTCTAGGGCATATGCGGGTGCTGTGGTTTGCGTGTGGCGACCCTCCACTCACGGCTCCGGCCGGCCCCTCACCCCGGCCCTCTCCCCGGAGGGGAGAGGGGGTTGAGAGGGTGTCGCTGGATTGTTCTAGGAAGCGTCGCTCTCGGCGTCGATCGTCGAATGCTCTTCGCCGCGTACCTGCAACCACTGCATCCGCAAATGTGCCTGCGTCGCGCAGCGGGTTCCCATTTCGATGAACGTCGCGATGCTTTCCAACATGGTCGGCAAACGCTGCGCATTAACACTGCCACGCTCATCGACGAGTTCCGCCAACAGCCGGATCGCGTTGTGTGCGTAATGCAGCCACTCAGTCGCATCGTTCAACAACGCATCCGGCGCCGCCTCCGGATCCGAAAAATATTCCACGTGGCGTGTGAGCCACGCTTCGCCAAAGATATCCATAAGCAACTCCTTGCCATGCGCCGCCCTTGTCCCGAGAACGGCACGCCGCCGGACAGCACGGCGTGCCGCGACCATACGGACTCGAGGTTTACCGACCACCTGGGACACAGGCGCCGGGCGGCTTGATTGAGGAAGTGGATGGCGGCTTCAGTCGCTTTCGCCGTTGCACGAAGCAACGCGCCGGGTTTCACGGCTAGGAATCATTACCTGCGAAAACTCTTAGACCGCGGCTCTTCAACCGTGTCCGCGAAGATGGCGGACAGCCCGATTAGTCGGCGGATGTGTCGCCCGGGGGATCGGTGAGCGTACGAGTGACGTATGATCTGGCACAGCCATGATCAACTCCTGCTTAGTTGGTGATGGTCAGCGGGTCAGGGGTGTTAGCGCACCCTTGGCCCGCGCTCTCACGACATTGCTGCCATGGTTGCCCGCGCCGCGCATCGAAACTACAGCGCGGGCAACGAGAATCACGCTAGCAGAGCAACCCAAGGTTGTCTGTAGGGCGATTCTTAATTACGCGAAGTATCAGAACGAATACTTCGCCGTCAGCAGAGTAGTCATCCCCGAATCCACCACGTCGGAAATCGCCAGGCTGTTGCGACCGACATGCGACCAGTACGTGTAGTTCTTGGTGAGGTTCGAAATCGACAGATCCACCTGGAAGCCATGCGCAAACGCGTAGCCCGCATGCAGGTCGACGCGCGCCACCGGGCGGATCCACAGATTGTCCCAAGGCTGGTTCTGGCCGAAGTAATCGTAGGTCGACACGTACGAGCCGGCGTAGTGATAGCTCAGATTCACCGAGAAGCCATTCTTCTCGTAGAACAGTTCCGCATTCGCCATCAGCTCCGGCGCGTTCTGGATGCGCTGATGGTGGAAACCATCCAGGCCCAGATCCACCGACGTCCACTGCCGTGTGGCATTGAAGCCCACGCCGAAACCATCGAACGGCGCCGGCATGTCCTGGAACTTCTGCCGCAGCGCCGTTTCCACGCCATACACCTTGCCGTCGCCGCCGTTCTGCGGCCGCACGTACTGGATCGAGCCGGCATCGGTGGTGCCCGCATTCACCGGATTGCTGCCCGATTCGTAGATGTAGTTGGACAGGCTCTTGTAGAACAGCGCAGCCATCGCATGGCCACCGTGCTGGTTGCCCCATTCGCCGGAGAGGTCGAAGTTCAGCGACTTGATCGGCTTGAGGTTCGGATTGCCCTCGGTAATCGTGGTCAGGCCATCGGCCGACACGCTTACCTGCGAGCCGCCGCCGAGCTGCACGAAGGCGGGGCGCGTATAGCTGGTCCAGATCGAGCCGCGGTACACCGCGTTGTCACCGTCGCGGTAGTTGACGAACAGGCTCGGCAGCGGCTCGTCGTAGTGGGTGAAGTTGCGTGCGAAGTGGCCGGTCAGCTCCGCGCCGGTGTTATCGTGCGGCGTGGTCCAGAAGGTGTTGCGGATGTCGGTGTGCTCGAAGCGCAGGCCGGGGATCACTTCCAGGTCGCCCCACTTGAAGTTGGCCATGGCGTAGGCGGCGCTCACCGTTTCGCGCGCGCGCTGGGTGTTGCAGTTCCAGTTGTTGACGTAGAGGCTGCCGCAGGTGTCCAGGTCGGCGTCGGAGACGCGCGAGGCGATCAGGCGCTTGAGCGCGGCCTGGTCGATGGTCGGTACCGCGTAGTCGTACACACCGGGGAACACCGACGAATAGCCGCCGTCGATCAGGCCGAGTGAGCCGAAGCTGCGACCGTCGGTGTACTTGGCGGTGGTCCAGTCGCGGTTGGTGAACTCGCGGTGGGCGTCGCTGTACTTCACGCCGAACTGCAGGCTGCGCAGCGCGCCGTCTTCGAAGTCGTAGCGCGCGTCGAACTTCGCGCCGCCCTTCTCCTGGCCGCTGAAGGACTTGGTCAACTGGCCCGAGCGGCGCGCATACATGGTGGCCACGTTGTTGAGCTGCGCATTCATGGCCGGCGTCAGCATGGGGTAGGGCAGGTGGTCGGCGCCGTAGCTCATCACCGTGCTCGCGCCATAGGGGAAGTTGGCGGAGCTGTACTGGTCGTTGCGCGCGGAGATCTCGACGTGATCCGGGCGGTCGTTGTCGCCGAAGCTGTAGAACAGGCTGGGCGACAGCGTCCAGCCGCCGAGGGTCTTGTCGCCGCCGACCTGGAAAGTGGCCAGATCCGCCTTCTCCGGGTTGGTCTCGTACCAGAAGCGGGTGGCGATGCGGCCGATCACCGGCTGATACAAGCCGGTATTGCCGATCGGCGCATAGCTGACATTGGCGGGGATGATCTGCAGATACGTGGTGTTCTGCTCGGTCTGCGCATAGCCGTAGGTGGCGCGGGCGTAGGCGGTGAGTGTGTCGTCCACCTTCCAGTCCAGCGACACGTTGCCGCCGTAGCGCTTGGTATGGCCGGACGACGTGCCGATATTCATGCCGGTGCTGAGCAGGTTGCGCACGGGGTCGAAGCCCGGCGCGTTGTCGCCCTTGGCGGTGGTGCGCGCGAACTCCCAGGAGCCGTCGTTCAAGGCGGACGAAGCGGCGGCGGCTTCGCTGTTCACGTAGTTGCGCTTGTCGTAGTAGGCGCTGGCGTAGATGCCGAACTGCTGCTCTTGCCCGAACTTGCTCTGGAACTCGCCGGCCAGGCCGCCGCCCAGGCCGTTGTCGCCGTAGTCGCGGGCGCGGCTTTCCATGCGGCCGCTGGCGGTGACGCTGCCGCTGGTCGGCGCGCTGAAGTCGAACGCGGTGGGCGTGCGGAAATCGATGGTACCGCCGATCGCGTCGCCGTCCATGTCGGCGGTGGAGGTCTTGTTCAACACGATGGTCTGCAGGCCCGAGGGCGGCAGCAGGCTGAGCTGCACGCCGCGGCTGTACGCCATGCCCTGTGCCACGTTCACGCCGTTGATCAGGTTGACGTTGTATTCGGCATTGAGGCCGCGCACCGAAGTGAACATGCCTTCGCCGCGCGAGGCGCCGTCGATGCCGCCGAAGTACGACTGCCCGGTGTTGAACACGTTGACGCCCGGCAGCAGGCCCAGCGCCTCGGCCACGTTGTGCACGGCGGTGTACTTCAGGTCGTCGGCCGACAGCACGTTGACCGTGTTCACCGCATCCATCTGCAGCTGGCTGGCGTCGTAGCGGTTGGCGGCCACGGTGATCTTGCCCAGCGTGGTGGCGGCGGCGGGAGCGGCGGTGCTGTCCTGCGGGGCGGCGGGTGCGTCGCCGGCATAAGCGGCGGCGGAAAGGCTCGCAGCGGCGATGGCCGCCGCGATCGCGCGCGCCAGCAGGTGGTGGTGGGTCGAACGCATGCAGTGCAACTCCGGAGTGGGGATGACGCCCGGCCGTGGGGAGCGGCCGAAGGGAAGCCGGCGAAGCTAGAGAGCACGCGTGAAAATTACGTGGCGCGTCGATGAAAAACCCACACGAAGCTGACGCGTCCAGACGTCTAAATGAAATATGTGCCGACACCGCCATGCGTCATACGCACGACATATAGGCCAGCAAAAATGCCCTGGAAAGATCGATCTAAATGCGCTTCGGTGGTCAGGCGACCTTGGCGCCCGGCGCGGCGTCGCCGTCGGCCACGACGCGATTGCGTCCACCGCGCTTGGCGCGGTACAGCGCCGCATCCGCATCGCGGCACAGCGGCTGCATCGCATAGCCGGAGGTGGTGGTCACCGCCATGCCGATGCTGGCGGACAGCGCGACCACCTGGTCGCCGGCGCCCGCGGGCGTGGTCTCGATCGTGCGGCGCACGCGCTCGGCCAGCATCAGGCCGTGCTCGCGGTCGCAATCCAGCAGCAGGATGCCGAACTCCTCGCCGCCGAGGCGGCCGAACAGATCGGACGAGCGCAGCAGCGGCCGGCACAGCGACACCACGTGCTTGAGCATGTCGTCGCCCACGGCATGCCCGTGCGTGTCGTTGATCTGCTTGAAGTGATCCAGGTCGATGAACATCAGGCAGGCCTTGCCGTGCTTCCTGTCCAGCAGATGCAAGGCGCGATCGGCGTCGGCGATAAAGGTCTGGTGGTTGAGGATGCCGGTCAGGCCATCTACGCACGAGAGCTTCTTGAAGCGCAGCTGCGAGCGCTTGATGCGGAACAGCCAGAACACGATCGACACCAGCAGGAGAAGCAGCATGGCGATGTACAGGCGGCTGGTCTCCACCGCCTTGGTGTTCAGGGCCTGCTGCAGGCGCAGGATGCTGTTCTGCTTGGCCAGCGACTCGGTTTCCAGCCGCTGCACGTGCAGATGCTGCTGGGCCATCTCGTAGGCCAGCGTGCGTGCGCTGACATCGTTGAGATAGCCCTTGTCCTGCGCCGAATACTGTTCGTGGTAAGCCAGCGCGGCGGCGGCGTGGCCCTGGCGCTTCTCCACTTCGTACAGCACCTGGTAGGCCACCATCAGCCATTCGCTGATCTCGCCCGGGTGCGCCATGGCGATGGCGGCGAGGCCGGCTTTGCGCGCCTCGCCGTCGTTGCCCAGCATGGCCTGCGCCTGCGCGCGCTCGGCCTGCGCGGAGAGCATGTGCGGATAGAAGCGATTGAGTTCGATGGTGGGCGCGACATGGTCGAGCAGGGCCATCGCCTTGGCCGGCTGCTTCTCGTCGATAAACAGGCTGCCCAGCACCAGGCGGATGCTGTTGGTGGCCACCGGCTGCTGCGCAGCGGCGCAGGCGTCGATGCCGGCCTGAACTTCGGGGCTGGCCGAATGCAGGCGCTTGCCGTTGTACAGCGCGGCCACCAGCAGGTTGAGCGGCAGGCAGCGGTTCTCGCCGGGCGGGATGGCCTCGTCCATCATCCGCGCGTACTTGATCGCCAGGTCGGTCTGGCCGGCCAGGTCGAGCATCTGCGAGAGATTCATCAGCACCAGGAACCGCGTCATCGGGTCCTTGATGGCCGGCAGCTCGGAAGCCAGCCGGTTGGCCAGGGTGAAGGCCTCTTCGTAGCGCTGGTTCCAGCCCAGGTTCATCAGCAGCAGCGAGGAAGCGCGCAGGCGGATGGCGTCGTCGCTGGCGTGCTCGATGATGTCGCGCAGTTCCTGTTCCGACTTGGCGTAGTTGCCCTGGAACATCACTTCCCACGCATCGAGATAGCGCAGGCGCCAGGCGTCGCGCGGCGTCAGCGGCGGGGTCTCGCGGTGCAGGCGCGCGAGCATCTGCACGAAGCGGGGATGATCCTTGCGCTGCAGGCTCTCGGCCTGGTCGAGGAAGGCCGTGGCGTCGCCGATGGTGGACGCTTCGGCCGGCTCGATGGTGTTGGTGCCGGGCGTTTCGGCATGGCCGGGCTGCACAAGCACGCCCAAGGCCAGGACCGCGAGCGCGGTCCAGGTCTTCAAGCGGTCTGGCAGCCGGGCCATGGCGGCGCCGTATCCGACGCGGGCGCCGTGCTTACTCTTCTTCGGGCGCCAGCGGCGGCATGTCCTCGGGCGATTCTTCTTCTTCGTGGCCCGGCGCCTGGGTGACCTGCGGCGGCTCGGACTTCTGCGCGCCCAGTTCCACCACCAGCGGTGCGCTGTCGCCGCTGAGCGCGGCCGACTTCAGCGCCTCGGAAGCTTCGGCTTCGAGCTTCCTGGCCAGTTCGTCGCCCGGCATATAGCGCAGCGAAGCATCGCTGCCGATGGCTTCGAGCAAATCGATGGTATCCATCATGGCTTTCCCCTTATCCCCTGTTTACGTTCGTTATGGTGCAGCCGCTTGGTCTTGCACGCCGGCGGGATGGATGCGCCGGTCGTTTGCCGGGCTGTCCGCCACGCCTTGGGGCGCAGCGTACCGCCAGGTCACGCGGGGTGCTGTGCCCCCGAAAGCATAAGCGCGCGCCGTGTCCGCTTCATGCCAGCGCGCTTTCCCTGTCCAGGGCTTCCAGCCGTTCCTGCATGGCCACGTTTCGCTGCAAGGTCTGTGCCGGCGGCAGCACCACGGTCTCTTCCGAGGTCACCGTCACATGGGGCAGCTCGGCCAGGGTCACGCGGCGGATGCGCGGCTGTTCGATCGGCAGCGTGGCGCCGCGGTAGATGATCACTTCGTGATCGAGCGGGTAGTCGCGATGGAGCAGTTCCACCAGCAGCTCGCGGTATTTCGGGCCGGTGGTGAAGCGGCCGAGCGAGCGGTCGCCGACCAGGCCCACCTGCCACAGCACCAGATAACCGGCGTTGTCGATGCGGCGCTCGTAGAACAGCAGCTGGCTCGCTTCGAAATGCTGGCAACCGTAGCGGCCGGGGTCGATCCCTAAGTCCGCGTAGAGGCAATCCTCCGCGGAGATGCCCGGCTCCATATGCGCCTGGAAGCCTTCCGCGCGCGCCGTTTCGATCACCTTGTGCGGCGACCACGCGAAGATGCCCGGATGCCCGTAGAACACGCCGCATACCCGCTTGCCGGCGCGCACCTCGGTCATCATCACCTCGACCCATTCGCGATAGGTCTTCATGCGCGACTTGCCTTCGCGGTAGTACGGCTGAAGGCTGCGCACGTCCGAGTGCATGCGCTGCAGCCACAGCTCCACCACGCCGTCGGAAAGCCCGGCGAACACCACGTCGGCCTGCTGGATATGGCTGCGCGCGAGCGGGGTGAGATGCGACCCGAGGGTCATCCCCAGACCGACGCAGGCTAGGCTGCCGCGGCGCGGTTCGGGTTCGTTGGCGAGTGGTGAAGGCGAGGTCGGCATCGCGTGATAGTAGGGCAGTTTTGTGAGCGGACGCACATCTTCATTTGTGAAGGGCGGGGTGTGGCTGTCGGTACGCTGTCGCTCGTTGGCACAGGGGATGCCGGTCAGCGCTGTCATTTATGACGGCGCGGGCACGGCGGCGCTGCCATGCCGGCTCAGCCTGCGTTTCGCGCTGCATTGCGGTAAGTCTTGGGCGATTGCCCGGTCACGCGTTTGAAGGCGTTGCTGAAAGCGCTTTCGGAGGCATAGCCCAGTGCCTGGGCGATGCCCGACACCGGCGTGCTGTGCTCGCGCAGGCTGCGTTCGGCCAGGCGCATGCGCCACTCGGCGAGATAGGCCAGCGGGGTGATGCCCGCCACCGTCCTGAAATGCAGCGCGAAGGTGGTGCGCGACATGGCGCAGGCCGCGGCCAGCTCGTCCAGATGCCAGTCGCGGGCCGGTTCGCCATGCATCAGGCGCACGGCCGGGGCGATGCGCGGATCGCCCAGCGCGCGCAGCCAGCCTGCCGGCATGGGGCGCGACGTCTTCAGATGCGCCCGCAAGATCTGGATGAAGAGCAACTGCGCCAGATGCTTCGACACCAGCTGCGTGCCCGGCTGGTCGAGCGCGCGTTCTTCCATCAGCTGATCGAGCAGCCAGCGGAAGTTGCTGGCATGCGGCGACGACGCCGGCACGTGGATCCACGGCGGCAGCACGTCCGCCAGCAGCTTGCCGCTGGCCGGATCGAGCAGCACGTGGCCGCCGATATGCGCGAAGTCGCGGCCGTCGCCCAGCTGCGCGGTGCCTTTCACGCCGGCAAACGCGGCCATCGCATCCACGGGTTCCACGCCCGGTTCGCTGGCCAGCACGAAGGAACGTGGCGCGGCCATCAACCCGACGTCGCCTGTGTCGAAGCGCAGCGGCTCCGGCTCGCCGTCGATCAGCACCCAGCAATGGCCGCGCACCACGGCGAAGAACTTGATCTTCTCCGGCGCCGGAAAGCGGATGGCCCAGGCGCCGCCCGCGGTGAAGCCACCGGTCACCAGCGATTCGGCGCTGGTGAACTTGAGGATCTCGGAGAAGGGGTCGGTGCTCATGTCCGTACTGTCGCGACAGAAACTCGCACTTTCAAGCATTCAAAGTGCGGCGGGGCGCGCCTAGGCTTATCCGCTTTGGCAAAGCCATCCCCCAGGATTCGAGATGAACAACGAAACGGTATTGGTCACCGGCGGCACCGGCTTCATCGCCCAGCACTGCATGCTCGCCCTGTTGCGCCAGGGCTACCGGGTGCGCACCACGGTGCGCTCGCTGGCGCGCGAAGTGGAAGTGCGGGAGCACCTCAAGGTGGGCGGCGTGGAGCCCGGCGAGCGCCTGTCGTTCGTGCGCGCCGACCTGGTCAGCGATGAAGGCTGGGCCGAGGCCATGGCCGGCTGCAGCTATGTGTTGCACGGCGCATCGCCGACGCCCTCGGGCGAACAGGCCAACGAAGACGACTGGGTGAGGCCCGCCGTCGACGGCAATCTGCGCGTGCTGCGCGCCGCAAGGGACGCCGGCGTGAAGCGCGTGGTGCTGACCTCGGCCTTCGGCGCGATCTGCGCCGGGCACAAAGCCATGAAGCGGCCGTTCGACGAATCGGACTGGAGCGATCTGTCGGGCGAGGTGTGGCTGTATCAGAAGTCGAAGACACTCTCCGAGCGCGCAGCCTGGGACTTCATCGCCAAGGAAGGGCGCGGGCTGGAATTGTCCGCGGTGAATCCGGTGGCCGTGCTCGGCCCGGTGCTCGGCGCCGATTACTCGCACTCGATCCGCCTGATCAAGAACCTGCTCGCCGGCCAGTTCGCCACCGCGAAGATCAACTGCGGCTTCGTCGACGCCCGCGACGTCGCCGACCTGCACCTGCTCGCCATGACCCACCCCGCCGCCAAGGGCGAGCGTTTCCTCGCCACGGGCGGCGAGAGCATGTGGATGGTCGACGTGGCCAAGGTGCTGCGCCGCCGCCTGGGGGCCGCCGCCGGCAAGGTCTCCACGCGGGTGCTGCCGAACTGGGTGGTCCGCCTGGGTGCGCTGCGCGACCCGGTCATGCGCGGCATCGTCCCGCTGCTGGGCGTGACCATGAACTCCACCAGCGAGAAAGCCATCCGCCTGCTCAAGTGGGCGCCGCGCAGCCAGGAGGAGGCGATTGTGGCGACGGCGGAGAGCCTGGTGCAGTTGGGGTTGGTGGGACAGTAAAAGCCCTCCGCACCCCGAAAGTGGATCGATCGCGCCTCGATTGATGGTAACCCATTCGTTACCATGTTGGCATACAATGAGGTGCCTCATGGCGACGGTCAGGGACTACATCGACCAGAGCGGTCACAACCATTACCGGACATTTTTCAATGCCCTCAGCGCTGTTGCCGCCGCGAAAGTGGCGGCCATCAGCGCCCGCCTGGCCACTGGCAATACGTCAGGTCTCAAGAGCCTGGGTGCTGGCTTGGCCGAATGGCGTCTCGATTGGGGGCCGGGCCTACGCATCTATGTGCATCAGGACGGTGACGAATTGATTCTCTTGCTTGGTGGCAGCGACAAAGGCGACCAGCAGCAAGCCATTACCCAGGCCCGCAGACTGGTAGCCGAATACAAGATGCTCAAGAAAAACGCCGGCAGCAAAGCGCCGGTTGCAGCCAAAGCGAGGAAAGGGGACGCAACCAGGAGGAAGTGAATGATCGAGCCACCTCACGATGAACCACCCACCAGGATCCACAGCCAGCGAGGCGTAATGCCATGGCACTGACAGTCGACTACCGCGAGACCATCGCGAACCGCATTCAAAACGACCCGGCCTTTGCGCGCGCACTGCTGGACGAAGCCACCTCCATGCTGCTCAACGGCGAGACGGAAGCGGCGCGCCTTCTGATGCGCGACCTGACGCACGGCCTGATGGGCTTCGAGGGCCTTTCCAAAGCCACCGGCACACCATCCAAGAGCCTGCATCGCATGCTTTCCAAAGCCGGCAACCCCGGCATGGATGCGTTGGGCGCCATCTTTCGCCAGCTCACCCGCGCGGTGCTCGATGCCCCGGCAGCAGTTGCACACGTGCTGCCCGCCGAGGCCCTCCCGGCCTAAGCGCATCGCTGCCATTTGCACCAGACCAAAGCATTGTCCATGATGGTGCAATGGACACGGCATCCTGGCGGGCCTGGGCGGAACCGATGTCGACCGGGCTGGCCCTGGTCGACGCGGGGCTGCGGGTGCTGTGGATCAATCCCGCGCTGGCGGAGTGGCTGGATACCGGGCCGCGCAGCGCGGCCGGGCAGCCGCTGGGCTTGCTGCTGCATGAGCCGGACTGGTTCGCGCAGGCCGAGCGCGCTCTGAGCGAACAACGCGCCGTGCAACTGCGCGGCGTGGCGCTGCGCACGGCGCGCGGGCGCGAATGGCCGGCGGATGTGGCGCTGCAGCCGATCGATGGCGGGCTGCTGCTCGAAGTGCATGTGCTGGCGCCGGCCGCACCGGCGGCCTCGCCGCTGTCGGCGACGCTGCGCGGCTTTGCGCACGAAGTGAAGAACCCGCTCGCCGGTCTGCGCGGCGCGGCGCAGCTGCTGCAGCGGCGGGTGGCGGATGAAGATCTCAAGGCGCTGGCGGGTTTGGTGATCGCCGAGGCCGACCGTCTCGCCTCGCTGGCCAACCGCCTGTTGCATCACGACGGCGCGCCGCGGCTGGGCCCGGTGAATATCCACGAGCAGCTCGAGTGGCTGACCGACCTGCTGCAGGCCGAACCCGAGCCGCCGCAGCTGCGCCACGACTACGATCCCAGCCTGCCCGACGTCAAAGGCGACACCGAACGCCTGCAGCAGGTGCTGCTGAATCTGGCGCGCAATGCGGTGGAAGCCGGCGCACGCACGCTCACCTTGCGCACGCGCGTCGAGCACGGCTTGCGCGTCGGCGAGCGCATGCTGCGCACCGCGCTGCGCGTGGACGTGGCCGACGACGGCCCGGGCGTGCCCGCCGCGCTGCGCGACACCTTGTTCGAACCGCTGGTCTCCGGGCGCGCCGACGGCAGCGGCCTGGGCTTGGCCCTGGCGCGCGAGATCGCGCGCGAGCACGGCGGCGAGCTGCGCTACGCCAGCCGGCCGGGCGAGACGGTGTTTTCGCTGTACCTGCCGCTGGAGCGCACGCATGAGTGAAGAGATCTGGATCGCCGACGACGACCGCGGCGTGCGCTTCGTACTGGCCGAGGCACTGCGCGATGCGGGCCTGGCGGTGCGCGAGTTCGGCGACGCCGAATCGGTGCGCGACGCCTTGCGCGATGCGCGGCCGGCCTTGCTGGTCACCGACGTGCGCATGCCGGGCGAGGACGGGCTGGCGCTGATCAACGACCTGAAGGCGCGCGGCATCGGGCCGGTGATCGTGATGAGCGCCTTTACCGACGTGGCGACGACGGCGGCTGCCTATCGTGCGGGTGCCGCCGACTACCTGGCCAAGCCGTTCGATCTCGACCAGGCCGTGGCCGCGGTGCAGCGCGCGCTTGCCGATGTACCGGTCAGTGCCGCGCCGCTTCCGGCGCCGATCGTCCCCGCCCACGCACTGCTCGGCGAAAGCCCGGCGATGCGCGAAGTGTTCCGCCTGATCGGCCGTGTCGCGGCCAGCGAACTGAATGTGCTGATCACCGGCGAGACCGGCACCGGCAAGGAACTGGTGGCGCGCGCGCTGCACGAGGAAAGCGCGCGGCGCGAGCGGCCTTTCCTCGCACTCAACACGGCGGCGATTCCCAGCGAGCTGCTGGAAAGCGAACTGTTCGGCCACGAAGCCGGCGCGTTCACCGGCGCCACGCGCCGCTACGCGGGCCGTTTCGAACAGGCCGAAGGCGGCACGCTGTTCCTGGACGAGATCGGCGACATGCCGCTGGCGCTGCAGACGCGCCTGCTGCGCGTGCTGGCCGGTGGCGAGTTCTATCGGGTGGGTGGGCGCGAACTGATCCGCGGCAATGTGCGCATCGTGGCGGCCACGCATCAGGATCTGGATGCGCGCGTTGCGGCTGGTCTGTTCCGCGCGGACCTCAAGCATCGTCTGGATGTGGTGCGTATCGAACTGCCGCCGCTGCGCCAGCGCCGCGCGGATATTCCGCTGCTGGCGCAGCACTTCCTCGCTGCGGCGGCGCGCGAACTGAAGCTGCCGCCGAAGCGTTTTTCCAAGGCCGCGTTGAAAGCGGTGGCGCAGCGTGATTTCCCAGGCAACGTGCGCGAGCTGGAAAACCTGTGCCGCCGCCTGGCGGTGATCGCGCCCGGCGCGGAAATCCTGCCGGCCGACCTGGGCGGCGCGCCCGCCGTGCCCGCATTGGGCGACTGGACCGATGCGCTGCGCGAATGGGCCGCGCAGGCGCTGGCCGATGGCGAGAGCGACATCCACGCGCGCGCCCGCGATGCGATGGATCACACCTTGATGCAGGCCGCGCTGGCCGTGCATGGCGGGCATCGCCAGAACGCGGCGGCCGCACTCGGTGTCGGCCGCAATACCTTGACGCGCAAGCTCGGCGCCTCGCGCACGCGGCGGCCGTCGCGGCCTTGAGCATTCACGATCACAGCGGAGTTCCAGCCATGTCGCTCACCGTCCGGGCCGCCCAGCGCGGCGATATCCACCACATCGCCAGCTGGAACCAGGCGATGGCCTGGGAGACCGAAAGCAAGCGGCTGGATCCCGAGGTATTGGCGCGCGGCGTGGCGGCGGTGTTCGATGAACCGCGGCGCGGCTTCTACCTGGTGGCCGAGCGCGACGGCGAGCCGGTGGGTTGCCTGCTGGTCACCTATGAATGGAGCGACTGGCGCTGCGGGGATTTCTTCTGGATCCAGAGCGTGTACGTGACCGCATCCGCGCGGCGAGGTGGCGTGTTCCGTGCGATGTACGAAGCGGTGGTGGAACGTGCGCGCGAGGCTCGCGCGGTCGGTGTGCGGCTCTATGTGGAGACCGAGAACGAGCGCGCGCAGCGGACGTATGCGGGGCTGGGGATGGAGCGCTGCCATTACTTCATGTACGAGGCGGGCTTCTGAAAGCTCGTCATTCCGGCCTACGCCGGAATGACGAGCTAATGCAGCGGCGTAGGTTGGGGTGAGCCGCAGGCGAACCCCAACATAGCTAGGCCGAAGCACATCGCATCGTTGGGGTTCGCCTAGGGCTCACCCCAACCTACACCGGTCTTCGGGTTTCAGGCCGGCACCAGCAACCGCTCGAACTCCACCGCCGGCATCGGCGCGCCATACAGGAAACCCTGCAGCAACCGGCAGCCGGCTTGGCGCAGATAGTCCGCCTGTTCCGGCGTTTCCACGCCTTCGGCCACCACGCTCATCTCCAGGCTTTGCGCCATGGTGATGATGGCGTCGGCGATCGCCGCGCTGTCGGTATCCGTCGCCACGTCGCGCACAAAGGCGCGCGGAATCTTCAGCACGTCGATGGGAAAGTGCTTGAGGTAGGACAGGCTGCTGTAGCCCGTGCCGAAATCGTCCAGCGCCAGGCTCACGCCCAGCTCCTTCAGCTGCTGCATCAGCGCGCGGCTGTGGTCGCCGCCGGACATCACCATGCGCTCGGTCAGTTCCAGCTCGATCATGCCGGGCGGCAGGCCGCTCTCGCGCAGGATCTCGCGCAGCACGTCGTGGAAGCCAGGTTGCAGGAACTGCGGCGGCGCCACGTTCACCGCGATTGACACGCTGCGGCCGGAACGGTGCCAGGCGGCGGCCTGCTGGCAGGCCTGCTGCAGCGCCCAGCGGCCGAGCGGGCCGATCAGGCCGCTTTCCTCGGCCACCGGCACGAACTGGTCGGGGCGGTAGACGTCGCGGCCATCCACCTGCCAGCGCAGCAGCGCCTCGGCGCCGACCACCACGCCGGTCAGCGCGTCCACCTTCGGCTGGTAGTGCAGTTGCAGGTCGCCGCGGCGCATGGCGGTGCGCAGGTCGCGCTCGATGCGCATCTGCGCGGCCGGACGCTCGGTCATCGCCGCGGTGAACAGCCGGTAGCTGTTGCGGCCCTGCATCTTGGCTTCGTACATGGCGGTGTCGGCGTGGCGGATCAGCGCCTCGGCGTCGTCCGCATCGTCCGGATACAGGCTGATGCCGGCGCTGAAGCCCAGCGCCAGCTCGGCCAGTTCGTGCGGCGGATGCTCGTGCCAGCGGCGCATCAGCAGCTCGCAGGTCTTGGCCGCGTCGTTGGCGCTGTCCACGTGCGGCAGCACCACCATGAACTCGTCGCCGGCGGTGCGGCTGACGATATGGTCGCCGCCGAGCAGGCCGCGCAAGTGCGCGGCGAACAGGCGCAGCAGCTGGTCGCCGGTCTGGTGGCCGAGCGAATCGTTGATGTGCTTGAAGTGATCCAGGTTGATGAAGATCAGCGCCGCGCGCCCGCGGCGCCGCCGCGCCGCGGCGATCACCTGGGCCAGGCGCGCCTGCAGCAGGTGCCGGTTCGGCAGGCCGGTCAGCGTGTCGTGCTGCGCCATGTGCGCCATCTTCAGCACCAGCGCGCGGGTGGCGCTGACATCGTGGAACACCAGCACGCCGCCGATCACGTTGCCGGCGTGGTCGTGGATGGAGGCGGCCGAATCCTCGATCGGCGTGCGGAAGCCGTTGCGGTGCACCAGCATGGCGTTGCCGCGCAGTTCGACGATGGTGTCGCGGCCGATCGCCTCGCGCAGCGGGTTGCGCAGCAGCTCGCCGCTGTCGCCGTCGAGCAGGCGGAACACGTCTTCGATCGCGCGGCCCAGCGCTTCGGCATGGCTCCAGCCGGTCATCGCCTCGGCGATGGGGTTGAGCGAGGTGACGCGCAGCTGCAGGTCGGTGGTGATCACCGCGTCGCCGATCGAGCGCAGGGTGACCTCGGCCAGCTCGCGTTCGCGGAACAGCGCTTCCTCGTAGGCCTTGCGCTGGCTGATGTCCTGGATCTGCGCCACCGCGTGGAACGGCGTGCCGTCCGGCGCGCGCACCAGCGACACGGTCAGCAGCACGTGCACCACGTGGCCGTCGCGGTGGAAGTAGCGCTTCTCCAGCTGATAGGAATCGCGCTTGCCTTCCATCAGCTCGGTGGCCAGCTGGAAGCTCTTGGCCACGTCGTCCGGGTGGGTGATGTCGCGGATATTGAGCTGCAGCAGTTCCGGCTCGCGGTAGCCCAGCATCTGGCACAACGCGGCGTTGACGCGCAGCAGGCGGCCGTCCGGCGCGACCAGGCCCATGCCGATGGCGGCGTGCTGGAACGCGCCGAAGAAGCGCTGCTCGCTCTCGCGCAGGCGGGTTTCCAGTGCGTGGCGTTCGGTGATGTCGATCAGCACGATGAAGATGCCGCAGACGCCGCCGTCGGCGTCGTAGTCCGGCTGGAAGCTGCCGTGCACATAGCAGCGCGACTGGCCGGCGAACATCTCGCCTTCGTAGACGGAAGGGTGGCCGCGCAGGGCTTCTTCCAGGCAGGGGCCGGCGCGCTGCAGGCTGGCTTCGTCCAGCACTTCGGCCACGTGGCGGCCTTGCAGTTGCGTGGGATCCACGCCCAGCCAGGACTGGTGCGCGGCGTTGGCGAAGCGGATGCGCAGCTCGCGATCGATGTAGGCGATCAGCGCCGGTGCGCCGTGCACGACACGAGCGGCCCAATCGGGCTCGGACGACGCCGGCCCGGTCGGTCGATCGGGTTCGATCCGCTGCATGCCCATACCGCCCGTCCATCCACCCCTGTAGGACGCTAGAGATCGCATGATGCGCCAAGTCGTGGCGGGTGGGCAGTAGGTGAAGGGCGCCGCGAGGTGAAGGAAATGTCTACGGCGCCGTGCTTTCTGAAGCCGGCCTTGCGGCGGCTCAGTGCAGCGGTTCGACCGGTGCGCTCAGGCGGCCGGACTCATCCAGCACGATGCGCCCCAAGGCATGCAGCTCCGCGGCGATGCCGCTGCGCTCGGCCAGCGCGGCGACCAGCGGACCCAGCGCGCGCGGCTGCAGCGGATAGCCATTGGCCAGCACGCGTGCGCGGCCGTTCTCGCCGCGCTGGGCCAAAGTCACCGCGATCACGCCCAGGCCGGGCGCCTCGTGCGCATGCAGGCGCGTCTCGCCGTAGGCCGGGTCTAGCGTGCCGAAGACTTCCAGCAGATAACCGGGCTCGGCCGCGGTGGCGGTGGTTTCGATCGATTCGAGAGCTTGCGGAATGCGATGGGCATCGAGCAAGGCCGCGTACTGGCGCAGCTCGAACACGATGCCGGCCAGCTCATGTGCACGCTGTGCCGGCTCGATCGCCTGCGCCGCGGCCCAGTCGGCCGGCGACTGGATCCACACCTTGCCCTCGCCATAGCGCAGCGCCAGGCCGCGGGCGGTGAGCGTGGTTTCCTCGCGGTAGGGTGTGAGCAGCGCGCATTCCAGCAGCGACCACAGCGCGGCGAGGTTGACGTGCTCGTACTGCACGCAGGTCATGGCCAGCAGGTCGTTGCGGCTCAGATAGCGCGCATGTTCCAGGCGCACGCCCAGCGTGCGCATCAGCCAGTCCGAGCTGCGCGCGCCGGCTTCGCCGCGGCCGACCAGCTCCACTTCCAGGCGCTCGGCCAGTTCCTCGGCCAGCGCCTCGGGGGCAAGCAGGCTCAGCGGCAGCAGGCGCAGGGGGCCGTCGGCGTAGATGCGTTCCGGTTCCAGCGGCTGGGCCGGCATGTGGCCGTCGTGGGTGCCGAAGGCGACCACGTTGTCCAGGTGGCCGCGCGGCACGCGGCGGGCCAGCTCGTCCAGCGTGGCCCAGACGGGAAAGCCGGGGCGCAGCAGTTCCACCGCGTCGAACAGCGCGCCGGCCACGGCCAGGCGGCACTGCTCCACCTGCGGCACCAGCGCGTGCAGGTCGGCGGCGGCCAGGGCGGCCAGTTCGGCGGCTTCGTCGCGGCTCAGCGTGAGGCGGTCCGGCGTTTCGCCGGGCGACAGCTCCAGCGCGAGCACGATGGGCAGGGCGACCAGCGACGAAGCTTCCACGTGGGCGAATCCGAACGGCAAAGAACCGAGAGTCTAGGGCCTGTTCACCCTATTTGCGTAGCCCGCGTGGCATGTCTGTGGCCCCCTGGCGGCAGTGCGTGGCGAAGCGCCTGGCTGGCCGCCAGGTCGAGCCGCGCACTGCCGCCAGGGGGCCACAGACATGCCACCCTTCGGGCCGGGTCTGTTTGCCCGCCATCCTGCGTCATCGCTCGGTCGTGTACGGACGTACACTCCCTCACTCTTCCTTGTCTGGCGAGCAAACAGATCCCGGCGCGGGCCACGCAAATAGGGTGAACAGGCCCTGCATCCGCTTAACACGGGCTTTCGCGCGCTGGCGGGGCGCGCTAGCCTTGAACGCTCGGCCCGGCAGGAACCTTCTAGGACATGGACAACACCTCCAAGCGCGTCGGTGTGATCGGCGGCATCCGCATTCCCTTCTGCCGCAACAACACCGCGTATGCCGACGTCGGCAATTTCGGCATGTCGGTCAAGGTGCTCGGCGCCCTGGTCGAACGCTTCCGCCTGCATGGCGAGGAGCTGGGCGAAGTGGCGATGGGCGCGGTGATCAAGCATTCCTCGGAATGGAACCTCGCGCGCGAGGCCGTGCTGTCCTCGGGCCTGGCGCCGACCACCCCCGGCATCACCACGGCGCGCGCCTGCGGCACCTCGCTGGACAACGCCATCATCATCGCCAACAAGATCGCCACGGGGCAGATCGAGGCCGGCATCGCCGGCGGCTCGGACACCACCAGCGACGTGCCGATCGTGCTGGGCGAGCGCTTCCGCAAGCGCCTGCTGGCGATCAACCGCGCCAAGGGCTGGCAGGACAAGATGGCCGCCTTCACCCGCGGCTTCTCGCTGAAGGAACTGAAGCCCTCCTTCCCCGGCGTGGCCGAGCCGCGCACCGGCATGTCGATGGGCGACCACTGCGAGCGCATGGCCAAGGAATGGCATATCGGCCGCGAGCCCCAGGACCGCCTGGCGCTGGAAAGCCACCAGAAGCTCGCGGCCGCCTACGAGGCCGGGTTCTTCGACGACCTGGTGGTGCCGTTCCGCGGCCTGAAGCGCGACGGCTTTCTGCGTCCGGACTCCACCATGGAGAAGCTCGGCACGCTCAAGCCCGCGTTCGACAAGATCTCCGGCCACGGCACGCTCACCGCCGGCAATTCCACCGGCCTTTCCGACGGCGCCGCCGCGGTGCTGCTGGGCAACGACGAGTGGGCGGCCAAGCGCGGCCTGAAGGTGCAGGCGTATTTCCTCGACGCGGAAGTGGCCGCAGTGGATTTCGTGCACGGCGAGGGCCTGCTGATGGCGCCCACCGTGGCGGTGCCGCGCATGCTGGCGCGCCATGGCCTGACCCTGCAGGACTTCGACTTCTACGAGATCCACGAGGCTTTCGCCGCCCAGGTGCTGTGCACGCTGCGCGCGTGGGAGAGCGAAACCTATTGCCGCAACCGCCTCGGGCTGGATAAGCCGCTGGGCAGCATCGACCCGGCCAAGCTCAACGTGCACGGCTCCAGCCTCGCCGTGGGCCACCCGTTCGCCGCCACCGGCGCGCGCATCATCGCCACCCTGGCCAAGCTGCTGGAAGAGAAGGGTTCGGGCCGCGGCCTGATCTCGATCTGCACCGCCGGCGGCATGGGCGTCACCGCCATCCTCGAGCGCTGAGGCACCGCCATGTTCCGCCTGCGCACCACCACCGCCCTCAGCCTGCTCGCGCTGGCCGTGGGCGTGGCCGGTACCGCATGGCTGAGCGAACAGACCGCGGGCTGGAAGGGACCGGAGCGGGTCGCCGCCCGGCGCGCCGTCGCACCGGCCGTGCCGGCGCACCCACGCCTGGCTGCCGTGCCGCGGCGCCCTGCGCATGCCGTGCATCTGCCGCCGGTGGATGCCGAGCAGGCCATCGCCGCACCGGCGGCCGTGGACGCGCCGACGCTGACCCCCATCGAGATGCCGCAGGCCCCCAGCTCGATGTTCAGCCGCCGCGTCGCGCGCGCCGGTCTGGTGGTGCTGCATCTCTCGGTCGACGGCCAGGGCCATGTCACGCACGCCGCGGTGGACCAGTCCAGCGGCGATCCGGCCCTGGACCAGGAAGCCGTGCAGACCGTGCAGGGCTGGCGCTTCGCCGTGCCGGCCGACCACCCCGAAGGCCTCAGCGGCAACCTGCCGATGCGCTTCGCCGCGGACGACCGCCAGGCCTGATCAAAGAATCCCGTTGGCGCCGGCGCCGAACGCCGTCAGCAGGCGCGTGTAGATCAGCTTGGGCGGGCTGGCCACTTCCGGGAAATCGCCCACCGCCTCGTAGCAGCTGAAGAAGTTCGGGTCGCTGGGCCGCATCGGCGTGCAGCCCTGCTTGAGCTGATAGCTGGTGGCGTAGCGGTACGGCCAGAAATCGAACAGCGGCAGGGCGGCGGAGATGTCGCCGATGGCGGCGCTCAGGTCCGACAGCAGCGGAATGGAACGCTGGCGCGGCGCGATCACCCAGGCGTTCTCCGGTTCGGTCTCGCGCATGATCGCCGTGCGCAGCTGCTGCGCGAACGCAGCGTCGTACACGATCACGCCGGCCTCGGTGTTGTAGTGGTCCGAGCGCGGGTCGAAGTTGTGCGAGCCGACCATGGCGAAGCGGTCGTCCACCACGATGGACTTGGCATGCAGGCCGAAGCGTCGGCCCGGGCTGACCAGCGGCGCCGGCCGGTTGCGCTTGCCGCCGCGGCCGAGCAGGGTGCGCGATTCGACGCCTACGTAGCGGCGCTTGCTGGCGGGCTTGCCGCCGGTGGGTTTGGCATCGCTGGCGTCGTCGTCGTCGGGGCCGTCGTCCGAGCTGGCCCAGGCGTTGTCCTGGGCGGGGCCGAGCGCGCGCGGCTTCAGCTCGTAGATCTCGAAGCCGTATTCCTTGAGGTAGCGCTTGCGGTGCTTGTACGACATCGCATACACGGCGAACGCGTCGGTGGAGGCCAGCGAATTGGTGGAGACCACGATGCGCGGCGGCTCATCCTGCTTCTGCAGCCGGTCGAAGATTTTCCGCGCGCGTTTGCTCATCACCAGGTAGGGCGTCTGCAGCACCACTTCCTCTTTGGCCGAGCCGACCATGCGCATCACGTTGGCGGTGAATTCGCGCGCGGCGCGTTCGCGCGGCTTGTCGGTCTTGGCCGGCAGGTCGCTGAAGAATTCCACCGGTGCGGTGGTGCGCAGGGTGGGCGCCACCAGGTATTGGTCCAGCCAGTCCGGGTCGTCGGCTTCTTCCTGCACGCGCGCCACGCGCTGCGGGTGCAGGTACACCGGCTCGCGCCAGGGCGAGGGCGTGCCGTCGATCAGAAGATAATAGATGTCGCGCAGATGGGTCAGCGGCACCGAGCGCTTGTGCGCCCAGAAACGCTCGAAGGTCTCGCCCATCGCCTGCGCAGCGGGGCCGCCGACCATCACGTCGCGGTCGACGTAGTCGAAGTCGTTGTCCCAGTCGAAATAGCGGTCCTGGTAATTGCGCCCGCCGGTGATGCCGATGCTGTTGTCCACCAGCAGGATCTTGTTGTGCATGCGCTGGTTGAACTTGTAGAAGCAGCACACGATGCCGGCGGCGAACTCCAGCGGCGAGGTTTCCGACTTGTGGAAGGTCGGGTTGTACAGCCGGATCTGCAGGTTCTCGTGCGCCCGCGCCAGGCGGGTCAGCCACACGCTGTCGTTGAAGGAGAACAGCTGATCGGCCAGCACGCGCACCTTCACGCCGCGGCGCGCGGCGCGCACCAGTTCGTCCAGGATCAGCTGGCCGGCGTCGTCCTGGTCCCAGATGTAGATCTGGATGTCGATCGAATGCTTCGCCGCGCGGATCAGATTGATGCGCGCCACCATCGCCGGCTCGCTGTCGTTGAGCAGGGTGACCACGTGCACCGGCGCCTGCGCGGTGGAGGCGGCGATCGCGGCGCTGGCCGCATCGAGCAGGGGCGAGGCTTCGGCGCAGGCGGTGTCGGGGGTGTCGCAGTCGATCCGGTGGTCGGTCTGCGCGGCCACGATGGCGTCGGCACGGCGGATCTTCGCCGCCGACAGGCTGCATCCCGGCAGCAGGGTCGAGGCGAGCAGCAGGAGGAGAACGCACGTCCAGCGCGGTGACATCCGGCGATGATAAATAACCCCGGGCCATTTCGTCGCCGGTCCGGCGGCCGGCGCGCGGGCGCCGGGCCAGCGCGCGTTCATGACCCGCTGCTGGCGGGCGCGCGGTCGATGGCGATGACCAGCCCGAGGCGGACCTGGTCGGATAACGCGGTGCGATGCCCGGTCATGCCGAACTCGCTGCGCTGGATGTCGCCGCGCGCTTCGATGCGGCAGTCGCTGGGGTTGGTGAGGATGGACTCGTTCAAGGGGCAGGGCGAGGGCAGCAGTTCGAAGCGTGCCGGCCGCGATATGCCGCGCAAGGTGAGCGTGCCGAACAGCTCGCCGCCGTGTTCCAGCGAGGCCACCGGCACCGGCTCGGAGACGAAGTGGATGGTCGGGTAGTGCTCGGCGTCGAAGAATTCCGGCGCCATCACCCAGCGGCGGAAGCGCTCGGACGACATGCGGATGCTGTCCACCGCGATATGCGCGTCGACCACGGCCACGTCGCGCCGCGCGCTCAGGGTCACGTCGCCGTCGATGCGCTCGAAGCTGCCGGTGACCTGGGTGAGCCACAGCAGGCGCACGCCGAATTCGGCGTGCGAACGGGCCGGGTCGATGCGGTAGTCGGCGGCGTGGAGCGAGGCGGCCGCGAAAGCGAGAACGAGGCAGGCGGCGGCGCGCTGGCCAGGCCAGCGGCGGCGCGGGCGGCTCACGGCGACCAGAAGGCTTCCAGGCGGGCGTGGCCCGGTTCGAAGCCCTCGTCCGAATGGAACACCGCGATGCCGGCCGGCGGCATGCCGCGGTATTCGTCCGAACGTCCCTCGGCCAGCAGCGCGACGAGGCGCTCGATGCCGGGGTTGTGGCCGACCAGCAGCACCGAATCGGCGTCGCTGTGGTCGTCCAGCAGGGCCAGCAGCTCGCCCTGGGTAGCCTCGTAGATGTCTTCGCACAGCTCCGGCTCCGGCGCGCCGTTCACTTCGGCCAGCGCCAGCGTGGCGGTGGCGCGGGTGCGCTCGGAGGGCGAGCAGAGCACGCGGCTGGGGCGCTGCTGGCCATGCCGCTTCAGCCATTGCTCGAGCCAGCGGCCCGCCGCGCGGGCCTCCTGCTCGCCACGTCCGCTCAGGCGGCGGCCGAGGTCGTCGCCCCCGGGCTGCGAGGGCTGGGCTTCGGCGTGGCGCAACAGGATGAGTTCTCGCATGGACGGCTCCGGACGGACGGTGAATTAATGCTGGCGCTTGATCCAGCGCAGGAGTTGTTTCCAGTCTTCCTGGTGGTTGCGCACCTGCTCGGAGGCATAGTCGAAGATGCCTTTGCCGAGCGCGGTGAGCAGCACGTAAGCCTGGCTGTCGCGCAGCTCGGCCACCACCGGGAACGGCGCGTCGGCGGCGAGCCGTTCCATCGCGTCCTGGCTGGCGTGGGTCCACGGCTTCAGGCGGTTGCCGACCAGGCCCACCGGCAGCTTGCCGCGCTTGATGCGCGGGATCTCCCGGAGATGGGCGAGGAAATCCATGGTGGCGTCCAGGTCGAAGCTGGACGGCAGCACCGGCACCAGCAGCACGCTGGCCTGTTCCAGGTAGGGTTCCAGCTCGCGTTCGTGCGAGCCGGCGGGTGTGTCGATCAGGGTGCGCTGGGTGTCTTCGGGCAGCTTTTCCAGCGCCTTGCGGCTGCCTTCCACGGCGAGCACGCCGGGAACGTTCTGTTCGGCGCGCCGCGCCGCCCAGCGGAAACTGGAACCTTGCCGGTCGACGTCCACGATGGCCGTGTGCTTGCCGTCCTGCGCCCAGTGCGAAGCCAGCTGGGTAACCAGCGTGCTCTTGCCGCAACCGCCCTTGCTGCTTGCTACCAGCACCGTCAGCATGCGCCGCCCCTTCGTTTCGAGGTGGGCCAAGGGTACACGGGAAGAGGGAACCGGCAACAGCGCGCCGCGTGCGCCAGTGCTCAGCCTTTCGCCTGCGCCTGCTCGGCGCCGGCCGGCTTCTGGGTGTCCCAGTCGGCTGGCGCATCCATCGGGATCTTGTAGTCGCGCAGCGCCGCCAGCACCAGGCTCATCTCGGTGCCGCCGTTGCGCGCCAGTGCCAGCAGGTGCTGGGCCAGGGCCAGGTCGCCCTGCGCACGGGCCGAGAGCTGGGCGAAGTTCTGCACCTGCCAGACCAGGTTGCGGCGGGCATGCTTGGCGTCTTCCTGCTGCGAGGGATCGGCGGCCAGCACCTCGCGCAGATGCAGGCCCAGCGAGCGGGCCAGCGGGCTGGAGCCCCATTCGAGCAGGCGGCCGAGCTTGAGGCAGTCCTCTTTCAGCGCGGCATCGTCGCCGGCGTTCTCGCACAGCCGCGAGGTGGCCTGCAGGCCCGGCTGCGGCTGAGTGGCGGCCATGCCGAACACCAGCGTCAGCTGCACGCCGGCGGCGCCGGTGGGCGAGGACGGATCGATGGTCGCGGCCGGCGGCGGCAAGGTGCTGACGTTGGCGGCCAGGGCCTTGAGGCTGGTGCCGGTGTAGTCGTCGTAGAGCTTGGCGGCGGCGGCCTTGGCCAGGTCTTCGCGCGCGGCCTGGTCCTTGCCGTCGTGGTGGTCCTGGCCGAGCTTGAGCAGCCACACGGCGGCGTTGTCCGGCGCCTGCTGGGTCAGCGCTGCCAGTGCGTCGGCGTTGGGGCAGGCGTCGGCCTTGGCGTCGCAGTCGCTCAGGCGCAGCCAGGTCACGGCGGGAATGGTGTCCTCGGCCTTGGCGGCGCGCTCGATCAGCGTGTGGAAGTCGTTGTACTTCGGCTGGCTGGGCAGCGGGCGGGCGAGCAGGGCGGCGCCGAGCAGGGGCATGGCGTCCGCGCGCGGCGCCAGCACGCTGACCAGGTCGCGCTGGAAGGCCAGCAGCGCGTCGTTGCGCGCATCGCCGGCCTTGGCGGGTGCCGGCTTGGTAGATGCCTGCTTGGCGGCGACCGGGGCGATCGACAGGACACCGGCCAGGCCCAAAGCGAGATAGCGCCATCCGCGCATGCTGTTCTCCATCCGCAAAACGAAGCGGCCAGCATACTTATTCAGCATTAAGCCTGCCTGATCCTGCGAACGCGCGCGGCCGCCGCGCGCGGCCACGCTTGTTAGCATGGCCACTTCACCGATTCGGGCGCGGCTGCGCCACCACTGCTTCGGGCGCGCTGGTGCGCCGGGCACAGGAGAGACGATGGATCAGATAGCGATCATGGCCGACGGGCGAGCCCCCTGGTTCGTGGGCTGGGGCACCCTGGCGTTGATCAATGCGGGCCTGGCCCAGGGCAAGAATCGCAGCGGCCTGGTGTGGTTCCTGGTGTCGCTGCTGCTGGGGCCGATCGCGACCCTGGTGCTGGTGCTGCTGCCGAAGGTGCGTTCGACGCTGTTCTGAGCGTCCCCCGGAAACGCAAAACCCGCCCCGCGTGGTCGCGAGGCGGGCTGCAGGCAGCGGGCTTATTCGCCCAGCGCTTCCTTCATGAACTCCGGCATCGCCAGCGCGCCCTTGTGGATCTCGGCGTTGTAGTAGCGAGTGGGGAAGTTCTTGCTCAGCGCGCCGCGCTCGCGGAAGCCGGCCAGGTCGCCGCCCTTGCGCACCATGGTGCAGCTCCACCAGCCGGTGGGGTAGCAGGGCTGCGGGAACGGCAGGGTCTTCACCGCGCTGAAGCCGGCGGTGCGCATGGCCGAGCGCATCGACTTGATCAGCTCGATATGCGCCAGCGGCGATTCGCTCTGCTGCACCAGGATGCCGCCGTGGCGCAGGGCCTTGTAGCAGCTGGCGTAGAAGGCGGCGTTGAACAGGCCTTCGGCGGGGCCGACCGGGTCGGTCGAGTCGACGATGATCAGGTCCAGCGATTCCGGCTCGGCCTCGGCCATGTACTTGATGCCGTCGATGAACAGCAGCTCGGCGCGCGGGTCGTGGTTGGCCTCGCACAGCTCCGGGAAGTACTGCTCGGCCAGGCGCGTGACGCGCTCGTCGATCTCCACCTGCACGGCCGATTCCACTTCTTCGTGCTTGAGCACTTCGCGCAGCGTGCCGCAGTCGCCGCCGCCGATGATCACCACGCGCTTGGCGCGCGCATGGGTGAACAGGGCCGGGTGGGTCATCATCTCGTGGTAGAGGAAGTTGTCGCGGCTGGTCAGCATCACGCAGCCGTCGATCACCATCAGGTTGCCCCAGTCGGTGGTCTGGTAGATCTCGATGGTCTGGAACGGGGTTTTCTCGGCATGAAGCAGCTTCTCCACGCGATAACCGATGGAGGAGCCGGAGGCCTGGTGGGCCTCGGTGAACCAGCTGGGCTGCGACATGGCGTGTGTTCCTGTTCCTGACGTCACGGGTGGGCAAAGAGGCGCAATTGTAGCCGTTCCGGGCCCCGGCGTACCGGGCGCGGATGCCGCATGGTCACATTCGACCATTACAATAGACGGCCGTCCCGCCTGCGACCGGTCGCAGCGGGACCGTAGAGTCCGATCCGGCCCCGCGGCGTGCGAGGCTTCCGGCCGGCCGGCTTCTTCCTCGTCAAGGCTCGCCGCTGCGACGACATGACCGACGGGCGCCCAGCGCCCGCTGACCTTTAGGAATACCTGTCCATGTCGAAGCACTGGAACGCCGATGCCGCCCGCCACACTTACGCCGTCCCGCACTGGGGCGACGGCTATGTGGATGTGGACGACCACGGCCATATCGTGATGCGCCCGCGCGGTGCCGGCGGCCCGGCCCTGTCGCTGCCGGCCATCGTCGACCGCGCCCGCGCCGAAGGCCTGCGCCTGCCGCTGCTGGTGCGCTTCCCCGACATCCTCGCCGACCGCCTGGCGCGCCTGCAGGGCGCCTTCGCCAAGGCCACCGCGGAGTGGAATTACGGCGGCGGCTACACCGCGGTGTATCCGATCAAGGTCAATCAGCAGCGCGGCGTGGCCGGCGAGCTGGTGGCCGCTGGCGAGCACGGCTTCGGCCTGGAAGCCGGTTCCAAGCCCGAACTGATGGCCGTGCTGGCGATGGCCCGGCCCGGCTCGATCGTGGTGTGCAACGGCTACAAGGACCGCGAATACGTGCGCCTGGCGCTGATCGGCCGCAAGCTCGGCCTGCGCGTGCACATCGTGATCGAGAAGCTCTCCGAGCTCGATCACGTCTTCGCCGAAGCCAAGGCCTTGAACGTGGAGCCGCTGCTGGGCGTGCGCGTGCGCCTGGCCTCGATCGGCGCCGGCAAGTGGCAGAACACCGGCGGCGACAAGGGCAAGTTCGGCCTGTCGCCGAACCAGGTATTGACCCTGGTGCGCCGCCTCGACGAGGCAGGCCTCAAGCACACCCTGAAGCTGCAGCATTTCCACATGGGCTCGCAGATTTCCAACGTGCGCGACATCGCCGCCGGCATGCGCGAGGCCACGCGCTACTACGTGGAGCTGATCCGCATGGGCGTGCCGCTGGAGATCGTCGACGTCGGCGGCGGCCTGGGCGTGGACTACGAAGGCTCGCGCTCGCGCAGCCACAACTCGATCAACTACTCGATCGAGCAATACGCCTCCACCATCGTGCAGTCGCTGGCCGAAGCCGTGGCCGAGGAAGGCCTGGCCGCGCCGCACATCGTCACCGAGGCCGGCCGCGCCATGACCGCGCACCACGCGGTGATGGTGGTCAACGTCACCGAAGTGGAAGAAGTGCCCGCCGGCAGCATCCCGCCGCCGCGCGAAGAGGAGCCGGCCGTGCTGCGCCGCCTGCGCGAGACCTACGAGGAACTGGACACGCGCCCCGCGCTGGAACTGTTCCACGAGGCCCAGCACCACCTCAACGAAGGCCAGACCCTGTACGCGCTAGGCCAGCTGGCGCTGGAAGACCGCGCGCAGCTGGACGAGATGTACTACGCCATCGCCAACGCGGTGCGCCTGCGCCTGCTGCCGGCCGAGCGCTCGCACCGCCAGGCCCTGGACGAGCTGGACGAGAAGCTGGTGGACAAGTACTTCGTCAACTTCTCGGTGTTCGAGTCGGTGCCGGATATCTGGGCGATCGAGCAGATCTTCCCGATCGCGCCGATCGCGCGCCTCGACGAAGCGCCGACCCGCCGCGGCGTGATCGTCGACCTCACCTGCGATTCGGACGGCCGCATCGACCACTACGTCGACGCCGAAGGCGTGGACGTGAGCCTGCCGCTGCACGCGCTGCGCGAGGACGAAAGCTATCGCCTCGGCATCTTCATGGTCGGCGCGTACCAGGAAACCCTGGGCGACATCCACAACCTGTTCGGCGACACCGACGCGGTGAACGTGCGGGTGGAAGGCGACTCGTATGTTTTTGCGCATCGCCGCCGCGGCGACACCACCGACCTGATGCTCGACTACGTCGGCTACGACCTGGAAGCCCTGCGCCGCAGCTACCGCGAACGCATCGCGGCCGCGGGTGTCGAAGGCGCGCAGGCGGAGCAGCTGTTTGTCACATTGAACGACGGTCTGACCGGCTATACCTATCTGTCGGAAGGCGCGCACTGAGAACCCGTCAATCCGGGCCTCGCCGCTTGATGGGCTGGCCCGGAATGACGCGGGGTTTTCTCCCGGTTGTCCATTCGTCGCATAGATGCGACATCCGAGCTGTGCCAGCCTTTGTGGTCTCCCGCATCCCCTAGCGAATTCGAAGGAGTGGTTATGGCAGCAAGTCTCGAAGGCAAGGTCGCTCTGATCACCGGTGCCGCCAGCGGCCTGGGCAAGGCCATCGCGGAGCTTTACGCGAAGAACGGCTGCGCCGTGGCGATCGCGGACATCAACCAGCAGGCTGCCGATGCGGCAGCGGCTGAAATCAATGCGGCCGGCGGCAAGGCGATCGGCATCGCCATGGACGTCACTGACGAAGCGGCGGTGAATGCCGGCACCGACAAGGCGGTCGCCGCCTTCGGCGCGCTGGATATCCTGATCTCCAACGCCGGCGTGCAGATCATCAACCCGATCGACCAGTTCGCCTTCGCCGACTGGAAGAAGATGCTGGCGATCCACCTGGACGGCGGCTTCCTCACCACCAAGGCGGCGCTCAAGCACATGTATCAAGGCGACCGCGGCGGCACCGTCATCTACATGGGTTCCGTGCACTCGCACGAAGCCTCGAAGCTGAAGTCCGCCTATGTCACCGCCAAGCACGGCCTGTTGGGCCTGGCCCGCACACTGGCGAAGGAAGGCGCGGCGCACAACGTGCGTTCGCACGTGATCTGCCCCGGCTTCGTGCGCACGCCGCTGGTGGAGAAGCAGATTCCCGAGCAAGCCAAGGAACTGGGCATCAGCGAAGCGGAAGTGATCAAGAACGTGATGCTGAAGGACACGGTGGACGGCACCTTCACCACCGTCGAGGACATCGCGCAGACCGCGCTGTTCCTCGCCGCGTTCCCGTCGGCCGCGCTGACCGGCCAGTCGGTCGTGGTCAGCCACGGCTGGTACATGCAGTAAGCGTCGCGCGCCTGCCCGGCGAGTGCCGGGCGGGCGCCGATTTTTTTGCGTGTTTCGATTGCATGCAGCGTGCGCCATTCCGGCGCGCGCCAGACGGGATTGCCAAGAGGATGGCTCGATGAAGATCGCCGACGTCAAGGCCAATGCGTTCGCCATGCCGCTGACCAGCCCCGCGTTTCCGCGCGGGCCCTATCGTTTCGTCAACCGCGAATTCCTGGTCATCACCTACCGCACCGACCTCGATGCGCTGCGCGCGGTGGTGCCGGAGCCGCTGGAGATCACCGAGCCGCTGGTGAAGTACGAATTCATCCGCATGCCCGATTCCACCGGCTTCGGCGACTACACCGAGTCGGGCCAGGTGATACCGGTGAGCTTCCGCGGCGTGCACGGCGGCTACGTGCATTCGATGTATTTGAACGACCATCCGCCGATCGCCGGCGGCCGCGAGCTGTGGGGCTTCCCCAAGAAGCTGGCCAGCCCGGTGCTGGAAACCGAGATCGACACCCTGGTCGGCACGCTCGACTACGGCAAGGTGCGCGTGGCCAAGGCCACCATGGGCTTCAAGCATGCCGAGGCCGATCGCGCCGCGGTGCTCGCTGCGCTGGCCGCGCCGAATTTCCTGCTCAAGATCATTCCGCACGTGGACGGCAGCCCGCGCATCTGCGAGCTGGTGCGCTACTTCACCACCAACGTCACGCTCAAGGGTGCCTGGACCGGCCCCGCCGCGCTGGAGCTGCATTCGCATGCGCTGGCGCCGGTGGCGGACTTGCCGGTGCTTAAGGTGGAATCGGCCCTGCATTTCATCACCGATCTCACCCTGGACCTGGGCGAAGTGGTGTACGACTACCTGACGGAGGCTTGAGTCCATGGGCAACGCGACGCAAGGCGACAGCAAGGAAGCGCTGGCGAAGATGGTGCGCGAGTCGTACTCCACCGTGGCCCTGGTGCTGCAGGGCGGCGGCGCGCTCGGCGCCTACCAGGCCGGCGTGTACCAGGCGCTGGCCGAGGCGGACCTGCGGCCGCGCTGGCTGGCCGGCATTTCGATCGGCGCCTTGAATGCCGCGATCATCGCCGGCAATCCGATCGGCCAGCGCGTGGAAAAGCTGCGCGAGTTCTGGGAAACCATCTGCAAGCCGCCGTATTTCCCGGCCACGCCCGCATTCGACAGCAGCGGCTGGCCGCTGGCGCTGCAGAACGGTTTCAGCAGCCTGGCCGCGTGGCGCGCGCTGATCGAAGGGCAGGCGGGTTTCTTCGTGCCCCGCATGCCGCCGCCGTTCCTGCCGTTCCACCGCGCCTCCGGTCCCGGTGACGTGAGCTGGTACGACACCGCGCCGCTGCGCAGCACGCTGGAGCGGCTGGTGGATTTCGACCGCGTCAACGACCCGCGTTCGATGCGCGTGTCGGTGGGCGCGGTGAACGTGCGCACCGGCAACTTCGCGTATTTCGACAACAGCCACGGCAAGCTGCGGGTGGAGCATTTCATGGCGTCCGGCGCGCTGCCGCCGGGCTTCCCCGCGGTGGAGATCGACGGCGAGTTCTACTGGGACGGCGGCATGGTGTCCAACACGCCGCTGTACAAGGTGCTGTCGGACCGGCCCTGCCACGATGCGCTGATCTTCCAGGTCGACCTGTGGCGCGCCACCGGCGAGCTGCCGCGCGATCTGTCCGGCGTGGCCGAGCGCTCCAAGGAAATCCAGTATTCCAGCCGCACCCGCCTGATCACCGAGTACATGCGGCTGAACCAGGAAAACCAGCGACTGCTGCATGACCTGATGGCCCTGGTGCCGGCGGACAAGCACGACGATCCGGCCTTCAAGCGCGCACAGGCGCAGTCTTCCGGCGCGCTGACCAACCTGATCCACCTGATCTACCGCGACAAGCCGTACGAAGGCCATTACAAGGACTACGAGTTCAGCCTGACCAGCATGCACTCGCACTGGGAGAGCGGCCTGGCCGACATGCGCCACACGCTGGCGCATCCGCAATGGCTGGAGCGGCCCACGGCGGAGAAGCCATTCGTCACGCACGACGTGCACCGCCGCTAACATAGGCCGCTCCGCCTTCCGGGGCGGCCGTGTTCCTCCTCTGCTGGAATTCCCCGATGAGCCTCAAGGCAGCTTTCGTCGGTCTCGGCGCCATGGGCGCGCCGATGGCCGGACATCTGAACTCCAAGGGCCTGCTGCACGCGGTAGCCAACCGCACCCAGGCCAAGGCCGATGCGCTGGCGCGCGAACTGGGCGTGACCGCCCCGCCGCTGGAAGAGCTGGCCGCGCAGTGCGATGTGATCGCCCTGTGCGTGACCGCCGACGCCGACGTGCTGGCCACCATCGACACCATGCTGCCGCACTTGAAGCGCGGCGCCATCGTGGTCGACCACTCCACCGTGGCGCCCGACACAGCCAAGCGCGCGGCCGCGCGCCTGGCGTCGGCGGGCGTGGATTTCCTCGACGCGCCGGTGTCCGGCGGCGTGGAAGGCGCGAAGAACGGCAAGCTGTCGGTGATGGTCGGCGGCGACGCCGCGGTGCTGGAACGCGCGCGCCCGGTGCTGGAAGCCTATGCGCTGCGCGTCACCCACCTGGGCGCCGTCGGCGCCGGCCAGGCCACCAAGGCGGTGAACCAGGTGCTGGTGGCCGGCATCGCGCAGGCAGTGTGCGAAGGCCTGGCCCTGGGCGAGGCGCTGGGACTGGAAGCGGAGCGCCTGCTGCCGACCCTGGGTGCGGGCGCGGCCGGCAGCTGGTTCCTGGAAAAGCGCGGCGCCACCATGCTGCGCGACGAGTTCAGCGTGGGCTTCAAGCTGGCCCTGCTGCACAAGGACTTGGGCATTGTGAACCGCATCGCCGAGAGCGCGGGCACGGAGCGCACCGTGATCGAGAAATCGCTGGCCGACTACGCCGAGCTGATGGCGCAGGGGTATGGCGACGACGATATCTCGGCGCTGATCCGGCTCAAGCGCAAGCGCTGAAGCCAGCAACTCGCCCAAAGAAAAAGCCGCGCATCCGCGCGGCTTTTTTTATCGCGAAGCCGTGATGACGGCTCAGCGGCCTTCTTTCAGCGCGATCGCATTGAAACCGGCCGAGGACAGGCGCTGCTTGGTCGATTCCAGCTCGGTAGCCGACTTGAACGGGCCAAGGCGCACGCGGTTGTAGGTCTGGCCGTTGACGTTGACCGAAGCCACGTTGGCGACGAAACCCTGCAGCGCCAGCTTTGCCTTCAGGCTTTCCGCATCGGAGGCGCTCGGAAACGCACCCACCTGCAGCAGATAGCCGCCACCGCCCGCGGCCGGCGGCGTGACCGCGGCCGCCGGCGCCGCGGTGACGTTCTCGGTGACCGCGGCCGGCGCATTCGCCGCGGCGGCGCGCTGCGCGGCGGCCTGCTGCTGAGCCTGCTGCGCCGCCTGGGCCTGGGCTTGCGCCTGCTGCGCGGCGGCCTGCTTCTGCTGCTCGGCGCGCGCCTGCGCGCTGATCTCGGCGTCGGGGATGCGCACTTCCTTCTCCGACAGCACCGAGTAGAAGTCGAACTGCGGCTTCTTCGGCGCGGCGGGCGTGGAGTCGGCGCTGGTCGGTTCCACCGCGCCGGCATCGCTGCCGTGCTGGGCGGTGGCCTGCGCGTTGGGCTGCGGCGCGTCGCCGGAGCGACCGCCCATGGGCAGCTTGCCGCGCATGGCGAACATCAGCAGCGCGCCGACCGCGATGCCGACGATGGCCCAGCCCCAGGCCGGAAACCCGCCGCTGTTGTTGCGCACGGCCTGACGGCCCTTGCCCTTGCGTGCTGCCATTTACATCTTCTCCGGGGCACTGAGTCCCAGCAAATCCAAACCGTTGCGGATGACCTGGCGTGCCGTGACCGCCAGGGTGATGCGCGCGTTGCGCAGCTCGGCGTCGTCCACGATCCACTTATGCTCGTGATAGTAACTGTGCAGGGCGCCGGCGAGGTCGCGCAGGTACTGCGCGATCAGGTGCGGTTCCAGATTGCCGGCCGCCGCTTCCACCACTTCCGGATAGCGCGACAGCTCCACGAACATGGCCTGCTCGTGCACCGTGTCCAGCCGCTCGAAATGCGCAACGCCCGCGGCGGTATCCAGTGCCGGCAGACCGCGCTCGGCCAGTTCTTCCAGCACGCGGCAGACGCGGGCATGGGCGTACTGGATGTAATAGACCGGGTTGTCGTTGCTCTGCGAGCGCGCCAGGTCGATGTCGAACACCAGCTGCGAGTCGGCCTTGCGCGAGATCAGGAAGAAGCGCGTGGCATCCTTGCCCACTTCGTCGATCAGGTCGCGCAGCGTGACGTAGCTGCCGGCGCGCTTGGAGATCTTCACCTCTTCGCCGCCGCGCATCACGGTCACCATCTGGTGCAGCACGTATTCCGGCCAGCCCTTGGGGATGCCGCAATCCAGCGCCTGCAGGCCGGCCTTCACGCGGGCCAGGCTGCCGTGGTGGTCCGAACCCAGCTCGGTGATGGCGCGCACGTAGCCGCGCTGCCACTTGCTGCGGTGGTAGGCCACGTCCGGCACGAAATAGGTGAACGTGCCGTCGGACTTGCGCATGACGCGGTCCTTGTCGTCGCCGAAGTCGGTCGAGCGCAGCCACAGCGCGCCGCCTTCCTCGTAGGTGTGGCCGTGGGCGACCAGCTCGCGCACGGTCTCCTCCACCTTGCCGCCGCTGTACAGCGAGGACTCCAGGAAATAGGTGTCGAAGCCGACACCGAACGCTTTCAGGTCCAGGTCCTGCTCGCGGCGCAGGCTGGCCACGGCGAACTGGCGGATGGCGTCGAGGTCGTCGGCATCCTTGGCGCCGGTGACGGTGTGGCCGTCGGCCAGCACGGATTCGCCGGCCATGTAGGCGCGGGCCACGTCGGCGATGTAGTCGCCGCGGTAGCCGTCTTCCGGCCAGCCGGCCTGGTCCGGCGCCAGGCCGCGTGCGCGGGCCTGCGTCGAGATGGCCAGGTTCTGGATCTGCACGCCGGCGTCGTTGTAGTAGAACTCGCGCCGCACCGCCCAGCCGTTGGCATCGAGCAGGCGGCTCAGGCAGTCGCCGATCGCCGCGGCGCGGCCGTGGCCCACGTGCAGCGGGCCGGTCGGGTTGGCCGAGACGAATTCCACGCCGGCGACCACGCCCTTGCCGCTGTCGTTGCGGCCGTAGGCGTCGCCCTCGCCCAGGATGCGGCGCAGCTCGGCGTGGTAGGCGCCGGGCGCCAGGAAGAAGTTGATGAAGCCAGGACCGGCGATCTCGATCTTCGCCACCTGCGCATTGGCGGGCAGGGCGGCCACCAGCTTCTCGGCCAGTTCGCGCGGCTTGGCGCGGGCCGGCTTGGCCAGCAGCATGGCCGCGTTGCTGGCGAAATCGCCGTGGTCGCGGCTGCGCGTGCGCTCGATCACGAAGTTCGGCACTTCGAGTTCGGCGGGCAGAGTGGAGTCGTTCTGCAGGGACCGGATGGCCTGCAGCAGCAAATCGCGCAGCGCTTGTTTCACGGGGCTGGGTCTGGCTTCGATGGAACCGGCAATCCTAGCAGAGCGGGGCGGCCCGCTCCGAGGCCTGGGCGGGGCGGCGGAAGGCGGCGCGCGGGCATGCTGCGGCGCGGCTGCGGGGGCTGTGGATAACTCTGTGGGGAAAGTAAGGGCTGTCGGGAGCGTCGCGGGTTTTTGCGCGGCGGAAACGTATATGTCACTTAAATTTCCACATGAGATCAGCAGCTTGCATCGACAATTTCACGAATGTCGACGGAATGACCGCTAAGCGGCCATCTGAGGCCGATGTGCATAAGTCGCGCCGGCCAGGTTTCCGGCCGAGCCCGCTGGCACGTCACGGTCCTGTCATGCCGCACCGCCACAATGCCGCCCGTACCCCAAGCACCCTCCCCGCTGACGGGTATGCGAGACGCCGTTACTCTCACCTCCCCAAAAACGGCCTGACGGCGCGGTCCCCACCGCGCCGTTATTCTTTCCGGGTCAAACGGCACCCACTCACGCTCAGAGCAGGCCCAGCGAGGCCATCGACACCGGCTCGGCGGCACCGATCACCATGTGGTCCAGCACTCGCACCTCGACCAGTTGCAGCGCCTCGCGCAGGCTGCGGGTGATGGCGCGGTCGGCCAGGCTGGGTTCGGCCACGCCCGACGGATGGTTGTGGGCGAAGATCACCGCGCTGGCGTTGTGCTTGAGGCAGGCGCGTACCACTTCGCGTGGATGCACGCTGGCGCCGTCGATGGTGCCGCGGAACAGCTCCTCGTAGGCCAGCACGCGGTGGCGGTTGTCCAGGTACAGGCAGGCGAACACTTCGTAGGGCAGGTGGCCCAGCTTGGCGCGCAGGAAGTCGCCGCTGTCGCGCGGACTGCGCAGCGCGGCGCCCGAGCGCAACTGCTCGTTCAAGGAGCGGCGCGCCAGTTCCAGTGCGGCGATCACCCGCGCACGCTTGGCCGGGCCGATGCCGGGCATGCGCGTGGTGCTGTAGGGGTCGGCCAGCAGCGCATGGATGCCGCCGGCTTCGGCCAGCAGCTCGCGGCCGAGGGTGAGCGCATCGGCGCCGGCCACGCCGCTGCCCAGCAGCACGGCGAGCAGCTCCGCATCCGACACCGCGGACGTGCCTTGCTGCAGCAGTTTTTCGCGGGGGCGTTCCCCGGCTGGCCAGTCTCGAATGCTCATTCGCTCACGATGCCGCAAGCGCGCCGGCGGCTGCAGCGGAAGACGCAGTCGATTCCGGTAAGCTTGGCGTCTGCCCGTTTGTCAGGCCTGTCCTACATGCAACTTGCCAACCGTCGCATCCTGCTCGGCGTGTCGGGCGGCATCGCCGCCTACAAAGCCTGCGAGCTGGTCCGCCGCCTGCGCGACCTGGGCGCCCAGGTGCGCGTGGTGATGACGGAAAGCGCCACCCATTTCGTCAGCGCCACCACCTTCCAGGCCCTCTCCGGCGAAGCGGTGCGGGTGAGCCTGTGGGACGAGCAGGCGGAGATGGCCATGGGCCATATCGAGCTGGCGCGCTGGGCCGAACGTATCCTCATTGCGCCCGCCAGCGCCGACCTGATCGCTCGCCTCGCGCACGGCATGGCCAACGACCTGCTCACCACGCTGTGCCTGGCCAGCGCCGCGCCGCTGTACGTGGCGCCGGCGATGAACCAGCAGATGTGGGCGCATCCGGCGGTGCAGGAAAACGTCGATACCCTGCGCCGCCGCGGCGTGCACCTGCTCGGCCCGGCCTCGGGCGACCAGGCCTGCGGCGATATCGGCTCCGGCCGCATGCTCGAACCGCTGGAACTGCGCGCGGCCCTGGTGGGCTCCTTCGGCGACGGCGCGCTGCGCGGCCTGAAGATGGTGGTGAGCGCGGGGCCGACCTACGAAGACATCGACCCGGTCCGTTTCATCGGCAACCGCAGCTCCGGCCGCATGGGCTTCGCCGTGGCCGGCGCCGCCGCGGATGCTGGCGCGCAGGTGACCCTGGTCGCCGGCCCCGTGCACCTGGCCACGCCGCATGGCGTGGCGCACCGCGTGGACGTGCGCAGCGCCGCCGAGATGCACGCGGCCGTGCTGGCCGCCACCGCCGGGGCGGACATCTACGTCGGCGCCGCTGCGGTGGGCGACTACCGCCCGGCCAGCGTGGCCGGACAGAAGATCAAGAAGCAGGACGGCGCCGGGCTGACCCTGGCGCTGGCCGAGAATCCCGACATCCTCGCCAGCCTGGCGGCGCAAACCGTGCACCCTTTCCTGGTCGGATTCGCCGCGGAAACGCATGATGTGGCGGATTACGCGCAGGACAAGCTCCGGCGCAAGGGATTGGACATGATCGCCGCAAACCTGGTGGGCAACGGCCTGGGCTTCGAGGCCGCCGACAACGCATTGAACGTGTACTGGCCCGGCGGCTCGCTGGAGCTGGCGCGCGCCGGCAAGGAACAACTCGCCCGCGAGCTGGTGGCGAGCATCGCGCAGCGTTACCGGGCGGTGCGCTCATGACGGTGCGGCCGGGCCTGGTCGACGTCGAACTGAAAATCCTCGATCCACGGCTGGGCGACAGCATCCCGCTGCCGCAGGCGGCGACCGTCGGCAGCGCGGGCATGGACCTGCGCGCCGCGATCGATGCGCCGCTCACCTTGGCCCCCGGCGAAAGCGCGCTGGTGCCCAGCGGCATGGCCATCCATATCGGCGATCCGCTCTGGTGCGCGCTGATCGTGCCGCGCTCGGGCCTGGGTCATAAACACGGGCTCGTCATGGGCAACCTGGTAGGCGTGATCGACGCGGACTACCAGGGCCCGCTGATGATTTCCTGCTGGAACCGCGGCACGCAGCCGTACACCATCGAAGTGGGCGACCGCATCGCCCAGCTGCTGCTGGTGCCGGTGGGGCAGGCCCGCTTGAACGTGGTGACGGAGTTCAAGCCTTCGCAGAGGGGCGAAGGCGGTTTCGGCTCCACCGGCGTCAACTAAGTACTCGAGAGCCTGCAGAGGGGACAGGACGATGGCGATGGACATCGCGATGGAATGGCGCGAGCGCGCGTCCGACTGGCGGCGGCTGTTGCCGCTGGCCGGCGGCACGCTGCTGGTCGTGAGCGGTTTGTTCTGCGCCTGGCAGACCTGGCTGATCGCCGACGAAGGCGCCGCGATTGAGCGCGTGCACCGCGCGCAGGACCAGGTGGCGCAGTCGCTGGCCGAAGAACTGACCCGCGAACGCCACACCCTGCAGCAGCAGCTTGACGCGCTCGACCCCGCCGCCACCCAGGCCGACCACGCTTACGCAGCCACCCTGCTGCGCGGCAAGCTGCCGCAAACCCAGGCGGTGGAGTTCTACAGCGGCAGCCTGGACGAAGTGCTGCACGCCAACTACCGCGACTTCGGCTACGCCAAGGCCGCGCAGCTGATGGCCGCGCAGACCGCCGATGGCGACACGCTGGCGCAGACCCTGCCCAAGGGCACCGGCGACCGCCGCCTGAGCTTCGTGCTGCCGATGGGCTCGCGCCAGCGGCCGGGCGCGTGGGTGCTGTTCGAGCTTCCGTTCGCTCCGCTGGAGGAACGTTTCAACGCCGTTCCGCCGGGAAGCGGCAGACTGGAACTTCGCCAGGGCGACGACCACGGCCGCGGCGACCTGCAGCTGCTCGCCCATGGCTCCGCCTCCGCGCAGAGCGAATCCACCGGCAAGCCGGTGGCGGGCAGCAACCTGAGCGTGGTCGCCGCCTTGCCAGCGGCTTACATCGTGCTGCCGAGGTCGTGGCCGCTGGCCGCCCTGCTGGCCTTGCTGGGACTGGGCGGCGGCATCTATCTGCTGTGGCTGCGCGGCCGCGTTCCCGGCCTCAGCCTTGGCAAGCACAAGACTTCATACGAGGAACCGATTTTGTCCGACCTGATCGACAACACGCCCGAGCCGGCCAAGCCGGAAGCCCGCCCCGCCAAGCCCGCCGCACCGGCGCCTGGTCCGGTCACGGTGGACCCGACGATCTTCCGCGCGTACGACGTGCGCGGCATCGTCGGCAAGTCGCTGACCGTCGATGTGGCGCGCCTGCTCGGCCAGTCCATCGGCACGGTGATGCGCGAGAAGGGCCTGCGCGAGATCGTGGTCGGCCGCGACGGCCGCCTGTCCGGTCCGGAGCTTACTGGCGCGCTGTCCGACGGCCTGCGCGAGGCCGGCATCGACGTGATCGACGTCGGCGCGGTGCCGACGCCGGTCGTCTACTACGCGGCCTACCGCTTCAACACCGGCAGCGGCGTGGCCGTCACCGGCAGCCACAATCCGCCGGACTACAACGGCTTCAAGATCGTGGTCGGCGGCGAGACCCTGTCCGAAGGCGCCATCCAGGACCTCTACCGCCGCATCGCCGCCAACGAGCTGGAGCGCGGCGGCAAGGGTTCGCTGCGCCATATCGACGTGGTGCCGGACTATGTCGAGCGCATCACCTCCGACGTGCAGGCCGGCCGCCGCATGAAGGTGGTGGTCGACTGCGGCAACGGCATCCCCGGCGCGGTGGCGCCGCAGGTGCTCGAAGGCATCGGCTGCGAAATCATCCCGCTGTATTGCGACGTGGACGGCACCTTCCCGAACCACCATCCGGATCCTTCCGACCCGCACAACCTGGAAGACCTGATCCTGGCGGTGAAGAGCACCGGCGCGGATCTCGGCGTGGCCTTCGACGGCGACGGCGACCGCCTGGGCGTGGTGACCAAGACGGGCGAGATCATCTTCCCCGACCGCACGCTCATGCTGTTCGCGCGTGACGTGCTGTCGCGCCAGCCGGGCGCCACGATCATCTACGACGTGAAGTGCACCGGGCATCTCAAGGGCCAGATCCTCGACGCCGGCGGCAGCCCGCTGATGTGGCGTACCGGCCACTCGCTGATCAAGAGCAAGATGCGCGAGACCGGCGCGGAACTGGCCGGCGAGATGAGCGGCCACTTCTTCTTCAAGGAGCGCTGGTACGGCTTCGACGACGGCATCTACGCCGGCGCCCGCCTGCTGGAGATCCTGGCCGGCGACCTGGAAGAGCGCACGCCGGAAGAGATCTTCGCCACCTGCCCCAAGGGCGTCTCCACGCCGGAGCTGAAGATCGAGATGCAGGAAGGCGAGCACTACAAGTTCATCGAGAAGTTCCGCCAGAGCGCCACCTTCGGCGATGCCGCGCTGACCACCATCGACGGCGTGCGCGCCGACTGGCCGGACGGCTGGGGCTTGGTGCGCCCGTCCAACACCACGCCGATCCTGGTGCTGCGCTTCGACGCGGACAACGACGCGGCGCTCAAGCGCATCCAGCAGGTGTTCCGCGAGCAGCTGCATGCGGTGGATCCGGCGCTGAAGCTGCCGTTCTGATCCGCGGGGCTTCGGTCCCAGGCATAAAAAAACGCCACGCATTGCGTGGCGTTTTTCTTTGGAGCCGGCTTACTTCTTGTTCTGCGCGGCTTTCAGATCGCGGTAGTGCTGCAGCTGGGTGGTCATCCGGGTGCTGGCCGCGTCGCGGGCGGCCTGCTGGCGGTCCAGCGCGGCGCGCTGGCCGGCCACCACGTTGCGCTGCTTGGCGATGCTGTCGTTGAGGAACTTCGGCACCGCCTGCTTGGCGCGCTCCATGTCGCCGGCGCGGGTGAGCAGGTCGGTCAGCGCTTTTTCCTGGCTGTGCAGGTTGATCTGGGTGGTGCGGATCTGCTGGTCGATATTGTCGATTTCCTGCTGCAGCGAGGCCTTGTAGTCGGCCTCGTTGGGGTAGGCGGCCAGCATCTGCGAGTCGTTGCGCGAGCGATCCTGCGCCGCGCGCTGCTGCGCGGCCTGTTCCTCGGCGGCCTTGCGGGCGGCCTCGCGCTCCTCGGGATTGAGCTGGCGCTCGACGTGGCGCATCACCAGGCCGCGGTCGTTGACCACGTCGTAGCCGTACTTGATGGCTTCGCTGGTGAGGCTGTCGCTGTAGTGCGGCAGGCCCTGGCCGTCGCGCCACTTGTAGCGCATGCCGTTGGTGTTTTCCGTCTGCGCATGGGCGCAGGCGACCGCGATGACGGCGGCTAGGATCAGACTGGTTCGACGCATGGAATTCCCCCTGTGAATTGGGAGTATAGCCTTCGCCCCTGCATGGTCCGGCTCAGGCATGTTTGCGGATGTGACGCCGTTCGCCCCGTGGCCTCAGGCCGCCACGCCATAGCGTTCCCGATACGCCATCAAGCGTTCGTATTCGTCCGCCAGCTCCGGCCGCTCGCCGGCGTAGGCCATCACGTCGCTGAGGCTGGTGATGGCGATGACCGGGATGCCGTAGTCGGCGGCTACCTCCTGCGCGGCGGACAGCGCACCGGTGCCGCGCTCCTGGCGGTCCAGCGCGATCAGCACGCCGGCTGGCGTGGCGCCCTGCGCGCGGATCAGCGCCAGCGATTCGCGCACGGCGGTGCCGGCGGTCATCACGTCGTCCACGATCAGCACGCGGCCCTGCAGCGGCGCGCCGACCAGCACGCCGCCTTCGCCATGGTCCTTGGCTTCCTTGCGGTTGTAGGCCCAGGGCAGGTCGCGCCCATGCTCGTCGGCCAGCGCGATGGCGGTGGCCGCGGCCAGCGGGATGCCCTTGTAGGCGGGGCCGAACAGCATGTCCACCGGCACGCCCGAGTTCACCAGCGCCGAGGCGTAGGCGCGGCCCAGGCGGGCCAGCGCGGCGCCGGAATCGATGCGGCCCATATTGAAGAAGTACGGGCTCTGGCGGCCGGATTTGAGCGTGAACTCGCCGAAGCGCAGCACGTCGCGCTGCAGGGTGAGTTCGATGAAGTCGCGCTGGTAGTCGTGCACGGCGGTTTCTCGTCGAAAGGAAAGCGGATTCAGGGCAGCTGGAGCCACATCAGATGCTGCGGCCCGGAACGCCCGCCATGGTACAGCTCACCGCTGTCCTCGAAGCCGGCGCGCCGGTACAGGGCCAGCGCGGGCAGGTTGCGGCAGTTGACGGTGAGCACCAGCAGGCGGGCATCGGGATGGCGCGTGGCCAGGTCGGCGACCAGCGCGGGCACGGCGGCGGCGCCGAAGCCGCGCCCTTGCCAGTCGGCGCCGATGAAGAACGAGCGCAGGCCCAGCGCGGGCACGGCGTAGTCGCGCTCGGCGATCGTGCTGGCGTGCTGTTCGATCCGGTAGAAGCCCACCGGCGTATCGCCGTGCAGGATCGCCATCGGCGTGCTGCCGTGGCATTGCTCCGCATCGGCCAGCGAGGCCTCGATCGGGCTGACGAAGGCGTACTGGTCGGGATGCACGCGCAGGGCCAGCACGGCGGGGCGGAACGCGGGCGCGACAGGCGCGACGCGGATGGCGGGCGATTCGGACATGGTTGCTATGATGGCGTATCCACCGAGGACCTCGCATGCGCATCGTCAGCCTGAACGCCAACGGCATCCGCTCCGCCGCCACCAAGGGCGTGTTCGACTGGTTGCGCAAGCAGAAGGCCGACGTGGTCTGCCTGCAGGAGACCAAGGCGCAGGAAGATCAGCTCAGCGACCCGATGTTCCGCCCCGACGGCCACCACTGCTTCTACCGCGACGCCAGCACCAAGAAGGGCTACAGCGGTGTGGCGATCTACGCCAAGCGCGAGCCGGACCAGGTGCTGACTTCGCTGGGCTGGGCGCCGTTCGACGACGAGGGGCGCTATATCGAGGCGCGCTTCGGCAACCTGAGCGTGGTGTCGCTGTACGTGCCTTCGGGTTCCTCCGGCGATGAGCGCCAGCAGTTCAAGTTCCAGGTCATGGAATGGATCACGCCGATCTTCCAGCAGTGGCTGGAAAGCGGCCGCGACTACGTCATCTGCGGCGACTGGAACATCGTGCACACCAAGGACGACATCAAGAACTGGAGCTCCAACCAGAAGAACTCCGGCTGCCTGCCCGAGGAGCGCGCCTGGCTGGACCTGCTGTTCAAGCAGCGCGGCTGGGTGGACAGCTTCCGCGCGATCAAGCCCGACGCGGTGGAATACACCTGGTGGTCCAACCGCGGCCGCGCGCGCGAGAACAACGTGGGGTGGCGCATCGACTACCAGGTGGTGACGCCGTCGCTGCACAAGCGCCTGAAGAGCTGCTCGGTCTATCGCGACGAGCGCTTCTCCGACCACGCGCCCTATACGGTCGACTATGCCGACTGAGCCGGCGGCGAAGCCCGGCGCGCAGTCACCCAGGCGTCCATCGGTATGGCAGGCGTTTTCCCAGCCGGCCGCCTGGACCATGTGCCTGCTTGGCTTTTCCTCCGGCCTGCCGTTCCTGCTGGTGGCCGGCACCCTGGCCTACTGGCTGAAGGAAAAGGGCGTCGAGCTGAAAGAAATCACCATGATCGCCAGCGCGGGCATGTTCTACGCGTTCAAGTTCGTGTGGGCGCCGCTGCTCGATCACTGGAAGCTGCCGCTGTTCCGCCGACTGGGCCAGCGCCGCGGCTGGCTGCTGTTCTCGCAGCTGGTGGTGGCCGGCGGCCTGCTGGCGATGGCTGCGCTGACGCCGGCCAATCTGGGGCCGTTTATCGCGGCGACCCTGGTGGTGGCGTTCTTCGGCGCCACCCAGGACATCGCGGTGGACGCCTACCGCATCGAGATCGCCTCGGTGGAGGCGCAGGGCGCGCTCGTGGCCACCTATGCGCTGGGTTATCGCATCGGCCTGCTGGCGGCGGGCGCGCTGGCGCTGATCCTGGCCGACCACGTGCCGTGGCCGTGGGTGTATGTGGCGATGGCGATCGGCATGAGCCTGCCCATCCTCACCACCTTGATGGCGCGCGAGCCGGAGGTGATCCGCCAGGCGCCGCGCAACTGGGGCGAGGCCATGCGCGAGGCGGTGGTGGATCCGTTCACCGATTTCTTCCGCCGCTACGGCTGGCTGCTGGCGGGCGTGACGCTGGCCTTCATCCTGCTGTTCAAGATCCCGGAGCAGGCCACCATCGGCGGCGTGATGAGCCCGTTCTACCGCGACATGGGCTTCAGCAAGACCGAGATCGGCACCATCACCAAGATCTACGGCATCTGGATCGGCATCCTCGGCGTGTTCATCGGCGGCGCCGCAGTGGCGCGCTGGGGCGCGTGGCGCACGCTGGGCGCCAGCATCGTGCTGTGCGGCGCCAGCAACCTGCTGTACCTGCTGGTGATCATGTATCCGGGCAACCTGCTGGTGCTGACCCTGGTGATCTCCGGCGAGAACCTGACGCTGGGCATCCTGGGGCCGCCGACCGTGGCCTTCCTGTCCTCGCTGGTCAATCGCCAGCACACCGCCACGCAGTACGCCCTGCTCAGTTCATTGGTGAACCTGCCGGGCAAGCTGCTGGGCTTCTTCGCCGGCGGCATCGCCACGGCTACCGGTTACGGCACCTACTTCGTGATCACCGTGATCGCGGTGCTGCCGGCCACCGCGCTGTTCCTGTATCTGTGGCCGCACTACCGCGCGGAAGAACGGGCCCGCGGCACGGGCTGATCGAGGTTCCGGGCCGCAACTGCGATGGCGTTCGCCGCACGAGTGCGAACCTAGCCACGGATTCCCCCGGATGGCCGACTTGCAAGCCGGCCGCCGCCTGTACACCATGATGACGGTCAGGGGGCCCATGCGTGGACAGACGGAGTAACGCCTGTGCCGGACATCGTGATTCGCCATATCGACAATCTCATGGCCGAGCGCATCAAGTCGCTGGCCAAGGACCGCCAGTGGTCGATCAATGACGTGGTGCTGCATGCACTGCGCCACGGATTGGGCATGGCGCCGAGCGGCAATGTGTTTGCCGAGACCATGCTCGACCCGGGCGAGCTGACCGTGCTCAGCGGCCAGTGGGATGCGCGCGAGAAAGCCGCCTTCCAGGAAGCCGTGCAGGCGCTGTCGATGGCGCAGCCCACACAGCTGTCGCCCTCGCAGCTCGCTTTGTCCGAAGAACCGCTGGGCGGCTAGGGCATTCAGAGCGGCGCGGGGTAGACCGCGCCGAGCACGCGCGGGCCGCGTGCGCCCGTGACCGCGGGCAGGTTGCCGGGCCGTCCGAGCAGGCGCTGCCGGGCCAGCCAGGCGAAGGCGGTCGCTTCCAGGTAATCCGGATCCACCCCTTCTTCCGCCGTGCTGCGCATCCGTGCCGGGTCGAGCAGGGCCGCCAGGCGCCGCATCAGCGCGCCGTTATGCACGCCGCCGCCGCAGGCCAATACCTCCGAGACATCCGGCGCGTGCCGCGCGATCGCCTCGGCCGCGCTGCGGGCGGACAGTTCCAGCAGGGTGGCCTGCACGTCGGCCGGCGGCAGTGCGGCGACGCGCGCATGCCGATCGAGCCAGGCGAGGTGGAAGTGTTCGCGGCCGGTGCTCTTGGGCGCGGGCAACGCGAAGTAGGGATCGGCCAGCAAGGCAGCCAGCAGCTGCGCATCGACGGTGCCGCTCAGCGCTAAAGCGCCGTCGCGGTCGTAGGCCGTGCCGCGGTGGCGCAGGCACCACGCATCCATCAAGCCGTTGGCCGGGCCGGTATCGAAGCCGAACACATGCCCATCCGCGCGCAGCACCGTGATGTTGGCGATGCCGCCGAGATTGAGCACCACGCGGGTGCGCCCCGCCGCGCCCAGCAGCATGGCGTGCACGGCCGGCAGCAGGGGCGCGCCCTGGCCGCCGGCGGCGACGTCGGCGCGGCGGAAATCGGCGACCACGTCGATGCCGCAGCGCTCGGCGATCACCGAAGGGTCACCCACCTGCAGGGTGAAAGGATATTCGCCCTGCGGCCGGTGGCGCAGCGTCTGTCCGTGCGAGCCCACCGCGCGCACCGTGGCGGCAGGCGTGCCGCTGTCGGCCAGCAGGCGCAGCGTGGCTTCGGCGAAGCAGGTGCCGATGGCGACGTCGAGGCGGCCGTAGGCGTCGAGGTCCAGCCGCGTTTCGTCCTGCGCCACCGCCAGGATGCGCGCGCGCAGTTCCGCCGGCCACGGATGGACCAGGGCGGCGACGAGTTCGGGGCGGTCCTGTTCGAAGCGGACCAGCGCGGCGTCGATGCCGTCCGCGCTGGTGCCGGAAATCAGGCCGATATAAAGCGAGGGAGCCTCAGCCACGTGCAGTCGCGGCTCAGTCGTCGTTGCGCTTGGCGCCATCCACGCGGGCCAGCTTGACGTTGGCGTCCAGCGCCTTCAGGCGGGCCAGCTGCGGCTGCACCACCGTCGACCTGAACTTGGCCAGCTGCACGGCCGGCAGCGGCTCGGGCTTGGGCAAGGTGACCTTCTGCGGGTCGCGCTGTACGTCGTTGACGCGGAATTCGTAGTGCAGGTGCGGGCCGGTGGCCAGGCCGGTCATGCCGACATAGCCGATCACCGAACCCTGGCTCACGCGCTGGCCCACGCGCTCGCTGGCGAACTTCGACATATGGCCGTAGGCGGTGCTGATCGAGCTGTTGTGCTGGATGATCACGAAGTTGCCGTAGCCGTTCATCCAGCCCTTGAACTTGATCACGCCGTCGCCCGCCGCATGGATCGGCGTGCCGGTGGGCGCGGCGTAGTCCACACCCTTATGCGCGCGCATCAGGCCCAGCACCGGGTGCATGCGCGCCGCGCTGAACTGCGAGGAGATGCGGGTGAAGTCGACCGGGATGCGCAGGAAGGATTTCTGGATCGGGCGGCCGTCCTCGCTGAACCAGCCGTAGGAGCCGTCGTCCTTCTTGAAGCGATACGCCGTGTAGCGCTCGCCCTGGTTGACGAATTCGGCGGCGACGATCTCGCCTTCGTGCAGGTAGGCGCCGTCGCGGTAGATGTCGTCGTAGATGACGGTGAAGGTGTCGCCTTCGCGCAGGTCCTGCACGAAGTCGATGTCGTATTTGAAGAGGTCGGCCAGCTTCAGCACCATCGCCGTGCTCATGCCGGCCTTGGCGCCGGCGGCGAACAGCGAGCTGTCGATGGCGCCGTGCACGACGTGCTCGCGGCGTTCCACTTCGCGCGCCTGCGCCATCATGCTCGGCTTGCTGCCGTCGAAACGGACGATGACGCGGCTGGCTTCGTCCTTGTCGAAGCGGATGCCGCGCAGGCCGCCGTCGCTGGACAGCAGGAAGTCGAATTCCTGGCCCGGGCGGATGTTGTGCAGCGCCTTGGCGGCGTCGCCGGCCTGGTCCATCACGTTCTGCAGGTCGGTGAGGCTCAGGCCCTGGCCCTGGAAGATGTCCGACAGCGTCTGGCCCGGCTGCACCTGCACGATGCGCCAGTCTTCCACCGTGGGCGTGCGCACCGTGGTCGGCAGCGCCTTGGGCAGGGCCAGCGGCATGAGAGCGTGCGCGGAAGAAACCGGATCGGGCCGCATCGCGCTGGCCCAGGCGGGAATGATGAAGCCGGAAAGCGCGGTGAGCAGCAGTGCGGTGCCGGCGAGCATCCAGCGTTCGCGATGCCAGCGGATCGGCTCGGCCTCGCTATGGTTGCTGAAGGACCAGTGCGAAAAGCGTTCGTAGAAGTGGGAGTGGCGTCGCTGCGCCTTACGGCGAATAGCCTGTTTGCGCGCCGTGCGCGCGATCTTGTTCGCCTCTCCCATGCCCCGTGTGCCCCGCGGTACAGATTTATGTAATGCCGCGTACCATAACGGCCCTGTGCAAAGTGCGTCAACGCCTTTCCCATCAAGGGTTTGCGTGAATTTTCTGATTAACGCACAATTAACCTCTCGACGTGATGGTCGTCGCTTCCCCAGACCATCAAACAACCGGAATTGAGGACTACATGAGCGAGCTTGAGCAGGCGCTGGCCACCATCGCGCGCGGCGCCGACGAAATCATCAAGCAGGAGGATCTGGTCGAGCGGCTGAAGACCGGGCGTCCGCTGCGCATCAAGGCGGGCTTCGACCCGACCGCGCCGGACCTGCACCTGGGCCACACCGTGCTGCTCAACAAGATGCGGCAGTTCCAGGACCTGGGCCACCAGGTGATTTTCCTGATCGGCGACTTCACCGGCATGATCGGCGACCCGACCGGCAAGAACGTCACGCGCAAGCCGCTCACCCGCGAGGACGTGCTGCGCAACGCCGAGACCTATGCCGAGCAGGTCTATAAGGTGCTGGACCGCGACAAGACCGAGCTGCGCTTCAATTCCGAGTGGTTTGGCAAGATGAGCGCGGCCGACATGATCCGCCTGGCCGCGCAGCACACCGTGGCGCGCATGCTGGAGCGCGACGACTTCGCCAAGCGCTACGCGGCGCAGCAGTCGATCGCCATCCACGAATTCCTCTATCCGCTGGTGCAGGGCTACGACTCGGTGGCGCTGCAATGCGATGTGGAGCTGGGCGGCACCGACCAGAAGTTCAATCTGTTGATGGGGCGTGCGCTGCAGGAGCATCACGGGCAGCCGCCGCAGATCGTGCTGACCATGCCGCTGCTGGAAGGCCTGGACGGCGTACAGAAGATGTCCAAGTCGCTGGGCAACTACATCGGTATCAATGAGCCGGCCATCGACATCGTCACCAAGACGCTGAAGATCGGCGACGAGCTGATGTGGCGCTGGTTCGAGCTGTTGAGCTTCGAGGTGTCGCTCGATGAGCTCGCTCATATGAAGAGCGAAGTGGCCAGCGGTGCGCTCAATCCGCGCGACGCCAAGCTGCGCCTGGCGCGCGAGCTGGCGGCGCGTTTCCACGGCGCGGCCGCGGCGGAGCAGGCGATTGCCGGCTGGCACGCGGTGGTGCGCGGGGAGGGCGATACCAGTCTGTTGCCGCTGACCGAGATCGCCGTGCCCGCGGAAGGCCTGCGCCTGCCGGCGCTGCTGACCGCGGCGGGGCTGACGCCCAGCAATGCGGAGGCGAACCGCAAGCTCAAGGAACGTGCGGTGCGCATCGACTCGGAAGTAGTGGAAGACGCGCAGCGCACGTTCGGCCCTGGCTTCGAAGGCGTGCTGCAGATCGGCAAGCGCAACTTCGCCCGCGTCGCCTTGAAGCTGGCTTGAGGCTCGCGCGGCGGCCGCAACGGCCGCCGCGCGGCTTTGCCGCGCATCGATCCGTGAAAGAACAAGCGCTTACGAGAAATTTGAAAAAAACTTCACGAAATGGCTTGCCAGGCCGGTAGCCCCTCCCTATTATTCGCCTCCCCGCCGCGACGGCTTCCCCGCAACGGCAACAACGGCAGCAAGAAAAACTTCGCTGCAGGTGTTGACGGACCGGAAAGACAATGTAGAATGGGCGGCTCACCCGGGACGAAACGTCTCGGGGCGATTCAGAAGAATGGATCGCAAGTGATTGATCTTTGACAGTGTGCGCAGGTGACTTGTGTGGGCGTCTTGCGTTGGAAGGATTCA
>NZ_JAHFVJ010000013.1:0-106588 GCF_018599165.1 Dyella sp. LX-66
GGTAGCCGCGCTCGTTAACTTGTTTGACCGCTTCAGCTTTGAACTCGTCGGTGAAACGTTTGCTGGTCATAGATCCTCCGATCCTCAATAGACACTATCAGGTGTCTACGGAATCGGGGGCGTACCACACTTATGGGGCCAGATGACGGCAATCCTGGAGGAAACGATCTGTACCACGCGTATGATGTAACCAGATCAATTGGATGCGCCGACCCCAATGATGTGATGCAGGGATTAATCAATAATCCGACACCACCTGCTGGAAATCCTCAGCCCGCGACACCTGGTGGTACTGCGAACAATGCTGCAGTTCCCGGCATTGCGCCGATTAACCCAGTTACGTCTTATTTGACGACTGACCTAAATACGGGCGCACCTGTTGTTGTGAACGTAACCGGAACCAATAGCGTATTTGGCCCAGGGTACGTTGCCCGAACCGTAACAAATGGCGTCGCACATACCTACGGTGAAGGTGAGGCCTGGAGTCAGTCAGATATGGGGATGGATGGGCCGAATCCATTTATGGATATTGGAAATTGGATCGTGAACCAACTAATTTGGGGCCGGCAGATGAACCAAATAATTGGCAACGCAAAAACGCGGTGCGGTTGTAGACATTAGAGGCAGCAATGAATGTGCATAACTCAGTTTCCATTGCCTTTTCATTTGGTGCGCCGCTGATGATTTTCCCGCCCCATGCTCAAGTGGCTAAGCAATTGGCTCCATGTCATGGCAGTGGGTGCGGCGTACGAATCAGTGCATCTTCCTTCATCCATAGAGCGGCTAGACATTCATGAATATCGGCAGGGCCTACCTTCTTCTTGCTGTATTAATAGTTCTCTTTTGCCTGGGAGCATTTACGGTGTTTTCTATCCCCTCTCTTCAATGGCCAGGTGCTGATCGCTTAACTTGGCCGGTAGCGATTGGATTTCTAGCTATCTCGGTCATCGCACTACTATTTCCACTCGTCCCCTATGGGCGGCGCGGCATCTCATCCAGTGCGAACAAGACGTTCTTCGCGATAGGCTATGCCATCCTTGCCTGCTATACCCTACTTGGCATTGTGGTCATTCTGCTCTATCACCTTAGGGGCGCCTCTGGTGTCTGACGATTCTCTGGTCAGTACTACGACGCGGAATCGGGATATTCGAACTGGGGTTTCCGGAGCTATGAGGCCTCCACGGGTCGCCCTTTGCATAGCGATCCAGAAGACCTAGGTCAACTTACGACCTTCTCGCCGAGGCACTAACATGAAGGCAAAGATCTCGCTCGCTATCGTCATGCTGATCGCAATTCTTGCTGGGTCTGCTCATGCGCAGCAGAAGACGCTGGAAAAGGCAGTCATGACAAATCAAGAGTTCGCACTCGACGCATCGCAAATCCGCCTCAACGAGGAAAAGGCATTGGACGGCACACAAGAGGCGGCAAATAGACTGGCTCATCACTATGAATTCGTAGCAGTTGATCTCGATAAAGCGCTGCGCTGGTACGAGATTGCGGCGGAAAACGGAAGCACGGAGGCGATGTACAACTATTGGACAATGGCCACTCAAAGCAATGATCCAAATGATGGGCGCCGGGGCCTTTTTTGGCTAAAAAAGGCTGCATCCTTGGGCGACACACAATCCAAGAAGGCGCTTCAAGATCTTAAAGTTCACTAAGTTACCCCGACAGGCCAATCTGCCCTAGCTGATTGCAGGAGGCTAGGGGCTAATGGGGACGGCTAAGATGCGCTCGTCACGGCGTAGTCGCTGAACGACGCCATCTCTTCACCAAGCCAGTCGTTAACCTGACGGAAGCGCGCCATCAGTGGCAATAGCTCATTAATCGCAAACACCTGTGCCGCCGGCACCACCGATCCAAACCCGGTGGTGCCGGTAGGCACCAGGCCAAGCAGCTGCGGTGGCACGCGATGCGCGGCGAGAACATCGTCACGAGTGACGTTCTTGATGCTGAAGAACTCATCTTTCGCGGCGACCTCGCTGATCGGCATCAACTGCAGGCCGTCCTTCTTGCCGTTGGGCGCATAGATGAAGAGGTTGCGGAAGTTGCCCTGCCCCTTGCTGTTCTTCAGCGCGTCGCGGATACCGTTCACCTGGTCTTCGTCGGCCAGCGCATCGGTGACATAGAGGGTGTACCCGGCGTGTGATCCGTTGAGGTAATACTTACGCCGGAACAGCGTGCCCGCTTCATTCAGCCAGGCGCTCTGCAGCGCCGACAGGTACTCGGGTACGCCATAGACCTCCTGGTGAGTATCCGGCTCCATCAAGTGGAAGATCGAGCCCTTCGCAAACTCGTGCTCCGCCTTCCATCCAGTCACCTGAAAGTACACATCCATATCATCGGCGCCACGCCGCATGTACTTCGCCAGCGCAGGCTGCAGCCCCATGGTGGTGCGCAGCCGGCTCTTCCGGCGCTCGAGGTAGCCGTTGCCGAACACCATGAAGTCCAGCGTCCAGCCGATACATCGCGTCGCGTGGCTTCGCATCTCGCACAGCCAGCACGGTCAACTCCGTCATCTTCTTCTCGGGTTGCGCCACGTGCAGTCCTACTGGTGGTATCCCACGTACTTCACGGATGCTGGAACATTTGTACCGCCGGGTGCCTTGCGCTGTAGCGAGCTGATCTGCGGATAAGTGAGACAAGAAAAGGCTCAAAAGTGGCCCACTTCTCCCAATTCCACCCTTCGGCGATATGTCGTGAGATGCTTTGAGAGCAAAAGATGGTGGGCCCACCAGGATTCGAACCTGGAACCAAGGGATTATGAGGCCCAAGGGAGGAAAACGAGGCCGCGTCGGCTGCTTTACAAACTTCGGTCAACTCTTCAGAACTGCATGGCGACGAGTGTTGGAAAGAGGCGAGCTTCTGCCAGCTCAATGATCCTTCATGGCGCAGCATTCCTGCTCGAGCTACATCGATTCACGATCACTTGGAGGACAAACAGGGGAGTTAGTGGGGGCGCCGAGGATGCTCCCTGTGCCATCTAAAATACGGCGCTGAGTCTGCTGTCCAGGCTAGGCATGTTGTTCCTTCTAAAGAGTCAATGATGGTATCAAGTTGTGGATTGCCACGAGCGGTGGTTGAAGCCCGGACGATGCCCGAAGCGTCTACATAGATGTACCCGTTCTCAAACAACTTGTCGCAGCCCAGCAAGCACACAGCCATAACGTTGGCTGCGTCGCGCTTCTGAGATGGATCACAGGAGTGACGTTTTCGGATATGCCCGATCACCAGTAGATCTACTGGCAGCACCTTCGCGCAGATTGCGCAGACTCCAGACTTCTTGCCACCAAGGTGGATCTTGCGAAGAAGCGCTTGCTCAGCTCGTCGAAGAACGTTGGCTGGAACATCAAGATCGCCCTCCAGGTTCTCGAGCGCGCGCGTTGCAGCCCAAATTTCGTCTTCCGCCGGCAAGAGAACACCAACAACAGGGTCTAGATCCAATGCCTCTATGATCGCCTCACTCTGGTCAGAGGAGAGAACGTTGAAGCCCTGAATGATGTTGTTCGCTTTGTATCGCGCAGCCGCATTGAATCGCACGACATCAATATCAATCTGCTCTAGATCCGTCAGGAAAAAAACGTACTCCCAAGTGACGCCGTCCGAACGTTCTTTCCACAGCTCGCGCGCTATATCTGGAGAGTGAATCTTGTACGCCACCGCCCCCTTGAAGAAGAAGCGCCTGTTGCGGTAAAGCATGGCAACATCACCCAGTTGCATGCGGCTCCATTTCCGGGCGTTGACTTGGTTCTTGCCGGGGGTAACCCCCCAGACTGCGACAGACTCACCAAACGCAAGAGATACACGCTCTCGTTCAGCCGGAGGAAGGAGAGGCAAGATGCGCGTTAGTGAAACAGGATTCTGGATAGTGTCGACGTAATGCTCGACGGCATCTGAATCACCACAGGGCTGTAGTACGAGCTGCATTGATGTCAAAACTCCGTGTACTTCTTTGCGCTTCCCTTTGACTTCTCAGTTGGGTATTTAGCGGCATTCTTATCGAGCTTGCCTAGGATGGCCTTCTCGAGATCGATACCCAAGTTGTCAGCCAGCTCGATTAGATAGACGCTAACATCAGCGATTTCGTCGGCAATCTGATCCTTGGCTGTGACGGAGTGTGTCTCACTCTCTTCAAGAGTCTTCCACTGGAAATGCTCAAGAAGCTCGGTCGCTTCAAGTACGATCGAGATAGCCAAGTTCTTAGGGTTGTGGAACTGCATCCAATCTCGTTCATCCCGAAAGTGGCGGATGCGAGCCTGAATTCGTTCTAGGTCCAAGTTCGTCTCCCCAAGGCAACATCCGGTAGATGTAGCGCAGCCCAAAAAGTAGCGGAAATGTACGCGTCGCAGCGCACATTTATTCTCTCAGAAGAAAGTCCTACGAAGAGTCTTTTACGCGTGTTACGGCTTCAACGATCTGCTGATAGCCGTCAGGTGCGTATCCATCGATATAGCGATAATCTCTTAAAAGTGGTGGCAGACGCTCAATTGGCAAGCCGAGGTTGACGACGACGAACTTCTTGGCGCTCTCACGGATCCGCTGTTGAAAGAAGTAATTTGCCTCTTGCATGGGCCAGCCCATCTCCTTGCTTAAAAAACTGTCTGATATGAAGAGCAGTCCAAGATGTGCGGCGTCGAGGCCTTGGTTGATCTTGGTCGTGATGCTATCGCCAGGCTCAATCTCGTAGCGATCATACCAGGCGCGGACTCCCGCCTTATGGAGAGCCTCGAAGGCTGCGTCGACGAAAGCCTTGTCTTTACTTGAGTGCGAAAGAAAGACTGTGAAACTAGCCATCATGCTTGGCTCTCCAAAGATGCCACTCGAGATGTCACGATCTGGGAAAAAGTAAAATTCGTTAGGCTCGCTGGACATTACGGAGTCTACAAACCCGTCGTCAGGTGAGCTAAATGTCGCTACATTAAAACCCCTTCGCGACAGAGACCCCATAAGCTCCTGGAACGTGAAGCGAAAGTGTCTTCTCCACGGGGTTGTTGTCCTAAGCCAAGTCTCAAAATCGTCTTGCGCACTAAAAAAGTTTAGAAACAAGAAAGAGGTTAAGGAGTACGGATTGTTATTAACGAACAGAACGCATCCGACCAGCTTGTCTCGATCATAGCGAGCGAGAAGTTGTTTAACTACTTCCCTGTCGCGCTTCCGGTTACCATAATCCAGCGGGATAAGGTAGTTAAATGAATGCTCCATTTCTATTCCTTGCCATCCCTAGTGCTGCGGTAATTAAGCGATGGCGCAGCGTACGATGAGTACGGGCGCACCCGCAATCATTCGATCAATGACAGCTGCATGCTACCGTCGATATTGATTGATGATGGGCCCAGCAGGATTCGAACCTGCAACCAAAGGGTTATGAGACCCAGGAAGGCAAGGTGGATCCGCGTCGGTTGCTGCAAAAACTTCGGTCAGTTATTCAGAAGTGCTTGGGGACAGATGGCCGATGCAGCATGGCTATCCCAATTCGCTTACCACGTGGGCGGCTTGTAGATGTTTGTGTTTGGTATTGGATCAGGCAGCATAGATTTCTCAAATGTCGCCTTGCGTATAACGCGCATGTCCGTTACGTGCTTTGCCAGATGCATTGATGGCCTTGTTCCCTCGGGCGTCAGAAGGAGCACCTTCTTTCCAAGCTCGGCACTAACGATACGCGCTGCTTCCGAAAGATCGCTGTCATTCGTTACAAGCGCGAAGCAATCTGCCTTGTTGGCCCAGGCGTCATTTAGGAAGTGAACGGCGACGTTCACGTCTGACCCCTTCTCTTCCATATTAATGACATGAACTGGAGGCCCCGGGTCATCCGCCCACTCTGGCTTTGCCGCGTGAACTTCGCAATTAAGATCGGCTACAAAGGCTTTTTTCCCGCGACTTAGGACGTCTCTTTTTGCCAGGGCGCCTACTGGGTGAAGCATCCGTTGGCACTTCGCGTGAACAGCAAACGAGCCGTGGACAATATCCAAATTTGGAATGTGATTGCGAAGCGCTGCGAGATAGATACGCTGACGTTCCGGAGAACCAGGGCTATCAGGAAGTTCATGGACCTGGGCCGTGAAGTATTTGATGCGAATGAGCTCATGCCCTTGCGGCAGAGACGCACCAACAAGAGACCACAGATCGAGCCACTTGCAGTTCAATTTCCGAATGGCCCGGTAGTACAGATTGAAGCCATCAATATAGGCGATAGTTCGCATTCCGCTTTCCCCCTGAAAGCAGAAGGCCCCGAAGTTTCCTTCGGGGCCCTCGGGGCCAGTCGACGGAACGACTGGCGCTGTGTGATTGAAATCTTACCCGAGTGGGCCACAGTTATCCACACAATCTGTGGATAACTTCCCTCTTTTCTGTGGATAAGTCCACTTTTTTTGCGTATCAAGAGCCTTAAGACGCCTCGAATCGCCAGTTTCACTCTTCGCATCACGTGGAATCGCCCCACCCTCATTACTGGCTGCTAGCGCTCCGCGCTTAGGTAGCTCAGACGTAGGAACTCGAGCGTTCAACCCAACGGACTATGAGTCCCAAAGGGACAAGATGGGCGGGCGCCGATTGTTCCGAAAATTAGGTCACTTCTTCAGCCGTTTGGGAATAGCTTCGGTCTACCCGCTTGTTCGGCCAAGTCGACCAGCCACCCTTTGGGCGTGATCTGAATGGTTTTACGACGCTTATCGCCATCATCCTGAGTACTCACCATTACGCCTGTGGCCTCAAGGTCGCGGATATGGGGTCGGAGCGCGGGAATGCTATTGAACCCGAACTGCTCAAAATCGCTCGGAGAAAACAAGCCGCCGATCTCGACGGCCTTAGTGAACACCGACCAGGCACGCGGTCCAAGCGCTCGCTTGACGGAAACATGAGCCAATTCCGCCTGCTCAAGGAGCCATGTTTCGAATAACGCGTGCTTTTCTTCGTCTGTCAATGGCAGTGAGCGGTCCGCCACCCACTGGCAATAGTTGTCGGCTTGTCCCAGCACGCTTCGCAAGTTGCCACGTAGAACTTCAAAAAGACGCCCAAAATCTGAGGAAATAAGCGGTAGGTATGTGTTATCACGTGCCGCCGTCGACTGCACGCGGCTATCCAGGATGGCCGGTGCAAATGTCGCGTCGATACCTCCGACTTCGACGGGGTTGTGCAGATATCCCTCCAGGCGCGGTGACGCCACCACGCCATGCACAATGCCCAGAGCACCACACAACACCCACCTCAGCCCCCGGACGTTAAACAGCTCGTCCCTCAGCGCTTCTAGCAGCCCCCGCGCTCGATCCGAAGATTGCAGCAATTCCAGATTGTCAATTATGCATACGACGCCGCCGTCCTCCTGCGAAGGGAATACGGACTGAAGCCACTCAAAAACTATCTTGCGTAAGCCACTCGATTGAAAGCCTGAAGAGGTGTTCGTTTCTACGTTGGCTCCCAATTGGAAACCGAGGCCGGCGGCGTTGTATGTCTTGAGCTGAGGTGAATTCAGCCACCGATCCAGGTGCGTCGTCGAAATGCTCTTGCCATCAGCCCTGTAAATGTCCTTCGCGCGTTCGATCAACGTCTGCGCAACCTCCATAAGGACGCCGTCGATGAATGTTTGCAGGTCTTGATCTGCGTCGAGCTGGAAGACCTTCTTACAAGGCACGAACAGGGCGCCATCTCCGCCTTCGAGGTGACTCTCGAATAATCGAAAAGCAGCGACGTTTGCGACGCTAGTTTTGCCAACGCCATTCAGCCCTTCAAGCGTCGCTAACTTTGGCCCCGTGCTGATGCGTCGCATCAGTTGAGCAACTTCTTTGTCTCGTCCCTTCAGTAGCTGGGATCCGATTTCCGAAGCTGGAAGCGATGTAGTGTCAAAGGGCGATCGCCGAAATCCCCATTCCTGGTAAACCATGTCTCGTCCTGTTCGGTCACGTATTGATTATGGCGTCGATAATTGCTGCGTGGGAAGCATACTGTGAGGGCGCAAGGTGTGCATAACGGCGCACCATCACTTGGCTGCGCCAGGCGCCTAAATCCTGTACCACAAATAGTGGGGTGCCGTGTTGTATGTGCCAACTCGCCCAGGTGTGCCGCAAATCGTGCCACCGAAAATTCTTGATCCCGGCACGCTTTAGCGCTTTCCGCCATGCCTTCGTGTTAGCCCAGGCAATAGGCTTGCCACGGTAAGTGAAAACACGTTGAGGATGGCGGCCCTTGCATCGCTTCAACACCGAGAGTGCTGTCTCATTGAGCGGCACGGAGAACGAGCGACGGCCCTTCGCCTGGTCGCTGTGTATCCATGCGAGCTTGCGGCGTACGTCGACCTGCGACCATTCGAGCCGCAGCACATTTCCCTGTCGCAACCCGGTAGCCAACGCGAAAAGCACCATGTCCAACTGGTGCTCCGGCAGCTCGCCTAAGAGCCCACGTGCCTGCTCGGGCGTTATCCAACGCACGCGCCCCTCTGATTCGGGAAACAGCTCCACGAACGGCATGCGATCGATCCATTCCCACACGCGACACGCGCGCCGGAAAATCGCGCGCACAAGTGCGAGATATCTATTCGCCGTTGCCGGCGATGTGGCTTTGGCCTTGTCCCACGCAGCGACCATGATGGTCTCTCTATCAATCGTCGCGAGTCGCTTCCCGGCAAGATATGGCTTCAACCACTCAAGCTTGAGCGCGTCGCGCTCGATGTCCGCCTTGTGCTTCTTTTCCACCAGCCACAGGCGCGCAGCGTCATCCCACGTGTGCATCTATCGGTCCATCGAACAACTGTAGGACCGCAACGCAAGCGCGTTGGTGCCGTGGTCAGTAGAAGCATTGAGTGCGTCGCGGCCACTCTTCGACCACGGTAGTCTCGCCTTGCTTGCGGACCACCATAACCAGCCCACCCATGCACTTAGCCTTGCCGCTCGCCAAAGCCTCCTCCGCTTCCGGCAGATATGCGCAGATACCCTGCACGCGGTGCCATAGACACTTCTGTCGCGTGAGATCGAGCGCAGTCTCCGCCGCTGGCTTCGGCGGCGGTTGGTGGGCCATCGCTTCCTCGCGCGCCACGTCTGCACGGGCGTGACCGAGGATGTAGCGATATATCGGCACCGTGGCGAGAAACAAAAGCGCGGCAATGCCGTAGTAGAACGCGTCCTTGGTTCGCATAGTTCCCCCTTGCTCCATGAGGGAGGGTAACGGCACAGGCGCCCCCAGCCAAATGCTATGCATTTGTCCGGTGACTCCTGCTCAGTCAAAGGCGCGGCGAGGCTCAATCGCCACCGTCCATAGGTTTTGGCCGGCAGAGCCGGCCCCGATTGGTGGGCGCTGTGGGGGCTAAAAAGCGGGGTTGGCGGGGTGGCCATGGGAACCGATGAACCCATGCAGGACATTCGGCCGCATGGTCCTGGGTTTCGATGTGATCCTAGATCAAGGGCGTATCCGTAGGGGCTTTGCCCCTACACCCCTACGGCCGGTTGCGACTCTGCTGCCAGCGCTGGAAATCCTGGTCCATCCAGGCGGCATACGCGCGGTTGCTGCGCATGGCCCACAGGCGGCGAATCGCTTCAAGGAATCTGCTGACCATCACTTGCCCGGCCTCCAATCCGACGCCCCCGGCCCCGTCATTTGCTCGGGTGGGGTGTAGGACCAGGATAGGCGGTTCTCTTTCCAGCCGCCAGCCACGCCGGGACCGCCGCCCTTGGCGGGAGCGGCGACCGTCACGTAGCCGCTTTGGCGGCCTTCCTGCACCGTCTGCGCCTGGTTGGCATCGGCGGAGCTGTTGGGCATGTCGACCGGCCACGCGGTCACCACGATCACCTGCGGCCCGTAGCGGAGCTTCACGCCGTAGCCGTGCACCTCCGCGACCACGCCCAGCTCGCGTACCTGATCGAGACTAAGCCGCTCCAGGACGTGCCCTTGGTCCTCCCGCCACTCGATCACAGCCCAATCCTTGCCGCCTTCCACGTGCGCCAGGGCGGCCAGCCGCGGCCGAGCCTGGGCAGACATGTCGAACAGGTAGCCAACCTCGGGCGGCATGCCCTTGGTGTCGTAAGTGGGATGCAGGCTGTTCGGCGACGCGGCCGGTTTCACCGGCGCCGCCTTCTCAGCCGAGGGTGGTGGGGTGGACTGACCTGTTTGCACGCCTACGGTTGCCGGCGCAGGGCCGAGACGCGTTTTCCCCGTGGTCTCCTTAGCCAAGCCAGAGTCGCCACCAAAGAAGTGCAGGAAGACCCACAGCGCGGCGCACACCGCTGGCACGACCACCACAGCCAGCACACCAATCTTGCGCCACACCGTGCGACCGCCAGCGGTGTATACCTCGGTATTGCCCGCGCCGTCCGCATAGCCCTTGTAGAGCGGAAATATCTCCGCGTCATACGACAGTGTGTCGGTGCCGACCTTCTCGTAGCGATCAGGCGCCACCGCGTGGTACCGCGTGGCGGTGTAACGCTTCTGCATGCCCACAGCGGTCAGCTTCTGAAACACGTTCTTCCGCTCAAGGCGCGCGCGCACCGCCGAATGCAGGCGGCGGTACCACTGCGACATCAGCACGCCATCCATGCCGTTCTGACCGCACAGCGCAAAGAACTGTTCGATAGCCGGATGGATCGGTTCGCGCGAAGCCACGTAGAACTCATGGACCTCATCGATCACGAAAAGCGCATCTTTCAGCTTGTCGTCAATCTTCCACTCGCCATCCTCGACATTGTGATCCTTCGTCGCGATAAAGAGGCGCTTTACTTGGGCAGTTGGCACGAAGATCAGCAGTTCGTCCAAGCGCTCCGCGCTCATCCCGAGGTAGGCGGCAATCTTGCTTCGGCGATCAGGGTCGTCCAGGCCGTTGATGCGGGCGAACACCTTGCGCCCGCGCTTCAACGCCGGCAACACATGATCTTTGATCGCGTCATAGCTCTTACCGGAGCGCGGTACGCCTTCGTTAAAGACGAGCATGGGTCACCACTGGAAAAGAGTAAGGAACTTGCGCAGCAACCGGAATGCATAGCCGGCGCCGACCAGCGCCAGACCTTCGCCAACGCGCAGCTGCACCAGAAAAAAGCCGACGATGGGGCCGGCCTGCCCGAGCAGGTTGCCCATGGAATAGTTCGTCAAGAACGCCGGTGGCGTGATCGAGCTGATCGCGTCAGCGATCAAATCAAGGATGGTCGACAGCACGTAGGTCACAAGGTCTTTCAATAGCTGCACGATGGCAACGAAGAAGGTATGCACCACGTTGGCAATCCAGCCCGTGAGCTTGCTAAGCCAACCCGTGCCCATCATCTGCGACGGTAGATCGCGCACTTGGCCGAGACCCTTGCCGAGCTTGCCAATCGTGGACGACGAGCTGCCACCGCCGTTGGTCAAGCACGTCTGATTACCCGTCACGGTGTCCGTAATGCAGACCGAGCCATTCGGCCCGGTGCTACCGTCGTCGCACACGTAGACACCCTGTTGCATCGAGCACGTGTAACCCGAGCCGGTCGACTGCGCGCGCACCACGCTGGGCAATATGGCCGTCAGCGCAAGCAGCGCGACGAGCGCGGCCGCGCTAATAGATGGCAATGCGGAACGCACTGAATGCCGCCACGGCAAGAACGATCCAGCCAGCCAGCGCGAGAATCGCGAGGATGCCGGAGTCACAGAAGAACGTGAAATCAAAGCCGCCCTGTCCCCAATACTGGTTCCCAGGGATGTGCCACGAGGGGCAAGAGCCGGAGGCGTTGACGGTGAAAAAGCCCGCTGCCGCCGTGATGAGAGGCGAGCCGGACACGCGTGATTTGAAGTTGGCATAGACGCTCCCGGGCGTATCCACGCTGGCCGAGTAAAGCGATCCGGTATCTCCGTCCGCCTGACCCACATCGCACATGCCACCCGTGCATTTGCTCTGCGTTGACGAACTACTCGCCGGCTGATTCGTAGTGCTGGTCCCCGTCGTCGTGCTCGTACCCGAGGTGGTACCGCTGCCACTGCCAGTACCACCGCCACCCGTGCCACCGCCGTCGCTGGTCCAGCCGCCGCTACTCGTCGTCGTGCTCGTCGTTGTCGTGGTCGATGTGGTGGGGCCGTTGTTGGTGGTGCTGTTCGTCGTAGTGCTGTTATTCGGTCCGGCAGACGAAGCAGGCGGCGCCGGCACCGTCTGCGGAGGCTTGTTAGCCGTCACGCACTTGCCGGAGATGGTCTCGCACCACGTGCACGTGCCATCGGCGTGGCACGCTTCAGACGGCGGCGGTGGCGGCGAAGGATCGGGAGGGGCCGGACTTGATGGACACGCGTTGCCCGTCTCGACCATCTGGCCGTTATTCGGACCACCAAGAGCAAGCGCCATATCGCACTGGCCGTTGCAGGTAACGCCCGAAGACTTCCACGACTGAAGCTGCGTACCAGCAGGCGGGGCATAACCGGCGCGGCACGAACCGTTATTAGGGTCTTCACCAACGCCGCAACTAAAAGTCGGCGTGTCACGCCCAGCCAAACCAGGCGCGACGTTGCCGTAGTGATAGTCAAGAACCGCAACCCATTGCGTGCCAGCATCGAGACGGAACGCAACGTTGTCGCGATGGTAGTACGGCCAACCGGCTTGAATGTTCGCCTCATTCCTCGCGACGGCGGCCATACCTGCCGCATAGCACGTCTGATCCGATGCGCGTACGGCACCGGCAAATGCCACGCACAGCAGCAACGCCATGACGAGTAGTGCGCGCACTGCCCTGGCAGCATTAGTCATCGTCCAGCCCCTTTGCACAGGCCCAGGCACACAGGGCGCCTAGAAAGCCGCAGAACAGATCAAGGAGCATGGGTCAGCGCCTTCCGCTCGCCGTCGTCATCAGCGCGATCCTCGAGGTCTTCAAACCGCCACTCAGCGGTTGGACCCCCGCCGTGATCACGCGTCGCGTCATCCGAGAACGACGCATCAGCGTCCTTGCTGCCGCCGAAGAAACGCCCCACCGTCGCGACGATCCACACGACGAAGATCAGGCCGACGAGTAACGCGCCACCAGCCAGCAGCGCAGACGTCACGGGCGCAGCGCTGATGCCGTCGAACACATGACCACCCGCATCACCGGGACCGTAGGTGCCCGTGCAAGGTCCGCCTGGGTTCCGCGAACCGCCGATACCGCAATCTGGAAAAAGCATGCTGGCCTCCCAAAAACGAAGGGCGGTGTGCACCCCGCCCGTCGTTACCTGTCGTTGTTGCTGGTCATCAGCCGAAGAAGCGCGCGACCTTCTTGGTCGCCCACTTGGCGAAGCCCACGCCGGCCAGCAGCGCGCCGGCCGAAATGATCGCGGTGATGGCCGTCGAGGTGCTCAGGCCGGACAGGATGCCGCTGTAGTCGTTGCCGGTGGCCTGGGCGAAGGCGGCACCACCGGTGACGGCCGAACCGGCCAGCAGCGCCATCACAGCGTTCTTGACGTTCTTGAGCTTGCGCATTGCACTTTCTCCCGTTTGGGTTGGTTGGTTTTTCACTTGAACATTGCGATCACGGCTCCCGCCGCACGCGACGCGATGTAGAACACCATCACCGCGCCCCATGCACCGAAGAACCAGCCCATGGCTTGCTCAGGGGTGGGCGTCCCCAGGGCGTCCTGTACAACTTGGTAGACGCCGTACTCGCTGCCAGAGACCAGCACGTAACCCGTGCACTCGCCGACCGGCTGACCGGTAGGGGTCAGCGTGCCGTCTTGATTGAGAGTCACGCACAGGGCCATGGCATCGAATCCTTATGCGGCCGCGCTGGCCTTGGTGGGCTGCTGCGGCTGCGCTTTCGGCTGTTCGGTCGGGATCAGCACGACGCGGCTCAGCGTGAGACGACCATTGGTCACACCGAAGCATTCCGGTGCGAGCGTGTACTCGCCCGGCGCGTACTCCTTGCCGGGATCGACCGTCACTTGGAACGACGTGGGCAGTCCGTCGATTTCATACATGCACCACTGCTTGACGCGATCGCGCGTCACGCCATCGAACGTCACCTGCACCGCTTCGGGTGCGCGCTTGAGAACTTGGATTTTCATTGCATCGTCTCCGTTTGATCGACTCGATAGGCCCACACCTCGCCACCTGGGCCAACACTTACGCGCCAGGGCGAAGCGAGGAACTCGCCCGTAAATTTGTCCATGTAGCCGCCGACCACCTTGCGAATGTCGGCACGACCCGACAGGGCATCACGTACCCAGATCGGAGCCATCCAGTACCGGACGTGCCGGCGCGACTCGGTGTCGAGTCCGCCATGTCCGTGCATGCGTGCGCCACGCGGATAACCACCAGCCTCGGCAGAGGTGGTCTTGCTCGCGTATTTCATGATGTAGCCGATAGGCGACTGCGCCGTTTTGATGTTGGTGCTGCCGTGCGGCCACCAGCCTTGCGCGTCCGCGAACGGAAGAAACTCGCCCTTGGGCAGCCAGACCACCACGTGGTAATGCAGCGCGCCGCGCTTCTGCAGCTCAGCCACCCACACGAAGCGACACTTGACCTTGCGGCGCTTGCACCACTGGCGAAGCGCATCGCGGAACTTGGAGAAGTGACCCGGACGCCAGTCGTCGCCGTTGGCGTACGTGAGCGTGATGAACTTTTTGTTCCAGCGCTGCGCGTCGCGCTCGCCGTGAGCATCGAAGTGCAGCAGGCGGGCCGAATGGCCCACCGTCGTCCGCATGCGCTTCACGCGCTGCGCGTTGCGGTTGATGAGCAGCTTTTCGCGAGGCGGCCGCCGTGCCTCTCCGTGGGTCTGCGTCCCACTTGTTGCATAGGAGACAAGCCCCAGGGTGTCCCGCGCGCTTCGCGCGCGGGACACCCTATGCGCCTCTACCCCACCGGACGTTGCCTTGGCCTTGGCGATGGCCTCGAAAGGCGCATCAAGCGCGCGCTGTTGAGCGACGTACACACGGGCACGGCGGGCGGCCTTGGCCGCCTGGGTGCGTGCATAGTCGTCCTCGATCAGCGGCGCCGGCTCACGCCGCTGTAGCGTGTATTCGGGGATCAGTGAGTCGGGCGCGCGGTACTCCGGCACCTTGCCCCACCCGGTCCATTCCGCGCGCTTGAGAAAGCGAATGGCGCGGTCTACGCGGTCGATGGTGTCGACCGTCAGCATGCGCCGTGGTCCTGATCGTCGTCGAGCATGTCGTCAGCGTTGCTGAGGCTTTCGGCGAGCGCATCACACGTCATGCCGAACACCGTTGCGAACAGCATCTGGCCGTTATGAACGCAACGCGCGTGCAACTCGCGCAGCTGTTCAACCACAGCCAGGCCGTCCGCGAGCGAGACCCGCGAGGTGTCATCAGTAGGCATTGTCGGTATCCGGATACTGGATCAGGTACGCGTGGATGCGCGAAAGCAGTTGCTCACGCGGCGGGAGGTTCGGCAGATCGGCCGGGCGACCCTGTTGGGCCAGCCACGCGTTGTGTATGACGATGGCGCGCGCTTCGCGCACCTTGGCGGCCATGCTTGGCGGGACAGATAGCTCGCACACGCTCAGCTGTGCCATCAGCGTGCGGTATTCATCGCGCCACCATGGTGCGTCACCGGCCTTATCGGCGCAGCGCTTGAACACTTGGTCAATCACGCGGCGCTGGTAGTTGTTGAGCAGCCCGCCGTTGCCCTTCTCGAACATGTTGCAAGCATCGCGGAAGCCGGATAGCCGGCCTTCGGCAAAAACCGTCGCCGCATCGAGAATGACATCGGTATGCGCGCGGCCTGTCACAGCATCACCCGGTCACGGACCCAGGACCACACGCGGCAGCACTGGCGATGGAACCGGCCAAGGCCGAGCACGAAAACGTACACGGACAGCAACGCCAAGACGGTTTGCATTAGTAGTCTTCCTCTTCGTCGTCTTCGTCGTCGTCTTCGTCGTCGCCGTCATCGAATCCGGATGCGCGCTCGGTACCATCGATCCGGCCACCGCAACGTGCGCAGCAGCCATCACCATCGGCTACGCGGAAATCGCCGCACGTGTCGCACCACGCTTCACCGTCGCCGTCTTCGGCGGACTCCACGACTTCCCCGCATTCGGGGCAATAGGCGTTGTCGGAGCCGGCGATGTCTTCCAACTCATCCGTACCGCATTGGGGGCACTTGCTCACGATGCTTGCTCCTTGGTCACCACTCGCCCGACGAGCCGCCACCGCCGAAATCTCCACCACCACCGGAGAAATCGGAGGACGTGCTATCGCTGCTGCTTGATGTGGACGTGGACAACGAAGACAGCGCACCAGAAGCAATGAAATCGGCAATGCCTGGGCCGTCATCGCGATAGCCGCCCTCTTCGCGCGCGGGCGCTCGCGTCGATGTGGACGCTGCTTGGCGAGAGCGTTGCGGCTCGGGGTGCTCGCGGTTGTACTGCTTTAGCTCTTCGGTCTCGCGGCGCATGCGCTCTTCCCACGCGGCGCGATACTCAGGAGAGGACTTGTCTTTCATCGGATCGGAAGGCGCGCCGGAGAAGAACCGCGCGACGGAACCGGACGTCCATATGCCGAAGCCGATGCCCACCACGATGGTTCCGCCAATAAGGATCAGAGCGATCACGGGGCCGGCATCAAGGCCAGCACTAATGGAAGTGAAGTCCGGGGCGATCATGCGAGACCTCGCATACGGCGCTTGATGCGCAGGCGTGTGACGCGGAACCACCCGGCGAAGAAGGCGCCGGAAACGTGTCCGATGATGAGCGCGAGCAGCACTAGGTTGCCGGTGTGGGCGAAGTTGTAGAGCCAGTGAGCGCGGTCGATGCAGAACATCAGAACTGCACTCCCTGCTTGGCGCACTGAGCCTTCACCGCCGCGATGGCCTTCTCAACCTCCGCAATTTCGTCTTCCTCGTACACGTTGGCGAGAAGATCGGAGAGAGCTAGCCAGACAACGAGCGCGTTATCGCGCGTCAGTGCCAGAATCACGTCGGCTTGCAGGATGCGGTTCATACGTGCACCCCGGTCAGCAGTTCGGTAACGCGGTCGAGGCGCTCGGTGGCGGCCTCTTTGGTCGAAGCGCAGCGAGCCATGCGGTACAGCGTCAGCGCGCGATCTTGTTCGCATTCGCTACGGCGCTGCTGACGCATTGCGGCGTCAACGCTCTGTTCGTCGGCAGTAAGCGGCTGGGTGTACCTCATGACCGCACCCGCTTCACGCGCAGGCCGTCGCTGTTGCCGCAACGCTTGATGACGGGCTTGAGCCAGTCGTGTGCGGCGGCGCGCGTCGCAAACAGTTCAACGGTGACCCAGCGGGCGCCAATCTTGGACTGCACGGCGTACTGCGGTTCGGTGTGCGATGCGATCCTGGCGGGCGGCAGTGCCGGGAGTTTCATCCCCTCGCCGTGCAGGCCGTCGTAGATTTCCAGGCTCATGCGCGCACCCCTTCCAGAGTGACCCGCTGCTGAGCAGCGAGATCGCGGAGCCCGCGAACGAGGTAACCCGCCCAAAAGGCGGCCAGAACAAACGAGAGAGCGGCTAGCGCGTACATTCCATGTCCCCTGTCTCTGTCAAGTGACTTGCGACGGGACGCAACGTAAAGTCAAATGCGACATTCCGTCAAGAGAGATGCGACATGAGCGCTGTAAATAATTTGCTTGACAAATACCGCGAGCGGTGCTCTCTCGCGTCCGACAACGCTTTGGGCGAGTCGCTAGGAGTGAAGCGCCAGGCGGTGCACCAATGGCGGAAAGGCCTTTCTTGGCCGAGCGACGAGCACGTCGTTGAGATGGCCGGCAAGATCAAAGAAGCGCCGGAAGGTTGGCTTGCGGCAGTACACGCAGATCGCACCAGCGACAAGACCGCTAAGCGGGTGTGGCTTCAAGCTGCTCAGCGCTTGGGATATGCAGCAGCGGTCACGCTCGCGTTGAACGCGTGGTGGGCCCAGCAGGATTCGAACCTGCAACCAAGGGATTATGAGTCCCCTGCTCTAACCGTTGAGCTATAGGCCCTGATGCCTGTCAGCCGCATTGCACGGCCAAATCCCGCAACAGCCCGTCATGTTAGCCACACACTCCGGGACCGTCGAGACCGCCGCCCCCGCCCACCGGCACATCCAGACTTATCCAACCCGGCGTACGCTGAGAGACCCTTTGACCCGGAGGTGCACGATGAGCACGGAATCGGTAGCGAAGCGGTTGGTGGCTTTGTGTCGCGAGGGTAAGTACGAGGAGGCGCAGAAGGAGCTGTATGCCAAGGATGCCGAGAGCATCGAGCCGGAGGGTGCGCCGGCTGGGGCGATGGGCAATGCGAAGGGGCTCGATGCCATCTTCGAGAAGGGCCGCAAGTTCCAGGAATCGATCGTGGAAGTGCATGGCAGCAACGTCAGCGACGCGGTGGTGGCCGGCAACTGGTTCAGCCTGGAAATGACGCTGGACGTGACGATGAAGGAATACGGCCGCGTGAACATGACGGAGATCTGTGTCTATCACGTCAACAAGGACGGCAAGATCGACCGCGAGCAGTTCTTCTACGACATGGGTTGAGCCGTTACGCCCGGTGCAAAAGAAAAGCCCCGCATGCGCGGGGCTTTTCGCTTTCTACCGTTCGCTTAAGGTCCGATCAATCGATATCGAGGAACGAACGCAGCTGCTCCGAGCGGCTCGGGTGGCGCAGCTTGCGCAGGGCCTTGGCTTCGATCTGGCGGATGCGCTCGCGGGTCACGTCGAACTGCTTGCCGACCTCTTCCAGGGTGTGGTCGGTATTCATGTCGATGCCGAAGCGCATGCGCAGCACCTTGGCCTCGCGCGGGGTGAGGCCGGCGAGCACTTCGCGCACGGTTTCCATCAGGCCGGTTTCCGTGGCCGACTCGATCGGCGAGCTGGCGTTGGTGTCCTCGATGAAATCGCCCAGATGCGAGTCTTCGTCGTCGCCGATGGGGGTTTCCATCGAGATCGGTTCCTTCGCGATCTTCAGCACCTTGCGGATCTTGTCTTCCGGCATCTCCATTTCCTTGGCCAGTTCTTCCGGCGTCGGCTCGCGGCCGAACTGCTGGAGCATCTGGCGGGAGATGCGGTTGAGCTTGTTGATCGTCTCGATCATGTGCACCGGGATGCGGATGGTGCGCGCCTGGTCGGCGATCGAGCGGGTGATGGCCTGGCGGATCCACCAGGTGGCGTACGTGGAGAACTTGTAGCCGCGGCGGTATTCGAACTTGTCCACCGCCTTCATCAGGCCGATGTTGCCTTCCTGGATGAGGTCCAGGAACTGCAGGCCGCGGTTGGTGTACTTCTTGGCGATCGAGATCACCAGGCGCAGGTTCGCCTCCACCATTTCCTTCTTGGCGCGGCGGGCCTTGGCCTCGCCGACCGACATGGTGCGGTTGATTTCCTTGATGTCGGTGAGCGGCAGGAACAGCTTGTGCTCGATGGAAGCGAGCTTTTCCTGCTCGGCGTCGATCGCTTCCTTGTAGTTCTTGATGTTCGGCGACCACTTCTGGCGCTTGCGGCCCAGCTCGTTCGCCCACTCGAGGTTGCCCTCGTTGCTGGGGAACGTCTTGATGAACTCGGCCTTGGGCATCTTCACCTGCTTGACGAAGATGTCCATCAGCACGCGCTCGTGGTGACGGATGTCGTTCACCACCTCACGCAGCTTGCGCACGAAGCTGTCGATCAGCGCGGACGGCAGCTTGAGCTTGAGGAATTCCTCAGCCATCTGCTCGCGCAGCTTGATGATCTTCTTGTCGCCGATGTCGGTGGTCTTGGCCGAGGCCTTCTGGAACTTGCCGTAGTAGTCGCGCAGCAGCTCCATGCGGCGCTTGACCTCTTCCGGATCGGGGCCGGTCGGGCCGGTCTCCTCGTCCTCGCTGGCGCCTTCGGTTTCCTCGTCCTCGTCGGCTTCGGCGTCGTTGTCGCCGGCGTCCACTTCGGCGGCGGCCAGGGCGGCGTCGGCGGCTTCCTCCAGGTCGGCGAAGCCGGCCAGGATCTCGCTCAGGCGGCGCTTGCCGTCCAGGTGCTGGTCGTATTCCTCCAGCAGCATCTCGATGGTGAGCGGGAAGCTGGCCAGCGCGGTCTGCACCTGGCCGAGGCCTTCCTCGATGCGCTTGGCGATGGCGATTTCGCCCTCGCGGGTGAGCAGCTCGACCGTGCCCATCTCGCGCATGTACATGCGCACCGGGTCGGTGGTGCGGCCCACTTCGGAGTCGACGGCCGACAGCAGGGCGACGGCTTCTTCGGCCGCGGCTTCGTCGTCGGTGGCGGTGCCACTGGCGTTGTCGGAAAGCGGGTCGGCGTCCGGGGCGGCATCGTGCACTTCGATGCCCACGCCCTTGAGGACGGCCATGATGTCTTCGATCTGCTCCGGATCGACGATGTCGTCGGGCAGGTGGTCGTTGATTTCGGCGTAGGTCAGGTAGCCCTGCTCGAGACCTTTGGAGATAAGCGCCTTGATTTCAGACTGTTGCTCGGGAGCTTTGTTGTTCATACCTACCGCCGCGGATGCAGGAACCGATCAGTATAGCGATGTGATGCTTTTTTGACCAGTTTTCAAGTGAAAGATATGGGTATCCGGCGCACGCAAAAAGCGCGCCAAACACCCGATGTCTGTGAAGTTTTTTTCGGAATCGTCGCGGTTGCCCGGTGGGTCCGCGGTCATGGCGTTTCGAGCCAGAAGGTGACCGGTCCGTCGTTGACCAGCTGGACTTTCATATGGGCACCGAAGCGCCCGATTTCCACCCCCGGGTGCGCCGCGCGGGCCAATGCCACCAGCCGGTCGAACCAGAGCCGGCCCTGTTCGGGCGAGGCGGCGCTGGTGAAGCTGGGGCGCATGCCGGAGCGGGTGTCGGCGGCCAGGGTGAACTGGCTGACCAGCAGCAGCTGGCCGCCGGTGTCCTTGAGCGAGCGGTTCATGCGGCCCTGTTCATCGGCGAACACGCGGTAGCCGAGCAGGCGCTCGAGCATGCGGCGGGTGCTGGCCTCGTCGTCGGCCGGCTGCACCGCCACCAGGGCGAGCAGGCCGGGGCCGATGGCGCCGACGGTTTCTTCATCCACGTCGACGTGGGCGGAAAGGACGCGCTGGATCAGGGCGATCATCGATAAGCGGCTGGGCTGGCGGCGGGGGCGCAAAGATTACCCACAAAACGAGGTAGCGGCCGGAGGGTGCACGGCTTGAGCCGCTACACTGTGCGGCTCATGCGCTTCGATATCTTCCTGCTCTACCTCCTGCTGCGCCTGGTCGGCCTGCTGCCTCTGCGGGCCCTGCACGGCGCAGGCGCGCTGCTGGGCCGGCTGTCGCTGCGGCTGGACGGCAAGACCGTGCAGAACACCGCAGTGAATATCCGCATCACCCGGCCGCAGCTGGACGCGCCGGCGCGCGCGGCGCTGCTGCGCGAGGTGATGATCGAGAGCGGCAAGTCGATCACCGAGATCGCCAAGATCTGGGGCAGCGACGCCGAACGCGCGCTGGACCTGGTCCGCGAAGTGCGTGGCGAGGCGCTGTTCGACGCGGCGCTGGCGTCCGGCCGCGGCGTGATCATCGCCGCGCCGCACCTGGGCTGCTGGGAGCTGCTCAATTACTGGCTATGCCGCAAGACCCCGATGGCGATCCTGTACCGTCCGCCGCGCATCGCCGCGGTCGAGGGCCTGCTGCGCAAGGCGCGCGGTGCGCTGGCGCCGGAGCAGGTGCGCGCCGAGGGCGCCGGGGTGCGCACGCTGTTCAAGCGGCTGGGCGCGGGCGGCACGGTGGGTATCCTGCCGGACCAGAAGCCGCGCGAAGGCGAGGGCGAATTCGCCCCGTTCTTCGGCCGCGAAGCGCTGACCATGGTGCTGCTGCCGCGCCTCGCGGCGCGCACGGGGGCGACGGTGCTGTTCGCGTTCGCCGAGCGCCTGCCGCGTGGCGAAGGCTTCCGCATCCATCTGCTGCCGGCGCCGGAAGGGCTGGCGGATGCGGATCAGGGCGTGGCGTGCGCGGCGCTCAATCACGGCGTGCAGAACTGCGTGGAGTTGGCGTATGCGCAGTATCAGTGGCACTACAAGCGGTATTCGGCGAACGATCGGCCGAGTCCGTACGACCATCCGGAAGTGCTGGACGGGGCGCGCTGACTCAGCCCGCGTCCTTCGGCTCCAGCCGGCGCAGAAACACGGCCATTTCCTTTTCCGCCTGCTTGTCGCCGCGCTCGCGCGCGGCGTCGATGCCTTGCCTCCAGGCCTCCGCGGCGCCGGCGCGGTCTTCCACCGCCAGCAGCGCCTTGCCCAGCAATTTCCACGCGGCGGAATAGCGTGGATCGAAACGCACGGCGTGGCGCAATTCCTCCGCCGCGGCCGGCGCATCGCCTTCGGCCAGCAAGGCATTCCCCAGCGAGAAACGCAGCAGCGCACCGTCGCGGGGGCCGCCGCACTGCGCGCGCAGGTTGGCGATCAGCGGCGAGCTCATTGCATCGCGCGGTACCGCCACGCGTCGACCTGGTACAGCCGGGTCGGGTGCGGCGGTTCGGCCGGGGTGTGGCCGGCGCGCTGGGCGGCCAGCGACGAGGCCGGCCAGATCACCACCCAGCTGGAGCGGAACGGCTGCACCAGCAGCGGGTAGCGCAGGTCGGCGTCGGCCAGTTTCTCGGGGCGGGTGATGATCAGGCCGTCCGGATGCAGGCGGGCGAAGGCCTGGATCGACTCGCCTTCGCTCAGGCGCTCGATCGGCCGGCTCAGGCGGCCTTCGAAATGGAACTGGCCTTCGTAGTTGCCGACGTAGCCGATGGCGCGGCCTTCGCCGTCCGCCGCGCCCAGCAGGCGGGCGGCCGGGCGCAGGTCGAAGTTCGGCCACATGGTCAGGGTGAACAGCGTGTTGAGCGCCAGCACGCCGATCAGGCCGGCCACCGCCAGGCGGCGCAGCTCGCCGCGGCCGCGCAGCAGCAGCAGCGCGCCCAGCACCACGAACACCACGCTGAAGAAGCGGCTGTACTGCGAGGTCGAATCGATGAACTCGCCGTGCATCAGGTTGTGCGCCACCAGGTTCGGCAGCACGAACAGGAACACCGCGAACAGGATGCCGCCCACGCCCAGCGGCCAGGTGCCCAGCCACGCCGTGTTGGCCAGCTTGGGCCGCTGCTCGCGCAGCACCGCGATGGCGCCGGCCAGCAGCAGGCAGGCACCGGCAAATTCCGGCAGCGGGTAGTACAGCTGCTTGCCGCTGATCAGCGAGAACGCCACCAGCACCGGCAGCAGCCAGCACAGCCCGAAACGGATGCCCGGCTCCAGCGGACGGCGCAGCGCGCCCAGCGCCACCCAGGCCCGCGGCCAGCCGCTGAACGGGAACAGCAGGGCCGGGATCATGGTGAGGTACCACCAGAACGGGCGGGCATGGTCGAACGCATCCACCACGCGGCCGGCGGTCTGGGTGAAGAACAGGCGGTGCCGATAGTCGTCGCCGCCGCTGAAGCCGGCCGGCAGCGCCCAGGCCAGCAGGATGATGCCGCCCAGCAGCACCGCCAGCAGGCCGCGGCCGTACCAGCGCCCGCGGTGGCGGTTGGCCCAGTCGTTCCACAGCGGGCCCAGCAGCCAGGGGAAGGCCACGTGCAGCAGCATCACCGGGCCCTTGGTCATCAGGCCGGCGCCGATGCACAGGCCGAACAGCAGCCAGCGCGGCTCTTCGCGGCCGGCCTTCGGGGTGAGGGTGAGCAGTGCCGCCAGCACCCATACCGCCAGCAGCACCTCGTACATCACCTGCAGGCCGAACAGGAAGGCGTAGCCCAGCGCCAGCAGCATCCACGGCGCGCCCTTGGCCACCCACGGGCGGTTGGGGAACAGGCGCCGCGCCAGCGTGGCCAGCAGCACCAGCTGGGTGCCGCCGAAGATCACTTCCAGGACGCGTGGCCACACGTCGTTCACGCCGAACACGAACCAGCCGGCATGGATCATCCAGAACAGCAGCGGCACCTTGTCGCTGTACGGCTGGCCGTTGATATGCGGCACCAGCCAGTGGCCGTGGCTCCACATCTCCCACGCCACCGCCAGGGTGCGGGTGGAATACAGCGGCATCGGGCCGTGCGAGAAGATCGCCAGCAGGGCGACCACGGTCCATAGCGGCAGCCAGGGCCACAGGGAGCGCAGGTGTTCGGAACGGCTGTAGGCGCTGGAAGGCAAGGGGGCGGCTCTTTCTCAGGAGGGTTGCGATTCTAGTGCGGCTTTTCTGTCCGGGGGCTTTAGGAGCGGGCCGGACCCCAATATCCGATACGGCGCCGCAGCTTGAGCTTGCGCCACCAGTTGCCCGGTTTCGGCTTGCGGCTGCGTCCGCCCTTGGCGATGAAGGCGTCGATCGCATCCAGCACGCGCTCGCTGGAATGGCCGTCGCGGTACGGGTGGATGGCGTCGGCGAAGTCGCGGATGGCCTGCATCAGCTCCGGCGGGCGGCTCAGCGCCCGGCGGATGGCCGGCTCGAACTGCGCGGCATCGTCGATATCGATCAGCTGCGGCCCCGGGCGGCGGTTCTTGAAGGTCACCACCGGCTTGCCGGTGAGCAGGAACTCGCTCAGCGCCGAAGAGGTGTCCGAACACATCAGGTCGGCCTGCGGGAACAGCTCCAGGATGTTGTCGTTCTCGGCAAAGGTCAGGTGCTCGCCCTGCAGCGCCTTGAACTTGGCCACCGTCTCCGGATTCATCTTGGGATGGAAGGTGACGATCCACTGCCACTCGCCGCTGCTCGAGAGGCGCTTCACCTCTTCGTACAGGGTCTCAGCTGCGCTCCACGAGGGCGAAAAAGTGGAGTGATAGAGGATCACCGGCTTCTCGCGCACCGGCGGCAGCGGGCCGGCGATCTCCTTCATGAAGGGGTCGAGCTTGGGCCAGCCGGTCTCGGCCACCGCGAAGTGGCCGAGCTCGTCGGCCAGCGCCTGGAACTGCACGGTGTCGCGCGGGCCGGTGGTGCAGTACAGGTCGAAGAAGCCGCGGATATAGATGTGGCGGGGCTTGCCGGCGTCGAAGCCGTGGAAGGTTTCCACTTTCACGCCGGGGAAGAAATGCGGCAGGTGGTTGGACGAGGTGATGCAGGCGATCGGCTTCCACGCGCGCACTTCGCGCACCGTAAGCAGGCGCTCGCCTTCGACCAGGTCTTCCGCGCCGGGGCCGTCGAAGAACCATGCCGCCTCGTCGCCGCGCGCGCGGATGGCGTCCTGCACCGGCCGCAGGATGGCCAGCGCGTAGCGCTCGGAGCCGTACAGAAGGTAGTGCTTGGGCATGGTCAGCGGTCGATTCCGTGGCGGTGGAGCGCGGCGGCCGCGCTCTCGATGGAGGCCGGGTTATGGCGCATCTCGTAGTAACGCATGCGCTTGTACACCGCATACGAGGCGGCGGTCTGGGCGATGGCGTAGCCGCGCCAGCCGTCGAGGAAGGCCAGGCGGAACAGGTAGTCCTTGAGGAAGGCCAGCGCGAACACGAACGGCGTCTGCCACATGCGCACGGGTTTGTCCTTCTCCAGCCAGTCGCGGCACTTCAGCTCCGCGTAGCGCAGCACCTTGATCTGCTTCTCCGGCAGGCTGGGGTTGTTCTCGTGGTTGAAACGGGCCTGGAAGATGGCTGACGGGCCGTCGAAGCGCAGCGACTCGTGCACGCGCACGTCGGCCCAGCGGGCGCGGCCGCGGTGGTAGAGGCGGGCCATCTTCTCGCCCATCGAGGGCAGGTAGAAGCGCATCGGCGCGCCCATGTAGATGGTGGCGCGGCGCAGCCACACGGCGCAGGTGTCGCCGGCCATCAGGGCCGGGAGCTTGGCGGCGATCTCCTCGGCCAGGGCCGGGGTGAGGTATTCGTCGGCGTCCAGGGCCAGGATCCAGTCGTGGCCGGCCTGGGTGCTGGCGAAGTTGCGCTGCGGGCCGAAGCCCAGCCAGTCCTGGTGCACCACGCGCGCGCCGCGGGCCTGGGCGAGCGCCACCGTGTCGTCGGTGCTGCCGCTGTCGATCACCACTTTTTCGGCGGCGAACGGCACGCTGTCCAGGCAACGGGCGATGTTCTTCGCCTCGTTGTAGGTCATCACGACGAGGGTGAGGGGGAGCGTCTGCATCCGGCGATTCTAGCCGCAACCGTCATTTCCTGATCCGGCGGCCGGGACGTTGAAGTCTGAAAGGCGGGTCAGGTCCCATCTGGGATGGAAAGCGCACCCTGCCTGCTGACAACGCGAGTGCCAACCCTGAGACTATGCGGCGCAGCGTTCCCCAGGCTGTAACGAGACAAGCAGGTAGTGATGGAGAACGAGATAAATCCCTCGAACGCGTGGCCCCCCTCCGAGCGGTACCGCCTCGGGCGTCTGCTCGTCGGCGTGGGTATTGCGTGGATGCTGCTGGGGCTGGTGGTGATGCCGGCGGGGGCGTCGCTCAACCCCGGCCGGATCTACCAGTACAGCCTGACCCTGTTGCTGTACCTGCCGGCGCTGGCGCTGGCTTTTGCCGGGCGTGCCCGCGTGTGGCGAGAGCTCTGGCCGCTGCCCGCGTTTCGGGTGTTTCTGCTGTTGCTGGCCTGGGCGACGCTGTCGCTGGCCTGGGGACATGTAGCTCACCCGGCCGAGGAAGTGGGGCGTCTGCTGAGTGTGCTGGCCTTCGTGCTGGGCTGGCAGGTTTATGCGGCCGACGAGCCGCGGCGTATCGGTGCGTTGCTGCTGCCGGTGGGGCTGCTGGTGGCGGCGTGCGCGTTGTTCTATTGCGTGCGTTTTTTCATGACCTCGCCGGAGGATGACCGCATCATCGGCGAGGGCACCATCGCGACCGCCAACTACGCGGCGGCGATGATGGGCGCGACCGCGCTATACCTCAGCCAGCTGCCGGTCGAGGACGTGCGCTGGTCGCTGGGCCGGTACGGCGCCATCGTCCTGCTGCTGGTGTTCGTGGCGCTGACGCAGTCGCGCGGCGTGTGGCTGGCGATCGGCCTGGCCTTCATGCTGATGCCGGCGTGGCAGCCGGGGCGCGCGTTCCGCTGGCTGGCCGCCGGCGTGGCGCTGATCGCGCTGGTGATGCTGGTGCATCCGCTCAGCGTGCTCACCGAGCGCGGTACGTCGCTGCGGCCGGAGCTGTTCGAGCAGTCGATGCGCCTGATCGCGCAGCATCCGTTGCTCGGCCTCGGCCAGGGCTCGCCCTTCAGCCTGCCGGTCAATGGCGTGACCTACGTGCACACGCATAACCTGCTGACCCAGGTGACGGTGGAGCTGGGCCTGCCGGGCCTGCTGTTGACCATCGCGTTGTGGTGCATGGTGGCCTGGCAGGGCTGGAAGAGCCGCGCCAGCCTGTCGGGCCGGCTGATCCTGGCGCTGTGGGTGTTCGCCTCGGTGGTGCTGCAGTTCGACATGCCGCAGATGCTCGACAGCCCGCGCCCGGCCTGGCTGCTGGTGTGGCTGCCGTTCGCTCTCGCCGTGGGCCGGGCCTGGCGCGAGCGCGAGCAGCATTCCCGATCCATCCATGTTTCTCCCGGTCAGCCGGGGCAGGATTCTCCATGAATAAAAAAGTGCTGGTGACCGGCGGTGCGGGCTTTCTGGGTTCGCATCTGTGCGATCGCCTGCTGCGCGACGGGCATGATGTGCTGTGCGTCGACAATTTCTTTACCGGCAGCAAGCAGAACATCGCGCATCTGCTGACGCATCCGTATTTCGAACTGATGCGCCACGATGTGACCTTCCCGCTCTACGTGGAAGTGGAGCGCATCTTCAATTTAGCCTGCCCGGCCTCGCCGGTGCACTACCAGCACGATCCGGTGCAGACCACCAAGACCAGCGTGCACGGTGCGATCAACATGCTGGGGCTGGCCAAGCGCACGCGCGCGCGCATCCTGCAGGCCTCCACCAGCGAGGTTTATGGCGATCCGGAAGTGCATCCGCAGACCGAGGACTACTGGGGCCGGGTCAACCCGATCGGCTTCCGCAGCTGCTACGACGAAGGCAAGCGCTGCGCCGAGACCCTGTTCTTCGATTACCACCGCCAGCACGCGCTGGACATCAAAGTGGTGCGCATCTTCAACACCTACGGCCCGCGCATGCATCCCAACGACGGCCGCGTGGTGAGCAACTTCATCGTGCAGGCCCTGCGCGGCGAGGACATCACCATCTACGGCGATGGCAGCCAGACGCGCAGTTTCTGCTACGTGGACGATCTGATCGAGGCGATCATCCGCATGATGCAAAGCGAAGAAGGCTTCACCGGTCCGGTGAACATCGGCAACCCTGCCGAGTACACCATGCTGCAGCTGGCCGAGCACGTGCTGCAGCTGGTCGGCGGCCGCTCGAAGCTGGTGTTCCGTCCGCTGCCGGCGGATGATCCGCGCCAGCGCCAGCCCGACATCGGTCTGGCCAAGGAGAAACTGGGCTGGGAGCCGCGCGTGAATCTGGACGACGGCCTGCGCGAGACCATCGCCTACTTCCGCCACCTGCTCCACGGCGGGGCCGGCTGATGGCGGGCGTGAGCTTCAGCGTCATCGTCACCAATTACAACTACCGCGACTACGTCGGCGCGGCGGTCGACAGCGTGCTGGCACAGACACGCGCGGCCGCGCAGCTGATCGTGATGGACGATGGTTCCATCGACGGCTCGTCCGCCTGGCTGGCCGAGCGCTACGGCAACGACCCGCGCGTCACGTTGCGCTGCGTGGAGAACGGCGGCCAGCTGTCCGCCTTCGTGCGTGGCATGGAAGGCGTGATCGGTGACGTGGTGTGCTTTCTCGATGCGGACGACGTGTGGGAGAAGGACTACCTGGCCACCCTCGGCGAGGTCTACGACCAGCGCCGCGACGTGGATTTCCTGTTCACGGACGTGCGCCTGTTCGGCAAGGAAGAGGGTATCCAGGGTTATGCCAGGGAAGCGGTCGACCTCGGCTACACCGCGATCAGCACCTGGATGACCGCGCACTGGTACGGCGCGGCGACCTCGGCCTTGTCGATGCGCCGCATCTGGGCGCAGCGCACGCTGGACCTGCCGGACGAATTCCTGCGCAGCTGGCGCATTTCCGCGGACAACTGCCTGGTGTTCGGCGCCAGCGTGCTGGGTGCGCGCAAGTACTTTCTGCCCACCGGCATGGTCGGCTACCGCGTCCACGGCGCCAACGGCTGGTGGCATGCGCAGCACCAGGGCAACCAGTTCGGCAGCCTGTGGCGCTCGCGCGTGCTGATCAACCATTACGCCCAGCGCATGCATATGGACGACCGCACGCTGGACCTGATCAAGTTCGAATTCCTCAGCAAGCCGGCGCCGTCGAAGGAAGAGACCTGGCGCTATGCACGCATGGCGCTGCGTGTCGGCACGGCGGGCTGGCCCAAGCGCCTGGACCGCACCTTATCGATCCTGCGCCGCGGCCGGCGCGCCGGGAAGGCGTCGTCGTGAAAGCGCTGGACGGCAGCCGCGTCAGCGTGGTGGTGCTGACCTACAACTGGCCCGCGGCGCTGGAGCGTGAGCTGCGCAGCCTGGCGGCGCAGGTGGTGCTGCCGCTGGAAGTGATCGTCGCCGACGACGGTTCGGGCGAGGAAACGCGTGCGTTGATCGAGCGGCTCGCCGCCACCTATCCGGTGCCGCTACGCCATATCTGGCACGAGGACCTGGGCTTTCGCGCCGCGCGGGCGCGCAACCGCGGCATCGCCGCCAGCCGCGGCGACTACGTCATCCTGCTCGACGGCGACATGCTGGTGCATCCGCGCTTCATTGCCGACCATCTGATGCTGGCCGAGCCGGGCTATTTCCTGCAGGGCGGCCGTCTGAAGGCCGATCATGCGGAAAGCGCGCGCCTGCTGGCCGGCGGCAAGCCGACCTTCGCGCCGTGGTTGCGCGCGAACTTCCACGAATTCGACGGTACGCGCAGGTTGTACGCGTTCCGTCAGCCGCTGCTGGCGCGCTGGAAGGCACGCTCGCGCAGCGGCGGACGCGTGATGAGCTGCAATATGAGTTTCTGGCGCGACGATCTGCTGCGCGTCAACGGTTTCGACGAGCGCATGGAAGGTTATGGCGCGGAAGATCGCGAACTGGTGGCGCGCCTGGAGAACGCCGGCTTGCGCCGGCGCCAGTTGAAGTGGGCCGCGCTGGCGGTGCACCTGGAGCACAAGTCGCGTGCGCAGGAAGATGTCGACGATCCGACCCTGCCGAACAACCGCCTGTTCCATGCCACGCGGGAGCTGCGCATCACGCGCTGCGAAAAGGGTATCGATCGTCACCTGGCGGAGTTCGCCACAGGCGCGGCGGCCCGCTAATCCAGCGCGACGATGGCCTGGTGCAGGCGCTGCGGCCAGGCGGCGCGATTGCTTTCATACCAGTGGCGCGCGGCATCGCCGAGTTGCCCGGCGGTGGCCGTATCTATCGCGATGCAGTGTTCGATCGCCGCGGCCATCGACTCGTCCGTGTAGCCATAAAGCGTGGCCAGGTCCTGCATGCCCTCGGCGCGCGCGGGCACCAGCACGCCGCGCGCGGCGGTGACCAGTTCGTTCATCGGCTCGGCATCGAGCGTCACCACCACCGCGCCGCAGCTCATCGCCTCGACCAGGTAGTGGCCGTAGCCTTCGGTCTGCGACGGGCACAGGTGGAAGCGGTGTTCGTTCTGCAGCCGGCGATACGCGGCGTCGTCCAGATGCTCGCGCAGCAGCGTGACGTTCGCCGGCAGCGCGCCGATATCCACGCGCTTGCGCCGCCACACCACGGTGAGCTGCGGCCACGACGGGTGTGCGGCCCACAGGCGCAGCAGCGCTTCGGTGCCCTTGTTGCCGCTGCGGCCCGGGCCATGGAAGAACGCATGCTTGCGTGGCACCGAGGCATCCAGCCGGTCCGGACTGGTGAAGCCGATGTACTGCGTGCGCGCACCGAGCGCGCCGAACAGGCGTTCCGCATGGCGCGTCTTCACCCACACCGCATCCATCGAGGCGAGGTGGGCGCGATCGAACGGGCGGAAGTATTCGGGATTCGGAATCACCACGTTGCGCCGCGCACCGCGCAGGAACTCGGGGCGGATGCGTTCCAGCATCAGGTTGATGTCCTGCGCCGGCGCGCGCCAGGCCAGGCGCAGCCGCGTTGCCCATTCGGCGAGGCGGCCGCGATGCGGCAGGCCGCTGAGCGCGACATCGTTGCCGGCCTCGCGCAGCGCCTCGGCCAGCAAGGCCATGTCGCGGCTGAGGCCGGCGCCGTTGTCGCGTCCGATCAGGTCAAGGCGCGCCATCGGGCGATCACTCGGAATCGGCGGTACTGGCCGGCACGCGGTCGACGTCCTCGCCCGGCGTGCAGCCCGGGATCACCGCGTCGGCCTTGAACAGCCACCACTCGCGGCGGTTGGCGTGGCCGAGGCTGATCGCCTTGCTGCGGTCGACGCACTTGTCCATCACGCCGTCCAGCGCGAACAGCCAGCGGTGCGCCGGAGCCTGCGCCTGCCACTTCACCGCCGCCACGTACTGCTCGTGCCAGGGCACGGTAAAGCCGAAGTCGGTGGCGGGGCGGTCGAGCATCAGCAGGTTCTGTTCCTTCCACGCGACCAGGCCCAGTTCTTCGTTGGCCGGCACGCGTGCACGCACGTCCTGCATCAGCGCGGCGGCGGAGCTGGAATCGTTGAGCAGCGGATACGCCCACAGGCCCCAGGCCAGCCACATCGCCGCCATGCCGCCGCATACCGCCCACACGGCGTGGCGCAGGCGCAGCGCGGCGATCAGTGCCAGCTGCACGGTGCCGATGGCGACGAACATCCACCACAGCGCGTGGCCTCCGTCGTCGAAGCCGCGCGCGGTGGCGAACTCGGTGGCGAATTTCGGATGCGCGATCAACGCCGCGGCGCCGACGCCGAGCATGGCCGCGCCCATCACGCCGATGAATACCAGGCCCGCGATGCGCAGCCAGCGCTTCTGCAGCAGCTCGTGCAGGAAGGGGCCGGTGATCAGCGCCAGCATCGGCAGCGCCGGCATGATGTAGACGTCGCGCTTGCCCTTGGGGATGGCGAAGAACACCAGGATCAGCACGATCCAGCCCAGCGGCAGCAGGATGCGCGCGTCCTTCGCCTTCAGCCGCTGCCACCAGCGCGGCAGCGTGCCCGGATAGGTGAGCGACAGCGGCAGCCAGCTGAACAGCACGATCGGCACGTAATAGAACGGCGAGTGGTGGTGGTCCCACGACTTGCTGTAGCGGCCGGCGGTCTGGTGGAACAGGATGTCGTTGACGTATGCGGCATAGGCCGGGTCGTTGCCGTGCGCCTTCGCGCCCAGCAGCATCGGCACCAGCCACAGCGCGATCGCCGCCAGCAGCGCCACCAGGCCCAGCGGCCAGCGCCACCACGCGCCCGGGCCCATGCGCGACACGCCGTCCCAGCCGCCGCGCCACGCCACCAGGTACGGCAGCAGCATGAACAGCGCGAGCACGCCCACGCCCTTGGTGATCACACCGAGACCCGCGCAGAAACAGCCGAACCAGAACGCACGCCAGTTCGGGCCTTTGAGCAGGTGCACCAGCAGGCCCCAGTTCGCCGCGGTGATGTAGAACATCACCAGCGGATCGATCTGCGCGCGTTTCACCTGGTAGACGAACTGGAAACTCACCAGCAGCGCCGCGGCCGCATACAGGCCCGCCTGCCGGCTCCACAGCCGCCGACCCAGGTCGTAGACCAGCAGCATGGTGCCCAGCGCGGCCAGCAGCGACGGCAGCAGGAAGGCCGCGCGCCAGCTGCGCAGCACGGTGTAGCTGGCCGCTTCGGTCCACATCAGCATCGGCGGCTTGTCCGAATACAGCTCGCTGCCGCGATGCGGGAACAGCCAGTCGCCGCTGTCCACCATCTGCTTGGCGGCCAGGGTGAAGCGCGGCTCGTCCGAGGGCCAGGGATCGCGCAGGCCGATGCCGGCGCCGATCACCACCACGGCGAAGATCAGCAGCAGCCAGAAATAGCGGCGTTCCTGGAGAGTGGCTTGCGAGGCAACGGGCATGCGTGGACTTCCGGCGGCGGCGCCGCGACGTAGCGATGGGTGAAGCGATTTTTTAAGCCGGGCGCCTTATCGGGCGCTTAGGCGCGCCGGTCAGGCCCGTTCGAGCACGGCATAGTACATGCCGTCGAGGTCCCCATCCCCGGGGAGAACCTGCCAGCCCAGCGCCGCCGCCTGCCCCGCGGGCAGGGTGAACGCGGCCGCGCGTGCTTCGGGCTGGCTGGCCAGGAATTCGCCGACCACCGCCTCGTTTTCCGCCTTCAGCAGCGAACAGGTCACGTAGACCAGCCGCCCGCCCGGCGCCAGCAGCGGCCACAGCGCCTGCAGGATGCGGCGCTGCTGCGCGGCCAGCGTGGCGACGTCGCTGTCGCGGCGGTGCAGGCGCACATCCGGCCGGCGGCGCAGGACGCCGGTGGCCGAGCAGGGGGCGTCGATCAGGATGCGGTCGAAGGGGCGGCCGTCCCACCAGGTATCCGGGGTGCCGGCGTCGCCGATCACCACGTCGGCGTCGAGGCCGAGGCGGTCGAGGTTCTGGCCGATGCGTTTGGCGCGGCCGGCGTCGGATTCCAGCGCGATCAGGTCGAGCCTGGCGCGTTCGAGCAGATGGCAGGCCTTGCCGCCGGGGGCGGCGCAGGCGTCGAGCACGCGCAAGCCGTCGCGCACCTCGGCCAGATCCGCCGCGGCCTGGGCGGCGCCGTCCTGCACGGCAAAGTGGCCTTCGGCGAAGCCGGGCATGCGGGTGACGTCGGCGCTGTGCGGCAGCACGATGCCGTCGGCCAGCCAGGCGTGGGCCTCGGCGGTATAGCCGGCGGCGCGCAGGCGTTCGAGCAGGTCGTCGCGGCCGCTGCGGCGGCGGTTGGCGCGCAGCATCAGCGGCGGCTCGATATTGTTCGCGGCCATTACCGCGTCGGCCTGTTCCGGCCAGTCGCGGGCGATGGCCTTGGCCAGCCAGGCGGGGTGGGCGTGGCGGGTCTGCGGCTTGGCGTCGAGCGCGGCCAGCAGCTCGGCGCGCTCGCGCTGCCAGCGGCGCAGCACGGCGTTGACCAGCCCGGCCATGCGCGGCCGCTGTAGTGCGCGCGCGGCCTGCACGGTGGCGGCGACGGCGGCGTAGTCGGGCAGCTCCAGGATCTCCAGCTGCACCAGGCCCAGCACCAGCAGGGCGTGCACGGCCGGTTCCTTCTGGCGCAGCGGTTTCTCCAGCAGGCGGTCGATGGCGGCGTCGAAGCGCAGCCACCAGCGCGCACCGTCGCTGACCAGGGCGGTGAACAGGGCGCGGTCGCGCGGGTCGGCCAGGCGCGGGGCGTAGCGCTCGGTGGCGTCGCGTTGCGAGGCGCCGCGCAGGGCGACTTCGGCGAGGGCCTGGGCGGCCAGGGCGCGGGTGTCGGTCATCGAGCGCTGCGCAGTTCGGGCCGCGCATTGAGATAGTCGGCCGCGCCGATGCGCTTGCCGCCGGCGCGCTGCAGCGCGGTCACGCGCAGGGCGCCTTCGCCGCAGGCGATCTCGATGCCGTCGCGGCCGGCGGACAGCACGCTGCCGGGGGCGGCCGCGTGGTCGCGCGCCACGGCTTCGGCGGCCCAGATGCGCAGCGCTTCACCGGCGATCTCGCCTTCGGCGACGGGCCAGGGATCGAAGGCGCGCACCTGGCGTTCCAGGCTCAGCGCGTCGCGCTGGAAGTCGAGCTTGGCCTCGGCCTTGTCCAGCTTGTGCGCGTAGGTGACGCCTTCCTCCGGCTGCGCGCGCGGGCTCAGCGTTTCGCCGGCCATGACGCGGCGCAGGCCTTCGGCCAGCACGTCGGCGCCCAGGGCGCAGAGGCGGTCGTGCAGGCTGCCGCCGGTGTCGGTGCGCTCGATCGGCGTGCGGCGTTCCAGCAGCACGGGGCCGGTGTCCAGGCCCGCTTCCATCTGCATCAGGTCCACGCCGCTTTCGGCGTCGCCGGCCAGGATCGCGCGCTGGATCGGCGCGGCGCCGCGCCAGCGCGGCAGCAGGCTGGCATGCACGTTCCAGCAGCCCAGGCGCGGCAGGGCCAGCACCTTGCGCGGCAGGATCAGGCCGTAGGCCACCACCACCATCAGGTCGGCCCGGCAGGCCGCGAGCGTGTCGCGCGCTTCCTGGCTTTTCAGCGATTCGGGCTGTTCCACCGGGATGCCTGCCGCCAGCGCGGCCTGCTTCACCGGGCTGGGCGTGAGCTTGCGGCCGCGGCCCGCGGGGCGGTCCGGCTGCGTATACACGGCAACGACCTCGGCGCCGCTGGCGCGGCAGGCTTCGAGGCAGGGGACGGAGAACTCGGGCGTGCCGGCGAAAACGACGCGCAAGGGCGCGCCCGTCAAGCGCTGGCCGCCTGCTTGCGCTGCTTGTCCATGCGCTTGAGCAGCATGGAGCGCTTCAGCGGCGACAGGTAATCGACGAACACCTTGCCGGCCAGATGGTCCATCTCGTGCTGGATGCACACGGCCAGCGGGCCTTCCACGTCGAGCACGAATTCCTTGCCGTCGGCGTCCTGCGCCTTGACCTTGATCTTCAGCGCGCGGGTCACGTCGGCATAGATGCCGGGGAAGGACAGGCAGCCCTCCTGGTACACCTGGGAGCCGTCCTTTTCCAGAATCTCGGCATTGATCAGGGCCAGCGGCTCGTTGCGCTCGTCGCTCATGTCCGCCACCAGCACGCGCTGGTGCACGTTGACCTGGGTGGCGGCCAGGCCGACGCCGTTGGCGGCATACATGGTTTCGAACATGTCGGCGACGAACTGCTTGAGTTCTGCGTCGAACACGCGCACGGGCTCGGCCTTGGTGCGCAGGCGGGGGTCGGGGAATTCGAGAATGGTCAGGGTCGGCATTTGGTGTACACCTCGGCGCCAAAAATGCGGGCGAATCGGTGAAAACCCAGCCCGGGCGCGATCTAGAATGAGCCTTATTGTACGTCGGCAACCCCGTGTCTGGCAGAGGATTCTGCCAACTGGCTCTGGTTGCGGGCGTTAAACCATCGGTTACACTCCGCCGAGCATCGGGGGATGGGGGAATCCCGTTTATGATTAGAAAGTCCATCGGGCTGCTGGCCGGCATGCTGGTCACTGTCGCCGTTTACGCTGCCGGCGCTCAATTGCGTTCGGACCACCCCGATTCGTACACCGTGCGCAAGGGCGACACGCTCTGGGCCATTTCGGCGCGCTTCCTCTCCAAGCCCTGGCTGTGGCCGGAGATCTGGCAGGCGAACCCGCAGGTGCAGAACCCGCATCTGATCTATCCGGGCGACGTGCTCAATCTTTCCTTCATCAACGGTCCGCGCCTCGGCTTGCAGCCGCGCGTGCGCGCCGAAGGCGAGCCGATCCCCGCCATCCCGCTGTCCGCGCTGCGCATGTTCCTCAAGGAAACGCGCGTGATGAGCTCGGACGAGGTGAAGCAGTCGCCGTACGTGATGGGCTTCGAGGAAGCCCGCCTGCGCGGCACCGTCGGCCAGAACATCTACGCGCGCAACCTCAAGTCCGAGCCGGGCCAGCGCTGGGCGATCGTGCGCCCGACGCATACCTTCCGCGGCTTCAACCAGGACGACCGCAGCGAGCCGTACCCGTTGGTCGGCCATGAGCTGGACAACGACGCCTCGGTGGTCACCACCCCGTGGCGCGAAGAATTCCGCAACGACCACCACTACGGCTCCGGCACCGACCTGGGTACCGAAGTGACGGTGATCGGCAATGCCGAAACGCTGCGCACCGGCGACGTCTCCACCCTGCTGCTGCTGGATTCCACCCAGGAGATCCGCAAGGGCGATCGCATCATGCCGATCGACGACAAGCCCTACGACCCGTACTACTACCCGCATGCGCCGAAGTCGGTGCCGGACAACTCCCGCGTGATCGCCTTCACCGACGCGCTCGAGGCCGTCGGCCCGCATCAGGTGGTGGCGCTGTCGATCGGTGCGAAGGACGGCGTGGAGAACGGCCAGACCTTCTCGATCATGCATCCGGGCGAGACCATCAACGACGACGTGGCCAGCGACAGCTGGCGCCGCGACACCGGCAAGCCGGTGACCCTGCCGGAGGAATTCGCCGGCCACGTGATGGTGTTCCGCACCTTCGACAAGGTCAGCTACGGCCTGGTCATGGACGGCATCAAGCCGATCTCGATGGGCGACCGCCTGACGATGCCTGAGTAAGCGCATCGGCATCGGCTGACAGAACGGCGCGGCATAGTCCGCGCCGTTTTCGTTTGCGCGGCCCATAAACTGCGCGGATGAGCGAAACCGACGCATGGCGCGCCTGGCTGGTCCTGCTGCGCACCCCCGGCCTGGGGCCTTCCATCCTCCGCCAATGGCTGCTGGCCCACGACCGGCGCATCGAGACCGTGCTGGCGCATGCGCCGCGCCGCGCTGCGGCATTGGGCGCAGATGCCGTGGCCTGGCTGGAGCGGCCGGACGAAGCCCTGATCGCCGCCGACCTGGCCTGGCTGGCCCAGCCGGGGCACCGCCTGCTGTGCTGCACCGAGGCAGATTTCCCGCCCCTGCTGGAAGCGATCCCGAACCCGCCCGCCGCGCTGTTCGTGAGCGGCGACGCCGGGCTGCTGCTGTTTCCGCAGGTAGCGGTCGTCGGCTCGCGCAGCGCCACCGCCGGCGGGCTGGTGCAGGCGCGGGCGTTCGCGCGGGATCTCGCCGTGGCCGGCTTCGTGGTGACCAGCGGCATGGCCGACGGCGTCGACGGCGCGGCCCACCTGGGCGCGCTGGATGCCGGCCGGCCCACGGTGGCGGTGGTGGGCACCGGCCTGGACCGCGTCTACCCGCGCAAGCACCTGGCCCTGGCGCACCGGATCGCCCAGGAAGGCGTCCTGGTCAGCGAATTCCCGCTGGGCACGCCGGCCGTGGCGGGGCATTTTCCGCGGCGCAACCGCATCCTGTCGGGCCTGGCCCTGGGCACCCTGGTGGTCGAGGCGGACCTCGAATCGGGCTCGCTGATCACCGCCCGCCTGGCCGGCGAACAGGGGCGGGAGGTGTTCGCGCTGCCCGGCTCCGTTCATAATCCGCAGTCCCGTGGCTGCCACCAGCTGATCCGCGACGGCGCCCGGCTGGTCGAAACGGCGGCCGAAGTGGCCGAGGTGCTGGCGCCGCAGGCGCGCGCGCTGGGCGCGGAACTGGCGGCGCGGCTGCAGGATGCGCCACCGGGCCACGCCGTCCAGGCCGCCCAGGCGGGCTGGAGCGGCGACCCGGAGTACGGCCAGCTGCTGGCCGCCCTGGGCCACGACCCGGCCAGCCTGGACGAGCTGGCCGGCCGTACCGGGCAGTCCGCCGCCGCCTTGTCGTCCATGCTGCTGATGCTGGAGCTGGAGGGCGTGGTGGGCAGCCTGCCGGGCAATCGCTACCAGCGCCTGCCGGGCTAGCCGGGCCGGATGGCCGAAATGGCTCCATGCCTCGTTTTCACGAGACCGAGCTTGACGGCGTTGGCGCGGCATGCCTTTAACTAAATAAAGAAGGCCCGCCAAAGTGCGGGCCGTTGGCTTCTGGAAACCCCGCTGCATGGCAAAGAATCTGCTCATCGTCGAGTCGCCCGCCAAGGCCAAGACGATCAACAAGTACCTGGGCAAGGACTTCCAGGTCCTGGCCTCCTACGGTCACGTGCGTGACCTGAAGCCGAAGGAGGGCGCGGTCGATCCGGACCATGGTTTCGCCATGGCCTACGAGATCATCGAGCGCAATCAGAAACACGTCGACGCCATCGCCAAGGCGGCCCAGGCGGCCGACGACATCTACCTCGCGACCGACTTGGATCGCGAAGGTGAGGCGATCAGCTGGCATATCAGCGAGATCCTGCAGCAGCGTGGCCTGACCAAGGGCAAGCAGCTGCACCGCGTGGTGTTCTCCGAGATCACCCCCAAGGCGATCAAGGCCGCCGTGGCCCAGCCGCGCCAGCTCTCGCACGACCTGGTCGACGCCCAGCAGGCGCGCCGCGCGCTGGACTACCTGGTCGGCTTCAACCTGTCGCCGGTGCTGTGGCGCAAGGTGCAGCGCGGCCTGTCCGCCGGCCGCGTGCAGAGCCCGGCGCTGCGCATGATCGTGGAGCGCGAGGAAGAGATCGAAGCCTTCGTCGCCCGCGAGTACTGGACCGTCGAAGCCGCGCTGCGCCACCCCGAGGGCGACTTCAGCGCGCGCCTCACCCGCCTGTACGGCAAGAAGTTCGAGCAGTTCGACCTCACCAACGAGGCCGACGCCATGGCCGCCCGCGCGGCGCTGAAGGAAGCCGCGCACGGCCGCCTCACCGTCAGCGACGTCGGCAGCAAGGAGCGCAAGCGCCGCCCGGCGCCGCCGTTCACCACCTCCACCCTGCAGCAGGAGGCCGCGCGCAAGCTCGGCTTCTCCACCAGCCGCACCATGAAGGTGGCGCAGGGGCTGTACGAGGGCGTGTCGCTGGGCAGCGAGGGCAACGTTGGCCTCATTACCTATATGCGTACCGACTCGGTGGCGCTGTCCGAAGACGCCGTGGGCGAGCTGCGCCAGCTGATCGCGCGCGACTACGGCAACAAGGCGCTGCCGGACCATCCGCAGGTCTACAAGTCCAAGTCCAAGAACGCGCAGGAAGCGCACGAGGCGATCCGCCCGACCTCGGCCATGTACACGCCGCGCGAGGTGGCTTCGTACCTCAACGACGAGCAGCGCAAGCTGTACGAGCTGATCTGGAAGCGTACCGTCGCCTGCCAGATGATCCACGCCACGCTCAACACCGTGTCGGTGGATTTCGCCCTGCCGCATGCCCAGGGCGGTGAGGCGGGCTTCCGCTCCACCGGCACCACCGTGGTCGACCCGGGCTTCCTGGCCGTGTACGAGGAAGGCCGCGACCAGAAGAGCGCCGAGGACGACGACGAAGGCCGCCGCCTGCCCAGGCTGGAAAAGGGCGAGCAGGTCGCGCTGCACGACATCCTGGCCGACCAGCACTTCACCGAGCCGCCGCCGCGCTATTCCGAAGCGAGCCTGGTGAAGTCGCTGGAAGAACACGGCATCGGCCGCCCGTCGACCTACGCCAGCATCATCCAGGTGCTGCTCAACCGCGAATACGTGCTGCTGGACAGCCGCCGCTTCAAGCCCACCGACGTGGGCCGCGCGGTGAGCAAGTTCCTGACCCAGCACTTCACCCGCTACGTCGACTACGACTTCACCGCCAAGCTCGAGGACGAACTCGACGCGGTGAGCCGCGGCGAGGAAGCCTGGGTGCCGCTGATGGAACGCTTCTGGCAGCCGTTCAAGCAGCAGGTCGAGGAAAAGACCGAGACCGTCGACCGCAGCGAGGCCACCGGCGCGCGCGAGCTGGGCACGGATCCGAAGTCCGGCAAGCCGGTGTCGGTGCGCCTGGGCCGCTACGGGCCATATGCGCAGATCGGCGACAAGGACACGGACGAGAAGCTGCAGTTCGCCAGCTTGCGTCCGGGCCAGAGCATGCACACCATCACCCTGGAAGAGTCGCTGGAGCTGTTCAAGCTGCCGCGCAAGCTCGGCCAGGCCGAGAACGGCGACGAGGTGTCGGTGGGCGTGGGCCGCTTCGGCCCGTTCGTGAAGCAAGGCAGCACCTATGCCTCGCTCAAGGCCGAGGACGACCCCTACACCATCGAGCTGCCGCGCGCGCTGCAGATCGTGCAGGAGAAGCTGGAGTTGATCGCCAACCGCGTGATCCAGGACTTCGGCAACGGCGTGCAGGTGCTCAACGGCCGCTTCGGTCCGTACATCACCGACGGCGAGAAGAACGCGCGCATCCCGAAGGACCAGGACCCGAAGACCCTGACCGAGGCGCAGTGCATCGAACTGCTCGCCGCGGCGCCGGTAAAGAAGGGTCGCGGTGGGGCCAAGAAGGCGGCGAAAAAGGCCGCGCCGGCAGCGAAGAAGGCGGCCGCCAAGAAGGCGCCCGCGGAAAAGCCGGCGGTGAAGAAGGCTGCAGCCAAGAAGACGACGGCCTCCAAGACGGCAGCCAAAAAGACCGCGACCAAGAAAACCGCCACCAGGAAAGCCGCCGCGAAGAAGCCCGCAGCAGGCAAGGCCAAGGCCTGAGTGGCCCGGCACTTCGCGCTCGGCCAGCTCGACGAAGCCGCCGCGCTATTGCGCGGCGGCGGCGTGCTGGCGTATCCCACCGAGGCGGTGTTCGGCCTGGGCTGCGATCCGCACGACCGCGCGGCGTTCGAGCGGATCTTCGCCTTGAAGCAGCGCCCGCCCACCCAGGGCGTGCTGCTGATCGCGGCGGATTTTGCGCAGGTCGAGCGTTACATTGCGCGCGCCGCCGTGCCCGATGAGGTGATGGAGCAGGTACGCGCCAGCTGGCCCGGACCGAACACCTGGATCTTCCCGCGCTCGGCCGAAGTACCCGAATGGGTGGCCGGCGCCCATGCCGGCATCGCCCTGCGCGTCACCTCGCACGAGCCCGCCGCCGCGCTGTGCCGCGCCTTTGGCGGCGGGCTGGTGTCGACCAGCGCCAACCCGCACGGCCAGCCGCCGGCCCGTTCCGCGGTGGCGGTGGAGAGCTACTTCGGCGCCGCTCTGGACGGCCTGCTGGACGCCCCGCTGGGGGGCCTGGAGCGGCCCACGGTGATCCGCGACGCGCTCACCGGCGCTATCATCCGCGCCTGACCCGAGCCGGCTCGCCGGCCCGCCTGAATACGCTCTGGACGCTACCGGCGCCAGTGGGGAGGTATTCAGCGGCGGTCGCGAGGATGGGAAGAGCCTCGCCGGGCCCAATCCGCGATCCGTTCCGTCGGCCCGGTTTCCGGGGCGGCTCCATGGATGCGTTGCCGGTGAACAGTACGGGGAGAACACCGCTTGGCCATTGTCTACGACAGCTACCGCCACGATCCGGCCAGCACCGGCCTGCCGCTGCTGGTGGCCGGCCATCCGGCGCGCACGGTGGCCTGGCGCGGCGCCGAGGCGGTGAGCGCCGCGCAGTTCCTGGCGCACGTGCAGCAGGTGGCCGCCGGGCTGCCCACTGCCACCGCGGCGGTGAACCTGTGCGATGACCGCTACGCCTTCCTGGTCGCGTTCTGCGCCATCGCGCTGCGCGGCCAGGCCAACCTGCTGCCTTCCTCGCGCCAGCCGCAGGCGGTGATGGAAGTGATGGCGGCGCATCCCGGCAGCTACGCACTGGGCGAACTGGCACTGGATGCACCGCCGCCCGGCTACCGCCTGATGCCCGTGCTGGACGCACCCGCCGCCGACGGCGAAACCCCGGCGCCGCTGATCCCGGCCGAACAAGTGGTAGCGATCGGCTACACCTCCGGTTCCACCGGCGTCCCGAAGGCCTACCCGAAGACCTGGCGCAGCTTCCACGCCAGCAACGCCGGCAATATGCGCGCGCTGCGCGCCCTGGTCGGCCCGCGCTTCGACGTGGTGGCCACGGTGCCGCCGCAGCACATGTACGGCATGGAGACCTCGGTGCTGCTGCCGCTGCTGGGCGACGTGGGCGTGCATGCGGCGCGGCCGTTCTTCCCGGCCGACGTGGCCGACGCACTGGTGCAGACGCGCGGCCCGCGCGTGCTGGTGATCACGCCGATCCACCTGCGCGCGCTGATTGAATCCGGCATCGCACTGCCGCCGATCGCCGCCATGATGTCGGCCACCGCGCCGATGCCGGCGGAGCTCGCCGCCGCCGCGGAGCAGCGCTTCGGCGCGCCGCTGCTGGAGGTGTTCGGCTCCACCGAAACCTGCGTGATCGCCTCGCGCCGCGCCGCCGCGGACGAACCCTGGACGCTGTACGACGGCGTGCGCCTGCATCCGCAGCCGGACGGCACCCTGGTGGACGCGCCGCAGCTGGATCAGCCGATCGCCCTGGCCGACATCGTCGCCCTGCAGGACGAGGGCCGCCGCTTCCGCCTGTGCGGCCGCCATGCGGACCTTTTGGAAATCGCCGGCAAGCGCGCTTCGCTGGGCGATCTCACCCGCCGCCTGCTGGCGGTGCCGGGCGTGCGCGACGGCGTGGTGTTCCAGCTCGACGGCGACGCCATCGGCGTCAAGCGCATCGCCGCCCTGGCGGTGGCGCCGGGGCTGGACGAGCACAGCATCCTGGAAGCCCTGCGCGGCTCGGTCGAGCCGGTGTTCCTGCCGCGCCCGCTGCGCCTGGTCGACGCGCTGCCGCGCAACGAGACCGGCAAGCTGCCGCGCAGCGCGCTGATGGAGCTGATCGGCCGCTGACGGCCGCCTGGGCGCCTCGCCCGCTACAATGTCGCGCTGCGCCATGCAGGCGCATCCCCTCGTAGTGGAGCAAGGCATGAAAGTTCTGGTCATCGGCAACGGCGGTCGCGAACACGCGCTGGCGTGGAAGCTCAAGCAGTCGCCGCGCGTGAGCGAGGTGATCGTCGCCCCCGGCAACGCCGGCACGGCGCGCGAGCGCGGCCTGCGCAACGCGGACGTGGCGGTGACCGACCTGGACAGCCTGCTCAAGCTGGCGCGCGAGGAGAAAGTGGAGCTGACCGTGGTCGGCCCCGAAGTGCCGCTGGTGGCCGGCGTGGTCGACAAGTTCCGCGCCGCCGGCCTGCGCATCTTCGGGCCGCGCGCGATCGCCGCGCAGCTGGAAGGCTCCAAGGCCTTCGCCAAGGATTTCCTGCTCCGCCACAACATCCCCACCGCGCGCTACGCGGTGTTCACCCAGCTGGAACCGGCGCTGGCCTATGTGCACAAGCACGGCGCGCCGATCGTGATCAAGGCCGACGGCCTAGCCGCCGGCAAGGGCGTGGTGGTGGCGCTCACGCTGGCCGACGCCGAACTCGCGCTGCACGACATGCTCGGCGCGCACAGCTTCGGCGATGCCTCGGCGCGCGTGGTGATCGAGGAATTCCTCGATGGCGAGGAAGCCAGCTACATCGTGATGAGCGACGGCAGCCACGCCCTGCCCATGGCCAGCAGCCAGGACCACAAGCGCCGCGACGAGGGCGACCTCGGCCCCAACACCGGCGGCATGGGCGCGTACTCGCCCGCGCCGGTGGTGACGCCGGAAGTGGAGCGCCGCATCCTCAAGGAAGTGATCGAGCCGACCCTGCACGGCATGGCCGCCGAGGGCGCACCCTTTATCGGTTTCCTCTACGCCGGCCTGATGATCGACAAGAGCGGCGCGCCGAAGGTGATCGAATTCAATGTGCGCTTCGGCGACCCGGAAACGCAGCCGATCATGCTGCGGCTGAAGTCCGATCTGGTCGAGCTGATCGAAGCCGCGCTGGACGGCGAGCTGCGCCACACCACCGCGCATTGGGACCCGCGCCCTTCGATCGGCGTGGTGATGGCCGCGGGCGGCTATCCGGGCAAGGTGCGCAGCGGCGATGCGATCACCGGGCTGGACGGCGTCTCCGGTCCGGACGCCAAGGTTTTCCACGCGGGCACCAAGCTCGATGCGCAGGGCCAGCCGGTGACGGCCGGCGGCCGCGTGCTGACGGTGTGCGCGCTGGGCAAGGACATCGCGGCGGCGCGCGAGCAGGCCTATGCGGCGGTGTCGAAGGTGCATTTCGACGGCGCGTTCTGCCGGCGCGACATCGCGCACCGGGCGCTGCATCGCTGAGCAAGGAACGGCGTAGGTTGGGGTGAGCCGAAGGCGAACCCCAACGACGCGATGAGCCTGGTCATGTTGGGGTTCGCCTTCGGCTCACCCCAACCAACCCCGCTCACTGCGCGAAGCCCAAGCGCCCAAGCGCCATCGCCAGCGCGAACACGTAGCCATAGGCGAAGCGGTCGATGCGCAGCAGCGCATCGCCGCAGCGCCGGCGCCAGTAACCGAACAGCATCATCGCGCCGCCGGCGAGGACGGGCACCAGCACCAGGCTGGCCAGGCGCTGCGTCTCGGTATGCCCCAAGTGGCCCGGCATGACCAGCAGGCTCAAGCCGCCGGCCAAGCCGCCCAGCAGAAGCATCCCGATCACCGCCACGACGGGATGCGGGCGCCGGCGGAAGGGTTCGCGCACGGCGTGGAAGCCCAGTTCCGCCAGCGTTTCGGCGAACAGCTGCAACAGCAGTTCGCCCAGGATCTGCAGGATGGCTTCCAGCATGTCAGCGCCGGCCCGCAGGCGCCTTGCGCCGGTCCTTCGAATCGCTCATCGATCACCCCCGGTTCGTTGCCGCATCTTTGCCGATACGCCGCGGCGAGGGTAGCCACCGGCGCCGCCGGGTTTCCGGCTAGGCTATGCCGCACCGCTCTGACGCCAAGGACCTGCATGAGCCAGTTTTCTCTGTTGGGCAGCCGTCGCTTCGCGCCCTTCTTCTGGACCCAGGCGCTGGGCGCGTTCAACGACAACGCGTTCCGCAATGCCATGGTCATGCTGGTGGCGTTCCAGATGGGGCTGGACGACCGCACGGTGTCGCTCTACACCAGCCTGGCGCCGGCGCTGTTCATCCTGCCGTACTTCCTGTTCTCGGCCACGGCGGGACAGCTGGCGGAGAAGTACGAGAAGACGCGCATCATCCGCTTCGTGAAGCTGTTCGAGATCGGCGCGATGCTGCTGGCGGCGATCGGCTTCTATACGCATCACGTGTCGCTGCTGCTGGTGGTGCTGTTCCTGATGGGGCTGCACTCGACCGTGTTCGGACCGATCAAGTACGCGATCCTGCCGCAGGCGCTCAAGCCGCAGGAACTGGTCGGCGGCAACGGCCTGGTAGAGATGGGTACGCAGCTGGCGATGCTGGTCGGTATGATCGCCGGCAATGCGCTGATGCTGATCGCGGGCTTCGGGCCGGTGGCGGCTTCGTCGCTGACCATCGTGGTGGCGTGCATCGGCTACGTCGCCTCGCGGCAGATTCCGTCGGCGCCGGCGACCGCGCCGGATCTGCGTTTCAGCTGGAATCCGTACACCGAGACGGTGAAGGTGCTGAAGCTGACCCGCGCCGATCGCGCGGTGTTCAACGCGGTGCTGGGCATTTCCTGGTTCTGGTTCTTCGGCACGGTGCTGATCTCGCAGCTGCCGAACTACACGCGGCTGAACCTGGGCGGCGACGGCTCGGTGAACACGCTGGTGCTGACGCTGTTCTCGATCGGCACGGGCATCGGTTCGCTGCTGTGCGAGCGCATGTCCGGGCGCCGCGTGGAAGTGGGCCTGGTGCCGCTGGGTGCGTTCGGCCTGACCGTGTTCGGCGTGGACCTGTACTTCGCGCGCTCCGGCCTGGCGTTGACGCATGGGCTGGACTGGACGGCCTTTCTGCATTCGCCCGGCAGCTGGCGCATCGCGCTGGATCTCACCCTGGTGGGCATGTTCGCCGGTTTCTACGTGGTGCCGCTGTTCGCCTTCGTGCAGAGCCGCGCGCCGCGCGAGCAGCTGTCGCGCATCATCGCGGGCAACAACATTCTCAATGCGCTGTGGATCTGCGTCGCTTCCGGTTTCGGCCTGGGGCTGGGCGCGGCGGGGCTGACGCCGGCGCAGATTTTCCTGGCGACGGCGCTGCTGAACATCGCGGTGGCGGTGTACATCTTCACCCTGGTGCCCGAGTTCCTGATGCGGTTCATCACCTGGGTGCTGGTGAACACGCTGTACCGGGTGCGCGTGGACGGCACGCAGCACATTCCGGAAGAAGGCCCGGTGCTGCTGGTGTGCAACCACGTCAGCTTCATGGACCCGTTGCTGCTGATGGCGAACCTGCGCCGGCCGGCGCGTTTCGTCATGTACTACAAGATCTTCAACATCCCGCTGCTCAACTTCGTATTCCGTACGGCGAAGGCGATTCCGATCGCGGGACAGAAGGAAGACCCCGACGTGCTGCGCAAGGCGTACGAGGAAGTGGACGCGGCGCTCGCCGACGGCGAAGTGGTGTGCATCTTCCCGGAAGGCGGGCTGACCAAGGACGGCGAGGTGGCGACGTTCCGTCCCGGCGTCGCGCACATCCTGCAGCAGCGTCCGGTACCGGTGGTGCCGATGGCGCTGCGCGGTTTGTGGGGCAGCGTGTGGAGCCGGCGCGACAACATGCTGCGGCGCGCGCGGCTGCCGCGGCGTTTCCGCGCGCGGGTGGAGCTGGTGATCGGCGAACCGCTTGCGCCCGCCGAGGCGCAGCTGTCGGTGCTGGAAGCGCGGGTGCGCGAACTGCGCGGCGACAAGGCCTGAAGCGAGAGCCGGCGGCTCAGTGCAGCCAGCCGGCCAGCACGATCAGCGCCACCACGCTCATCCACGCCAGCAGCGCGCGCAGCAGCGCGCCGCGCAGGCGGCGCAGTTCGCCGAGTACGTCGATGCGTTCCTCGGCGTAGCCGTCGCCGGCTTCGATATCCACCTCGATATCGGCACGCGCGGCGGCGCCGAGAAAGCCGGGGCCTTCGCGCAGCCAGCTGCCGGGAATGGCCTGCTGGTGCCACTGGCGCCAGGCGCCGATCACCGCGTCCCAGTGGCCGACCAGGGCCAGGGTGAACACCATCAGCTGCGCGGGCACCCAGTCGAGGCCGTGGGCGATGCGGCGGGCCATGGATTGCGCGTCGGTGTCCAGGCGCAGAGTGGCGTCGCTGCGCAGCGTCTGCGCGAGGCGGTACAGCAGCGCACCGGCCGGACCGAGCACGAAGAACCAGAACAGCACGCCGAAGCGGCGGCGCAGCGCGGCATAGGCGACGGCTTCGCCGACCGCGACGGCATGCCAGGCGATCGGTTCGCCCTCGTCCGACAGCGCCTGCACGGCGGCCTGGCGGCTGACGCCGTCCGGCGCCTTGAGGATCGCTTCCAGATCCGCTTCGTAGGCATGCGGCCCGAAGCAGTACAGCAGCACCGCGAGCGAGAACGCCAGCAGCACCAGGTCGCGCATCGGCAGCAGGCTGATCAGCCAGATCGCCAGCAGGCACAGCACCACCGGCACGGCCAGCGCGATCACCGTGCGGCCGGCGCCGCTGGCGTCGCCCAGCTGCGCTACCCAGCGCCGGAAGCCGCCGTCGCCGCGCCAGTGCGCGAGCGCCGGCTGCAGATGCAGCAGGCCGAGGGCGATAAGAGCGGTGAGCAGGCTGACGGCCATCGGTGGGACTCCCTTGCGTTGGCCGCATTGTAGCGAGGAGCGTGCGACAGCCGTGCGCCTGGCGGGCAGGCCTTTCTTTATACGTCGTTGGTGATGCGCGGCTTCAGCGCGCCGGCGTGGTCCGCGCTGCGTGTGCCTGTTCGACCAGCGTGTCGAGGTCCAGCCCGGCGCGCCACTGCAGCCAGTGCGCGAGCAGGTGGTACGACACCGACAGGCGCGGCGACGGCAGGAAGCTGCCGTCGTTGAGGCCGTCCATGATCTGCCGCGGGGTGAACCAGCGGGCGTCTTCGAGTTCGTCGTCGCGCAAGCGGATCGCCGGCGACACCGCCTTGGCCATGAAGCCGACCATCAGCGAAGCCGGTAGCGGCCACGGCTGCGAGGAGTGGTAATGCACCTCGCCCACCACTACGCCGGATTCCTCGGCGACTTCGCGGCGCACTGCATCTTCCAGCGCTTCGCCGGGTTCGACGAAGCCGGCCAGGGTGGAATAGCGTCCCGGCGGCCAGCCGGCCTGGCGGCCGAGCAGGCAGGCGCCTTCGTGTTCCACCAGCACGATGATCGCCGCGTCGGTGCGCGGGAAATGCAGGCGGCCGCAATCGGCGTTGGTGCACTGCGCGCGATGGCCGGAAGCGACCAGCACCAGCGGCGCGCCGCAGCGCGCACAGAAGCGCGTCTCGCGCTGCCAGTGCGCCAGGCCCTTGGCGTAGGCGAACAGGCCGGCTTCGTCGGCGGGCAGGCGCAGGCCGGCATCGCGCAGGTTGGCGCGGCGGGCGTCGAGCGAGGATTCCAGCGCGGCGGCGCGTTCGGCGTCGTCCAGCGCCAGCAGGAAGTGCGGGCGGTCGTCGGCGAAGCCGAGCAGGCTGGCGTCGATGTCGCCGAGCAGGCTGGCGCGTTCGCCGGCGTCGAGCCAGCGCAGCGTTTCGCCGTCCTTGCGCAGATAGGTTTCGCCCAGGCCATCCAGCAGCAGGTAGCGCGCTTCGGGCGAGGTGCCCTGTTCGGCCACCCAGGCCAGCTCTTCGCGCCGCTCCGCGACGCGATCCAGGATCAGGCTGAGGCCGGCGAAGGTGTTGGGCCGCGGCAAGGTCTTGCTGTCCATGCCCGGGAGGCCTTTAGGCGGAGAAGGAGGAGCCGCAGCCGCAGGTGGTCTTGGCGTTGGGGTTGCGGATCACGAACTGCGAGCCGCTGAGGTTTTCCGCGTAGTCGATCTCGGCGCCGGTGAGATATTGCAGCGAGAGCGGATCGACCAGCAGGGTGACGCCCTCGCGCTCCAGCGCGAAGTCGTCCTCGGCCTGGGCCTCGTCGAAGGTGAAGCCGTACTGGAAGCCCGAGCAGCCGCCGCCGGTGATGTACACGCGCAGCTTCAGCGAAGGATTGCCTTCTTCCTGGATCAGCTCGCGCACCTTGTGCGCGGCAGCCTCGGTGAACACCAGCGGTGCGCCGGCGCTGCGGTAGTCGGGAACGGTGGGGAAGGGAACGACGGTATCCATCGCGATCACATGGGGCTGCGGCGGGCGATGCGCAAGGATACCGCGTTTCGGGGCTGCCTCAGGCGGGGACGGGCTCGCCGAGGTCCGCCGGCGCCGGCAGCTCGCGCGTGGCTTCGCCGGTGCGGTGCGACATGCGGCCGTTCACTTGGGCGCCGGCGGCCATTTCCAGGGTCTTGTAGTGCACGTCGCCGTGGATGCGCGCCTGCGGCGCCAGTTCCAGGCGTTCCTCGATATGGATGTCGCCCTGCACCTGGCCGTTGATGATGGCGTGGGGCACGCGGATGTCGCCCTGCACCTGGCCGGATTCGCTCAAGGTGAACACGGCATCCGGGCCTTCGCCCAGCACGGCGCCTTCGATGCGGCCGTCCAGGTGCAGCGCGCCGCTGAAGCGCAGGTCGCCCTGGATCACCGTGCCGCGGGCGATCAGGCTGGTGTCGTGGGAGGTGCTGCTGCTGGTGCGCTCGGTGCGCTGCTTACGGTTGAGCATGGGAGTCCCCTGGCTTGGTGAGAGTGCCGCCGACGGCATCGGTCCAGGCGACCGTGCGGCTGACCGCATCGTCGCCCGCGGGCTGCGCGCTGACGTACACGCGATTGGGGCGGAAATCCGCCGGCAGCACGATGGTGGCGTGCAGTTCCTGGAAATACTTGAGGCGAAACGGCAGGCCGTCCTTCTGCGCGGTGTCGCCGAGCGCGGCCCAGTCCAGCCGCACCACCTTGTCGCCGCGCAGGCCTTCCACGCTGAGCGTGGCGGTGCCGCTGGTGTCTTCGCCGCGCTTGGCGTTCTGGGTGAGCGAGACGGTGAGGTTCCAGCCCTGGGTGCCTTCGATCGGCTGCACCCGCACGCTCTGGATGCGCAGGCCGCCGCGCTGAGCGTCGCCGCCGACGAGGCGGCCGTAGAAGTCGAGGTCGGCGCGCAGGCCGCTGATTTCCTCTTCGCGCTCGGCCAGCGTGGTGCGCAGCGAGCGGTTGGCGATGTCGTTGACCTGGGCGGCGCGCAGCTGGTTGGTGACCTGCTGCTTGAGGTCGTCGTTCTCCCGGCTCAGCGCCTGCACCTGGCGGTGTTCGCTGGCCGCGGGCGTGCCGTGCCCGACCAGCAGGCCGGTGACCAGGGCCACCAGCAGCACGCTGGCGAACCACGCCACGCCCAGCCAGATCCAGCGGCGGCGCTGGCCGGCCATATCGTGCGGTCGCACGACGAAGCGCGGTGGTGGACGTGAAGCCATGCGGGGCCTTCCCGGGAAAAAACACGGTATAGCCGCGGCGTGACAAGAGCGTCAAGGAACGGCCGCACGCTTCGGCGGCCGTTCCCTGCATTTCGCGATAATTCCGGGACGTTTATGTCCGGATCGTGACGGATCAGCTGGACATCTTGCTCTGCAGGTAGCGCTCCGCGCCGATGTCCTTGATCAGGCTCTGCTGGGTTTCCAGCCAGTCGATGTGTTCTTCCTCGTCGTGCAGGATGCCCTTGAACATGTCGCGGCTGACGTAGTCGGCGATGCCTTCGCTGTAGGCGATGGCTTCGCGCAGGTCCTTCACCGCGGCGATTTCCAGGTCCAGGTCGCCCTGGATGCATTCGAGCACGTTCTCGCCGATGCGCAGCTTGCCCAGGTGCTGCAGGTTGGGCAGGCCTTCGAGGAACAGGATGCGCTCGATCAGGTGGTCGGCGTGCTTCATTTCCTCGATCGATTCCTTGTACTCGTGCTCGGCCAGTTCGCCGTAGCCCCAGTCCTTGAACATGCGGTAATGCAGGAAGTACTGGTTGATCGCGGTGAGCTCGTTGTAGAGCACCTTGTTGAGGAACTCGATGACCTTGGTGTCGCCCTTCATGGTGTTGTCTCCTGATCGCTGCAGCTGGCGACTATACGGGTCCGTGTCGCGCCATGATGGAACGCAAATAGGAATGCTTCGCTCACACGAAAGCGCCCGCGGCGAACCGCGGGCGCAAACATAGCCGTGGGGACGGTATTAAGCGGTGACGATGGGCAGCTGGAGCAGCACGTGCTCCACCGCCTTGTCGAGCGTGGCGCGCGCTTCCTGCTCGCAGCAGCCGCAGCAATCCGAGCAGCCGGTGCGGGCCTGCAGCTCGGCAAAGGTATGCACGCCATCGGCCGCGGCGCGGCGGATGTCATGGTCGGTAACGGCGTTGCACATGCAGATGTACATGTGGCGTATGGGAACGCAAATGCGAATGATTGTCAACTTACGTGCCCGGATGCCCGGGCCGGGTGTTCAGGCAGCCTGATAGCCCGGACCGCCGCCCGGCCGCTCGGCCTCTTCCTGGCGGGGCAGGTTGCCGAGCTGGATGCTCAGCAGGGTCTCGACCATGGGCGCGAACTGGCGCAGCGCCCGCTCGTAGACCTGGCGCTTGAAGTTCACCACGTGGTTGGCCGGATACCAGAAGTCCACCCAGCGCCAGTGGTCGAACTCGGGTTTCTCACAGCCATCGAGACAGAAGGCCTCTTCGCTGCCGACCAGGCGCAGCAGGAACCACACCTGCTTCTGGCCGATGCACATGGGGCGCTGGTGGTGGCGGATATAGCGGTTGGGCAGTTTGTAGCGCAGCCAGCCGCGGGTGGCGCCGATCACTTCGACGTCGGCCGGGTTCAGCCCGGTTTCCTCGGCCAGCTCGCGGTACATGGCTTCCAGCGGGGTCTCGTCGCTGCGCATGCCGCCCTGGGGGAACTGCCAGCCATCACGATTGACGCGGCGCGCCCAGAACAGGCGGCCGTCTGTATTCAGCAGCACGATGCCCACATTCGGACGGTAGCCATCGACGTCGATCATGTCTTCTCCTAGGTCAGGCGCTTGCCTTGATGCCGGCAACACCTTGTTCCCGCGACCGATTCAACCACAGCCCCGGAAGCACCGGCAAGCGAAGCCTGAACCGGAGACTTGAACCCATGGCTAAGGCCGACTAAACTTTCGCGCCCTCGCCCTGGTGCTTCCGCGCCCGCCTGGCGAAAGACCTTACCGTGGCTAGGTAGCTCAGATGGTTAGAGCGCGGCACTCATAATGCTGAGGTCGGCGGTTCGATCCCGCCTCTAGCCACCATTCATTCCTTCGCCGACAGCGGCGAACGGTCAGGAAACCGCGCCAGGCGCGGTTTTTTTGTGCCTGCGATTCCTCGAGCGCTGCACGCATGGGGATATCCCTATCTAGGGTTCGACCTAGCTGGTCGCTGTCCGGTGCCTGCGGATACTTCGCCTACGGCCCGGAGGCGGTCTGCACGGGGCGAGGCCATCGGCGCCGGCAAGGCGCGGCGGAGCGGCCATCCAATCCTTCCCCCTAGATGCAGAGGAATCGCCATGTCGCACGGAATCAGCTTCAACTCGATCGCCAACCCCGTCCTGGACGCCACGGCCACCTCGCTCAGCGGCGGTTCCTCGCTGGTGTTCAACTCGGCGGTGCGCCAGATCGCCAATGAAGCCTTCACCAACACCATCACCCAGCAGTTCGGCCCCACCGGCACTCTCGCCAGCGACGCCTTCAATTCCTCGTTCACCGGCGACACCGCGTCGCTCAGCGGCTGGAACGACAGCGCGCTGCCGCAGGCCACCAGCGACGTGATCGCCGCCGCCAACCACCAGGGCCTCAATGGCGCCTACACCGGCGACGCCGACCGCTTCCGCAGCGACCTGCAGGACGCGATGACCAAGGACATCAACAGCATCATCAACAACGAGTCGCTGATGCGCGCGCTGAAGGGCGGTTCCGACAAGGACTCCGACGGCCTTGGCGAAAGCTGGCTGGTGGCGATCGCCAAGGCGATGGGCAAGATGCTCGGCCAGCAGGCGCAGCACCTGGTGGATCTCACCAACCAGATGTCGCAGCACACCGGCAAGGACGACGCGCAGGTGTTCCAGCAGCTCAATGCCGAGTTCTCCGCGCAGTCGCAGATGTTCGGCATCCTGTCCAACTCCTTCAGCAACTCGATCAAGACCATCGGCGACGGCCTGACCACGCTGGCGCGCAAGAACTGATCGAACGGCTGCACCGGTTGTTCACACGCGGGGGCTACCATGCCCCCGCGTTGTTTTTTCTGGAGCCATGCTCATGAAACGTTCCCCGCTCGCGTTGCTGCTGTTGCTGCTGGCGTGTACCGCGCAGGCGCAGTACGACGCCAGCGCCACGGTGGGCATGGGCCAGGGCATGGTGCTCAACAATGCGGTGATCGGTTCCAACGTGATGGGCGACGTGATCCTGAAGCAGGGTCAGCCGGCGCATCGCGGCAGCGCATCCAGCCAGGGTAGCGCCGCGAATCTCTCCGCCCTGCAATTCCAGCCCTCTGCGGACGTCAGCAAGTCCGTGCTCGACCATATCGCCCAGCAATTCGGCGGCCGCCAACCGGACACCTACCGCCAGGCGCTGCTGCGCGAAGGCCTGCTGGCGAAGTTCGATGCGCTGCTGCAGCAGTACGGCTACGACAGCCACAACGTGGCCGATGCATTCACTGCGTACATGGTGCTGTCGTGGGAAGTGGTGAACAACGGCAGCATCGGCCAGAACCGCGCGGGCATCGACGCCGTCCGCCGCAACATGCAGCAGACGCTGGCGCGCAATCCGCGCTTCGTCGCCATGCCGGATGCGCAGAAGCAGGAAATGGCCGAGACCTTCGGCTACCTCGCGATGATCGCCTCGTCCACGCGCAGCGCGCTGCAGCGCAAAGGCGACCAGATGAGCCTGGCCAAGCTGCAGGAAGGCGTCAACGGCACCGCGCAGAAAATGGGCGTCGATTTGCGCGAGATCAAACTCACGCCGCAAGGCTTCGTCGCGTTGTGATGCATCGGCCTGGGGAAATCCCCAGCTAGCCAGCGCTGCCGCCGCACGTCAGAGTCGCGCAAGCATCGACTTCGGGCGCGGCCATGAGCGGTACGGCGGAACGGCAGGTCAGGGCGCGGCCCGCGGCGCCGGCCGTCGGTGTGGAAGTCGCGCGCAGCCGCCGCATCCGCCTGCGCCAGCTCAGCTATGGCGACATTCCCTGGCTTAGCCGTCTATACGCCCAGCCGCAGGTGCGCCAGTTCCAGCTGGACGATTGCCCCACGCGCTTTATCGACGTCGCCGCCCTGGTGGCCTGGGTCAACCAGATCTACGCCAGGCATCGTGGCCTGGGCATCTGGCGCGCCGATTCGATGGGTGGCGAATTTCTCGGCACCTTTTCGCTGATGCCGGTGCAGGCCACCGGCGAAGTGGAAATCGGCGCGCGGCTCACGACGGAAGCCTGGGGGCGCTGGTATGCGATTGAGGGCGGCCGGCTGCTGTGCCGGCAGGCTTTTACGGTGCTCGGCCTGCCTAAGCTGGCGGCTTATCACCATCCGGAAAACGAAGTGGTGGCGCGCGTGCTCGAACGGCTCGGCTTCCGCGAAACGGGAGCCTGCGAATACGCGGGGAAAGCAGCGCGCCGCTTCGAGCTGGATGCATCCGACTGGGGCATGGCCGAAGCGGCCGCCGAGCAAGCCTGAGCGATCAGAGCCGGTGCACGATCCAGCCGGGCGGCACCGGCGTATCCGGCGCATCGCCACGCAAGGCGGCACGCACCACTTCGTCCGGCGTGCTCTGCGGCTTGCGCCAGCGCTGCGCCATGCGGCTCAGGATGTCGCGCGTATCGCGCGTGTAAGTGCCTTCGAGCTCGCCGCCGGCATCGGAACCGAGCTTGCCGGCGTACAGCTCGCGCAGTTCGGGATTGAGATCGAACAGCGCTAGCAGCTTGCGCACCGCATCGGCGTACAGCGCTTCCTCCAGCATCGGGCGCTGGGTCTGCTGGCAATGCCACACGGTGAGATATTCGATCGGACCGAGCAGGCGGCGGCGCGTGTGCGCATTCATGCCGGCGCCTTCGCCGCTGGAGCCGCCCCAGGCGCTCAAGGGGCCGCTGGGCAGGTCCATGCGGCGCGCGGCGGCGGCGAGCAGGTCGGCCACCAGTTGCTTGGCGGCGGTGTCTTCGCTCTCCGCGACGATCAGCAGGATCTTGAGGAAGACCGGATACGCCTCGTCGCCGAGCTGGCGCACCACGCGCTTAGCCAGCGCCAGGCGCATCTCGACGGAAGGTTCATGCTGAAGCGCACCGATCAGCCGCCGCGTGGTTTCCAGCAGCGGTGCGGCAAGCGGTTGCAGCTGGGCGCTCATGCGGGCGCTCGCGCCGGATCAGCCCAGCGGGGCCAGGATGTGGCTGACCACCTGGTCCAGATGCGCACCGCCGCCGGGCAGGGCCGGGGCGCCGCCCAGCAGGCGTTCCGCGGCGCTGCTGCCGGCCCACACGTCCAGGCCCAGCAGCTGGTTGCCATGGCTTGCCGGCAGGCGCTGCGCCAGGGCCTGGCCCGCCAGCGCATGCAGGCCGCCGACCTCGAGGGACGGCGCAAGCGGACGCGGCTGGAGTTCGGAAAGGCTCATGGCACCCGGCGTGGAATCGATGCTTGGCATCAGTCTAGGTCTCGCATGATGCTGAATCAGCTGGGGTAATCCCTAGGTGGTCGGCGGCGGCCGGCCTGTCCACACTGGCGTCCTGGTCACGGTGAATGCCCAACGCCAGGGCGTAGCATCGGTTGACCGCCACAGGCGCGAGCGGACTCATGGCCGGGCAGAACAAGGACAGCGGTGACCGCACCGAAAAACCTACCCCGAAACGCTTGCGCGACGCCCGCAAGGAAGGCGACGTCCACAAGAGCCGGGAGCTGACCAGCACCGTACTGGTCCTGGCCTGGCTGCTGATGGTGATGATGGGCATGCCGCTGATCCGCGCTCGTCTTACCGGATTGTTCGATACCACCCTGTCCGGCCTCAATCAGCCATTCGGCCAGGCGCTGCACACGGTGGGACTGGCCACGCTGGAAGCCTTCCTGTGGCTGACCTTGCCCTTCCTGCTCGGCGCGGTGGCGGTGGGCGTGATGGTGGAATTCCTGCAGGTCGGGCCGGTATTCGCGCCCAAGAAGCTCAAGCCCGACGCCAGCCGCATGAATCCCGCCGAGGGCATCAAGCGGCTGTTCTCGCAGGAGAACCTGGTGGAGGTGATCAAGGCCATCGCCAAGAGCGGCCTGCTGATCGGCCTGTTCGCCTGGGTGCTGTTCGCGCTGATCGGCCAGTTCGCGCAGCTGCCGCAGGCGCCGCCGGAGATGCTGGGCGAGGCGCACTGGGTGGCGGTGAAGCGTCTGGCGACCGGGGTGATCTTCGTCTTCTTCTTCGTGTCGGTGCTGGATGCGTTCTACCAGCGCTACGCGTTCACCAAGAAAATGAAGATGAGCCGCCGCGACATCAAGCAGGAGCTCAAAGACAACGAAGGCGACCCGATGGTCAAAGGCCGCCGCCGCCAGCTGCACCAGGAGTGGGCGCAGCAGAACACCTTGGCCGGCGTGCGCAGCGCCAGCGTGGTGGTCACCAATCCCACCCATCTGGCTATCGCCATCCGCTACCAGCAGGGCGAGGACGACCTGCCGGTGATCGTGGCCAAAGGCGAGGACCACGAAGCCGCGCTGATCCGCCAGGCCGCCGAGGAAGCCGGCGTGCCGATCATGCGCAACGTCACCCTGGCGCGCGGCCTGTACGAGAAAGTGGAAGTGGACGAATACCTGCCGTCCGATTTCTTCGAAGCCGTGGCCGAGCTGCTGCGCTGGGCCGAGTCGATCCGCGATTCGCGCGACGGCAAATAGCCCTCAAAGAATCGACTGCAGCATCTTTAGCAACCCGCGGTTCTCGTACAGCTTGCGCATCACCACTTCCACCATCGCGCCCAGCGCCAGCAGCAGCACCCAGGTGGACATCCACGCCTTGATCGGCATCGCCAGCGCGAACACGTTCAACTGCTGCGCATAGCGGTTGACCAGGCCCAGCGCGATATCCACCAGCGACATCACCACCAGGGCCGGCGCCGACAGCACCAGCACGGCCGTCATCAGGTAATTGAACTGGCCGATAAAAAACTCCATGCCGCCGGCCTTCAGCGGCGGCAGCATGCTCGCCACCGGCCACAGCGCATAGCTGGACATCAGCAGGTCCAGGAAGACGGTGAACGCACCGCTGGTCATGAACAGCCAGGTCGCCAGCTGCATCAGGAACACGCTGGTGAGCGTGCTCTGCTGGCCGGCGATCGGATCCATGTCCATCGACATCGACGAGCCGGCCTTGGTGTCGATCACCGCGCCCGCCGCGCCCAGCGCCCAGAACACCATGCCGAAGCAGAAGCCGATCAGCAGGCCGATAAAGACTTCCTTGCCCAGCACGCCGATCCAGTTGGCGCCGGTCATCACCGTCATGCCGGGGCTGGCGGCGGCAGCGAGTGGATAGGCCAGGATCGCCAGGCTCACATAGAAGCTGTTGCGCACCAGCGACGGCACCGTCTCCGCGGTCATCAGCGGCAGCACCAGAAAGGCCGCGACGATGCGCGGCAGGGTCAGCGCCACGCCGGTGAGCTGGTCGCCCAGGTATTGAACGGAAAACGCGTCCCCCGTCATCGCGCGCTCAATGGAGCATACCGGGGAAGCCGCTGAACAATCGGTCGGCGAATTTGAACAAGGTGCCGCCGAGCATGGCTGCCGTACCCAGCAGCGCGACGACGACCACCACGAATTTCACCGCGTAAGGAAAGGTCTGTTCCTGGATCTGCGTGGCCGCCTGCAGAAACGCCACCAGCAGGCCGGCGATGGCCGCGGCCAGGATCGGCGGTGCGGACAGCACCAGCACCAGCCACAGGGCTTCGCGGGCGAGCTGGATTTCCTGATCGTACATGCCCGCCTCCTATTGGTAGGTCATCACCAGGCCGTGGATCAGCTTGGCCCAGCCGCTGAGCAGCACGAACAGCAATAATTTGAACGGCAGCGACACCATGGTCGGCGACAGCATCATCATGCCCATCGCCAGCAGGATGTTGGACACCACCAGGTCGATCACCAGGAACGGCAGGAAGATCAGGAAGCCGATCTGGAACGCCTGGGTCAGCTCGCTCACGGTGAACGCGGGCACGATCACCATGTAGTCCTCGTTGGTGAGGTCGGTCTGGCGATCCGCCGGCAGCAGACGCTTGGCGCTGGCGAGAAAAAAGCCGCGTTCGTTCTCGTTGCTGTGCTTGATCAAGAAGCGCCGCAGCGGCTCTTTGCCGGATTGCACCAGCTGGCCGAGTTTCTCCATGGTCATCGGTCCGGGTGCCTGCGTGCTCATCTGCGTCTGCACGTCGCGGTAGCTGTCGCCGAGCACCGGGTTCATCACATAGATCGACAGGATGATGGCCAGCCCGTTGATCACCACGTTCGGCGGCACCTGCTGCAGCCCCAGCGCATTGCGCAGCAGGCTCAGCACAACCACGATCTTGGTGAACGAGGTGACCATCACCGCGACGAACGGCGCCATCGCCAGCGCCACCACCATGGTGATGACCAGCGCCGGCGAGAAACTATTGAAATCCATGCTCAGTCCCTTTGCGCAATGCGTACGCCCAACCATTCGCCCAGCCGCACCACGCTGCCTTCGCCGTAGCGCCGTCCGCCGAGCATGATCCCGACCGTGGCGCCCACCAGCGCGCCGTCCACCTGCAGCACACTGCCGGCGCGCAGGGCGCCGAGATCGTCGAGGCTCATGTTCAGCCGCGTCAGCAGGAACAGCGGACGCGCCGCGTCGTTGCCCAGCGCCGCCAGAGGACGCTGCGCGATCTGCCACTCGCCCTGGCGCCGCTGCACCGCCCAGCCTTCGGGCAGGCCGAAGACGTGGCGTGCGCTTTCGTCGTCCGGTTGCAGCCGCGCTTCGCAATCCGCTTCGTGGCCGACGACCAGCACGTCGCCGGGCGCGAGTGCGGCCGCGGCGGCTGCGTCGAGCGCGTGTCCCGGCACCACCAGGCGCAGTGAGAGAGAAGCAAGGTCGCCGATCAGCGCGGGGGTGGACGGGTCCTGCCGCCATTCGCTGCGTGCCGCGAGTGCGCGCAGGTCGGTTTCGGCCAGGCCGATCCAGCCGCCGACCGTGGCGCCGTCGTGCTCCTGCCACAGCAGCTTGAGCCAAAGCTTGTCGCGCTCGCCGCCGATCGGCAGGAAGGCCGCGGGCAGCGCGTCCTGGCCGAGCAGGGCGCCCACCGCGCCGACCAGCGCTTCGTGCGAGAGCGACCAGGCAAGCAGGCGCGCTTCGCCGTCGTAGTCTTGCCAGCGCGCGTCGCCGAGCGGGCTTTCGCCGCGCTCCTGCTCCAAGGCCAGCCAGCACGAGCCATGCGCATGATCGAGCCGCACGCAGGCCAGGCCGGCGGCGTGGCGCTGGCCGCGTCCGGCCTGTACGGTGAGCACGCCGATGGCGTCGGCATAAGCCAAGACGTTGCCGCGCGACAGCAGCGCCCGGGCCGCGGCGAGCAAGCCGTCGCCGGGCGGGGGAATGGCCGGTACGGCCTCCATGGCGACCATGCTCAAGCCTGGCCCAGTACGGCGCGCGTCAGTTCGACCACGTTGTGCGCACCCAGCTTGGCCATCAGGTTGGCGCGGTGCAGTTCCACGGTCTTGGGGCTGATCTTCAGATCGTCCGCGATCACTTTGTTGAGTTTCCCGCTCATGATGCCGTCCAGTACCTGCCGCTCGCGCCGGGTCAGGTTCGCCAGCGCGCCGGAAGCCGCCTGCGGCGCATGCGCCGACAGCGCGGACTGGATCGCCTCGATCAGCAGCGGCGCGTCGAACGGCTTCTCGATGAAATTGGCCGCGCCGTGGCGCATGGCATCCACCGCCAGCGGCACGTCGCCGTGGCCGGTGACGAAGATCAGCGGCAGCGCCAGGCCGCGGTGGGCCAGCTCGCTCTGCAGTTCCAGCCCGCTCATGCCGGGCATGCGGATGTCGCTGACCACGCAGCTGCGCGCCGGCGGCGGCGTGCGCGCGATCTCCTTCAGCAGCGCCTCCGCGCTGGAAAACGCCTGCACTTCGAAGCCGGTCTGCTCGAGGATCCAGACACAGGAATCGCGAAACTCCTGGTGGTCGTCCACCAGGTAGATGCGGGTGCCATGGTTGGCCGATGTCATGCAGCGTTCCCTCGTGGCACGGTGAATGCCATGGCGCAGCCACCGTGCCCATCCGGGTTCGGTTCGGCGAACAGGCGTCCCTCGTGGTATTCGACGATCGAGCGGCAGATGGCCAGGCCGATCCCCAGCCCGTCGGGCTTGGTGGTGTACAGCGGCGTGAACAGCCGCTGCATGTCGGCGGCGCCGAGGCCGCAGCCCTGGTCGACCACGCGGATCTCCACCATGCCGTCGTAGTCCACTCGCGCGGTGACGCGGATGCCGCGGCGCGCCGGCGGCGTTTCGCGCATGGCCTCGATCGCGTTCTTGATCAGGTTGAGCAGCACCTGCTCGATCATCACGCGGTCGGCGAAGATCGGCGGCAGGTCGGCCGGCAGCGCGTCGACGATGGCGACCTGGAACTGCTCGGCCTCCAGCCGCAGCAGCTCGATCACGCCGTGCACCAGCGCGTGCGCATCCAGGTTCTGCCGGTACGGCTCGCGGCTGCGCACGAACTCGCGGATGCTGCCGATGATCTGCGCCGCGCGCTCGGCCTGGCGCTTGGCCAGGCGGATGCCCTGCAGCAGATGGCCCGAGCCCTGCGTCTCGCCCGCCAGCTGTTCGCAGCCGTTCAAGTAGTTCACCGCCGCGGCCAGCGGCTGGTTGAGCTCATGCGCCAGCGTGGTGGCCATCTCGCCCACGCTCATCATGCGCGAGGTGGACAGCAGCTGTTCGTGCTGCGCCTGGTGGCGGCGCAGCAGGTCGATGCACTCGCTGATATTGGTGATGAACAGCGCCTCGGCCGGCGCCGCGACGGTCGGCTGGCCGTTGTCGATGCGGTACCAGCGCCGCGTCTGCGCGGCGTAGTAGATCGGCTTGCCGCCCTGGCCGCTGGTGCTTTCGAACGCCGCGTCGAAGTGCGCGCGCGCCGGTTCGCGCTCGAACTGGGGGAACTCGTCGCGGAAGGCCGCGTTGCTGGCGAGCGCCTTGCCGTCGTGCCGGTCGAACACGATGCACGGCCACGGCACCGCATCGATCCATGCATATCCCTGCGCTGCGTCGGCGGTCGCGTTCCGTGCGGGCGTCGGCTTGCGGTGAATCCGGGTCACAGGCATCGTGACGATCCTTGATCGATCAGGTGTGCCGCGCTTTCGTCCCCCATGACGAACGACACAGTGGCCAGGTCGGTTGGTTTTTTTTTGGAATGGGAATAATGCCATGAAGAGATTACTTCGCAACGTCATGGCCGGATTAACTTGGCCATCCGTCGCATTTGCAACCGATTCACCCGAGGGCGGCAGCCTCTGGCTAGGCCTTTTATTACCGCTCATTGCAGTGTGCGCGGCCTTGCTTGCATGGTTGTGGTGGCTGCGCAAGGGCCAAGCGTTACGTGGCCCCGGCGGTCCGTTGAAAGTGGTTCAGGCCGTTGCCGTAGGCGCGCGCGAGCGCGTGGTGGTGGTGGATGCGGCGGAGCGCCGCCTGGTGCTTGGCGTCACGGCGCAGCGCGTGGAACTGATCGCCGAATTACGGCGTGATGACAATGCGAAATAGCGTGATCAATATCACGCTAAAAGCGTGAATCGGAAAATACTTTCGATTATATGTGCCGTGTGAATTTCATTTTCACGAAGGTGAATCCGAAAACCTAGGGTTTTCCCTAGGTACCGATTTTCAGGGGCGCTGTGTAGGTTGCCACTTCACCGAGCGCCGACAGGGGGCGTAAGGCTGAAGTGGATCGCGCCGCAAGAGCGCGGCGGCATCGGCAACGGCAGTGGGAAAGGGCGTTTCCATTCGCTCAATGGACGAGTGTGTCCGCTTGCCGGAGTCGTGTGCGTGGTCAGCGTGGCGAGGCCAATCAGGTTGCCAGCACAGCAGGTCGTCGCCGACCGCGCCGCAGCGGTGCGCCATGGCGCTTGAGGCGATCTTCTCGCGGCTGGCGCCCGGCGCCGGCGGCTCGCGCAGCTATAGCGACCTGGTGCTGGTCGCGGGCGTGGTGGCGATCATCGGTTTGATGATCCTGCCGCTGCCGATGATGGCGATCGACGCCCTGGTGGCGCTCAACATGCTCATCGGCGTCGGCCTGCTGCTGATCGCCATCTATATCCCGGCGCCCGTCGCGTTCTCCAGCTTCCCCAGCGTGCTGCTGCTCACCACGCTGTTCCGCCTGGCCCTGTCGATCGCCATCACGCGCTCGATCCTGCTCAATGCCGACGGCGGCCACATCATCGACACCTTCGGCAACATGGTGGTCGGCGGCAACCTGATCGTGGGCCTGGTGGTGTTCCTCATCATCACGGTGGTGCAGTTCATCGTGGTGGCCAAGGGCGCCGAGCGCGTGGCCGAAGTGGCCGCCCGCTTCTCGCTGGACGCCATGCCCGGCAAGCAGCTGTCGATCGACTCGGACCTGCGCTCGGGCCTGCTCGAGAAGGACGAAGCGCGCCGCCGCCGGCGCCTGCTCGAAATCGAAAGCCAGCTGCACGGCTCGCTCGACGGCGCCATGAAGTTCGTCAAGGGCGACGCCATCGCCGGCATCGTGATCATCGTGATCAACCTGCTGGGCGGCCTGGGCGTGGGCGTGATGATGCACGGCATGGGCCTGGGCGAGGCCGTGCACACGTACAGCGTGCTGACCATCGGCGACGGCCTGGTCGCGCAGATCCCGGCCCTGCTGGCCTCCATCTCCGCCGGCCTGATCGTCACCCGCACCGCGGGCGACGAGGAAGACCGCAACCTCGGCGCGATCATCGCGCGGCAGATCTCCGGCGAGCCGCGGGTGACCATGATCATCGGCTGCATCGCGCTGGGCATGATGCTGGTGCCGGGCTTCCCGCTGCTGGTGTTCCTGCCGCTGGGCCTGATCCTGGTCGGCATCGCTTCCTGGCGCATGCGTGAGCGCGTGGGCTTCCTGCGCCGCCTGTTCAAGGTGCCGGAGAGCCAGGCCGAGCTGCTCCCGCCGGACGTGGCCGACAGCGACGTGCTGCTGCCCTCGGCGCCGCTGATGCTGGAAGTGCACATGTCGGCGCTGCAGGCGCTGGGCAGCAACCAGGTGCGCAACGTGCTGCGCCAGGTGGTCGGCGGCCTGCGCGAAGACTACGGCGTGCCGCTGCCGAAGCCCGCGCTGCGCGCCGGCCTGAATCTGCCGGAGCAGGGTTACGCGCTGTATGCCTATGGCGTACGTATCGCGCACGGTGCGCTGCGTCCGGGCCAGCTGTTCCTGCCCGGCCGCGCGGCGCTGCCGCCCGCACCGGCGGCGCCCGACAACGGCGGCGCGCTGGCCCCGGAAGGCGTGAACGGTTTCCCCGGCCGCTGGCTGCCGCGCGATGGCGCGCGCCAGGCCAAGGCGCTGGAAGCGCCGCAGGTGCTGCATGAGCACATCCGCCTGGCGCTGGAGCGGCATCTGTCGCTGTTCGTCGGCATCCAGGAAACCTCCAATCTCTCCAACGGCCTGAGCCGCGACTACCCGGACCTGGTGCGCGAAATGCTGCGCGTGGTGTCGCCGCAGCGCGTGGCCGAAGTGCTCAAGCGCCTGGTCGAAGAACGCGTGCCGATCCGCCAGCTGCGCGACGTGTTCGAGGCGATCACCGACGCCGCGAGCCGCGAGAAGGACATCGTGCTGGTGGCCGAATACGTGCGCATGGCGCTGCGCCGCCATCTCAGCTACCGCTACGCCGACGACAACCACGTGCTGCGCGTGTTGGTCGCGCGGCCGGAGCTGGAAGAGCGCCTGCGCCGCTCGGTGCACACCGGCCCGGCCGGCACCCAGTTGGCGGTGGAGCCGGATCTCGCCGCGCGCCTGCTGGCGCAGATCGGCGAACACGCGCGCGGCGAACACGGCACGGCGATGGTGCTGCTCAGCTCGATGGACGTGCGCCGCCACCTGCGCAAGCTCACCGAGGCGGAGTACGCCGACATCCCGGTGCTTTCTTATCAGGAGCTGGTACCCGACTTGCGTCTGGTGCCGGTGGGACAACTGGCCGTCTGACGGCCACGACATTGAACAGGCCAAGGAATCCGTGAAGATGGGCGATGACAGGGGCAGGACGATGGGTAAGGGCACGCGGCGGGCGCTGGCCTGCATGGCGGTGCTCGGCCTGATGCTGTACGCCGCGCTGGCGCAGGCGGCCGCGATACCGTTCAAGAAGAGCAGCACCGAGATCCAGACTGACAAGACGCTGCGCGAGATCCTGCCGGACTTCTTCCACGACCAGGGCCTGGAAGTGGTGCTGAGCCCGCAGGTCGCCGCGCGCAACGGCACGCTCAACGGCAGCTTCAAGGGCACCTATGCGCAGGTGTGGCGGCGCATCGCCGACACCAATGGCCTGCTGGCCTATTGGGATGGTTCGGCCGTCTACGTCTACCTCGACTCCGAGCGCGTCACCGACTACACCAGCGTGCCGCTGCCGCTGGAGCAGCAGTTCATCTCCGCCATGGGCAGCGTGAACTGGGCCGACGCCGCCACCGGCAACGTGTGGAAGCTCGAGCCCAGCACCGGCCTGGTCTCCATCACCGGCACCAAGCGCTTCGCCGAGCAGGTCAAGCAGATGTCGCTGACCATCGCCGGCCTGGGCCAGCGCGAGACCACGCGCTTCAAGTTCTATCCGCTGAAGTACGCCTGGGCCTCCGACACCAGCATGAACCTGGGCAGCCGCCAGGTGACGGTGCCGGGCGTGGCCAGCGTGCTGCGCGCCCTGGTCAGCGACCCGGGCAGCTACGGCCAGTTCAGCGGCGCCAGCGAGCGCATCGCCTCGTCGCGCCAGCGCGGCCTGCGCGGCCAGGGCCTGGCCGGCCAGGGGCAGCAACCGCCGCCGCCGCTGGGCAACTACAGCGTGCCGCCGCAGCAGGACGACGACGGCCTGACCCCGCCCGCCGCGCAGCTGGCGCCCACCGCGCAGCGCAACGGCGTGGAAGCGATCGCCGGCAGCGGCGACACGCGCATCGTCGCCGACAGCTTCCGCAACGCGATCATCGTGCGCGACACCGCCGACCGCCTGCCGATGTACGACGAGCTGATCCGCCAGCTCGACGTGCCGCCGCAGATGGTGGAGATCGAAGCGACCATCATCGACGTCGACAAGACCAAGGCGCGCCAGCTCGGCATCAATTGGTTCTACCGCAACCATCGCACCACGGTGGGCTTCATGAGCGGCAACCAGACGCCGGCCGACGCCCTGTACAACAAGGCGCTGCTGCTGGCCGCGCTGGGGCTGGGCGACACCAGCGGCCTGCCGCCGCTGTTCAACAACGGTTTCCAGATCGGCACCATCCTGGGCAACCCCGCCAAGTTCGTGGCCAACATCAATGCGCTGGAGGACGACGGCATCGCGCACGTGGTCACCCGTCCGCAGGTGATCACCATGAACGACGCCGAGGCGGTGATCCAGAGCAATCAGTCCGTGTATGTGCCGGTGGCCGGCGCCTACAACTCCGACCTGTACAACGTCACCGCGGGCACCACGCTGCGCGTCACCCCGCATCTGGTGATGGAAGAGGGCGGTCCGCGCATCCGCATGATGGTGCAGATCGAGGACGGCAACATCACCTACTCGGCCAAGGATGCGCAGGACATCTCGTATCCCATCGTCAGCCAGAACGCGGTCAACACGCAGGCGGTGATCCAGGACGGCCAGGGCCTGCTGCTGGGCGGCCTGGTGCAGGACCAGTCGCGCAATAACGAGCACAAGGTGCCGATCCTCGGCGACATCCCGCTGCTGGGCTATCTGTTCAAGACGGTGGAGAAGCAGCGCGCGCATACCGAGCGCCTGTTCCTGATCACCCCGCGCCTGGTGCTGCTCAACCACATCAACGGTCAGCAGACGCCCAGCTCCCCGCAGGTGAGCATGGAAAGCCAGGAGCAGCTGGACAAGCAGGAAGCCAACCGCGATGCGTGGTGGAACCACAAAAAGAGCCAGGTGACGCAGCCGGCGCCGGTGCCGGAAGTAGTGCAGCAACCGCCGCCGCCGTCGCCGGCTCCCGCCCCCCAGAAGCGTCCGCCGGAGTAATGCCATGAGCGCTCTGCCTGCCACCCGCCAACGCGCCAGCCAGCCGCCCAAGGTGCAACTGGCCTTGCGCGTGTTCAGCGGGCTGCATGCGGGCGCGGAGCTGCGCCTGCCGCAGCGCGGCATCCTGATGATCGGGCAGGCCGACGACTGCGATCTGATCCTCAACGACACCGGCATCGCCAACCATCACTGCGTGCTCACCGTGGTCGGCGACCAGGTGCTGCTGCGCGCGATGGACGGCGAGGTGGAAACCCACGACGGCCGCATCGCGGTGGGCGAGAACGTCAGCCTGGAACACTTCGCCCTGGTGCGCCTGGGCGACGTGCAGTTCGCGGTGGGGCCGCATTGGAGCGAACGCTGGCAGACCCTGGCCGACGTCGGCGACGAGACCTTGCCTGCGCTCACCGAACGCCAGCTGGCCGGCCGCCGCCGCGGCGTGCTGGCCCTGGCCGGCCTGCTGCTGGCGGTGGCCGCGCTGGTGCTGGCCGGCAGCTGGAAAGTCACGCATCCGGCGGTGGCGGTGCGCGCGGCCAGCGTGTCCGACCAGCTCAACCGCGTGCGGGCGATCCTGCATGGCCTGTCGCTGCGCCATGTCGGCGCTTCGGCCGGCGAGGGCGGCCACGTGGTACTGCGCGGCGTGATCGGTAATGCGGCGCAGCTGCCGCAGCTCAAGCGCAAGCTGTCCGAAGCCGGCCTCACCACCGAGTTGACCGTGCGCGACTGGCCCAGCGTGGAGAAGCAGGTCAACGACATCTTCGCCATGCACGGCTACACGGTGGAAACCAAGCTGCTCGACCAGGGCGGCGTGGAAGTCGGCGGCCACTTCGGCGACATCGCCAAGGCCGACAAGGTGAAGAAGGACGTGCTCGGCTCCACCGACATGCAGAACCTCAACGCCGATGCGCTGGGCCTGGCCCTGGCGCTGAAGAACTACGACGAACACGCGCCGGAACCGGTCAAACCCGATCCCGGCAAGCGCATCCGCCACGTGGTCGGCGGACGCGAACCCTATCTCGTGACGCGCGACGAATCGCGCTACTACGTGGGCAACAAGCTGCCGCAGGGCGGCGTGTTCCTCGCGGTCAGCGCGGAGGGAACCATCCTCCTGCGCATGCCGGACAACCGCTACATGCAATTGAACAAGGCCGACGACTACCAGACCCCGCAGCCGCTCGACGAAGCGGCCGCGTCGGTGCTGCTGCCGCCGGCCATGCCGGAGTCCGCCGCTTCCGCGGCCGAACCGGCGCCGGAGCCGCCCGTGCTTCCTGCCAAGGCCGTCGCCATCGGTGCGAAGACCCAGGCCGGCGGCGGGCGTTGAAGCGAGCAGTGTCACCACCAGGAGACGAACCATGAGCAGCAACAACAGCATCAACGGCAACGGCGGCAACACGCAGTTCCCGACCATCAACACCAGCATCGCCGGCGGCAGTGCGGCGGCCGGCCGTTCGGCCAGCGACGAGCAGTCCAAGAGCTGGTTCGAGGCCATGGCCAAGGCCTGGGGCAACGCGCTGGACCATCAAGCCTCCAAGGTCACCGAGCTGTCCGCGCAGGTGAGCGAGAACGGTTCGGACCAGCCGTCGGTGATGACCCAGCTCACCGCCGAAAGCCTGAAGATGCAGTTCCTTTCCACCAACGCGGCCACCTCGAACAACGCGGTCGGCCAGGCGCTGGAAACCCTCGGACGCAAGCAGTAATCCGGCCGCGTGCCAGGAGGCATGAGCATGAACGTGGATCCTACCCAGCTGGTCAACGTCGGCCAGTTCGCACCCACCGAACCGAAGGCCGCCTCGCCGGCGCACGCCGACGACGTGGCCAAGTTCCGCCAGAGCTTCGCCGACGCCGCGCCGGCCAACGCGGTGCAGTCCGAGCAGGTGACGCCGGTGCCGCACGAGATGTCGCCGGAGTTCAAGGCAGTGCTCGGCCAGTTCGACTCGCTCAACGGCCGCGCCAACGAACTGGGCCGCTTGTCCGAGGCGATGAAGGCGAACGGGCGCGATCTCTCGCCCAGCCAGGTGATCGACATGACCCTGAAATGCCACGAGCTGGTGTTCCAGGCGGAGCTGACCAGCAACGTCGCCAACCGCAGTTCGGAAGGCGTGCAGCAATTGTTCCGCCAGCAGTCCTGAGGTCTTACGGCGATGATCAAGCGTTTCGCGACCTTCGCCCTGCGGCTGGCGGCCCTGGCCTTCGTGCTCGGGCTGCTCGCCGGCTGCAGCCGCGACGTGCTGTACGCCAAGCTGGACGAACAGCAGGCCAACGAAGTGGTGGCCGCGCTGATCAACGCCGGCATCGACGCGCAGAAGGAACCCGGCGAGCGCGGCGAGGGCTGGCGGGTGCTGCTCGACCGGCGCGACATGCCGGCCGCGGTGGCGGTGCTGCGCGACGCCGGCCTGCCGCACCAGGGCATCGCCAATATCGCGCAGATCTACAAGAAGGACGGCTTCGTCTCCTCGCCGATGGAGGACAAGCAGCGCTTCATCTACGCGCGCGAACAGCAGCTGGGCAATACGCTGCGGCAGTTCGACGGCGTGGTCGACGCGTACGTCTACCTGTCGATTCCCGACAAGAGCCCGATCGACGACAAGCCGCCGAGCGGTTCCGCCTCGGTGGTGATCATTGCCCGCCCCAATGCCGGCATCGAAAGCCGTGCACCGGACATCAAGGCGGCGGTGATGACCGGCACCGAAGGGTTGACCGATCCCAGCCGCGTCACCGTGCAGTTCTTCCAGCGCACGCCCAGCGAGGTGCCGGCGCAGCCGGCGCGTTCGGGCGTGATGCGCGGCGACGTCGCATCGATTCTGCTGATCGGCCTGGCCGCACTGGCGGTGCTGCTGGCCGGCCTGCTGCTGTGGCGCAACCGCGGCGCACTGATGGGCCATCCGTCGCGCGGCGTGATGCGGCGCGAGGCGCCGGGTGAGCGCTGAGCGCGCCATGCGCCGCCAGCACGCGCGGGCCGCGCTCGACGGCCTGCATCCGGCGCGCTGCGCGGCGCTGCCGGCGCCGCTGCTGGAACGTGCGTGGATGTCCGCGCTCGGCCGCCGCTATCTCGCACGCGCGGCACTGCGCACGCAGCCGCGCGTGTTCGCGCCCGACCAGGAGCGCTGGGCGATGTGGGTGGAAGAAGAACCCTGGCTGCACTGGCCGCAGGCGGAGCTCGACGCGTTCACCCGCGTGCTCGGTGCGATCGCGCTCGGCCCGGCGGTGCGCGTCACGGTGGAGCGTAGCGAAGTGCTGTTCCTGCGCGAAGCGCTGGGACTCGAACATTGGCGCCGCGCGCAGGGTGCCGACCCCTGGCGCGGCCCCGCGCCCGAAGCCGTGCGCAACATGGGCCGCGCGCTGATCCAGCGCTGCGAGCGCGATGCCGGCGCTCTGCGTGAGGCCGCCTACGAGCGCGGCAAGATCGAATTCCTCGGCCATGCCGGCCGCCACGATCCGCGGCTGGCCGAGCGCCTGGCGCTGGCCTATGCCACCGCGCCGGCGCTGCCCTGCGCCAAGGAAGCCTGGCTGCCGGCGTCCACCGTGCCGGCTCTGCTCGCGCCAGCCCCGGTGGAACCTGTCGCGGAGGAGCCTGCCGTATGAATGCCCAGGCCATGTTCGTCGACCGCGAGCGCTTCCAGCTCTATCTGGATGGCGGCGTGATTCCGGCCGCCGCGTGGGCGCCGCTGCAGGAAGCCCAGCGCATCCTGGACGAGGCCAACGCGATCCTGCGCCAGGCGCAGCAGGAAGTGGAACAGATCCGCGGCCAGGCCAAGTTCGAAGGCCTGGTCGAAGGCCGCGAGCGCGGCCTGCGCGATTGCGCGCGTGCACTGGAGGCGCTGGTGGTGGCGCGCGCCGCCGCCACGGTGGAACTGCGCCGGCGCGCCAGCGAGATCGCCATCGCGGTGGTGCGGCATATCGCGCCGGCGATCGGCGCCGAGCGCCTGGTCGCCTCGCTGGTGGCCGAGGCCATGCAGAAGCTGGTGTTCGAACCGCACTTGCTGGTGCGCGTGCATCCGGACGTGGCCGAGCAGGCCCGCGCCGAAGTGGCTGCACTGGGCGCGGCGGCGGCGCCGGATACCGAAATCATCGGCGACCCGGAGCTGGACCGCTTCGACTGCATTATCGAATCCGCCGGCGGCATGGTGCGCGCTGGCTTCAACGAACAGCTGGAACAGGCGCGCGTGATCCTGGCCGCCGCCGAGCACAGCGGAGCCGGCGCGCCATGAGCCTGCCGCAGCCCGACGCGCCGCAGCCCGAGGCCTTCGCCATACCCGGCGACGACCCGCTGCTGCGCGCGCTGAGCCGGCGCGACACGCTGCAGCGCGTGGGCCGCGTGGCCGAGGCCTACGGCACCCTGGTGCGCGCCACCGGCGTGCGCGCGGCGATCGGCGAGCTGTGCCTGCTGGAGCAGCCGGACAACGATTTCTGCCTGCCGGCCGAAGTGGTCGGCGTGTCGCAGCACCAGACCCTGCTCACCCCGCTGGGTCCGCTGGAAGGCATCTCCACCGCCACCACCGTGACCGCCACCGGCAAGCAGGCCACCGCGCCGGCCGGCATGAGCCTGCTCGGCCGCGTGATCGATGCGCACGGCGATCCGCTGGATGGCCTGGGCCCTCTGGAACAGGTGGAGCGCGTGCCGCTGTATGCGGCGTCGCCCAATCCGCTCAGCCGCCAGGTGATCGACCAGGCCATGCCCACCGGCGTGCGCGCGATCGACGCCGCGCTCACCATCGGCCGCGGCCAGCGCACCGGCATCTTCGCCGTGGCCGGCGGCGGCAAGAGCACCTTGCTCGGCATGCTGGCGCGCAATGCGCAGGCCGACGTCAACGTGATCGTGCTGGTCGGCGAACGCGGCCGCGAAGTGGGCGAGTTCCTGCACGACAGCCTGGGCGAGGAAGGTCTCAAGCGCAGCGTGGTGGTGGTGGCGACGTCGGACCGGCCCGCGCTGGAGCGCAGCCGCGTGGCCTGGCTGGGCACGGCCATCGCCGAATACTTCCGCGACCGCGGCATGAACGTGCTGCTGATGATGGACTCGATCACCCGCTTCGCCCGCGCGCTGCGCGACGTCGGCCTGGCGATGGGCGAACCACCGTCGCGGCGCGGCTTCACGCCCTCGGTGTTCTCCGCGCTGCCGCGCCTGTTCGAGCGCGCCGGCACCAACGACAAGGGCGCCATCACCGCGTTCTACACGGTGCTGATGGAAGACGAGGACGGCAGCGATCCGATCGCCGAGGAAGTGCGTTCGATCCTGGACGGCCATATCTATCTTTCGCGCCGGCTGGCGCAGGCCGGGCATTACCCGGCGATCGACGTGCTGGCCAGCGCCAGCCGCCTGATGCCGCGCGTGACCGGCAACGCGCATCAGCGCGCCGCTTCGCTGCTGCGCCGCTACATCGCGAAATACCGCGACATCGAAATGCTGTTGCAGCTGGGCGAGTACAAACCCGGCGGCGACGCCGACGCCGACACGGCGATCGCGCGCATCGACGCCATCAACCAACTGTTGCGCCAGGGCACGCACGAGGCGGCCGATTTCGCCGGCACGCGCTCGCGCCTGACGGGAGTGTGCACATGAGCGCCGGTCCTTTCCCGCTGGAACCGCTGCGCACCGTGCGCGGCATCCGCCTGCATGCGCTGGAGTCGGAACTGAAGCAGTGCCGCGAACGCCATCGCCTGGCGGACGAGGAGCGTGCCGCCGCGGACGAGCGCCTGCAGCAGGCCACGTTCGCGCGCCAGGATTTCGCCGACCGCGCCTGGACCGGCATGTTCGCCAACGGCGCGCCCACCGCGCTGGCGATCGACCGCTACGAGCGGCACCTGGCCCTGCTCGATCACCAGATCCTGCTGCGCCGCGCGGAGCTCGACGAGCGCGAGATCGCCTGCGCGCAGACCCAGGACGCACTGGACCGCGCCGCCGCCGCGTGGCGGCAGGCGCGCGGCAAGCTCGACGCCGTGGACGAAATGAAACAAGGCTGGCTGCGCGAGATGCGCGGCCGCATCGAATGGAGCGAGGAACAGAATCTGGAAGAACTGTTCCTGCGCCGCGCACCGACGAACTGAGGTCCTTATGCGCAACGATGCCACCACCGCCACTCACACCACGCCGCCCGCGCCGCATACGCACGGGCACACGCAGCGCGCCAAGGACGAACCCGCGCGCGGACGCGAGGACATCCAGCGCTTCCGCAAGCTGATGGATGGCAAGGGTCAGGATGCGCAGGACAGCGGAGAGACCGCCACCGGCCCGCGTGGCTCAGGTGCCAGCGAACAGGAAAAGGCGCTGCGCGAACTGCTGCAGCGCCAGCTCGACGCATCTGCCGGCAAGGCCACCGCACTGCCGCCGCGCGACGGCGAGCGCGACAACGGCAGCGATACGTCTTCGGACAGCGGCGGCCAGCCGGACGGCCAGGCACTGGCCAGCGCCGGCGCACAGGCCTGGCAGCAGGCGCAGCAGATCGTGCTGCACGGCGCGGAACAGCCGGCGCCCGCCGCCCAGGCGGCGCTGGCGCCCGCGCTGGCCGAGCTGATCGAGCGCCACGTCAAGCAGCTGCTGGTGCCGGATGCGCGCAGCTCCGCGCAGTCGCGCGAAATCATGATCACCTTGAAGGGTGGGGTGCTGCCGGGCACCGAGCTGTGGCTGAGCCGCACCGACAAGGGCTGGAAGCTGCGCGCCGACACGCATTCGCCGGATGCCTACCGGCAGCTGCTGGACGGCGCGCCGCAGCTGATCGAGCGGTTCGCCAGCAGCCGGCTGGGCGAGCTGGAGATCGATCCGTCCCTGCTGAGCTGAGGAGAGGGGCGATGGGCATCCACCTTCCGAACGATCCGGTGCTGCGGCTGCTGGGCGGCGACCGCGGCGGCCACGATGCGCAGGGCAACGGCCATGTGCAGCTGAGTTTCCCTATGTCGCCCGGCGACACCGTAAGCACCATCGCCGAGAAGCTCGGCTTGCCCCTGGACGGCCTGCTGCAGGTCAACCCTGGCTTGAGTGCGAATACGCCGCTGTCGTCGGGGCTTACCGTGCAGTTGCCGGTGTCGAGCCTGGGCGATCTCAATGGCAACTGGGGCGATCGCGGCAACGGCAATGGCAACGTCGACAATCAGTCCGGCCCTGAACTGCCATTGCTGCCCGAACTGGTGGATGCCTTGCGCGGCACCGCGCGCATCGACGGTATCCAGCTGGGCGTGACGCTGTCGACCAGCGGTGGCCTGCAGGCGATCCCCCTGATTTCCGCCGGCGCCATGAACAGCGCCGACCTGGCCGCGCAGGCCTCGCGGAACCAGCTCGCCGGTTGGCCCGGCGGCACCGTGCCCGGCAGCGCGCCGGTGAACTACGTGCAGGGCGCGGACCGCAGTGGCGCCACTGCGACGGGCGTACCCGCCACCACGTTGGGCGCTGCGCGCGCCGACGGCGTCGTGCTGAGCTTCGCCCAGGCGGCCGGCGCGATGGCGCAGGCGGCGCTGAACAACCAGCACGGCAACGACTCCGTGCCGCCGCCTCCGCCGATGCCCTGGCTGGACGGCACGCGGCCGGCGCTGGTGAGCGCGCCGATGGCCTGGCAGGCGGTGCCGCAGGGCATGCCGCCGGCTGGCTGGAGCGTGGCTGCGGCGGCAGTGGACGGCAACGAAGCCAAGCTGCAGATCATGGCCTTGCTGATGGCCCAGCTCGGCCAGGCCGCCGCCGGCAGCGCCGGCGCGGCGAACGTGCAGGCCCCCGGCTTTATCGACCCGCAGGCGGTGGCGGCGCAGGCCGCGGCGATGCGCGCCGGCCGCAATATCGACCTGGGCGCCGGCCGCAGCCTGCAGTTCACCCTGGTGCAGGACCGCATGCGGCGCGTCGGCGCAGTGGGTGAAGAGGAACGCGCGGCCGCCGGCCGCCGTACGGGCGAGGCGGAGGTGAAGTCCGCGCGCGAGCGGCGCGCCGCCGACGCCGAGGAAACGCAGGAAAACCGCGACCGCCGCGAGCAGGACCGCCGCCGCCGCGCCGCCGAAGCCGCCTTGCGCCGCCGCCGCAAGCTCAGCGCCCGCTGCCGTCCGCGCCGCGGGCCGCGCATGCCGTTGCGCGAGGCGGGGCACGGGCGCTATCCGAAGGCGGTGGATTGGGCGGAGTTCCGCGGACGGCTGCCGCCGCGTTATCTGTGGGGCAGTGCGCCGGATCCGCGCTAGCTTCCATCGATCGCCGGCCATGGGATGTCGGTAGTTATCAGCCGAACGTGCCCGGTGCCTGGCCACCGCCATCGGCAGCTCTTGCCGTAACGCCGGTGATTTTGATCTTCGTGCGATTGAGTCCCCTGGCCGGATCAGGGGCGATCGAAGATGTTGGCCTCGGGTGCCGATAATCCTTGGAGGGCCGCCGACGCGGTGCCGTTCGAGGAGTGATCGCAATGACCAGGTTCTTGATGTTCTCATGCGTGGCGATGCTGTCGCTCGCGACCACACCCGCTGCATATGCAAAGACAACCACTGAAATAAAAACCAGCGAGCTCTCCGGCGATCAGCTGCCGGGCGGCTTCAATGACATCGTTCTCATCCCCGACCACGATCAGCGCTTCAGTCGCTGGATTACGCTTCCGCAAGATCCGCAGGACAATGATCAGGTGGTCGTCTCTCGCACAAGTTCACGCGCCATCATGAATGCCGCGGATAAGGACCTGAAAAATTCCAGGCTCAATATCGGCGCCTTTGTCTATAGCGACAGGTGTGGCTCCTGCATCTTCAGGTACAGCGAAGCAAAGGGTAAATGGATCGTCACCGGTACGAAGATCAAGTACGTTTCTTCGTCCGAACGGAACGACATACCTGCGGGTACCTGGAACATCGCGGTCTATGAAGTGGATGGCGTGGCCAGTCATCCGATCAAGCTGCCGGTGGGCACGGGGAGCCAGGAAATAAAGATCGTTTCACACACGCATGACGCGCAGATCGATACTGCGCTTCTGTTGAACTCCGCGTACGTTGCACCCTCGCCACACGAAGCGACGGTGCCGAAAGGCAAGATCGCGGCGTTGCGCCACGACGACAGCAATGACAAATGGATCCTGGCCGGATTCGAATAGAAGACGATCAGCCAGGCCGCAGACTCGGGTGCAATGGCCGCCGCGTCATTGCACCCCCTGTTCCACCGCTACTCCATGCTGTCGAAGCCATTGATGCACCTGCTCGTGCTGCGCGCGCGCGGTGGCGTTCAAGCCACCCGCAGGAAGAATGTTGAAGTACGTCTGGAACGTCGCCCCCTGCTGATTGCGCCGCGTCGCATCCGCCCCGGCTTCCAGCAGGCGCAGCACGCAATGCGTGCGATGCACCTTCGCCGCAACGTGCAGCGGCGTATTGCCCAGGCGGTCGGCGCGGTTGGGATCGGCGTGATGGGCGAGCAGCAGGTCGAAGGCATCTTCGCCGGGGTTCATCAGCGCGGCATCCAGCGGCGGCGCCTGGGTCACGCCGTGCGGCGCGTTCGGGTCGGCGCCATGGTCGAGCAGCAGGCGCAGATAGCTGGAGTCGTTCGCCATCGCCGCCAGGTGCAGCACCGTGGCGCCGCCCACGCCGGGGCGCGCCGGATCGGCGCCGGCGCGCAGCAGGGTTTCCATGGCGCGGCGGTCCTTGTGCAGCAGCGCCCATTCCAGCGGCGTCACGCCGCGCTCGCCCTGCGCGTTGAGGTCGGCGCCTTGCTGGCTCAAGGCGCGCACGCGCGCTTCGTCGCCTTGCGCGGCGGCATCGACCAGCGCCAGCACGCGCGTATCCGTGAACACCTTGCTTGCATCCGTGTCGCTCATGGCCTGGGTTTCCGCGATGGCGCCGGCGAGCGCAAGGCCTGCCAGCAGACACCAGGCAGCACGCCTGGGGCGAAGGATGTGCATCATGCCGGGTTCTCCCATGTCGGCCCAGCGCCGAAAGCCGCCCGAGTACAGCAGAGGCGGCGTCACGGTTTCATGGTGGGGCGGCTCAGGGCTGCCAGGGATGGTCTTTCTGCAGCGCGGCGAGCACGGCATCGTCGTCGTGCAGATCCACCGAATGCTTGGCCACGTCGACGGCGTACTTCGCTTCCAGCACTTCCGCCTTGCCGTCGAGCCAGTCGTACCAGTGGATGTCCGGTTTGGCGACCGGATCGGGATCGTGCAGCGCGATCTTGTGGCCGACGGCGTCGGGCAGGGGCGAGTGCTCCTGCACGGTGGTAAGGATCTCGCCGTCCACCGCGTAGCGCCGGATCAAGCCGTTTTCGGCCTGCTGCTTCAGCGCCGCGGGATCGCCGTCGGGAATCAGCCGGTGGATCGTCTCGTCGTTGAGGCCCGCGGCGTTGAAGGTGACGCCGGCCGAATCCGTCGCCAGCGAGGCGATCGAGGCGAGGCCGCCGCCCAGCGAGTGGCCGGTGATGGCCAGGTTGTCGCCGAACGCCGCCTTGGCTTCGGTGGCCAGGGCCACGGCCTGGTTGTACTGCGCGGCCGATACACCTAAGCCCTGCTCGGCGTTGTTGAGCCAGTCCTTGATGTCGTTGGAGCCGGCGAAGGCCAGCACGTGGTCGCCGTTCTTGTCCTGGTAGATGGCGGCGCGGAAACCGGTGCTGGGGTCTTCCAGCGAGGCGGGGTCGATGCCGGCCTGGGTCAGCTGGTCGGCGGTGAGGCGCGTCCAGCCGTCGACGCCAGAGCTGTGCGGGTCGTAGACGTCCTGCGAGATACGCGCCAGCTGCATATCGATCGCTTTCGGGTCGGTGCCGCGCACTTGCGCGTCGAAGTCCGGCGCGCCGGCGCCGGATGCGCCGAACATCGAGCCGGTGAGTTTCGCCAGCTGCGGATTGAAGGCGAGCTGCGGCTGCGAGACGTGCGCATCGGGATGCGCGGCGCTGGTGGCTGCGGCCTGCGCCGAAGCGTTGTAGCGATCTACCGGCAGCGCCGCGCTGCTGCGTTGGGACTGCAGTTCCAGGTACATCGCTCCACCTCTCTTGGTGACGCCCGGACGATAGCCCTGCGGCTTGAGCGCCGATCATTAGGGCGCTCCCTAGCTGGGGTTCTCCCTAGGTGGTTTGGACGTCCATCTAGGGTTGCACCTAGCTGGGGAAAGTCCCAATGGGAGAGCTCGTTGTCACGATGCTGCAATTCGGCGGCCGGCCAGGTGGGCCGCATGCATCCGAGCAGAGAGGCCTTCCATGACCGCAGTCAGCGCCGTGCGTTCCTCGCCAGCCTTCGCCGCGAGCGACGAGTCGTCGAACACGTATTCCGTGCAGCATGGCGATTCGCTGTCGGCGATCGCGCAACGTTTCGGCGTGTCGCTGGCGGCGCTGGAGGCGGCCAATCCGCAGATCGCCAACCCCGATCGCATCTATCCCGGCGACGTGATCCATCTCCCCGCCCATGCGAGCGATGGCGGCGCCACGCCTGCCGCGCCCACCGGTGGCGCGCAAGCGGCGGCAGGCAAGGCGGGGCCGGCCTCGGGTTTCAGCATCAGCCAGAACGGCGTGCAGATGATCGAGGGTTTCGAGGGCTACAGCGCGACGGCGTATCCCGATCCCGGCACCGGCGGTGCGCCGTGGACCATCGGCTACGGCCACACCAAGGGCGTGCAGCCGGGGCAGACCATCACCCGCGCGCAGGCCGAGCAGTACCTCAAGGAAGACCTGGCCTGGGCGCAGGATGCGGTGCGGCGCAACGTGCATGTGCCGATCACGCAGAACCAGTTCGATGCGCTGGTCAGCCTTACCTACAACCTCGGTGCGAACGGTTATCCCGGGCTGCTGGCCAAGCTCAATGCCGGCGACTACAAGGGCGCGCAGGCGATGTTCGGCGAGTACGTGCATGCCGGTGGCCATGTCTTGCAGGGCCTGGTGAACCGGCGCGCGAAAGAGGCGGCGCTGTTCGGCAGCGATGCGCCGAATGGCGGCAATCCGCCGGCACCGCCATCGCCTCCTGCGCCGCCGGGCGGTTCGCACGACTACACGGTGCAGTCGGGCGATACGCTGTCGGCCATCGCCGCGCGCCAGGGTGTATCGCTGAAAGCGCTGGAAGCGGCCAATCCGCAGATCCGCGATTTCAACCACATCTATCCCGGGCAGGTGATTCATCTGCCGGGTGGCGGCGGCAGTGCGGCGTCGGGCGGCAGTTACACGGTGAAGTCGGGCGACACCATGTCGGGTATCGCCGCGCGCCATGGCGTGTCGCTTTCCGCGCTGCTCGCGGCGAATCCGCAGATCTCCAATCCGAACCGCATCTATCCGGGGCAGGTGATCCATCTGCCCGGCGGCAGCAGTGCGGGCAGCGCGCCGGCGAGCCACGACTACACGGTGCGTTCGGGTGACAGCATGTCGAGCATCGCGTCGCGCAACGGCGTGTCGCTGGCGGCGCTGGAGCGTGCGAATCCGCAGATCGCTAATCCCAATCGCATCTATCCGGGGCAGGTGGTGCATATCCCCGGTGCGGGCGGCACGCAAAGCACCGGCGGTACGCAGGACACCGGTGGCGTGCATGGCGGCAGCGGTGCGAGCGGCAGCAAGGTGGTGGACATCGCCAAGCAGTTTCTCGGGCGCAATGCGTCGGAGCTGGAACGCAGCGGCGCCTTGCCGATGAATCCCGGCGTGTCGCCGGACGAGTGCTGCGCGAATTTCGTCTCCGCGGTGCTGCAGAAGGCGGGCGTGCTCGACCGGCACACCGACCTGGTGTCGGGGTCCAGCCGCACCGGCCCGGGTGCGCCGGGTTCGATCGGGCGGATATTGAAGGACCGCGGCTGGAAGGTGGTCGATGCGGCGCATGCGAAGCCGGGCGACGTGTGCATCCTCAACAACGGCGGCCACGTCGAACTGGTGGCGAGCAACAACGGCGGCAATATCCAGTTGATCGGTTCGAACAACACCAACAGCAATGGCACGCAGCAGGTGGGCTACGGCCACCCCTACGGCGGCGCGTGGTACCTCACGCCCCCTTGAGCCTGCGGCCAGGCGGGGGAGGGCGAAGGGCGGCCTGTGGGTCGCCCTTCGTCTTTCAGGGTGCTCGATGGCCGGCGCAAAAAGAAAAGGCCCCCGTCACGGGGGCCTTTTCCAAGCGATGTCGTCCGGGAACGACTTACTGCTGCTTCATGCACACCGCCCAGACCACGGCGAGGAACGAAAGCGTGCTTTGCGTGGGCGTGCCGGTGTAGCGGATCGTCCAGCCTTGCTGGGTGCCGCCGATGGGCGCGTTGTAGAGCACGTTGGCGGTGTCGGCGATGAACTTGTAGCCACCGCCGCTGACGACTTCATCGGCCTGGCACGAGATCGTCAGGTCGCCGGCGGTAACGCTGCTGCTGGCCGAGCGCGTGGTGGTCACGAGTGCGGCGTCGGCCACCGAGCCGTAGCCGAGCAGGATCAAACCGATACAGGCAGCTTTGGTAAGAAATGTCACACGACGCATAAACCCTCCTGGTTAGTGTGTGTGTTGCTCAGGCTTCTAAAGGCGTCTCGCGCCAGCCCTGCGTGTCGCTTGGCGTGGCGGTCTTTCCTGGCGCCATGTCGAGCCGCTGCGGCTTATATCGGGGATGTTGTGAATCTTCCGCGCAGGCTTGGGCGTGGCTGTCGGTGAGCTTGCGGTGATCGAATGCGTGCCCGATGGCGGGGCCAGCACCGATGCTGCTTTCAAGCCTTGCTCAGTCGCCGAACAGCGCCGCGGGTGCGCCGTAATTCCGTGCCCAGGTGGTCCATGCCGGGTCGGTCGGGCCGATCGCTTCCGTCCTGATCGTCCAGTGGCCGGCCTTGCGTTCGAGCAGCGCGGCATAGACGCGCGACATCGCGCCGTGGCTGGCCGCTTCGGCGAACTCGGTGCCGGTGAAGTCCACGGGCTTGCCGCCCGCGCCTTGCATGTGCGCATGCAGGAAAGCCCAGTCGCCGGTTACGCGGAGCCGGTCGACCGCGAACTGCACAGATTGATGCAGGCGCTGTTCCAGCGGCGCGCGGGCCGCGTCGAGGATGGCTTTGCGTTCGGGGCTGCCGGCTTCGGGCGTGCTGATGGAAGAGGCGGTGGCGGTCATGGCGGTCAGGCTCAGCAGCAAGGTGGCGAGGAGGCGCATGAGGAGGGCTCGGGCCTTGGCCGGGCGAGTATCGCGCCGGCGCGGCGGGCGCCGGACCTGGGGTGTTCCCCAGTGCGCGCAAGGCGCCATGCCGGGGTGGGCGCTAGAATGTCGCGATGCATATCTTCAAGCTCTTTCATCTCGAAGCCGCCCACCGCCTGCCCAACGTGCCGCCGGGCCACAAGTGCGCGCGCCTGCACGGGCATTCCTTCCGCGTGGAAATCCATGTCGAGGGCGAGCCGGATCCGCAGCTGGGCTGGGTGATGGACTTCGCCGACGTCAAGGCCGCCTTCGCGCCGCTGTACGAGCAGCTGGACCACCACTACCTCAACGACATCGAAGGCCTGGAAAACCCCACCAGCGAGAACCTCGCGCGCTGGATCTTCCGCCACCTGGAGCCGCGCCTGCCGGGGCTGGACAAGGTGGTGGTGCACGAGACCTGCACCTCGGGCGCCAGTTGCAGCCGTGACAGCTTTTGACGCGACGCGGCATTTCATGGATTTGTCATAGTGGATTGTTCTTACAATAATTTTGTGTGACATCGCGCGTCTTCACAAAAAATATATTGCGCTGCACAAAATCCCTTGTTAGGCTTTGTCCCACTAACCCCATTCCCGTCGAGGGAGCAAAGCCATGACCCAGCAACTGAATGCCCAGGTGTTCGCCTACGCCAAGCAGCTGACCGACAACGCCTTCAAGGCCCAGTCGGTGGCTTTCAAGGCTCTGGAGAAGATTGCCGAGCTGCAGATCCAGGCGCTCGAGAAGCAGTCCCAGGTGACCTCCGAGTACATCGCCGATGCGCTGGAAACCCGCGACATCGAAGGCCTGCGCACCCTGTGGGAAAAGGGCAGCGCGCTGAGCCGCGAGAACGCCGAGCGCGCCGTCGCCGTGACCCAGGAAATCATCGCCGTCACGCAGAAGACCGCCGAGTCGCTGACCGCCCTGGTGCAGGAACAGCAGCAGGCCGCCAACGACGCCGTGTCGGCCCCGGTCGCCGCGGTGAAGAAGGCCGCTGCCGCCGCCGCCGCGAAGTAATCCGCTTCAAAACGTCGCTCCCTCCCTCGGCGACGTCCCCCAAGGCCGGACTGGTTCTTCCAGTCCGGCCTTTTTCTTGCCCGCGCCATGGACGCTTTGCACACGTGGCGGTCGGCAAAGTAGGCGATCGGGCACGAAAGTGCGGCATAACGCAGGAACGCGGCTTGTCCGTCTAAATGCCCCGCTGATATACTTTTTAAGATTGGACCGTGGCCCGCAGCTGGATCGGTGCCGCCTAGTGCGAAGCCGCGCGGGGACCTCACGTGCTCAACAGTCTTGCCTCCGGACGTCGTCTCGCGCTGCGCATCGTGATGCTGCAGCTCGCCACGGCGGCGATCGTGGGCCTCGCTTTCCTGACGCAGGGGTACCGCGATGCGATCGCGGCCGCTGCGGGCGCCGCACTGGTGGCGCTGGGTACCGCGCTGCTGGCGTCGCGTACCTTCGCAGGACTGGGCGGGGGCGGCATGACCATGGGCCGGATGGTTTCAGGCATGGTTCTGAAATGGATCGCGATCGCTGGAGGGCTGATCGTGATCCTGGGTCAATACAAACTGCCGCCACTGGCCGCTATCACGGGGCTGGTGGCTGCGTACGCAATAAATCTGCTGGCGTTCCGATTCAAGGGCTGAGACATGGCAAGCGAGCCTCAGGGCGGTTTAACCGAATACATCCAGCATCACCTGCACCACAACGTGGTGAGCCTGGGTGACGGTGCTTTCATGAAGCTCCATCTCGACTCGATCGTGGTGGCCTTCCTGCTCGGCGCGCTGTTCTGCCTGTGGTTCTGGCTGAAGGCGCGCAAGGCCACCTCGGGCGTGCCGTCCAAGGGCCAGGCCTTCGTCGAGCTGATCGTCGAATTCGTCGACACCCAGGTGAAGGACACCTTCCACGGCGACCGCCGCACGGTGACCCCGCTGGCGCTGTCGATCTTCATGTGGGTGACCTTCCTCAACGCGATGGACCTGCTGCCGCTGGACGCGCCGGGCTTCGCCGTCAAGGCCGCCGCCGGCGCCGAGACCGCGCATCACACCTTCTTCCGCTGGGTGCCGACCGCCGACATCAACACCACCGTGGGCCTGGCCCTGGCGGTGTTCTTCATCGTGCTGGGCCATGGCATGAAGGCCAAGGGCACGCTGGGCTTCGGCAAGGAACTGGTCACCGCGCCGTTCCACGCGCACAACCCGGTGGTGGTCGCGATCCTGGTGCCGTTCAACCTGGCGCTCAACATCATCGAATACCTGTCTAAGCCGGTGTCGCTCGCGATGCGACTCTTCGGCAACATGTACGGCGGCGAGCTGGTGTTCATGCTGATCGCGGGCCTGTTCGCGGGCTGGATCAGCTTCCTGCCGGGCGTGCTGTTCAACACTGCCTGGGGGATCTTCCACATCCTGATCATCCTGCTGCAGGCGTTCATTTTCATGATGCTGACGATCGTCTACATCGCGACGGCGCGTGAGCATCACTGACACCAGGTTCCATCCGGTTTCGCTTTTCAATTCCGTTTCGCTCTAACCACACCTTTAGAAAGATTCACAGGAGAACACCATGAACCTCGCCGAACTCATTTCCCATGTGCAGGGCCTGACCGCGATCGCCGTCGGCATCATCATCGGCCTGGGCGCGCTGGGCGCTTGCCTTGGCATCGCCATCATGGGTTCGAAGTTCCTCGAGTCCGCCGCCCGCCAGCCGGAGCTGGTGCCGCTGCTGCAGGGCCGCATGTTCCTGCTGGCCGGCCTGATCGACGCGGCGTTCATCATCGGCCTGGCCGTGGCGCTGCTGTTCGCGTTCTCGAACCCGCTGACCGCCCAGGTCATCAGCAACTTCGGCCACTAATCGCTTAGTAGCCGGCGCGATATGCCGCTGCGGCCCTGTGGCCGCAGCGGATTGCGGTCCCACGCGTTACCGGAGTTTTCGGAAAGCTCATGAATATCAATCTGACTTTCCTGGGCCAGATGGTGTCGTTCGCCATCCTGGTCTGGTTCACCACCAAGTTCATCTGGCCGCAGCTCAATGCCGCGATCGAAGAGCGTCAGAAGAAGGTCGCCGAAGGCCTGGCCGCCGCCGAGAAGGCGCGCGCCGAGCTGAAGGACGCCGACGCCAAGGTCGCCACGGAGATCAAGCAGGCCCGCCAGCAGGCCGCCGAGATCATCGAGCGCGCCCAGCAGCAGGCCAACCAGATCGTCGACAAGGCCCGCGAGGACGCTGTCGCCGAGACGGCGCGCCTGAAGGCCCAGGCCGGCGAAGAGATCGCCAGCATGCAGCAGCGCGCCCGTGAGGAACTGCGCGGCTGGGTCGGCCGTCTTGCCGTGCAGGGTGCGGAGAAGATCGTGCAGCGCGAAGTCGACGCCTCGGCCCACAAGGCCCTGCTCGACCAGCTCGTCGCCGAGATCTGAGCCATGGCCCAGGCAATCACTCTCGCCCGCCCGTATGCCCGCGCCGCTTTCGAGCTGGCGCGCGCGTCCGGCGCGCTGCCCGCATGGTCGCAGGCGCTGGCCTTCGCCGCCGCGGTGGCGAAGGACGCCCGCGTCGCCGCGCTCGGCAACGACCCGCGCGTGCTGCCCGAGCAGCTCGTCGCGCTGCACCTGCCGCAGGGCATGGACGCGCAGGCGCCGTTCGCCAGCTTCCTGGCCGAACTGGCCGAGCATCGCCGCATGGCGCTGCTGCCGGAAGTCGCCGACCTGTTCGAGCAGTACAAGCGCGAGGCCGAGTCGCAGCTGCTGGTCAAGGTGACCAGCGCGATGGCTCTGGACGCCGCGCAGGCCGAGCAGCTGAAAGCCTCGCTCAAGCGCCGCTTCAAGCGCGACATCGAGCTGGAAACCCAGATCGACGCCTCGCTGCTCGGCGGCGTGGTGATCGATACCGGCAGCGAAGTGATCGACGGCTCCGTACGCGGCCGCCTGGCGCGCCTTTCCGGCGCGCTGACGGCCTGAGTACGCGCAGAGCCAGCCCGGCCGTCCCGCGCCTGCGCGGAACGGACCGGATCTCGACTAGCGAATTCAAAAAAATCCCAGGATAACCACCATGTCCAGCACCACCTTGAACCCGTCCGAGATCAGCGAGCTGATCAAGACCCGCATCGAGCAGTTCAAGCTCGGCGCGGAAGCCCGCAACGAGGGCACGATCATCAGCGTGTCCGACGGCATCGTGCGCATCCACGGCCTGGCCGACGTGATGCAGGGCGAAATGATCGAGCTGCCGGGCAATGCCTTCGCCCTGGCGCTGAACCTCGAGCGCGACTCGGTCGGCGCGGTGGTGCTGGGCGAATACCAGCACCTGCGCGAAGGCGACACCGCCAAGACCACCGGCCGCATCCTCGAAGTGCCGGTCGGCCCGGAACTGCTCGGCCGCGTGGTCGACTCGCTGGGCGCGCCGATCGACGGCAAGGGCCCGCTCAACGCCAAGCTCAGCTCGCCGATCGAGAAGGTCGCGCCGGGCGTGATCTGGCGTAAGTCGGTCGACCAGCCGGTGCAGACCGGCTACAAGTCGGTGGACTCCATGATCCCGATCGGCCGCGGCCAGCGCGAGCTGATCATCGGCGACCGCCAGACCGGCAAGACCGCGCTGGCCATCGACGCGATCATCAACCAGAAAGATTCCGGCATTAAGTGCATCTACGTCGCCATCGGCCAGAAGCGCTCGTCGATCGCCAACGTGGTGCGCAAGCTCGAAGAGAACGGCGCGCTGGCCAACACCATCGTGGTGGTGGCTTCGGCCTCCGAGTCGGCCGCGCTGCAGTACATCGCGCCGTACGCCGGTTGCGCCATGGGCGAGTACTTCCGCGACCGCGGCGAAGACGCGCTGATCATCTATGACGATCTGTCCAAGCAGGCCGTGGCCTACCGCCAGATCTCGCTGCTGCTGAAGCGCCCGCCGGGCCGCGAAGCCTATCCGGGCGACGTGTTCTATCTCCACTCCCGTCTGCTCGAGCGCGCCGCGCGCGTGTCCGAGGAGTACGTCGAGAAGTTCACCAACGGCGAAGTGAAGGGCAAGACCGGCTCGCTGACCGCGCTGCCGATCATCGAGACCCAGGCCGGCGACGTGTCCGCCTTCGTGCCGACCAACGTGATCTCGATCACCGACGGCCAGATCTTCCTTGAGACCGACCTGTTCAACGCCGGCATCCGCCCGGCCGTGAACGCCGGTATCTCGGTGTCGCGCGTGGGCGGTTCGGCCCAGACCAAGATCGTCAAGAAGCTGTCCGGCGGCGTGAAGCTGGCCCTGGCGCAGTTCCGCGAGCTGGCTGCGTTCGCGCAGTTCGCCTCGGACCTGGACCCGGCCACCCGCGCCCAGCTGGACCGCGGCCAGCGCGTCACCGAGCTGATGAAGCAGAAGCAGTACGCGCCGCTGTCGATCGCCGAGCTCGCGCTGTCGGTGTACGCCGTCGAGAAGGGCTACCTGGACGACCTGGCGGTCGACAAGGTGCTGCCGTTCGAGAAGGGCCTGCATGCGTTCTTCCACCAGAACCACGCCGAGCTGATGAAGAAGCTCGTCGCCACCGGCGACTGGAACAACGACATCGAAGCCACCTTCAAGTCCGGCCTGGACGAGTACAAGAAGACCGGTAGCTGGTAAGCCGGACGCGGGAACGGCGCCGCCGTTCCCGTTTCCCGAACTTGAGCGACCACAGCGAGCGAGAAAGAGATGGCAGGCGGACGCGAAATCAAATCCAAGATCAAGAGCACGCAGAACATGCGCAAGGTGACGCGCGCGCTCGAAATGGTCTCGGCGTCGAAGATCCGCAAGGCGCAGGATCTGATGAAGGCCTCGCGCCCCTATGCGCGCCAGATGCGCAAGGTGATCGCGCACGTGGCCCAGGCCAGCACCGACTTCAGCCATCCGTTCCTGGTGCAGCGCGAAAAGGTCGCGCGCGTCGGCTACGTGGTGGTGTCGACCGACCGCGGCCTGTGCGGCGGCCTGAACTCCAATCTGTTCCGCCGCCTGCTGCCCGCCATCCGCGAGTGGCAGGAGAAGGGCGTGCAGGTGGACGTGGTGGCCGTGGGCCAGAAGGCCACGCAGTTCTTCCGCCGCATCAAGGGCGTGAACCTGGTCGGCAGCGTCACCCATCTGGGCGAGAAGCCCAAGCTCGAGCAGCTGGTGGGCGTGATCAAGGTGGTGCTGGATGCTTATACGGCCGGCAAGCTGGATCGCGTGTTCCTGGCCTACAACGACTTCGTCAACACCATGACGCAGAAGCCGACCCTGGACGCGCTGCTGCCGCTGCCCCTGGTGGCCGCGGAGCTGGAAGCGCACCAGTCGGCCGGCGAGTCGGCCTATGCCGGCATCAAGCTCGAACAGTCGCACGACTGGGACTACATCTACGAGCCGGACGCCGCCACGGTGCTGGAATACGTGCTGGGCCGCTACATCGAGTCGGTGGTCTACCAGGGCGTGCTGGAGAACCTGGCCAGCGAGCATGCCGCGCGCATGGTCGCCATGAAGGCGGCTTCGGACAACGCGAGCAAGGTCATCGGCGAGCTGACGCTGGTCTACAACAAGGCCCGTCAGGCTGCGATCACTCAAGAGATCTCGGAAATCGTCGGCGGCGCAGCGGCTGTGTGAGTGCGATCATCCATGATCGCGAAGATCAAACGGGCGGCCATCCATGGCCGCACTCTTCACTAAAACCACGCGACCAGAACGGGCGCGGTTAAACCAGACATTCAAAGATCCATCCGGAGCATTTCCATGAGCCAGGGTAAAGTTGTACAGATCATCGGCGCGGTCATCGACGTCGAGTTCGCACGCGATCAGGTGCCGCAGGTTTACGACGCGCTGAAGATCGACGGCACCGACATCACGCTGGAAGTCCAGCAGGTGCTCGGCGACGGCGTGGTGCGCACCATCGCCCTGGGTTCGCCGGACGGCCTGAAGCGCGGCCTGGCCGTGCGCAACACCGGCGAAGGCATCAAGGTGCCGGTCGGCAAGGCCACCCTGGGCCGAATCATGGACGTGCTCGGCAACCCGATCGACGAAGTCGGCCCGATCGAAGCCGAAGACCAGTGGGTCATCCACCGCGAAGCGCCGTCGTACGACGACCAGGCGCTGGCCAACGAGCTGCTGGAAACCGGCATCAAGGTGATCGACCTGGTGTGCCCGTTCGCCAAGGGCGGCAAGGTCGGCCTGTTCGGCGGCGCCGGCGTGGGCAAGACGGTGAACATGCTGGAGCTGATCAACAACATCGCGACCCAGCACTCGGGCCTGTCGGTGTTCGCCGGCGTGGGCGAGCGTACCCGCGAAGGCAACGACTTCTATCACGAGATGCAGGACGCGGGCGTCGTCAAGATCGACAACCTGCCCGAGTCCAAGGTGGCGATGGTGTACGGCCAGATGAACGAGCCGCCGGGCAACCGTCTGCGCGTGGCGCTGACCGGCCTGACCATGGCCGAGTACTTCCGCGACCAGAAGGACGAGCACGGCAAGGGCCGCGACGTGCTGTTCTTCGTCGACAACATCTACCGCTACACGCTGGCCGGTACCGAAGTGTCCGCGCTGCTGGGCCGCATGCCGTCCGCGGTGGGCTACCAGCCGACGCTGGCCGAGGAAATGGGCGTGCTGCAGGAGCGCATCACCTCGACCAAGACCGGTTCGATCACCTCGATCCAGGCCGTGTACGTGCCCGCGGACGACCTGACCGACCCGTCGCCGGCCACCACCTTCGCGCACCTCGATTCCACCGTGACGCTGAGCCGCCAGATCGCCTCGCTGGGCATCTACCCGGCGGTGGATCCGCTGGACTCGACCAGCCGCCAGCTCGACCCGAACGTGGTCGGCGCCGAGCACTACGACGTGGCCCGCCGCGTGCAGGGCACGCTGCAGCGCTACAAGGAACTGAAGGACATCATCGCGATCCTGGGCATGGACGAGCTGTCGGAAGAAGACAAGCAGCTGGTGTACCGCGCCCGCAAGTGCGAGCGCTTCTTCTCGCAGCCGTTCCACGTGGCCGAAGTGTTCACCGGCGCTCCGGGCAAGTACGTGACGCTGAAGGAAACCATCCGCGGCTTCAAGATGATCGTCGACGGCGAAGTCGACCACATCCCGGAGCAGGCGTTCTACATGGTCGGCGGCATCGACGAGGCCATCAAGAAGGCCGAGGACATGGCCGCGAAGAAGGCGGCCTGAGGACAGGGCGAGCCTGGGAGCGGTAACCATCCCGCTCCCTGATCCCCCATCCCCACTCCCGTCGAGCAGAGCGAGACAGACATGAGCCATACCCTTCGAGTCGACATCGTCAGCGCCGAGGCCGAGATCTTCCACGGCGAGGCGACGATGGTGATCGCCACCGGCGAAATGGGCGAGCTGGGCATCGCGCCCCGCCACGCGCCGCTGATCACCCGCCTCAAGCCCGGCCACGTCGACGTGGTGCTGGCCAATGGCGAACGCCAGCAGTTCTGGGTCTCCGGCGGCATTCTCGAAGTGCAGCCGCAGGTGGTGACCGTGCTGGCCGATACGGCCGCGCGCGCCGCCGACCTGGACGAAGCGGCCGCGCAGCGCGCCAAGCAGGAGGCCGAGGACGCCCTGGCCAACCGCACTGACGCCGAGGACATCGCCGAGGCGCAGGCCAAGCTGGCCCAGGCGCTGACCCAGCTGCAGGCGCTGGAGCGCCTGCGCAAGAACCTCAAGCACTGATTCCCCGCGCCGGTTACGGCGTATGGAATAGGCGGAACGCCGGCCTTGTGCCGGCGTTTTCGTTTGGGCATGTTGCGCCGGTGCATCCGAGGGAGCCGCGCGTGGCGAAGCGTTTCCGTATCGTGTCATCGGGTCTGGCGGTGTGCCTTGCCGCCTGCAGCCAGGTGTCGCCGCAAACATCGGCCACGCGGCCGCAGGGCGATGCCACCTGGCACGCCGTGGTGCCCGAAGGCACCGCGCGCTACGCGCTGGCGCTGGGCGAAGTGTCCAGCGGCGCCGCGCCCGCGCATCGCGTCACACCCGTCTATCCGGCCTCGCTGCTGGCAAGCTGCCCGCCGCCCGAAGAAGTACGCGCACTGTTCATCGTCAGCGCCACGGGCAAGGTCGACGAGGTGCGCATCGACGACGAAGCCAGCGCCAGCGCCAGCGCAGACCGCCGCCTCTATATCGCCGCAGTGAAAGCGGCCGCGACCCAATGGTCTTTCCTGCCCTTGAAAGTCGAACGCTGGGCCGCCGACGCCAACGGCGAAAGCCACGTCGTCGACAGCCAGGCGCGTCCGTTCAGCCTCGCCTACGATTTTCATTTCGAATGCTACGGAGGTGCGGCACGCGTCACGACCGGCGACGCTGCGTCAGCCCCCGGTCATGGAGCGAAATGAGCGGCTGCTATCCTGCTTCGCTGACCCAGGCTCTAAGGGACCGACATGAAGAACATGCCCCTGCACGTCATTGTCCTCGCCGCCGGCGAAGGCAAGCGCATGAAGTCCAAGAAGGCCAAGGTGCTGATGCCGCTCGCCGGCCGCCCGCTGCTGGCGCACGTGCTGGCCGCGGCGCGCGCGCTGTCGGCGCAGCAGATCCACGTGGTCTACGGGCACGGCGGCGACCAAGTGCTCGCCGCATTCGAAGGCCAGCCGGACCTGCGCTGGGTGCTGCAGGCCGAGCGCCTGGGCACCGGCCACGCCGTGGCCCAGGCCCTGCGCGACGTGCCCGATGATGCCGCGGTGCTGGTGCTGTACGGCGACGTGCCGCTGACCCAGCCGTCCACCCTGCAGCGCCTGATCGATACCGGCGAAGCGCTCAGCGTGCTCGCCACCCGCGTGGCCGACCCGAAGGGCTACGGCCGCGTGCTGCTGGACGGCAACGGCTTCGTGCGCGCCATCGTGGAAGAAAAAGACGCCAGCGACGAGCAGCGCGCGATCGACCGCATCAACACCGGCATCGTCGCCGCGCACGCCGCCGCGCTGAAGCGCTGGACCGCGAAACTCGACCGCAACAACGCGCAGGGCGAGTACTACCTCACCGATATCTTCGCGATGGCCGCGGCGGAAAACCGTCCGGCCTTCTGCGTGGAATGCGACGACGAGATGGAAGCGGCCGGCGCCAACAATCCCTGGCAGCTGACCGAACTCGAAGCGGTCTACCGCCAGCGCGCGGCCAAGGCGCTGGCGCTGGAAGGCGTGCGCATCGCCGATCCGGCGCGCATCGATATCCGCGGCCGCGTCACGGTGGAGCGCGACGTCGACATCGACATCGACGTGATCCTGGAGGGCGACGTGCAGCTGGGCGAAGACGTGCGCATCGGCGCGTTCTGCCGCCTCAAGGACGTACAGCTCGCCGCCGGCACCGTGGTGCAGCCGCACTGCGACCTGGAAGGCGTGGTCACCCACGGCCCCTGCACCATCGGCCCGTTCGCGCGCCTGCGCCCCGGCACCGAGCTGGCGGCCGGCGTGCACGTGGGCAATTTCGTCGAGACCAAGAAGGCGAAGCTGGGCGAGGGCAGCAAGGCCAATCACCTGAGCTATCTGGGCGACACCGTGATCGGCGCGAAGGTCAATATCGGCGCCGGCACCATCACCTGCAACTACGACGGCGTGAACAAAAGCGTCACCCGCATCGACGATGGCGCGTTTATCGGCTCCAACAGCGCGCTGGTGGCGCCGGTGCGGGTGGGCGAGAACGCGACGATCGGCGCGGGCTCGGTGATCACCCACGATGCGCCGGCAGGGCAATTGACCGTGGCGCGTGGACGCCAGGCCACCTTGCATGGGTGGAAGCGCCCCGAGAAAAAATAAACGTCGATCGACTCCGTCACCCCGGCTTTCGCTGAGGTGACGAGACCGGTCGGACATTCATCCATTCGAAGACAAGGAGCGTCTTGCATGAACTTCCCTGTGCGCCTCGGCGCCGTACTGCTGTTGCTCGCTGCCGGCTCGGGCATCGCCGTTGCCGGCGATGCGCCGCATCGCGCGCTGACCGGTCCGCCGTCGCACTACCTCTCCGTCGCCGGCAAGGACTATCGCCTGGCCCCGGCGCATCCTCGCGATGCCGCCGGCCACGCGCTCGACGCCATCCGCGCCACGCGCATCGAAGTCAAAGACGGCGAAGGCGATTGGGAAACGGTGCAGGACAGCGAACTGCCTGTACTCGCCATCGCCGTTCCGCCGGAACTGCGCGACAAGCTCGACTGGTTCTATGCCAACGCCACCGGCTGGCTCGCCGTGCCGCGCGGCTGGAAACCGCAGCGCACGGCGGTGGGCGTCGACGGCAATACCGTTTTCAGCTTCGTCGCGCCGGAAGGCGCCGAGGCGGGATGGATGAGCTGGGAACTGTTTCCCGCCTGCCTGGGCTGCATCTACGAAGCGGCGCAGGGCGTGTTTCCCGGCGCGCACAAGCAGCTCGATACGCTGATGGAAACCTCGACGCCGGAACCGGTGCTCGAGCCCAAGCCGGACGAACTGCAGCGGCTGGATCGCTGCACCGCGCGCCTCGCCTACCGCCTGCCGAAGTCGCCGCCCGTGCGTGCGCTGATGGTGCTGGACCAGACCGGCGATCCGTTCTTTCGCGAACTGGCGATCGCCGTACCCGCGTCGTCAGCCGCGGTGGCGGATGTCCTGCTCGCCTCGTTCAAGGACGCGCACGGCGGCTGCGGCAAACCCTGATCAGGCGTAGCGCCAGCCGTCGATCTCCACCAGCAGTTCGCGGCGGCACACGTCGCCGTGCAGCAGCAGCACCGGCACGCCGGGCAGGCGCGCGGCGAGGAAGCCGAGTACGCGCGGCGCATCCGCCGCGTGGCGCACGTAGGCCTTCAGCGGCGAATGCGTGTCGAAGCCGGCCGGCATGCCGGCATGCGCAAGCAGTGTTTCCAGGTTGGCCAGCGTCTCGGCCATCTGCGCGTCGAGGTCGTCCTCGTGCGCGGAGCTGTGGCCGACCACTGCGGCGGTGCCGGAAATCGCCAGTACGTCCTGGCCCGGCAGCGACATGGCTCGGGCGAAGCTCGGCGGCGTGCGGCCATACTGGCGCGGGTAGCGCCAGGCGCTGACCTGGCGCGGATTCTCCACGCGCTGGCCAGGCTGGTCGCAGGCCAGCAGATAGACCTGCAGATGCTCGCCGGCGTGATGGCCGGCTCCATGATGGCCAATCGCGGTGGCGGCGGGAAAGCCTTCGCGGAAGAACTCGCCCATGCCGGCCGCGCGGCCTTCGCAGAACAACTTGTAGCGCTCGGCGTCGCCTTCGCCCTGGTTGATCGCGCCGAGGTAATTCCAGATGCGCTGCACCTGTTGTTCCGGCCGGCGCGCGAGGAATTCGCGCAGCAGGCGGTAGGCCAGTTCGGCGGTAGCGCGCGGGCCGCCATGCGCGTGTTCGTCCAGGTCCACCGCGGCGAACAGCCAGCCCGCGCCGGCGGACCAGCGCAGCGCGCCTTCTCGGCCGTGTTCGACGTCGCCGTCGACCTGCCAGACCTCCAGCGGCGTCGGCGCTTCCATGCCTTCGAGCGGCACGGGCAGGTAGCGCGGATCGTCGTGCAGCGGCGCACCGGCGCCGAAGCCCAGCGCAGCCAGCGTGCCGGTTTCGGCCAGCACCGCGGCCAGGGCCTCGTGGCGGTAGGAGATGCGGGGGGCGCGCCTTTCCGGGGCGGCTGGCTGGAGGTTTTCTGAACCGGGAACCATGCACCGTAACCAGGGACGACAAGGCCGCCATGTTACACTGCCGCTCCATGCCAGCCGGGGGGGAGGGCATGTCCAGAGCAGTACGGAACGAGCATGGCAGAGCAGACGGCGGCACAACGTGAACTGGCGATCCTGATCGTCGAGAGCCTCAACCTGGAAGACCTCCAGCCCGAGCAGATCGACCCCGATACCGCGCTGTTCGGCGGCGAACTGGGCCTGGATTCCATCGATGCGCTGGAGATCGCGCTGGCGGTGTCCAAGCAGTACGGCTTCCAGCTGCGTTCGGACAATCCGGACAACCGCGCCATCTTCGCCAGCCTGCGCTCGCTCGCCGAGCACATCGAAAAGCACCGCGCGGCCGCCTGAGCCATGCCGGCGATGCCCGTACGCCAGGCATCGTCCCCACGTTCCCGCATGCACATGCCGGTGGCTGCATGAGCCCGACCTATCGCACCTGTGTGCGCATCGATCCCACGCATCCGTCGCTGCCGGGCCATTTCCCCGGCCAGCCGCTGGTGCCCGGCGTGGTGCTGCTGCAAGCCGTGGCGGATGCACTGCGCGCATGGCGTGGGCAGCGGCTGGCGCGCATCGCCGAAGCGAAATTCATGGCGCCGCTGCTGCCCGGTGAAGAGGCCGAACTGCTGCTGAGCGAAAGCGGCGCGCGCGTGCGCTTCGAACTGCGCCGCGGCGAGCTGCTGCTGGCGCGCGGCGCGATCGAAGGCGAAGCGGCATGACCGAGCATTGGCAAAGCCGGCCCGAAGGCGGTGGCCGTTTCGCGCTGTGGCTGATCCGCAGCATCGCCCTGCATGGCGGGCGCGGTTTCGCGCGGCTGTTCCTGTATCCGATCACGCTGTATTTCTACTGGCGCCGCAAGCTGGAGCGCGAGGCCTCGCAGGCCTTCCTGGCGCGCGTGCTGCCGCATCGCGTCACGGCATGGCATGTGTTGAAACACATCCACTGCTTCGCCTCCACCATGCTGGACCGCGTCTTCCTGCTGGCGCGCGGCGAGCGCGGCTTCGCCATCGAAGTGGAAGGCCTGGAGGCACTGGACGCACCGCTGCGCCAAGGGCAGGGCGTACTGCTGTTCGGCTCGCACCAGGGCAGCTTCGAGGCGCTGCGTGCGATCAGCGCGCGCCGTCCCGAGGTGAACCTGCGCGTGCTGCTGGACAAGCAGAAGACGCCCGCGCTCACCGAGCTGCTCGAAGCCCTGGCGCCGGAGATCGGCGACAAGGTCATCGACGCTTCGCAGGACGGCACCTCGGTCGCCATGCAGATGGCCGAAGCCTGCGGCCAGGGCGCGCTGGTGGCGATGCTGGCCGACCGTGGCCGCGAACACGAAGTGCTGCGCCGCGCCGAGCTGCTGGGCAGCCCCGCGCCGTTCCCGATCAGCCCCTGGCTGCTGGCGCATACGCTGCGCGTGCCGGTGGTGCTGTGTTTCGGCCTGTACCTGGGCGGCAACCGTTATCGCCTGGTCTTCGAAGCCTTCGCCGACCGCGTGGACATTCCGCGCCCGGGCCGTGCGCAGGCGCTGGACGCGGTCATCGCCCGTTATGCGCAGCGCGTCGAGCATTACATCCACGCCGCCCCCTACAACTGGTTCAACTTCTATGATTTCTGGCAGCAAGACACTAGCGCTCCTGTTCGCCCTGAGCCTGTCGTGCTGGGCGAACGCCCAGGAGCCTGAGGCGCGCGCGGCCGGGTCGAGTTCGGCCGACGCACAGGCGCTGATCGCTTCGCTGGCGCGTCCCGCGCCGTCGCGCACGCCGTTCGCCGAAGCTCGCTTCATGAAAGTGCTGGAGCAGCCGCTGGTGGTCTCCGGCGAACTGGGCTGGCTCGGCGGCGACCGCCTGGAGCGCCGCGTGGAGAAGCCGGCCAAGGAAACCGCCACCATTGCCGACGGCGAAGTGACGCAGCAGCGCGAAGGCCGCAAGCCGCGCAGCTTCTCGCTGCACCGCGCGCCGCAGCTGCAGGTGCTGCTGGACAGTTTCGTGGCGCTGCTCGGCGGCGATGCCGGCCGGCTCAACCAGGCCTTCGACGTGCGCCAGGAAAGCCATGCCGGCGGCTGGACCTTGACCCTGGTGCCGCGCGACGCGCGCGTGGTCAAGGTCATCGCCAGCATCGAGATCGACGGCCGCGGCGGCGAGCCGCGCTGCATGCGCATGCAGGAAGCCGACGGCGACCTCGCCGTGGACCTGCTCGGCGACCTGGCCGCGCGCATGCCGGCGGCGCCGACGCGCGAAGCCCTCGCGGCGCTGTGCAAGGGCGGCTGAGCGTGAAGCATGGCCTGCTGCTTGCCGTGTGGCTGCTGGCGCTGGCCGGGCTGGGCCTGCTGGTGTCGCAGCGGCTGAAGGTGAGCGGCGATCTGCGCGACTTCATGCCCGCGCCGGTCAATGCCGACCAGCGCCTGCTGATGGAGCAGGTCGGCGACGGTCCCGGTTCGCGCCTGTTGCTGCTGGCGATCGATGGCGGCGACGATGCGGCGCTGGCTGCGTTGAGCCAGGGTCTTGCGGGTGCGCTGCGCCCTGACCCGCGCTACACGCAGGTGCTCAATGGCAGCTTCGATCTCACCGCGCTGGACGAACAGCTGCTGCCGTATCGCTATCTGCTTTCGCCGACGCTGGATCAACAGCGCTACGACGAAAGCTTCCTCGCCGACCAGCTCGATCAGCGCGTGGACGATCTCTCCTCGCCCGCCGCCTCGCTGCTGAAAGGCCTGCTGCCGCGCGATCCCACGCTGGAAGTGCTGAAGCTGGCCGAACGCTGGACGCCCGCGCGCACGCCGGAGACGCGCGAAGGCGTGTGGTTCTCGCCGCAGCGCGAGGCGCTGCTGGTGGTGCAGACACGTGCCGCCGGTTTCGATCCTGCGGCGCAGGGCGAAGCGGTGAGCGGGATCGAGCAGGCGTTCCATCGTCTGCCCGGTGCGGGCAGTGCGCGCCTGACCATCAGCGGCCCCGGTTATTTCAGCGTGGTGGTGGGCGAGCACACGCGGCACGAGGCGGAGTGGATCGGCAATGTGTCCACCGCCGGTTTCATCCTGTTGCTGCTGCTGGCGTATCGCAGCATCGGCTCGCTGCTGCTGTCGGCCTTGCCGATCGCCAGCGCGGCGCTCGGCGGCATCGCGGCGCTGGTGCTGGCGTTTCCGCAGGTGCACGGCATCACGCTGGCCTTCGGCTTCACCTTGCTGGGCGTGGCGCAGGAATATCCCATCCGCGTGCTGAGCCACCGCCGCGCGGGCGAGGACGCCGTGGCCAGCGTGCGCGGCCTGTGGCCGCTGCTGCTGACGGCCATCGCTTCGGCGTGCATCGCTTATCTCGCTTTCTACGCCTCGGGCGTGAACGGCCTGCAGCAGCTGGCCGTGTTCACCATCACCGGCCTGCTGGTGGCCGGCCTGTGCACGCGCTATCTGCTGCCGCGCCTGCTGCCGGCGCAGGTGCGCGACGTGGCGCAGATGCCGTGGCTGGCGCACGCGCGTCGTTTCTTCGACCGGCTGCCGCGTCCGCGCTGGCTGCCGGCGGCGGTGGCCGTCGCCATCGTGGCCGCGCTGGCGTTCGCGCCCGGGCCGTTCTGGCAGAACAACCTCGCCGCGCTGACGCCGCTGCCGCAGGACCTGCTGCAGCGGGATGCGCGCCTGCGCGAAGCCCTGGGCGCACCGGACGTGCGCTATCTGCTGGTACTGCAGGCGTCCGATGCGCAGGGTGTGCTGCGCCTGTCGGAGCAGCTGGAGCCGAAGGTCGATGCGCTGGTGGCGAAGCACGCCGCCGATGCGATCGAACTGCCTTCGCGCTATCTGCCCAGCATCGCCACGCAGCAGCAGCGCCAGCGCCAGTTGCCCGATGCCGCCAGCCTGCGTGCCGCACTCGCGGAAGCGACGCAAGGCATGCCGTTCCGCAAGGATCTGTTCGAACCCTTCGTGGCCGACGTCGAGAAAGCGAAGACTCTGCCGCCGCTGACGCCGGAAGTCTTCGCGCAAAGCGCGCTCGGCCAGCGCTTCGCTGCGATGCTCGCGCAGCGCGAAGGGCAGTGGCTAGGGCTGGCGACGCTCAGCGGCGTGCATGATGTGGCCGCGCTCGAAGCACTGGCCAAGGACAGCGGCGGCAAGGTGCGCGTGCTCGACCTGAAAGCCGCCGCCGAATCGCTGGTGGCCGATTACCGCGTGCGCATCCTGCACGCGCTGGCCATCGCCGCCGTGCTGCTGGTGTTGACCGTATCGTTCGCGCTGCGCGGCTGGCGCCGTGCCTGGCGCGTGCTGGCGCCGATGACGCTGGCCACCTTCCTGGTGCTGGCGGTGGAGCGTGCGGCCGGCGTGGAGATCTCGCTGTTCCACCTGGTGGCGCTGACCTTGGCCGCCGGCCTGGGCCTGCACTACGCACTGTTCTTCGAACGCGATACGGACGACGTCGCCGAACAGCGCCGCACCCTGCACGCCACCCTGGTGTGCGTGGCTTCCGCGCTGCTGGTGTTCGGCATGTTCGCCTGGAGCAGCATCCCGGTGCTGCGCGCCATCGGCCTTACGGTGAGCCTGGGCGTGGCCTTCCATTTCTGCCTTTCGACCCTGATGGCGCCGCATGCTCGACCGGACTGACTGGGCCCAGCTGATTCCGCATACGGGCGAAATGTGCCTGCTCGATGCGGTGCAGGCGTGGGACGCCACCACCATCCATGCCATGAGCGAAGGCCATGCGTCCGCGGCGCATCCGCTGCGTTCCATGCACGGCCTGCACGCGCTGCACTTGTCCGAGTACGGCGCGCAGGCGATGGCGGTGCATGGGGCCTTGAGCGCCAGGGCGCGCGGCGACACCGCGGTGCGGCAGGGGCGGCTGGTCAGCCTGCGCGACGTGGTGCTGGCGGTGGAATACGTCGACGCGCAAGGCGGCCGGCTCGACATCCACGCGGAACAGCTGTTCGCCGACGAAGCCGGCGCGCAATACGCGTTCCGCGTGGAGCAGGCCGAGCGCGTCCTGGCCAGCGGACGCGCCGCGGTGATCTACGTCGCCGGCTGACTCAGCGCGCCGGCGCCGCCGTATCGAACACGATCGGCCGGCTCGCGCGCGAACGCCGGTAGCTGGACCACACTTCGCCGTAATGCAGCACCCGGCCCACCGTATAGGTGGTGATGCGCACCACGTCGCGCACCGGATTGAAGTGGCTCATGCGGAACTCGCCCTGGTAGCGCGAGGCGATTGGCACCGAAGCCATGCCTAAGCCCTTCTCGCGCGAGGCGGCGATCAGGATGGCCGCCTCGAACACGAAGTTCTCCGCCGGCAGTTCCACCAGGTCCAGCGCGGCGCGCGGATACCAGCGCTGGCCGCTCTGCGTGTCGGCCACCGGCTGCGCGCAGGCCCAGGAAATGCCCCAGTCGGCAATCGCATTGGCGATGCGGCGCGGCCTGGGCTGCTGCGCTTTGTCGAGCAGGCGGGCGCCGATCACGATGTGGTGCGGATAGCGCTGCGCGGCCGCGACGATGCGCGGCACGTCGCTGGCCAGGTGCTGGCCGTCGCCGTCCATGGTCACCACCGCGTCGAAGCCCTGGCGCAGCGCTTCGCGGAAACCGGTGCGCAGCGCCTCGCCCTTGCCGCGGCGCTGTTCGTGGCGCAGCAGAGTCACCGGCAGGCGCGCGACGATGTCCGGCGTGCGGTCGTCGGAGCCGTCATCGACCACGATGACCGGCGCGCCCAGCGCGATCGCCGCGCCGACCACGGATTCGATGGCCGCCTCTTCGTTGAGGCAGGGGATAAGTACACACCACGGGTTGGCCGGGACATTCAAGCGACGTTCTCCATGAGGATTTCCAGGCCGAGCCCTCCCGCTGCGGCCATCTGACAATGACGATCTCGACCCGCCAAAACGACAAGCAGCGGCAGCGCCGCGGCGGCCGTGGCATTGGCCTCGCTCCAGGCGGCGGGCAGTGGGCCGTCGTCCGTATGCGTTGCCACGCGCGGCGCCAGCTGCAGCGACAGCGTGGCTAGCGTGCGCGGCGAGGCTTCCGGTGCGAGCACGAAGGCGCAGCCGAAGGCCTGGGTACTGCGGGTGATCGGCGCCAGCGGACCGGCGCCGGCGACGTCGCTGCACACGAACAGCACCGGACGCTGGTCGGCCAGCGCCATGGCGGCCGCTTCCAGCAAGCCGGCGCCGATGCTGTCGTGCCAGGCGCACACCGCCGAAGACGGCGCGTGGCAGCCGGTGGCGATGGTCCAGTAGCCGGCGGCGGCGTTGTGCACCGAGTTGTGGAAGCGCGTAGGCGACAGCTCGGTCGGCGCATGCGCCAGCGTTTCGCACATGTAGTCGGTGATGCTCAGGTCGCCGAAGGCGGAGCCGAACACGCAGGCCAGTTCCGCCGGCGCACGGCCGCTCATCGCCACCGCCTGGCCGGCTACTTCGATCGCCAGCAGCACGCTTTCCGGCGCGCGGCGGCGTTCGTTCGCCGGCAGCGTGGCGGCCGGCGGCCTGCCGGCGGGAGCGGGCGCGGGCGTGCCTTGCAGCTGCCCGTGCAGCGCGGCGAAATCCGCCAGCTGCGGCGACCACACGCCGATGCCTTCCACGTGAACGCGCATGCTCATGCCGCCGCCTTGCCGAACGCGAGGCAGGCATTGTTGCCGCCGAAACCGAAAGAATTGCTCAAGGCGATGCGTACGTCGCGTCGTTCGCCGCGCCAGGCGAACTGTGGCCCGCAGGCCGGATCGGGCTCGTCGCCGCCGAGGTTGCCCGGGACGAAGCCGTGCTCGAGCGCAAGCAGCGCGAACGCCGCCTCGACGATGCCGGCCGCGCCCAGCGTGTGGCCGGTATAGCCCTTGGTGGAACTGGCGCGCGTGCTGGCCGGAAAGATGCGGCCGATCAGCGCGGCTTCGACTTCGTCGTTCTTCAGGCTCGCGGTGCCGTGCAGGTTGATGTAGTCGACCTGCGCGGCGTCCAGGCCGGCGCGTGCCAGTGCATCGCGCAGCGCCAGTTCGGCGCCGAGTCCTTCCGGATGCGGCGTGGACATATGGTGGGCGTCGCTCGCTTCGCCGTAGCCGAGCAGGCGCGGCGCGGCGGGCGCGGCCTCGGCGCGTTCGAGCAGGGCGAAGCCGGCGGCCTCGCCCAGCGACAGGCCGCGGCGCGCGCGGTCGAACGGGCGGCAGCGTTCCGGCGATACCAGCTCCAGCGAGTTGAAGCCGAACAGCACGCTGCCGCACAGCGTGTCGACGCCGCCGACCACGGCGGCATCGACCAGACCTAAGCGGATCAGCCGCTCGGCGCTGGCGAACACCTTGGCGCTGGACGAACACGCCGTGGACACCGTCAGCGCCGGCCCCTGCAGGCCCAGCGCTTCGGCGACGAAGGCGGTGAGCGAATGCGGCATGTGTACGCCGGAGCGCTCCAGATCGGCCGGCATGCGGCCGTTTTCCAGGCGGCGGTAGCCTTCCTCGGTGGCGCCGATGCTGGCGGTGGACGTGCCCAGTACCAGCGCGATGCGCGCGGCGCCGTAGCGCGCGATGGCCGCTTCGGCCTGCGCCAGGAAGCCGTCCTGCTGCAGGCCCAGCCAGGCCAGGCGGTTATTGCGGCATTCCCAGGCGGCGAAGGCGGCGGGCAGGGCTGCGTCCTCGACGCCGTCGACGCGGCCGATCCAGCAGGCCAGCGGCGCGTCGCCGAAATCGTTCGGGCGCAGGCCGCCGCGCGCCGCTTCGAGCGCGCGGCGGTGATCGGCAACGCCGTGTCCCAGTGCGGACGTCACGGTGTATGCACTGATAGCAAGTGGATGAATGGGTTGGGGCATCGCGGGAGCCTAGCGGGCGGCCGCTGGGTGCGCCCAGTGCGGCCGGTTCTTGCGTTCATATTTCCGCCTATTTTTTTCCATTGCGGCTTTCATAAGCCTTGCCCACACTGCTGGCCTTTTGCCGGACCCATCCTTGTCCTCCCTGCTCGCGCCCCTGAAACGCGGCCCCTGGCGCCATGCGCGCCGGCGCGATCTGCTGCATGTGGCGGCGGTGGTGGGCGCGGCGATGGTGCTGAGCCTGGGCCTGGTCTGGCTCGGTTATCTGCTTTACGTCTGGCGGGTGGCCTCGCGCAGCCCGTTGGCGCCGCCGCAACGGCGCGACCTGCTGGTGTTCGGCCGCAAGCTGGCCGGCGACCGGCCGGAGCGCGACTACCAGCAGCGCCTGGCCCGCGCGCTGGCCCTGGTGCATGAAGGGCGCGTGGAGCGCATGTTCCTGCTCGGCGGCTGCAGCGGCGGCCGCATCAGCGAGGCGGAAGCCGGCCTGGCCTGGCTGCGCGCGCATGGCTTGCCGGATGCCGTGGCGCCGAAGCTCGAACAGGCCTCCACCGATTCGCTGGACAACCTGCGCCACGCCCGCAGCCTGCTGCGCCACGACGATCCCGGCCATGCGATGCCGCCGGTGGCCCTGGTGACCAGCCGCTACCACCTGCCGCGCTGCCTGCTGCTGGCGCGCTGGCTTGGGTTCACGGCGAGCGTGCCGGTGGCGGCGGAGGAACGCCTGCGCCTGGACCGCCGCATCGTGCTGCGCCTGCTGGCCGAAGCGGCCTATGTGATGTGGATCGACCTGGGCCTGCGCTGGGCGCGGCGCATCGGCCATGCGCGGCTCTTGATGCGCGTGCGCTAGGGCGCGGCGCACGGTCGCAGTCCTGCTGCCGGACGGCTTGCTAAGCTCGCGGTGTTTTCCCCATCCACGGACGCCTAGATGAGCCAGCAAACCGACCGAGTCGAACAGTTCTTGCGCCAATTGCAGGACCGCATCTGCAGCGCGGTCGAACAGCTGGACGGCAAGGCGAAGTTCGTCGAGGACGCCTGGACGCGCCCCGCCGGCGGCGGTGGCCGCACGCGCGTGCTGCGCGACGGCGCGGTGTTCGAGCAGGCCGGCGTGAATTTCTCGCTGGTGCACGGCAGCCAGCTGCCGCCCAGCGCCACCGCGCACCGGCCGGAGCTGGCCGGCGGCGGTTTCGTCGCCACGGGCGTGTCGCTGGTTCTGCATCCGCATAATCCTTATCTGCCGACCACGCATGCCAACGTGCGTTATTTCGAGGCGAGCAAGGACGGCCTGGAGCCGGTGTGGTGGTTCGGCGGCGGCTTCGATCTCACGCCGTTCTATCCCTTCGACGAAGACGTGGCGCACTGGCATACGGTGGCACGCGACCTGTGCGCGCCGTTCGGCGCCGAGGTCTACCCGCGCTACAAGAAATGGTGCGACGAGTATTTCTATCTCAAGCACCGCGCCGAGACGCGCGGCGTCGGCGGCCTGTTCTACGACGATCTGAACGAAGGCGGCTTCGAGCGCTGCTTCGATTTCACCCAGGCCGTGGGGCAGGGTTTCCTCGATGCCTACCTGCCGATCGCCGAGCGCCGCAAGGACACGCCGCACGGCGAGCGCGAACGCGAGTTCCAGCTGTACCGGCGCGGGCGCTACGTGGAATTCAACCTGGTCTACGACCGCGGCACGCTGTTCGGGCTGCAGTCGGGCGGGCGCACCGAGTCGATCCTGATGAGCCTGCCGCCGCGCGTGCGCTTCGAATACGCCTATACCCCGGAGCCGGATTCGGCCGAGGCGCGGCTGTCGGATTACCTCAAGCCGCGCGACTGGCTTTGACAAAAAAGCTGGCGGCCCGGCCGGGCCGCCAGCATCGGTGGATCAGTCGTCCGAGGCCGGCATGTCGCCGGAGAACTTGGTCGGCGTGGCGCCCTTGATCGTGCCGACCTGGGCGCTGTCGCTGATCTGCAGGATCACTTCGCGGCGGAATTCCAGCGTGCCCTGCACCACGGCGTGCGGGCCGATCACCACGTGCGGCGGACGGTTGTTGCTGTTGAACCAGCCGCTGGGCTTGTCGACCAGAATGCCGCCTTCGACGCGCGAATTGGCGCCGATATAGATGCTGCCGTTGACCGTCTCGATGCCGTGGCCGATATGGCCGCCATCGAGGTTGATGCGGCCGTTGACGTTGCCGACCTTGCCCGAGACGTCCGCACCCTTGCCCAGGCGGATCGCGCCATTGGTGGTGCTGACTTCGCCGCTGACCTTGGCGCCGGCGCCCAGGGTGGCCGAGCCGTTGACGGTTTCCACCTCGCTGGCCTGCGCGCGCTCGCCCAGTTCCACCGAGCCGTTGACGGTGCTGGCCTTCTGCACCACGGCGCGCTCGCCCACGTGCACCGAGCCGTTGACCGAGCTGACGTCGCCGGCCTGCTGGCCGGCCTCGACGCGGACCGCGCCATTGACCTTGTCGATATCGTTGTCCCGGGCCTGGGCGGCCAGCGGCAGCGCGAGGACGAGGGCCAGGGTGAGCAGGGTGCGGCGCATGGCGGAACTCCTTGAGTGAATGACCTGCCTAGGATGCTCCGCCGCGGCACGGGGTTTAGCATGACCTTCGACAGGGGCGCGATTTGACGGGCAGGAAGGCGGCCTGCACCATCCGGTCTTTCCCCGCAGCCCTTTCATCGCCATGCACAAACTCGTACTGATCCGCCACGGCCAATCCCAGTGGAACCTCGACAACCGCTTCAGCGGCTGGGCCGACGTCGACCTCACCGCGCAGGGCATGGAAGAGGCCAAGGAAGCCGGGCGCCTGCTGAAAGAGGCCGGCTACAGCTTCGACGTGGCGCACACCTCGGTGCTCAAGCGCGCCGTGCGCACGCTGTGGGGCGTGCAGGACGAGATGGGCCTGATGTGGATCCCCGTGATCACCGACTGGCGCCTCAACGAGCGCCACTACGGCGCGCTCACCGGCCTCAACAAGGCGGAGACGGCGGCGAAGTTCGGCGAGGACCAGGTCAAGGTGTGGCGCCGCAGCTACGACATCCCGCCGCCGGCGCTGGAGCGGGCGGACAACGAGTCGGTGCAGGACCCGCGCTATGCCGGCCTGGATGCCTCGGTGATTCCCGACACCGAATGCCTGAAGGACACCGTGGCCCGCGTGCTGCCGTACTGGCACGACGTGCTGGCGCCGGCGATCCGCTCCGGCCAGCGTGTGGTGGTGGCCGCGCACGGCAATTCGCTGCGCGCGCTGGTGAAGTACCTGGACGGTATTTCGGACGACGACATCGTCGAGCTCAACATCCCCAACGGCGTGCCGCTGGTGTACGAGTTCGACGAGCACCTCAAGCCGTTGCGCCACTACTACCTGGGCGACGCCGAGGCGATCGCGGCGAAGATGGCCGCGGTGGCCAACCAGGGCAAGGCCAGGTAAGCGCCGCGCCGCGCGGGTGACACGCGTCACCCGCGATAGCTGTGCGGCGTCAATCGCCGTGAAACAGAACGAGCGTTAGGCTGCGCCAACTTCCACGACGAGTGCCGCGCCATGGCTCCGAACATGATTCCCGCGCTGATGATTCCGCTGATGGCGTACGGCATGTACCGCCGCGTGCGCGGCAACTTCGGCCAGCAGCCGATCCGGCGCAAGCGGATGATCGCGCGCGTGGTGGTGCTGTCCCTGCTGACCGTGGCGCTGTCCCTCACCGGCCTGTACAACCCGATGCTGCTGGTCGGCCTGGCCGGCGGCATCGCCGGCGGCGCGGTGCTGGGCACGGTGGGCCTGCGCCTGACCCAGTTCGGGCAGAACGGTAGCGGCGAAGACGTCTATATCCCCAACCCGTGGATCGGCGCCGGCCTCACCGTGCTGCTGATCGGCCGCCTGGCCTGGCGCTTCATGGTGGCGATGCCGCAGATGCAGGACCCGGCCATGGCCGCCGCGGCCGGCCACGCGCCGCCGATGGGCAACAGCCCGCTGACCCTGGCGGTGTTCGGGCTGATGGTGGGCTACTACCTGGTGTATTTCATCGGCCTGCTGGTGCACCACCGGCGCTTCCAGCGCGAGCGCGGGATCGCCGCCTCGGCCGATTGAGCGGACGCGCTGTCAGAGCGCGTCGTTGTCCAGCTCGCCGGTGCGGATGCGGATGACCTGGTCCAGCGCGCTGACGAAGATCTTGCCGTCGCCGATCTTGCCGGTGCGCGCGGCCTGGGAAATGGCCTCGACCACGCGGTCCAGCTGCTCGTCCGCCACCGCCACTTCCAGCTTGATCTTGGGCAGGAAGTCGACCACGTACTCGGCGCCGCGGTAGAGCTCGGTATGGCCTTTCTGGCGGCCGAAGCCCTTCACCTCGGTCACCGTGATGCCCTGCACGCCCACTTCGGCCAGCGCCTCGCGCACGTCGTCGAGCTTGAAGGGTTTGATGATCGCCACCACCAGCTTCATGGGAACCTCGTCACTTAAGGCAGCGGGCGGCAGGCGCCCCCGGGGAGCGGCATTTTGCCCGTCCCGGGGCGGATTTGTCGCCTGTGACGACGGTGTGTAGGAAAATCCCTACATAAAGCAGCGGAGCAGGCCGATGGCGTACAAACTAGGCGTTTACTTAGACTTCTTTCCGACGAGTTCGAGGTGCTATCCATGATGGATAGGCAGGATATCGATCAGCTTGCCTTACGACTTGCCTCGTTGGTTCCGCCAGGATTGGCTCAGGCGCATGAGGACCTCCGCGCCAACTTTTCCGATGTCCTTGCGCAGGGACTGCGCCGCCTCGACCTAGTCACCCGCGAGGAGTTTGACGTCCAGAGCCTCTTGCTCGCCCGTACGCGAGCCAGAGTGGAAGCCTTGGAGCGACGAGTGGCCGATCTGGAGGCGCTCGCCGCATCGCGCGGGGGCTAGCCCTTCTCCCTCCCGGGAGCCGTCCCCGGTCCGTCACCCTCACCCCGAGAACGACCGGGGGCGGTCATTCTCTTTGCCCGCTCCGGAAACGCCGTCGCCATGAGTCTTGCCGTCACCCTCAGTCGAGCCCAGGAGGGGGTGGCCGCGCCGCAGGTGATGGTCGAGGTGCATCTTTCCGGCGGTCTGCCCGGCACCAACATCGTCGGCCTCCCCGAAGCTGCCGTGCGCGAGGCGCGCGACCGGGTGCGCGTGGCGATCCAGAACACCGCCTTCGAATACCCCAACCGCCGTGTCACCGTGAATCTGGCCCCGGCCGAGCTGCCGAAGGACGGCGGGCGTTTCGACCTGGCGATCGCGCTGGGCATCCTCGCCGCCGGCAACCAGGTGCCGCGCGAGCGGCTCGATAACTGCGAATTCCTCGGCGAACTGGCCCTGTCCGGTGCTTTGCGCGGCGTCTCCGGCGTATTGCCCGCGCTGATGCGCGCCCGCGCCCGCGGTCGCAAGGTGGTGGTGCCGCGCGCCAATGCGGCGGAGGCGGCGCTGGTGTCCGATGCCGACGTGCGCGTGGCCGATTCGCTGGCCGAAGTCTGCGGCTGGCTGCGCGGCGTGCAGGACCTGCCCACCCCGGCCGCCGCCCCCGCCAACGACGAGCTGGCCGGCGACGGCCCGGACCTGCGCGACGTGCGCGGCCAGCGCCATGCGCGCCGCGCGCTGGAAATCGCCGCCGCGGGCGGCCATCACCTGCTGCTGGTCGGTCCGCCCGGCACCGGCAAGACCATGCTGGCCGAACGCCTGCCCGGCATCCTGCCGCCCTTGAGCGAATCCGAGGCGCTGGAAACCTGCGCCGTGCTGTCGGTGGCGGGGCAGGCGGTGGAAGCCGGGGAATGGCGGCGCCGGCCGTTCCGGGCGCCGCACCACACGGCGTCCGGCGTGGCCCTGGTCGGCTGTGAACTCTCAAAGACGAAGCGACTGAACAAAAAAGATTGCGACTATGGCTTCTGCTAGAAAAGCCGCCTCCCTTGAGTTCTTAGAATTCATTGCGGACATTTCACATCCGGGAACAGGGGAGATACTGATTGATCGCCTAGCGCCTTGGATGGGGCTTAGCGAACGGGAGGTCAGGAAAAGCTGGAGCGCTCGAGGAGCCCATATTTCCTGGTCAGTGTGGTACGCCCCCGCTTTCGTAGACGGTTAGCTGCTGGATTTTGAGTTAGCCGCCTCGAACATCATTGGCGCAAGGCCACCCAGATGTCCATGTCGGCGTTGTCGGTTGTAGAAAACCTCGATGTAAT
>NZ_JAHFVJ010000014.1:0-88216 GCF_018599165.1 Dyella sp. LX-66
GTAGCCGCGCTCGTTAACTTGTTTGACCGCTTCAGCTTTGAACTCGTCGGTGAAACGTTTGCTGGTCATAGATCCTCCGATCCTCAATAGACACTATCAGGTGTCTACGGAATCGGGGGCGTACCAATCTTCCACAACTACGGTTGCTCGATAGGTAATCAGGCCACCAAGACCGACACCTAAAAGCGGGGCAATTGCAGACCAAACGGCTGATAGAACTCCGGGGGAATCGGAAACAAGTCGGACGGCGCACAGCGGATCAGCAGGTGACATTCAGGCCTCTCTCAGACGTAACCAAAAGTGGACCAACCGAGACCAAGCAGAACCATTCAATACCAACCAATAAAAAAGCCATCTAAGTAATTAAATCACTTAGATGGCCGTATTGGTGGAGGTGGCGGGAGTCGAACCCGCGTCCGAAGGCGTTTGACGCCCGGTACTACATGCTTAGCTCACCGTTAGATCTCATCCCGCGACAGCACAGTGTGCGAAGCGCATCGAAGGACCAGCCTGCTTGATTTAACCCTTACCGACAGGCGGCAGCTTCGGGCGATCTCGTGATAGTGACCCTACATCCACGAGCACGAGCACAAGTGGGTTCGGGGCTAGGCCTTAAGCGGCCAGAGCGTAGTTGTCGTCGTTGGCAACTATAAGTTTGCAACTGGATTTACGAGGAAAGTCGCCCCCTCGGCATGCACCAAGCTATCTCACTACCCCCGTCGAAGCCAGGACACCCCCGGGGAAAAGATTGCTGGAACGCGACAGTATATGGAGCCGCACGGGCTCACTTCAAGCTTGCGGATGCACCGCACTCTGCCGCTATCGTTGGCCCACGCAGACGACAGGGGAAAACACATGACCAGGATTCGGCTGGCGGTACAGAGCGACGCGGGCAAGCTGACGGAACTGCGCTGCGCCTTCCTCGAGGAAATGGGGCAGCGGCTGCCAGATGGGTTTTCCGACCATCTGCGCGACTGGATCGAAACCGCGCTGCAGGCCGGCCGGCTGCATGCCTGGCTGGCGGAGCACGAGGGGCGGGTGGTGGGCAGTGCGGCGGTCAATCCTTATCCGCACATGCCTTCGGCGAATTATCCGACGGGGCAGGGCTGGTACCTGCTCAATGTCTACGTGAAGCCGGCGCAGCGGCAGGGTGGCATCGGTACGGCGCTGCTGGCGGCGGTGGGCTCGGCGGCGCGGGAGCAGGGCGTGGATGCGCTGACCCTGCATGCCAATGCGCGGGCCAGGGCGCTGTACGAGCGCCACGGGTTCAAGTCTTCGAACGATGCGATGAAGCTGGGCCTCGCCTGAGGCCGCAGCTTTAGCGTCACGCCGCTTTAGGGCCGAGCCTCAGGCGCGGTTGTGGGCGCGCATGGTGCGCTGCTTCTCGCGCTGCCAGTCGCGTTCCTTCTCGGTCTCGCGCTTGTCGTGCGCCTGCTTGCCGCGGGCCACGCCCACTTCGACCTTCACCTTGTTGCCCTTCCAGTACATGGCCATGGGCACCAGGGTGTAGCCCTTGCGTTCCACCGCGCCGACGAGCTGGTCGATCTCCTCGCGGTGCAGCAGCAGCTTGCGCGTGCGGCGGTCCTCGGCGACCACGTGGGTGGAGGCGCTGATCAGCGGCGGGATCGAGGTGCCCACCAGGAAGATCTCGCCCCTCAGCACGATGGCGTAGCTGTCGCCGAAATTGATGCGGCCGGCGCGCAGCGCCTTCAGCTCCCAGCCCTGCAGGGCGATGCCCGCCTCGTAGCGCTGGTCGATGTGGTACTCGTGGCGGGCGCGCTTGTTGAGCGCGATGGTGCCGCTGCCTTTGTTGTCTTTGTCCTTAGCCTTGGCCATGTCCGCTAAACTTCGGGGCCGACGACCCCGCTGGCGATGCGGCCGGGGGCCGCACCGAGTGATTCGAAGAAGAGGCTGATGTGATCGAGATCCGCCGCAGCGCGCTGGTGAAGTATTCCCCGGCGCAGATGTTCGACCTGGTCAACGATGTCGAAGCATACCCAAAGCGTTTCCCCTGGTGTGCCGGCGCCGACGTGCTGGAGCGCGGGGAGAACATGCTGGTGGCGCGGCTGGATCTCAAGTTCGCCGGCCTGCGCCAGAGTTTCACCACCCGCAATACCACCGAGCGTCCGCACCGGCTGCACATGAGCCTGGTGGATGGTCCGTTCCGCAGCCTGGACGGCGTGTGGGACTTTCTGCCCCTGGGCGACGCCGGCTGCAAGATCAACTTCGCCCTCGATTTCGACTACGCCAGCAAGCTGGGCGGCACCGCCCTCAAGCTGGGTTTCCAGGGCCTGGCCAGCCGCATGGTGGAGGATTTCTGCCGCGAGGCGGAGCGCACCTATGGCTGAGCGCATCGCGGTGGAAGTGGCCTATGCGGAAGCGGGCCGCCAGTGGGTGTTGCCGGTGGAACTGCCGGCCGGCGCCACGGTGATGCAGGCGATCGAGGCGTCCGGCTTGATGGCGCAGGTGCCGGGGCTGCAGATCGACCCGGCGCGGCTGGGCGTGTTTTCCCGCAAGGCAGCGCCGGACCAGGTGCTGGAGGACGGCGACCGGGTGGAAATCTACCGGCCGCTCAGCCTCGATCCGAAAGAGGCGCGCCGGCGGCGCGCCCAGAACACCTGACGGCTTAGTTGCCGCCGTTGTTGCCGGTCGGGAAGGTGTTGCCGTCCTTCTTCTGCTCTTCCGGCGTCTTGGTCTTGTCGCCCGAGGTCTCGTCCACCGGGTAGCCGGCGCGGAACTTCTTCTGCTCCTCGACCAGCTTCTTGGCGTCCTCGGCGAAGAAATCGCCTTCGGTGCGCACCAGGCTGTCGTTATTGAAGCTCAGGCTCAGCGTGCGCACCTTGATCGGGCCGCCGCGGTGCTGCTGGGTGGACACGTAGTCCCAACGGTTCTGGTCGAACGGCGTGGCCACCGAGGGCGAACCCATCAGCACCAGCACCTGGCGCTTGGTCATGCCGGGCTTGAGCTGATCCACGTTCTTCTTGTCGAGCAGGTTGCCCTGCTGCACGTCGGGGGTATAGACGAGTCGGCAGCTGGCCAGGGACAGGCCCAGCAAGGCGAAACCCAGCGTGCGGATCAGCTTGTGCATGCGTGTTGCGTCCGGATCGTGAAGGTGGCGGATGATACACTATCGAGTTGATGGCACCGTGTGCCTGGAGGTCGAGCGATGGAACAGGAAACCAAGGAACTGCGCAAAGCCGGGCTGAAAGTCACCCACCCCCGCATGCGCATCCTGCAGATTCTTGAGGAGGAGGAGGCTCACCACCTCACCGCCGAAGACATCTACAAGAAGCTGCTCGCCCACCAGGAAGACATCGGCCTGGCCACCGTGTACCGGGTACTCACCCAGTTCGAGGCCGCCGGCATCGTGGTGAAGCACAATTTCGAAGGCGGCCAGGCCGTCTACGAACTGGATCGCGGCAAGCATCACGATCACATGATCGACGTGGACAGCGGAAAAGTGATCGAGTTCGTCAGCGAGGAGATCGAACGCCTCCAGCATGAAATCGCGGCGCGGCATGGGTATGTGATCGAGGATCACAGTTTGGTGCTGTATGTGCGGCCGAAGCCGCGCGGGCGTTGAGTTTCATTGGGATGAAAAAAAGCCGGTGGCCCAGCCGCCGGCTTTTTTTTGCCCCCTCTCCCCGCCGGGGAGAGGGCTGGGGTGAGGGGGCGGGCGGAGCGGGGTGCTGAGGGTCGAGAAAAGCCCTAAAGAGCTTTTCCTCGCTTCGTAGAAAACCCGTGGCTAGAGCGGCCCCTCATCCGGCTGCCGCCACCTTCTCCCCGGAGGGGAGAAGGGATTCATTGCTGGAGGGGGCGGAAAAACCTTCGCCCATAAAAAAAGCCGCGGGAGGACTCCTGTCCACCCGGCGGCTGATCCGCTACCGATCGGCTTCCTGACGGGGCGAATTGCTCGCCAGTTTGTCAGGCTATGCCTTCCGATAGCGGCGGAACGGCTTCCTGCCGTTCTTCATGCCCACCGTCCCCACGGTTGGCATGGCTCACCATCTTGCGATGGTGGCTCCCCCACATCGATGGGAAGGATGCTAACGAGCTGTTCACGAGCCCGGTATTGGAAAATTTCCTAGAAGTGGGAACTTTCTGGAACGGTCTACAGCCGCTGTGTGAAGCCGTTCGCATTGCTGCTGCGCAGCAGTATGCGCAGGTGCACGCCCTGCGATTCCGGGCGCAGGCGGAACACGCCGCCCAGCGAGGTCACGCGGTCGCGCATGCCCTGCAGGCCGCGGCCGCCGCGCGGCATGCGGGTGGGCAGGCCCACGCCGTCGTCGCGGATATCCAAGAGCGCCAGCGCGCCGCCCTGGCGCTCGCCGATGCGCAAACGCAGCTGGAAAGTGGACGCCTGCGCATGCTTCACCGCATTCGTCGCGCTCTCCTGCACCAGGCGGTAGATCGCGGTGCGGGTGTCTTCGTCGAGCAGGCGCGGGTCGCCATGCAGGTCGGTGCGGTAGATGACGCCGGCGGTGGCGAGTAGATCGCGGATCGGGCCTTCGTCCAGCGCGCGCAGCAGGCCGAATTCGTCGAGCACGGCGGGGCGCAGGTCGTCCAGCAGGCGATGCAGCGCGCGGCGCATGTGGCCGAGGATGCCGTTGATCGACAGGCCGATATCGTCCATGCCCGCCTGCGCCAGACGCGCCTGCGCCAGCTTCAGATGGGTGGAGATGGCGGTGAGGTTCTGGCCGAGCTCGTCGTGCAGTTCGGCGGCCATGTGGCGGCGCTGGTTTTCCTCGGCCTGCAGGTTGCCGCGTGCGGCGTCGCGCAGCTGGCGGGCGAGCTGGTCCAGGCGGCGATTCACCGCGGCCAGGTACACGTTCTGCTCGGCCACGCGCTCGCTGCTGCGGCGTAGTGCGTCGGTGGCCGCGCCCAGCATCAGCGCACCGGTGCCGGCGACGGCGAGGAACAATTGTGCAGGCGCTTCCGGCGCGGGGCGGCCGGCGAAATGGTCGACCACCGTCATGCCCAGGCTGGAAATGAGCATGGCCAGGCTGGCGCCGCGCCAGCCGTGGCGGAAGGCGAAGAACAGCACCGGCGCCAGCGACAGAATGCGCGCGAACTGCGGCTGCGGCGCGGGGTGCGAAGAAAGCAGCAGCAGAATCGCCAGCGCCGGCAGCATCACCAGCAGGCCGTCCATGGTGAGGTTGGCCAGCGCGCGATGCTCCAGATGCGCGCGGAACAGCATGATCAGCAGCGGCACCACCAGCAGGGTGCCGACATAATTGCCCAGCAGGTCCTGGCCCAGCGCGCGCATCAGCAACTGCGAGGAAGGCACCGCGTGCACGGCGGTGAGGATCGCCGCATCCACCACCGTGGTCGCCGCCACGGTGAAGGCCGCGGACAGCAGCAGGCGCGAGACGTCTTCCGGGTCGCGCATGCTCACGTGCAGCTGCGCACGGCGCATCAGCCACAGGCACAGCGTCACCACGACCGGTTCCGGCAGCTCGCCCAGGATCAGCCCCTGCCAGCCCAGCGGCATGCCCTGGGTCAGCGCCAGCAGGGTGGTGGCGCCGAATTCGGCGAACAGCAGCCACGGCCACATCCGCGTGGGCGACAGCAGCAGGGCGCCGAAGCGCAGGCCGTAGGGCAGCATCCAATAGGGCTGCTCGGTCGGCCACAGCAGCAGCCACAGCAGGAAATAGCCGACGCAGGCCAGGATGCCGGCCCAGGGCAGGAACAGGGGTCTCGAAAGCATGGCGGCGATGGTACATGCGGCTGCTGAGAGAGATCAGGGGTGGTCGATGCAGAGTGATATGCACCGCTTCGCCCGGACCCTCATCCGGCTGCCGCCACCTTCTCCCGGAGGGAGAAGGATTCGAATTTGGACGCTGAGGTGGCCCCGTGGGCAAAGGGCCGGGGGCTGCTATACAGTGCGGACCCATGTACAGCATCGTCCTGGTCGATGACCACGCCATAGTCCGCGAAGGCTTCAAGCGGCTGATCGAATTGGAACCCGACCTCGAGGTGGTGGCCGAGTGCCGCAGCGCCGACGACGCGGTGGAAGCCGTGAGCCAGCGCCGCCCCGACCTGGTCGCCCTGGACCTCTCCCTGCCGGACGGCAGCGGCCTGCCGCTGATCGAGCACCTGCGCAGCGTGGCCGACCAGACCCGCATCGTGGTGCTGAGCATGCACGACGGCGAACCCTATGTTTCCGAAGCGCTGCGCCGCGGCGCCAGCGGCTACGTCACCAAGGGCGTGGCGCCGGAAGAGCTGGTGGCCGGCCTGCGGGCGGTGATGCAGGGCGAGTGTTTCCTGAGTTCGGACCTGCGCCAGCGCCGGGCCGAACGGCCGAGCGAGGCCTTGGATCCGATCAACCGCCTTACCAGCCGCGAGCGCGAGGTGTTTCTGCTGCTGGCGGAAGGGCGTGCGCCGAAGCAGGTGGCGGGTGAACTGGGGATCGGGCAGAAGACCGTGTACATCCACCGCGCCAGCCTGATGGGGAAGCTGGGGGCGGGGTCGGAACTGGATCTTTATCGGATGGCGAGCGAGCGGGGGTTGTTGCCGCGGCGCGAGGGGAAGGGCTGATGTTTTGAGCCCCTCTCCCACCGGGAGAGGGGTTGGGGTGAGGGTACGGCCGGAGTGGGGCGCTTCGCTTCGCCCGAACCCTCATCCGGCTGCCGCCACCTTCTCCCAAAGGGAGAAGGATTCATCCTTGAAGGTTGCCGCGGAACTCAGGCCGTCTGCGCCCGATCCAACATCTGCTTCGCATGCGCCCGCGTCTCCTTGGTGATCTCCACCCCGCCCAGCATCCGCGCCAGCTCGTCGCGACGTCCGTTCGCATCCAGCTTCTCGATCCGCGTCTGCGTCGAACTGCCGTCGCTGTGCTTGCTCACCCGCAGGTGCGCATGCCCCTGCGCCGCCACCTGAGGCAGATGGGTGACGCACAGCACCTGCCGCAGGCCGCCCAGGGCGCGCAGCTTCTGGCCGACCACTTCGGCCACGGCGCCGCCGATGCCGGTGTCCACTTCGTCGAACACCATGGTGCCGACCGTGTCCTTGCCCAGCGTGGCCACTTCGATGGCCAGGCTGATGCGCGCCAGTTCGCCGCCGGAGGCCACCTTGCGCAGCGGGCGCGGCGGCTGGCCGGGGTTGGCGCTGACCAGCAGTTCGCAGCGCTCGCGGCCCTGTGGGTCCGGTTCGTCGCTGCCGGCCGGTTCCAGTTCGATCGCCAGCTGGCCGCCGGCCATGCCCAGTTCCGACATGAGTGCGCCGACTTCCTTGCCCAGCTTGGCGGCGGCCGCGGTGCGGGCCTTGCTTAGCTTGGTGGCGGCCGCGTCGTAGTCGCGGCGCAGCTGGTCGCGCTGGGCGGCCAGCTGTTCCAGCGCGTCGCCGGCGCCTTCCAGTTCGGTGAGTTCCGCGCGCAGGGCGGCGGTTTTCTCGTGCAGGTCGGACACCGGCGTGCGGTGCTTGCGCGAGAGCTCGTGCAGGCGGGTGAGGTGGGTGTCGACCTCGGTGTAGCGCTCCGGGTCCAGGTCCACGTCCTGGGCGTAGCGATTGAGGCCGTCGGCGGCTTCGCCGAGCTGGATGGCGGCGTCGTCCAGCAGCTGCAGCAGCGGGGCGAGGCGGTCGTCCAGGGCGGCCAGCTTGTCCAGGTCGGCGTGGGCGCGGGCCAGGGCGCGGCTGAGCGCCAGCTCGCTGTCGCCGTCGACCAGCTCGGCCACGCCGGAGGCGCCTTCGGCCAGCCGGCCGGCATTGGCCAGGCGTTTGTGGCTGGCTTCGAGCTCGGTGAGTTCGGCCGGGGCCAGCACCCATTGCTCCAGTTCCGCCGCCTCGTGGCGCAGCAGTTCCAGGCGCTGCTCGCGGTCTTCGCCGCCGCTCAGCTTGCGGATGCGGGCGCCGGCCTCGCGCCACTGCACGGCGCTGTCGCGTGCCTGGGCCAGCAGTTCGTCGTGGCCGGCGTAGGCGTCCAGCAGGGCCATCTGGTGGGCGCGCGACAGCAGGGCCTGGTGTTCGTGCTGGCCGTGGATCTCCACCAGCAGGGTGGCCAGCTCGCCGAGCTGGCTGGCGCTGGCCGGGCGGCCGTTGATCCAGGCGCGCGAGCTGCCCTCGGCGCGGATCACCCGGCGCAGGCGGCAGCTGCCGTCCTCTTCGTCGAGTTCCTCGCTGCGCAGCCACTCGCGGGCCTCGGGCAGGGTGGCCAGGTCGAATTCGGCGGCCAGTTCCGCACGGTCGCTGCCGGCGCGGACCATGCCACTGTCGGCGCGGCCGCCGGCCAGCAGCAGCAAGGCGTCGACCTGCAGGGACTTGCCGGCGCCGGTCTCGCCGCTGACCACGGTAAGGCCGGGGCCGAAGGCGATCTCGGCTTCTTCTACTACTGCGAAATGGCGGACGTAGAGCGAGGTAAGCATGGGGTATCGCGTCGGTGAGTCGGAGGATTGTAAAGGCAGACCCCGGCGGGGAGGAGCGGGCCTGAACGCCCCCGGTACCAGCCCCCGCCTGTCCGGTTTTCTTGCAAACTACCGGACCAAACCTTATTTCTTAGCCGTCTCACGGATTGCCACAGCGCGCATGTCACGACCTCTTGCCCACGACCTGGATATCCGCGCCCGGCGGCTGCTGCGCACGCTGATTGCGCAGTACCTGGCCGACGGCGAGCCGGTGGGGTCGCGCACCCTGTCGCGCTCCTCCGGCCTGGACGTCAGCCCCGCCACCATCCGCAACATCATGGCCGACCTCGAAGACGCCGGCCTGGTCGCCTCGCCGCACACCTCGGCCGGCCGCGTACCGACGCCGCGCGGCCTGCGCCTGTTCGTGGACAGCCTGATCGAGCTGCAGCCGCTGCCGCACGAGGAAATGGCCCGCCTGCAGCGCGAGCTGCCGGCCGGCCCCACCACCACGCGCGACCTGCTGGGCAACGTGTCCAGCCTGCTCTCGGCCATGACCCATTTCGCCGGCGTGGTCACGGTGCCGCGCCAGGCCGATTTCCCGCTGCGCCACATCGACTTCGTGGCCCTGCCGGAAGCCCGCGTGCTGGTGATCCTGGTGTTCTCCGACAACCAGGTGCAGAACCGCGTGATCCAGCTGGCCAAGCCGCTGGAGCCGGGCGAGCTGGAACAGGCCGCCAATTACCTCAATACGCATTTCGCCGGGCTGCGCCTGGACGACATCCGCGGGCACCTGCTGCGCGAGCTGCGCGAGGCCAGCAGCGAACTGAACCGGATGATGTCCAGCACGGTGGAGCTGGCGGCGGCCTCGTTCGCGCCGCAGAGCGAGAGCGACGACGTGCTGGTCAGCGGCCAGACCAACCTGATGGGCTACGCCGAGCTGGCCAACCTGGAGCGCCTGCGCGAGCTGTTCGAGGCGTTCCAGAAGAAAAACGAGCTGCTGCAGCTGATGGAAGTGTGCGCCCGGGCGCCGGGCGTGCGGCTGTTCATCGGCGAGGAATCGGGCTTCGCGGCACTGGACGGCTGCAGCGTGGTCACCGCCACCTACGGCACCCAGGGGCGCGTGCTGGGGGCGGTCGGGGTGATCGGCCCCACCCGCATGGCCTACGAGCGGGTGATCCCGGTCGTGCAGGCCACGGCCGGCGTGCTGAGCGACGCCTTGAATCGCGCCGCCACGGCCTTATAACCGCCACGGGAGGCGGGGTTACCCGCGCAAGGTTGGGAGGTCGGCACGCCGTGCCGGCCATGTTTGGGTTTTGGAGTCTTTCATGCAGAACAACGACCAGCAGGTGCCCACCGGGGCGCCCGAGGCCAACGCGCCGGACGCGCAGGCCCATGCCGAACTCGAGGCCTTGAAGGCCCGGGTCGCCGAACTCGAAGCCGCCAACACGGATCTGCGCGACACCGTGCTGCGCGAGAAGGCCGAGATCGAGAACCAGCGCCGCCGCCTGCACCGCGACGTCGAGCAGGCCCGCCGCTTCGCCAACGAGAAGCTGCTCAACGAACTGCTGCCGGTGTACGACGGCCTGGAAATGGGCCTGACGGTGGAAGGCGGCGACGTGGCCAGCGTGCGCGAGGGCATCGCGCTCACGCTCAAGTCGCTGCTGAAGATCGCCGAGAACAACGGTCTCGTGCAGGTCGACCCGGTCGGCCAGCCGCTGGATCCGGAGCGCCATCACGCGGTGAGCATGGTGGATGCGCCCGGCCAGGCGCCGAACACGGTGGTCAGCGTGCTGCAGAAGGGCTACGTGCTGAACGACCGCCTGCTGCGTCCCGCGCTGGTCGCGGTCGCCAGGGACTGACTTCGGTTTAGCCGCCTGAACGCGGCCACGCCGACAGCTTCAAAACACCAGACGAGGGTCCGCCGGCGCGTTGAATCGCCTGAGCCGGGCCCCATTTGACCAGACATCGCGGCCGCGGGGCCGCATCGAGATTCGGAGCATATACATCATGGGCAAGATCATCGGCATCGACCTGGGCACGACCAATTCCTGCGTCGCCATCATGGACGGCAGCACGGCCAAGGTCATCGAGAATTCGGAAGGCGATCGCACCACGCCTTCGATCGTCGCTTTTACCAAGGACGGCGAAGTGCTGGTGGGCGCGCCGGCCAAGCGGCAGAGCGTGACCAACCCGAAGAACACCTTCTACGCGGTGAAGCGCCTGATCGGCCGCAAGTTCACCGACGCCGAAGTGCAGAAAGACCTGCATATCGTGCCGTACGGCATCCTCGCGCACGACAACGGCGACGCCTGGGTCAACACCGCCGACGGCAAGAAGATGGCGCCGCAGGAGATCTCGGCGAAGGTGCTGATGAAGATGAAGAAGACCGCCGAAGACTATCTCGGCGAGCCGGTCACCGAAGCGGTGATCACCGTGCCGGCGTACTTCAACGACAGCCAGCGCCAGGCCACCAAGGACGCCGGCAAGATCGCGGGCCTGGAAGTGAAGCGCATCATCAACGAGCCGACCGCGGCTGCGTTGGCCTATGGCCTGGACAAGAAGGGCGGCGACCGCAAGATCGCGGTGTATGACCTCGGCGGCGGCACCTTCGACGTGTCGATCATCGAGATCGCCGACGTCGACGGCGAGAAGCAGTTCGAGGTGCTGGCCACCAACGGCGACACCTTCCTGGGCGGCGAAGACTTCGACCTGCGCGTCATCGACTACCTGGTGGAAGAGTTCAAGAAGGACCAGGGCATGGATCTGCGCAAGGATCCGCTGGCCCTGCAGCGCCTGAAGGACGCCGCCGAGCGCGCCAAGATCGAGCTGTCCTCCAGCCACCAGACCGAAGTGAACCTGCCGTACATCACGGCCGACGCCTCCGGCCCGAAGCACCTCAACATCAAGCTGACCCGCGCCAAGCTCGAAGCGCTGGTGGAAGACCTGGTCAAGCGCACCATCGAACCCTGCCGCACCGCGCTGAACGATGCCGGCCTGCGCGTTTCGGACATCGACGAGGTGATCCTGGTCGGCGGCCAGACCCGCATGCCCAAGGTGCAGGAGTCGGTGAAGGACTTCTTCGGCAAGGAGCCGCGCAAGGACGTCAACCCCGATGAAGCCGTGGCCGTGGGCGCCGCGATCCAGGGCGGCGTGCTGGGCGGTTCGGTCAAGGACGTGCTGCTGCTGGACGTAACCCCGCTGTCGCTGGGCATCGAGACCATGGGCGGCGTGATGACCAAGCTGATCGAGAAGAACACCACGGTGCCGACCAAGGCCTCGCAGGTGTTCTCCACCGCCGACGACAACCAGACCGCGGTGACCGTGCACGTGCTGCAGGGTGAGCGCGAGCGCGCCAGCGCCAACAAGTCGCTGGGCAAGTTCGACCTCACCGGCATCGATTCGGCGCCGCGCGGCATGCCGCAGATCGAAGTGACCTTCGACATCGACGCCAACGGCATCCTGCACGTGTCGGCCAAGGACAAGAAGACCGGCAAGGAACAGAAGATCGAGATCAAGGCCGGCTCGGGCCTGTCCGAGGAAGAGATCGCCCGCATGGTCGCGGACGCCGAGGCCAACAAGGAAGAAGACAAGAAGTTCCAGGAACTGGTCAGCACCCGCAACAAGGCCGACCAGCTGGTGCACGCCACGCGCAGCGCGCTGAAGGAACACGGCGGCAAGGTGCCGGGCGAGCAGCTGAGCACGATCGAAGGCGCGCTGTCGGAGCTTGAAAAGGCGAAGGACGGCGACGACAAGGCCGCGATCGAAGCGAAGATCGAGAAGCTCGAGCAGGCCGCGCAGGCGCTGAATGCGGCGGCCCAGGGCGGCGCTGCTGGCGGCCCGCAGGCCGGCCCGCAGGGCGGTCACTCCGGTCCGGCCGACGACGTGGTCGATGCCGAGTTCACCGAAGTGAAGGGCGACGACAAGAAGTGATGGAGCGGCCGTCATGGCCGATCTGACGCAGCCCGCGCCTGGGGAAACCGAGGCGCGGGCTGTTTCGTGAAGGAACCTTAGAGAAGACATGGATCGCTTCCGATTCATGGAATGCGATCCAAGTCGGAAACCAGCATGAGCAAGCGCGATTACTACGAAATCCTCGACGTCGAACGGACGGTGACCGAGGTCGAGCTGAAGAAGTCCTTCCGCCGCCTGGCGATGAAGTACCACCCGGACCGCTGTCCGGACGATCCGCATGCGCAGGAGAAGTTCAAGGAGGCCAAGGAGGCCTACGAAGTGCTGTCCGATCCGCAGAAGCGCTCGATGTACGACCAGCACGGCCACGCCGCTTTCGAAGGCGGCATGGGCGGGCGCGGCGCCGGCGGCTTCGGCGACATGGGCGATATCTTCGGCGACATCTTCGGCGATATTTTCGGCATGGGCGGCGGCGGGCGCGGACGCACGCGCCGCGGCGCCGACCTGCGTTACCTGATGGAACTGGATCTCGAGGAAGCCGTGTTCGGCGTCGAGAAGAGCATCCAGGTGCCGACCCAGGTGAACTGCCACCACTGCAACGGCTCCGGCTCCGAAGACGGCAAGACCGCGCAGTGCCGCACCTGCAACGGCCACGGCCGCGTGCGCATGCAGAACGGCATCTTCTCGATCCAGCAGACCTGCCCGCATTGCGGCGGCGCCGGCCAGACCATCGAGAAACCCTGCCGCCCCTGCCGCGGCGAAGGCCGCCTGGAAGAAAACCGCACGCTGTCGGTGCGCATTCCGGCCGGCGTGGACAGCGGCGACCGCATCCGCCTCACCGGCCAGGGCGAAGCCGGCGGCGCGGGCGCGGAGGCCGGCGACCTGTACGTGGAAGTGCACGTGCGCGACCACGCCATCTTCCAGCGCCAGGGCAACGATCTTTACTGCGAGCTGCCGATCCGCTTCGGCCAGGCCGCGCTCGGCGCCGAGCTGCTGGTGCCGACGCTGGAAGGCGAAGTGTCGATCCAGGTGCCGCCGGAAACCCAGACCGGGCAGCAGTTCCGCCTGCGCGGCCGCGGCGTGAAGTCGGTGCGCAGCGGGCGCACGGGCGACCTGATCTGCCACGTGGTGGTGGAGACGCCGGTGCGCCTGACCAAGCAGCAGCGCGACCTGATGGAACAGCTGGAAGCCACCTTCGCCCACGACGACGCCGACAAGCACACGCCGCGCGCCAAGACCTGGGTGGATGGCGTGAAGCAGTTCTGGTCGCGCGTCACTTCGTAAACTTTGGTTCTCGCCGGCGCTAGCATCGCCGCTTCACCGTCCGCAGGAGTTCCCGCATGAGCCGTCCTCTCCGCCTCGCCGTCGTCGGCGCCACGGGCCGCATGGGACGGGCCTTGCTGGACCTGCTGAAGGACGATGCGCGGTTCGAGGTGGTGGCGGCGCTGGCCTCGTCGTCGCGGCTGGGCGAGCCGGTGCATGCCGGCGAGGAAGGCCTGCGCTACACCCGCGAATGGCCGGCCGTGGCGCCGGAGGTGGCGATCGATTTCAGCGGTCCCGCCGGTCTCGGTGCGGCGCTTGCGCATTGCCGCGCGCACAAGATCGCGCTGGTCACCGGCACCACCGGGCTGGATCAGCCGCTGCAGGATCAACTCGCTGCCGCCACGCACGATATCCCCGTGCTGCGCGCCGCCAACTTCAGCCTCGGTGTGGCCGTGCTGCGCCGCCTGGTGCGCGAAGCCGCGGCGGCCTTGCCGGACTGGGACCTGGACATCCTCGAAGCCCACCACAGCCGCAAGGTAGACGCGCCCTCCGGCACTGCGCTGGCTCTGGGCGAAGCGGCGGCTGCCGGACGAAACGTTTCCTTGAGCGACAGCGCCGTCTACGCCCGCGAAGGCACCACCGGCCCGCGCGAGCACGGCAGCATTGGTTTTGCCGTGGTGCGCGGCGGCGACATCGTCGGCGAGCACGAGGTGTGGGTGATCGGGCAGGGCGAGCGGGTGGAGCTCAATCACCGCGCCACCGACCGCTCGATCTTCGCCCGCGGCGCCATCGAAGCCGCACACTGGCTGGCCGGCCGCCAGCCCGGCGCCTGGAACATCGACACCATGCTGGCCGAGCGCCTGAACGGCTGATCCGCTTGCCCCGGCCCGGCGGCGCCGCTACCATGCCGCCCGTTGTCATTGGGGAGTAGCCATCCTCGCTCCCGGAAGCTTCGCTTCCACTACCAGAGGAATTCGCGTCAACAGACTTGAAGCTTCGGCTTCATGGCGCGAATGGCAGCCGCTACCGGTCACGGTGGCCGCATGCCCGGCGAGACCTTTGGCGCGACGCGCTTGCCCGGCCGGGCGAGGTGCGTCGTTGCCATCGGTTATCCGCTCGCCCGGCCTAGGATCTATGCCCATGCTCACCGCATTCCTGTTCCTGCTTTCGGCCGGCGCGATCTACGTCGCCTGCGAATACTTCGTCAACGGCGTCGAGTGGTTCGGGCGCAAGCTCAATCTCGGCGCCACCGCCACCGGCACCGTGCTGGCCGCGTTCGGCACGGCGCTGCCGGAAAGCGCCGTCACCTTCGTCGCCGTGGTGCTGGGCCGCACGCCCGAGCAGAAGGACATCGGCGTCGGCGCCGCGCTGGGCGGCCCGCTGGTGCTGGCCACGATCGCCTACGCGGTGGTCGGCCTGGCCTTGTGGGCCAATCGCCGCAAACTGCAGCGCACCGACAACCTGGTGCGCGTGGAGCATGGACGGCTGGCGCGCGACCAGAGCTGGTTCCTCGGCATCTTCGTGGTCAAGTGCGGCCTGGGCCTGATCGCGTTCGCGTGGAAGCCCTGGCTGGGCGTGCTGTTCCTGGCCGCGTATGGCCTGTATGTGTGGCGCGAGCTGCAGAACGCCGACACCGCGCCGGAAGAAGAGGAACTGGAACCGCTGAAATTCCAGCCCAAGGCGCTGGACCCCGCGCTGTCGCGCGTGCTGCTGCAGACCACGCTGGCGCTGCTGGTGATCGCCTTCGCTTCGCATACCTTCGTGAAGCAGATCGAAGCGATCGGCCTGGCGCTGCAGCTGTCGCCGCATCTGGTGGCGCTGGTGCTGAGCCCGGTGGCCACCGAGCTGCCGGAGACGGTGAATGCGCTGATCTGGGTGCGCCAGGGCAAGGAGCGGCTGGCGCTGGCGAATATCTCCGGCGCCATGATGATCCAGGCCACCATCCCCAGTGCGCTGGCGATCTTCGCCACGCCGTGGTTGTTCGATGCGCCGCTGATGGTGGCCGGCGTACTGACCGGCGTGGCGGTGATCGCGCTGTGGTGGCTGTTCCGCCGCGGCCGCGTGGATGCGCGCTGGATCGTGCCGGTGGGCGGCCTGTACGGTGTGTTCGCGCTGTACGTGGCCTGGCATTTCGCCGCCTGACCGCGAGGGGCGCCGGCCGCGGTCGGCGCCCGCTTCAATCGAAGTGCAGGCCGCCGCCGCTCATCAGCAGGCCGAAACAGGCGGCCACCAGCAGCAGGGCGACCGCCACGATCGAGGCCAGTCCCAGCAGCATGCCGCGACCGGTGCGCGTGCGGCCCTGGATCAGCAGCACCACCGCCCACACCACGATGGCGACCGGCGGCACCACCCAGGCGACCAGGCCGGCCGAGAACAGCACCGCTTCGCCGCCGACCATCACCGCCCAGGCCAGGCCGATGCCGCCCCACAGCGAACCCTGGTCCTTCGGTGCCGGCGCGGCGGGTGGGCGCTGCACGGGTTCGGTGCCGGGTTGCTGCTCGCTCATGCGTTGCTCCTCTCGATGGCGCGCGCCTGATCGATCTCCTGCCGCAAGACGCGCAGCTTCTCGGCCTTGTCGTCGCGGTAGAACAGGTTGAACGTGTCGAACGGCACGATGCGGCCGTCTGGCTGCGCGATATGTACGCAGGATTTCTTCACCGCGCGCAGGTCGAAACCGTGCGCGTCGATGAACTGCATGATCAGCACGCGGAACACGTTGCGGTACGACAAGTCGTCCGGCGCCTGCACCTGCGGCAGGCAGCACAGCAGGTCCGACAGCGAGCAGGCTTGCGATTCCGGCGAATGATTGGTGGCGAACAGCTCGAACACGTGCGCGCGCAGTTCCTCGTCGCGCTCCACCACGATGGTGTTGCGGCCCTTGCTCACCAGGGTTTCCGGCGAGACGAAGCGGGTCAGCGGCAGCACCTGGCCGCCGAGCTTCAGCGCATAGGCCATGGCCAGGCAGTCCGGATTGCACGGCACCGGGATCAGGTCGTCGGGCTGGAACAGCGGGCTCTGTTCGAGGATGCGCCGGCGCACTTCGCTCAAGGTGAGGCGGTCGCGCTCCGGTTCGTAGCCTTCCAGCCGTCCGGCCGCCTGGATCGGCTGGAAAGTCACGCCGCGCACGCAGGGCTGGGTGAGCGCGAAGTCGATGATCTCGCCCAGCTCGCCGTCGTTGAGGCCTTTCTTCACCGTCACCACCAGGGTGGTGGAGATGTCGTGGCGGTTCAGATGCTCCAGCGCTTTCAGGCGCACGTCGCGCAGGCGGGCGCCGCGCAGGTCCTTGTGCACGTCGTCGCGCAGCGAATCGAACTGCAGGTACAGCTCGAAGCCCGGCTGGTACTCGGCCAGGCGCGCGGCGAAGTCCGGCTCCTTGGCGATGCGCAGGCCGTTGGTGTTGACCATCAGGTGGCGGATCGGGCGTTGCCGTGCCGCGTCCAGGATGGCGAAGAAATCCGGATGCAGGGTGGGTTCGCCGCCGGAGATCTGCACCACGTCCGGCTCGCCCTCGTTCGCCACCACCGCATCGAGCATGCGCTCCACCGTGGCCAGGTCGCGGAAGCCCGGGCGGTGCGGGCCGCTTTCGGCATAGCAGACCGGGCAGCGCAGATTGCAGTGGTCGGTGATCTCCACCAGGGTGAGGCAGGAGTGCTGCATGTGCTCGGGGCACAGGCCGCAGTCGTAAGGGCAGCCGTAGTGCTGCGGCGTGTTGAAGCGCCGCGGCAGTTCCGGTGGCTTGATGTAGACCTCGCGGCACTGCCGGTAATACGCCGCATCGTCGGCCAGCAGCACGCGCTCGCGGCCGTGCTGCGGACACCATTTCTCCAGGTAGACGCGCTCGTCCTTGATCAGGATCTTCGCTTCGACCCGGTGCAGGCAGGTGCTGCAGATCGAGATCGCGCTGTCGTAGAACAGGTACGGCCTTACCTTGGCTCCCATGCGCCCCTCCTGGCGAACAGCGCCCGCAGGATGCGGGGCAGCTCGCGATGGTAGTAAAGCAGCCCCGCCACGCACAGCAGCTGCAGGCCGGACAGCGCATGCAGATAGGTGTAGGGCAGGGGCTTGATGAATTCGACCAGCAGCCGGAACGACAGGTAGCCGATCATGAAGGCGCGGAAGCGATCGCCGGGTTCGGCCAGCGCCTGGCGGCGCGCATGGATCAGCGCGTACTGCGCCAGCAGGAAGGCGATCTCGTAGAGCTGGGTGGGATGCCGCGGCAGGCCGTCGCCGAAGTCGACGCCCCAGGGCAGCGCGGTCGGGTTGCCATAGGTGTGGTCGTTCAGGCCGGCCAGGAAGCAACCGATGCGGCCGATGCACATGCCCACCGTCAGCGGCAGCACGAAGGCGTCGCCGGTGGAATTGCGCACGCCGCCGACCTTCTTGGCCAGCTCCACCCCGGCCAGGCCGCCGAGCAGGGCGCCGACGATGGACTTGCCCTCCAGCAGATGCCACAGGTTGGGGAAGTCGCGGAAGGCGGCCAGCGGGTCGTCCAGCCAGAACGCCAGCTTGGCGCCCAGGGCGGCGCCGACGATGGCGCCGACGGCCACCCAGGCCACGTGGTCGTCATGGCTGAAGGCCTGGGGCGCCAGCTTGCGGCGCGTCCACAGAAAAGTGCGGAAGCCGATGGCGTAGGCCAGGGCCTCGAAGACGGTATGCAGGGCGACCGGCGTCACGCGGGGCGCGGCGGCAGGTTCAGTCCCGGTGCGCCGCGTTGCGGTCGCGGTCCGCGCCGAGCTTGCGGTCCAGCGAGCCGAACAGCTTCTTGAAGGCGCGGGCGAACTTGCCGCGCTTGGTCTTGCGCAGCTTTTCCTCCTCGCTGGTGAGCCAGGCCACCTGGATCACCCGGCGCTCGCCCTCGTAGGGCAGATGGCCGTGGAAGGAGTTGTCGCAGCGCTTGAACACCGCGAACTCGCCGTACAGGGGCTTGAGTTCGGGGGCGACGATGTCGTCGATGTTGTCGATGCTGCCCAGGAAGCGCAGGCAGCCGTCGCTGGTGTCCGGCCACTGCGTGTTGAGGTAGAGCAGGGCGGTGGCCACCTTGGACTTGCTGTCGGTGTGGATGGTGCCGTGGCGCTTGTTGAGCGAGCGGCACAGGGTGACCAGGGTGGGGTACTGGCCCAGGTTCTCGATGCCTAGGCGCTTGCCGACCGCGCCGGCGAATTCCGGCGTGGTCAGGCGCTCGACCAGGGCGTTGACGGTGGGGCCGCAGTCGCTGGCGTCGTAGGGAAAGAAACCGGCGCTGGCGTAGCGCGGGAAATCGCGTTCCAGGTCGGTGCGCGACTCGTCCGGCAGCTGCCCGTGGGCGATCAGGAAGGGGAACGGCTCCAGCCTGATATCCGTATCCGGTCGGTCGAGACGGGCAGGATCGAGCAGAACGGCGGCGCTCATGGGCGTGTGCATCTCCATTGGAACGGGCGCTAGTGTAGCGCCTGTCCTGTCATCCGGCGGACAAGAACACGCCACGTTCACGGTTGTTTTCGGTGGACAGAACAGGCCTTCGCACCTATCATTGCGACCCGCCCAAAGACTTTCCTCGACCAAGGTCCACAAGCCAGCTAGTAGCGGCTTGCGGACTTTGCTGCACCTAAAAGGCGGCCCCCTCCATGCCTATTCCCGCTCTGCTTGCCCTCGAAGACGGCAGCGTATTTCACGGCCACGCCGTGGGTGCGACTGGTGAAACCGTCGGCGAGGTGGTCTTCAACACCGCCATGACCGGCTACCAGGAGATCCTCACCGATCCCTCGTACTCGCGTCAGATCGTCACCCTGACCTACCCGCACATCGGCAACACCGGCGTCAACGCCGAGGACGCCGAGTCGCTGGCCGTGCACGCCGCCGGTCTGATCGTGCGCGACGTGCCGCGCCGCGCGAGCAACTGGCGCAGCACCGAAAGCCTGCCGGACTACCTCAAGCGCCACGGCATCGTGGCGATCGCCGGCATCGACACCCGCCGCCTCACCCGCATCCTGCGCGACAAGGGCGCGCTGGCCGGCTGCATCGTCGCCGGCGAGCACGCCGACGCCGAGGCCGCGCTGGCCAAGGCGCGCGCCTTCCCGGGCCTCAACGGCATGGACCTGGCCAAGGTGGTCAGCGTGACCAAGCCCTACGCCTGGAAGGAAGGCACCTACGATCTGGACCGCCAGGCCTTCGAACAGCCGGCCACGCGCTTCAAGGTGGTGGCCTACGACTACGGCGTGAAGCTCAACATCCTGCGCCTGCTCGCCGCGCAGGGCTGCGACATCACCGTGGTGCCGGCGCAGACGCCCGCCGCCGAGGTGCTGGCGATGAAGCCGGACGGCGTGTTCCTGTCCAACGGCCCCGGCGACCCGGCGGCCTGCGACTACGCGGTGGCCGCCACGCGTCAATTCCTGGACGCGAAGATCCCGCTGTTCGGCATCTGCCTGGGCCACCAGATCATGGGCCTGGCGCTGGGCGCCAAGACCTTGAAGATGAAGTTCGGCCACCACGGCGCCAACCATCCGGTGAAGGACCACGACGACGGCCGCGTGCTGATCACCTCGCAGAACCACGGCTTCGCGGTCGACCCGGCCACCTTGCCGGCCAACGTGCGCGTCACCCACAGCTCGCTGTTCGACGGCTCGCTGCAGGGCTTCGCGCTCACCGACCGCCCGGCGTTCTGCTTCCAGGGCCATCCGGAAGCCAGCCCCGGCCCGCACGACATCGGTTACCTCTTCGAACGTTTCGCCCAGCTGATGCAGGAGTCCCGCTGAGATGCCCAAGCGCACAGACATCAAGAGCATCCTGATCATCGGCGCCGGCCCGATCGTGATCGGCCAGGCCTGCGAGTTCGACTACTCCGGCGCGCAGGCCTGCAAGGCGCTGAAGGAAGAGGGCTACCGGGTGATCCTGGTGAACTCCAACCCCGCCACGATCATGACCGACCCGGAAACCGCCGACGCGGTCTACATCGAGCCGATCAACTGGCAGACGGTGGAACGCATCATCGCCAAGGAGCGCCCGGACGCGGTGCTGCCCACCATGGGCGGCCAGACCGGCCTCAATTGCGCGCTGGACCTGGCCGACAACGGCGTGCTGGAAAAGTACGGCGTGGAACTGATCGGCGCCTCGCGCGAAGCCATCCGCATGGCCGAGGACCGCGAGCTGTTCCGCATCGCCATGAAGGACATCGGCCTGGAATGCCCCAAGGCCGAAGTGGCCAGGACCTTCGAGCAGGCGCTGGACATCCAGGTCAAGGTGGGCTTCCCCACCATCATCCGCCCCAGCTTCACCCTGGGCGGTTCGGGCGGCGGCATCGCCTACAACAAGGAAGAATTCGAGGAGATCGCCAAGCGCGGCCTCGATCTCTCGCCCGTGCACGAAATCCTCGTCGAGGAATCGGTGCTGGGCTGGAAGGAATTCGAGATGGAAGTGGTCCGCGACAAGGCGGACAACTGCATCATCGTGTGCTCGATCGAAAACCTCGATCCGATGGGCGTGCACACCGGCGACTCGATCACCGTGGCGCCGGCGCAGACCCTCACCGACAAGGAATACCAGCGCCTGCGCGACGCCTCGATCGCCGTGCTGCGCAAGATCGGCGTGGACACCGGCGGCTCCAACGTGCAGTTCGGCATCAATGCCGAGGACGGCCGCGTGGTGGTGATCGAGATGAACCCGCGCGTGTCGCGCTCCTCGGCGCTGGCCTCCAAGGCCACCGGCTTCCCGATCGCCAAGATCGCGGCGAAGCTGGCCGTGGGCTACACGCTGGATGAGCTCAAGAACGACATCACCGGCGGCCTCACCCCGGCCTCGTTCGAGCCGACCATCGACTACGTGGTCACCAAGATTCCGCGCTTCGCCTTCGAGAAATTCCCCTCGGCCGATGCGCGCCTGACCACGCAGATGAAGTCGGTGGGCGAGGTGATGGCGATGGGCCGCACCTTCCACGAGTCGCTGCAGAAGGCGCTGCGCGGCCTGGAAATCGGCAAGACCGGGCTGAACCCGACCGGCGTGGATTTCACCAGCGACGAAGGCCTGGCCGCGCTCAAGCGCGAGCTGCGCGAGCCGCGCCCGGACCGCGTGTTCCACCTGGGCGACGCGTTCCGCGCCGGCCTGTCGCTGGAAGAGGTGTACGGCCTCAGCCGCGTGGATCCGTGGTTCCTCGCTGCGTTCGAAGATATCGTGCTGACCGAGAACGAAGTGCAGGCGCAGGGCATCAGCGCGCTGGACGCACTGCGCATGCGCGAGTTGAAGCGCATGGGCTTCTCCGACGCGCGCATCGCGGAACTGACCGACACCGACGAAGCCGCCGTGCGCCACCTGCGCCGCACCCTGGGCGTGCGCCCGGTGTACAAGCGCGTGGATTCCTGCGCCGCCGAATTCGCCACCACCACGGCCTACATGTACTCGACCTACGAGGAAGAGTGCGAGGCCAACCCGACCAGCCGCGACAAGATCATGGTGCTGGGCGGCGGTCCGAACCGCATCGGCCAGGGCATCGAGTTCGACTACTGCTGCGTGCATGCGGCGCTGGCGCTGCGCGAGGACGGGTTCGAGACCATCATGGTCAACTGCAACCCGGAAACCGTGTCCACCGACTACGACACCTCCGACCGCCTGTACTTCGAGCCGCTGACGCTGGAAGACGTGCTGGAGATCGTCGATCTCGAAAAGCCCAAGGGCGTGATCGTGCAGTACGGCGGCCAGACCCCGCTGAAGCTGGCGCGCGCGCTCGAAGCGGCCGGTGCGCCGGTGATCGGCACCTCGCCGGACTCGATCGACCTGGCCGAGGACCGCGAGCGCTTCCAGCAGATGATCGAGAAGATCGGCCTGAAGCAGCCGCCGAACCGCACCGCGCGCAACGCCGACGAGGCGCTGGCGCTGGCGCGCGAGATCGGCTACCCGCTGGTGGTGCGCCCGAGCTACGTGCTGGGCGGCCGCGCGATGGAAATCGTCTACGGCGACGCCGATCTCTCGCGCTACATCCGCGAGGCGGTGCAGGTCTCCAACGATTCGCCGGTGCTGCTGGACCGCTTCCTCGACCACGCGGTCGAGGTGGACGTGGACATCATTGCCGACGCCGAAGGCAACGTGCTGGTCGGCGGCATCATGGAGCACATCGAGGAGGCCGGCGTGCATTCCGGCGACTCGTCCTGCTCGCTGCCGCCGTATTCGCTCTCCAAGGAAGTGCAGGACGAGCTGCGCCGCCAGTCCGCGCTGATGGCGCGGGAGCTGAAGGTGATCGGCCTGATGAACACCCAGTTCGCCATCCAGGGCGACACCGTGTTCATCCTTGAAGTGAATCCGCGCGCCTCGCGCACGGTGCCGTTCGTGTCCAAGGCCACCGGCGTGCCGCTGGCCAAGATCGCCGCGCGCGCTATGGCCGGCCGCACGCTGACCGCGCAGGGCACCACCAAGGAAGTGATCCCGTCGTACTACTCGGTGAAGGAAGCGATCTTCCCGTTCCTGAAGTTCCAGAACGTGGACCCGATCCTCGGCCCCGAGATGCGTTCCACCGGCGAGGTGATGGGCGTGGGCCGCAGCTTCGGCGCCGCCTTCGCGCGCGGCCACGACGCCGCCGGCATCAAGACGCCGCCGAAGGGCAAGGTGTTCGTGTCGGTGCGCGATGCCGACAAGGACCGCCTGCTGCCGGTGGCCAAGGATGCCGTGTCGCGCGGCTTCAGCCTGGTCGCCACCGAAGGCACGGCCGCGTACCTGGCCGGGCATGGCGTGGCCTGCGAGCGCATCAACAAGGTGGCCGAAGGCCGCCCGCATATCGTCGACCTGATCAAGAACGGCGAGATCGTCTATATCGTCAACACCACCGAGGGCAAGCAGGCGATCGCCGACTCGTTCTCGATCCGCCGCGAAGCCCTGCAGCATCGCGTCACCTACTCAACCACCGTCGCCGGTGCCCGTGCACTGGTGCATTCGCTGGACTACCACGGCGCCGGTGAAGTGCACAGCTTGCAGGAGCTGCACAAGGAGCTCAAAGCATGAGTCGCGCCCCTATCACCAAACTGGGTTCCGAGCGCCTGCGCGCGGAACTGGAGCGGCTGAAGTCCGTGGACCGGCCGCGCATCATCGCGGCCATCGCCGAGGCGCGCGCGCACGGCGACCTGAAGGAAAACGCCGAGTACCACGCGGCGCGCGAGCAGCAGAGCTTCACCGAGGGACGCATCGCCGAACTCGAAGCCGCGCTGTCCACCGCCGAGGTGATCGACGTCACGCGCCTCAACCCCGGTTCGCGCGTGGTGTTCGGCGCCATCGTGGACCTGGAAGACGAGGACAGCGGCGAGGCGGTGACCTACCAGATCGTCGGCGACCTGGAGGCGGACATCAAACAGCGCCTGATCGCGGTGTCTTCGCCGATCGCCCGTGCGCTGATCGGCAAGAGCGCCGAGGACAGCTTCGAGTTCCAGGCGCCGAATGGGACGAAGCGGTATGTGATTATCGGGGTGCGTTACAACTGACGTGGCTGGGGGCGCGAGGTTTTCCTCGCGCCCCTCAGCCCGTCATCCCGGCGCAGGCCGGGATCCAGTAGCGAGGCGCTCGATAGAGCACGAACGCCACAAGCTCAGCTCTTGAAGTCAGTAGCGACCACCGGACGGTGTCGCTACTGGATCCCGGCCTGCGCCGGGATGACGCTGGATGGGATGGCGATGCAATCTGGATACGCCGACAAAATCCAGGCAATAAAAAAGGGCCGCGAATGCGGCCCTTTTTATGACTCGTCGCAGCTGAAACTCAGCGCTGACGGGCCTTGAAACGCGGGTTGCTCTTGCAGATCACGAACACCTTGCCGCGACGGCGCACAACCTTGCAGTCACGGTGCCGCTGCTTGGCGGACTTCAAAGAGGAAAGCACCTTCACGGCCAGCTCCTGACACTAACGGGAAAAGACAAGCTCGCAAGTGTAGCCGCTTGATTGCCCTGGAACAAGTACGTCTTCACAACAAATTCGGTACGGAGCGCGCTTCGGCCACCAGGGATAGGAACTGGGCCAGCACCGGGGAGGCGTCGTCGCGGCGGCTGGCCACGGCCAGCAGCATGTAGGCGTCCGGGTCTTCCAGTTCTACGTAGCTGACTCCGGCCAGGGCCACCGAGCACATCGAGGCGGGGATCAGCGCCAGCCCCATGCCCGCCGCCACCAGCATCAGCAAGCCATTGATCTGCTGGGCGTGCTGGCGGATCAGCGGGTGGAAATCGGCCTTGGCGGCGATCAGGGTCAGGCGGTCGTACAAGGTGGCGGCCAGCTCGCGCGGCTGCACCACGAACGGGGCGTCGGCCACTTCGCGCAGCCAGATCTTGCGGCGCGCAGCCAGCGGATGCTCGGAGGGCAGGGCCAGCAGCAGGGGTTCGCGGTCGATCTCGTCGATGCGCAGGGTGTGGGTGTCCGCCTCGTGCTTGGGCAGGTCGCGCACGAAGCCCACGTCCAGCTCGCCAGCCAGCAGGGCGGCGAACTGCGGCTCGGTATACATCTCGCTGAGGATCACCCGCACGTGCGGTGCGTGGCGCCCGTAGCGCAGCAGGGTCTGGGGCAGGGAAGGGTGGAAGGTCACCGACACGGTGTAGGCCAGCCGCAGCTGCCCGCTGAAGCCAGCCGCGGCCTGCGAGACCTGGCTGCGCGCCTCGTCCGCCTTGGCCAGGATCTGCCGGGCCTGTTCCAGGAACACGCGGCCGGGTTCGGTCAGGGCCACGTTGCGCTTGTCGCGGTCGAGCAGGCGCACGCCCAGGTCCGCTTCCAGCGCCTGGATCTGCTGGGACAGCGGCGGCTGGGAGATATGCAGGCGCTGCGAGGCCCGGGTGAAGCTGAGTTCCTCGGCCACGGCGACGAAGTAGCGGAGCTGGCGGAAATCGAACATATAGGGTTTACATATAAGAATCGTCCGAAATATATATTGGCCGATGCGGTCTGTCGAACCTATGCTTCCGTTCGTCCCGCCACCGTCCCCTCCCCCCAGGTGGCGGCGACCCTCGCCCCGCAGCGACGCTACCCCCGCGATACCCGGCCCCCTCCCCCTGGCCCGCTATCGACGCGTCGTCTAGCGGGGCGCTTTCTTTTCTGCTCCCCGGAAACGCGACTGACCAGTCCCTCAGAGGGTGCTGGCCAGGCGCGTGCCCTGGGCGATCGCGCGCTTCGCATCCAGTTCGGCCGCCACGTCGGCGCCGCCGATCACATGCGCGGCGATGCCGGCGGCGAGCAGGGCGTCGGCGAGCTCGCGCAGCGGTTCCTGGCCGGCGCAGACGATCACGTGGTCGACCGGCAGCAGTTGCGACTTGCCATCGACGGTGATGTGCAGGCCAGCTTCGTCGAGGCGGTCGTAGCTGACCCCGCCCAGCATCGCCACCTGCTTGTTCTTCAGCGTGGCGCGGTGCACCCAGCCGGTGGTCTTGTTGAGGCGTGCGCCGGGGCGGCCTTCGGAGCGCTGCATCAGCCAGATCTGCCGCGCCGGTTTTTCCGGCGCCGCGGCGAGCAGGCCGCCGCGCGCATCGAGCCGCATGTCCACGCCCCATTCGCGCGTCCAGCGCACCACGTCGGTGGTCGGCGAGGGCGCGTGCTCGGCCAGGAATTCCGCCACGTCGAAGCCGATGCCGCCGGCGCCGATGATGGCCACGCGCTGGCCGACGGGACGGTTGTGCGCAAGCACGTCCAGGTAGCTCAGCACGCGCGCATCGTCGCTGCCCGGAAAGGCCACCTTGCGCGGCGCGATGCCGGTGGCGATCACCACCTCGTCATAGCCGCGCAGCGCTTCCACATCGGCCTTGGTGCGCAGGCGCAAGGTCACGCCGAGATCCGCCAGGCGATGGCGGAAATAGCGCAGCGTCTCGTGGAATTCCTCCTTGCCGGGAATCCGCTTCGCATAGTTGAACTGGCCGCCGATTTCCTCGGCCCGGTCGATCAGGGTCACGTCGTGGCCGCGCTCCGCCAGCGTGCTGGCGCAGGCCATGCCGGCGGGGCCGGCGCCGACCACGGCGATGCGCTTGCGCTGCGCGGCCGGGGTGATCGGCAGTTCGGTTTCGTGGCAGGCGCGCGGATTCACCAGGCAGCTGGCGCGCTTGTTCTGGAACACGTGGTCGAGGCAGGCCTGGTTGCAGGCGATGCAGGTGTTGATGCGGTCGGCGCGCCCGGTGCTGGCCTTCTTGGCCCAGTCAGGATCGGCCAGCAGCGGCCGCGCCATCGACACCATGTCGGCATCGCCCTCGGCCAGGATGCGCTCGGCCACGTCGGGCATGTTGATGCGGTTGGTGGTGATCAGCGGAATGCCGACCTCGCCCTTGAGCTTGCGCGTGACCCAGGCAAAGCCGGCGCGCGGCACGCTGGTGACGATGGTCGGGATGCGCGCCTCGTGCCAGCCGATACCGGTATTGATGATGCTGGCGCCGGCGGCTTCGACGGCCTTGGCCAGGGTGACGATCTCGTCCCAGTCCTGGCCCTGTTCGACCAGGTCCAGCATCGACAGGCGATAGATGATGATGAAATCGCGGCCCACCGCTTCGCGCATGCGGCGCACGATCTCGACCGGAAAACGCATGCGCCCGGCCGCGCTGCCGCCCCAGCGGTCGCTGCGGCGGTTGGTGCGCTCGACCAGGAACTGGTTGATCAGGTAACCCTCCGAACCCATCACCTCGACGCCGTCGTAGCCGGCCTCGCGCGCCAGCTGCGCGCAGCGCACGAAGTCGGCGATGGTGCGCTCGACGCCGCGTGAAGAGAGGCCGCGCGGCGTGAAGGGTGTGATCGGCGATTTCAGCTTGGACGGCGCCACCGACAGCGGGTGATAGCCGTAGCGCCCGGCATGCAGGATCTGCATGCACAGCTTGCCGCCTTCCGCTTGCACCGCCCGCGTCAGCTTGCGGTGCCGCGCCACGTGCCAGGGCATGGACAGGCGTCCGCCGAAGGGTTTCAGCCAGCCCTCGATGCTGGGCGCGATGCCGCCGGTGACCATCAGGCCGACGCCGCCGCGGGCGCGCTCGGCGAAGTACGCGGCGAGCTTGTCGTAGTCGGCGGCCTTGTCCTCCAGGCCCGTATGCATCGAGCCCATCAGGATGCGGTTGGGCAGGGTGGTGTGGCCCAGGTCGAGCGGTGCGAAGAGGTGGGGGTAGTCCATACGGCCCGGTCGGTTCAAACGGTCGTATGAATGTGCCCGCTGGGCGGGCTCAAAAGCAAGGCTCAGGCGAGCAGCTGGCGCACCAGGGCGATGTAGCGGCGCATGGCGTCTTCGCGGGAACTGCCGCGCAGCTTGGCCCAGGCCTCGTATTTGGCGGTGCCGACGAAGTCGAAGAAGCCCGGCACGGTGCCGTGCACGTCGCCCTCCGAACCCTGCTTGTAGAGGGCGTAGAGCTTGAGCAGGGTGTCGTTGTCCGGGCGCTCGCCCAGCCCCTGGACGTCCTCGGCGGCTTGCTGGAACTCGCTTTGAAGATCGTCGCTCATGGATGGGCTTGGGCACGCGGCAGGACGGAGGCGGCCGGCTAGATAGCATGCGCTCCGGGTGGGGTCAACGCGTTAACATAGTGGTTTGCCTGCCGCCGGAGCCCCCATGAGTCCCTCGACCCCCGTTCCCGTGCTGACCATCGACGGGCCCTCGGGATCCGGGAAAGGCACCATCAGCCGGCTCGTGGCCGAGCACCTGGGCTGGCGCCTGCTCGATTCCGGCGCGCTCTACCGCGCGGTCGGCTACGCCGCCGGCATGGAGGGGCTGGACCTGTCCGACGCCGAGGCCGTGACCCGCTGCGCCCAGCACGTGAAGATCCGCTTCCAGGCCGCCCCGGACGGCGGCGACACCCACGTGCTGGTCAACGGCCACGACGCCACCGACGAGCTGCGCACCGAGACCGCTGGCGCGGCGGCCTCGGCCATTGCCTCGATCCCCTCGGTGCGGGCCGCCCTGGTCGACCTGCAGCTGGGTTTCCGCAAGGCGCCGGGCCTGGTCGCCGACGGGCGCGACATGGGCACCGTGATCTTCCCGGACGCCGCCTACAAGGTGTTCCTGACCGCCAGCGCCGCCGAAAGGGCGAAAAGGCGCTATAAACAGTTGAAAGCAAAGGGTCTCAGCGTTACACTCTCCGGCCTTCAGCGAGAGATTGAAGCGCGCGATGCCAGGGATGCCTCCCGGACCGTCGCGCCGCTCAAGCCCGCCGACGATGCGGTCCTGGTGGATACCACCGGCATGGGCATCGACGACGTCGTCGCGAAAGTACTTGCCGTCCTGCAGCCCTAGGGTTGCGCGAAGGCATTAAGGCGCCCCGCCGCGAGCGGGGTTTTGGTCAACGGTGCCGAAGGGGATCCTCCTCTGTAGACACCCACAACCGGTGGGCCGATCCACATTGCGCAAACTTTCCCATGCGCGCGGTGGAGCAGGCCTTTTCTCATTTCTGGAATCAACATGACTGAAAGTTTTGCCGAGCTGTTTGAACAGAGCCAACAGGCCATCTCCAAGCTGAAGCCGGGCGCGATCGTCAGCGGCATCGTTGTGGAAATCCGCAACGACGTCGTCGTGATCAACGCCGGCCTCAAGAGCGAAGGCATCGTCCCGATCGAGCAGTTCAAGGACGAGAGCGGCACGCTCGAGGTGCAGGTGGGCGACGAAGTAAAGGTCGCTCTCGACGCGCTGGAAGACGGCTTCGGCGAGACCAAGCTCTCCCGCGAGAAGGCCAAGCGCTCCATGGTGTGGGACGACCTGGAAGCCGCCTTCGAGAAGGAAGAGACCATCACCGGCAAGATCTCCGGCAAGGTCAAGGGCGGTTTCACCGTCGACATCAAGGACGTCCGCGCGTTCCTGCCGGGTTCCCTGGTCGACGTGCGCCCGGTCCGCGATCCGGTGTACCTCGAGGGCAAGGACCTCGAGTTCAAGATCATCAAGCTCGACCGCAAGCGCAACAACGTGGTCGTCAGCCGCCGCGCCGTCGTCGAGACCGAGTTCTCCGAGGAGCGCGAGAAGCTGCTTGAGCGCCTGACCGAAGGCGCGGTGGTCAAGGGCACGGTCAAGAACCTCACCGACTACGGCGCGTTCGTGGACCTGGGCGGTATCGACGGCCTGCTGCACATCACCGACATGGCGTGGAAGCGCGTGCGCCACCCGTCCGAAGTCGTCAACGTCGGCGACGAGCTGGACGTGCGCGTGCTGAAGTACGACCGCGAGCGCAACCGCGTGTCGCTGGGCCTGAAGCAGCTGGGCGACGACCCGTGGGTCGCCATTGCCCGCCGCTACCCGGTCGGCAGCCGCCTGTTCGGCAAGGTCTCCAACGTTACCGACTACGGCTGCTTCGTCGAGATCGAGCCGGGCGTGGAAGGCCTGGTCCACGTGTCCGAGATGGACTGGACCAACAAGAACGTCAACCCGGCCAAGGTGGTGCAGGTCGGCGACGAGACCGAAGTGATGGTGCTGGACGTGGATGAAGAGCGTCGCCGCATCTCGCTGGGTATCAAGCAGACCCGCTCGAACCCGTGGGAAGCTTTCGCCGCCATGCACAAGAAGGGCGACAAGGTGTCGGGCCAGATCAAGTCGATCACCGACTTCGGCATCTTCATCGGCCTGGACGGCGGCATCGACGGCCTGGTCCACCTGTCCGACATCTCCTGGCAGGGCACCGGCGAAGACCTCGTGCGCAACTTCAAGAAGGGCGACGAGATCGAGGCCGTGGTGCTGGCGGTGGATCCGGAGCGCGAGCGCATCTCCCTCGGCATCAAGCAGATGGAGCAGGACCCGTTCGGCCAGTTCATGGCGACCAACCCGCGCGGCACCATCGTCAACGGCACCGTGAAGGAAGTCGACGCGAAGGGTGCGGTGATCGACCTGGGCGAGGGCGTGGAGGGTTACATCCGCGCCAACGACATCGCCAAGGAGCGCATCGACGACGCCACCCAGCACCTGAAGGTGGGCGACAAGGTCGAAGCCAAGTTCACCGGCATGGACCGCAAGGGTCGCCAGCTGCAGCTCTCCATCCGCGCCAAGGATGAAGAAGATCTGCAGGACGCGATGCAGGAGTACTCGTCGGCTTCCGGCGGTACCACCAAGCTCGGCGCCCTGCTGAAAGAGCAGCTGAACAAGGCCGACTAAGCAACACTCGCAAGACACGGGGCGGCGTTCGCCGCCCCGTGGTTCCATCGTCACGGACATTGGGGACCCATGACCAAATCCGAATTGATCGAAGCGCTGGCACGGCGCCAGACCCATCTGGCCTTCAGCGACGTCGAGCTGGCCGTCAAGAGCGTCATCGAGCAGATGAGCAACGCGCTTTCCCACGGCGAACGCATCGAAGTCCGCGGTTTCGGCAGCTTCGCGCTGCACTACCGCCCGCCGCGCATGGGCCGCAATCCCAAGACCGGCGAAGCGGTGGCCCTGCCGGGCAAGCACGTGCCGCATTTCAAGCCGGGCAAGGAATTGCGCGAACGCGTCAACCAGGCTCTGGCCGAAGCGGAAGCGGCTTCCGCGGCTTAAAGGCTTCAGGCCAGGCAAGTGATGAAGGCAGGCGGCGTCGAGCCGGTCCTGCCTTCTTTTTTGTCTGTGCGTCGTGAATGCGAAAACCTGCGCACACCGCATGAACACTGGCCTCGCGGACGCCTGTGCCGGTAGGCATCAATCGGTTAAAGTCCCGGGCATGCGATTGATCGTCACGCTCGTTCTCCTGCTCTTCATCGCCGCCGGCGTGGCGCTGGGCGCGCTCAATGCCGACCTCGTCGGCTACGACCTCGGCTTCGCACGCTTCCAGCTGCCCAAGGGCGCGGCCCTGCTCGCCGCGATGGCCGTGGGCTGGCTGCTGGGCGGGCTGACGGCATGGCTGGGCACCAGCGCGCGGCATCGCCGCCAGCGCCGGCAGAGCGCCCGCGGCACGGATTCCAAGCTCCCCGCCGACGCATGATCGCCCTCTATGTGCTGGCCCTGCTGATCCCGGTCGCCTTCATCAGTGGCTGGTGGACCGCCCGGAGCGCCGGAGCGAAACGCTCGGGCGCGCAGGTCAGCGAGCTTTCCTCCGACTACTTCCGCGGCCTGAACTACCTGCTCAACGAAGAGCAGGACAAGGCGATCGAAGTCTTCCTGCGCCTGGCGGAATACAACCGCGACACGGTGGAAACGCATCTCGCCCTGGGCAATCTGTTCCGCCGCCGCGGCGAAGTGGATCGCGCGATCCGCCTGCACCAGCATCTGGTCTCGCGCCCGGGCCTGTCCGATGCGATGAAGACCGTCGCACTGCTGGAACTGGGCGAGGACTACATGCGCGCCGGCCTGCTCGACCGCGCCGAAACGCTGTTCTCCGACCTGGTGGCGATGGATGCGCACGCGCCGTCCGCGCTGCGCCATCTGATCGCGATCTACCAGCACGAGCGCGACTGGCACAAGGCGATCGAACACGCGCGCCGTCTCGAAGCCATGACCGGCGAAGACGAGGCCGGCATGATCGCGCAGTTCTATTGCGAACTGGCCGAACAGGCCCGCCAGCACGGCGCGCGCCAGGACGCCCGCGAATACCTGCGCCAGGCCTTCGCCTGCCAGCACGACAGCGTGCGCGCCTTCATGCTCACCGGCCGCCTGCATGCGGAAGAGGGCGAGCACGGCAAGGCCATCGAGGCCTACGAGGCGGCGGTGGAAGCGGATATCGCCTTCGTGCCGGAAATCCTGCCGCCGCTGCTCAACAGCTACGCGCGCTCGCAGCAGATGGAACGCGCCGAGCGTTTCCTGCGCGACATCCTGGAGCGCTACCACGGCATCTCGCCGGTGCTCGCGCTCACCCGCCTGTACCAGCAGCGCGATGGCGAGCGCACCGCGATCGACTTCCTCACCTCGCAGCTGCGCCAGCGTCCTTCGGTGCGCGGCCTGATGGCGTTGATCGACGCCACCATGGACAAGGTCGAGGGCGAGGCGCGCGAGAACTTCCTGATCCTGCGCGACCTCACCAAGAAGCTGCTGGAAGGCCAGGCCATGTACCGCTGCAGCCGCTGCGGCTTCGGCGCCAAGGCGCACCACTGGCAATGCCCCAGCTGCAAGAGCTGGAGCACGATCCGCCCGATCCACGGCGTCGCCAACGAGTGAGGCCGCGATGATGACGCCCCTCGTGCTGGCCTCAGGAATGGTGCTGGCTTCGCTGATCCTTGCCCTGGTGATCGTGCTCGCCGCCATCGCCTATGCGCGCTGGCGCGGCATGCTCGACCACCCCGGCCAGCGCCGCTCGCATTCCATTCCCACCCCGCGCGGCGGCGGCATCGGCATGGTGGCCGCCGTGCTGGCGACCTCGCCGTGGGCGCTGCTGCTGTTCGCGCCGGCCTGGCCATGGCAGGTGGCGCTCGCCTTTGCGCTGGGCACCGTGCTGGTGGCCGCGATCGGCTGGTGGGACGACCATCATTCGCTGCCCGTGCTGCCGCGCCTGGGCGTGCAGCTGGGCGCCAGCCTGCTGTTCGGCTGCGCGCTGATCGCGGGGGCGCCGGCCCTGGGCGAGGTGTCCTGGCTGTGGCTGCCGCTGCTGGTGCTGGGCGGCGCCTGGAGCATCAACCTGCACAACTTCATGGACGGCATCGACGGCATCCTGGCCCAGCAATGCCTGTTCGTGGCAGTGGGGCTGGCCCTGCTGGCCGGCGGGGCGGGGCAGCCGGCCCTGGCCGTGTCCGCCGCCTGCCTGGCGGCCGCCGCGCTGGGTTTCTGGTGCTACAACCGGCCGCGGGCGGCCATCTTCATGGGCGACGTGGGCAGCGGCACCCTGGGTTTCCTGCTGTTCGCCCTGACCGCGCTGCTGTGGCGGGTCGACCAGGCCCTGGTCTGGCCGGCCGTGATCCTGAGTTCATCCTTCGTAACGGACGCCAGCCTTACCCTGCTGAACCGTTTCCTGAAGGGACGGCGCTGGTACGCCCCGCATCGCGAACACCTGTATCAATGGCTGGTTCGCAGCGGCTTTTCGCACGCCAGGGGGGATGCGTGTTATCTGGCCTGGAATCTGCTGGTGGCGGCGCCGCTGGCGTGGCTGTCATGCTGCTGTCCGGGATGGGGATGGACCATGGGCGTCGTTACGTATTTGATCGCGGGCGCAGCTTGGGTGCTCGCCAAGCGCTACTGTCTGTGGCGCATCCAGCACAAGGCTAGACATGTCGCTACGTAAATTCATCGCTGTCATCCATCCGCGTGCGGCCGTGGTGCTGCACGATCTGCTGATGGCGGCGCTGGCCTGGTGGATCGCCAAGTCGCTGCGCTACGCCCTGGTGGGCGGCGTGTCGGTGCACTTCCACCTGCTGGAGTTCCCGCTGGTGCTGGCGGTGCAGGGCCTGGTGCTGAACTGGACCGGCCTGTACCGCGGCTTGTGGCGCTTCGCCAGCCTGCCGGACCTGTGGAACATCCTGCGCGCCACGGTCATCGGCTCGCTCGCCATCGGCCTGATCCTGTTCCTCTACAACCGCCTGGAAGACGTGCCGCGCTCGGTGCTGCTGGTCTATCCGGTGGTGCTGTCCATGCTGCTCGGCGGCCCGCGCCTGGCCTACCGCTTCTGGAAGGACAGCCGCATCGACATGTTCCAGTCGCAGCCGGTGCAGCGCGTGCTGATCGTCGGCGCCGACCGCGCCGGCGAGGCGCTGGCGCGCGACCTGCACCGCGACAGCCGCTACGCCGTGGTCGGCTTCGTCGATGACCACGACAGCCTGCGCGGCGCCAGCATCAACGGCCGCCCGGTGCTGGGCCGGGTGGAGCTGCTGCCGGAGCTGGCGCGCGAAGTGGCCGCGCAGATGCTGCTGATCGCCATGCCCGGCGCCTCCACCGAGGAAATGCGCCGCGTGGTCGAGCTGTGCGACCAGACCGGCCTGCCGTACCGCACCGTGCCCAAGCTCGAGGACGTGGTCGCCGGCCGCGCCCAGTTCAACGAGATCAAGGAAGTCGCCATCGAGGACCTGCTCGGCCGCGACGCGGTGGAGCTGGACTGGACGGCCATCCGCGAAACCCTCACCGGCAAGCGCGTGCTGGTCACCGGCGGCGGCGGCTCGATCGGTTCGGAACTGTGCCGGCAGGTGGCGCGCCTGGGCGCGCAGTCGCTGTGCGTGGTGGACAACGGCGAGTTCAACCTCTACCAGATCACGCAGGAACTGCGCCTGGAATTCCCCGAGCTGCTGTTCGACCCGATCCTGGCCGATTGCGGCGACCCCGCCGCCATGACGCGCCTGTTCGTCGAATACAAGCCGCAGGTGGTGTTCCACGCCGCCGCCTACAAGCACGTGCCGCTGCTGCAGGGGCAATTGCGTTCCGCCTTCCGCAACAACGTGCTGGCCTCGCGCAACATGGCGGACCTGGCCGACCGCCACCACGTCGAATGCTTCGTGCTGATCTCCACCGACAAGGCGGTCAATCCCACCAGCGTGATGGGCGCCTGCAAGCGCATCGCCGAGATCTGGTGCCAGAACCTCGATGCGAGCTCCGCCACGCGCTACATCACCGTGCGCTTCGGCAACGTGCTCGATTCGGCAGGCTCCGTGGTGCCGCTGTTCCGCAAGCAGATCCGCGCGGGCGGCCCGGTCACCATCACGCACCCGGAAATCTCGCGCTACTTCATGACCATCCCGGAGGCCTGCCAGCTGATCCTGCAGGCAGCCAGCCTGGGCAAGGGCGGCGAGATCTTCGCGCTGGACATGGGCGAGCCGGTGAAGATCCGCGACCTCGCCGAGCAGATGATCCGCCTGGCCGGCAAGAAGCCCGGCACCGAGATCCCCATCGTGTTCACCGGTTTGCGTTCCGGCGAGAAGCTGTTCGAGGAACTGTTCCATCCGCTGGAAAACTACACGGCGACCGCGCACGCCAAGATCTTCCTGGCGCAGTACCGCCAGGTCAGCTGGGACCTGCTGCAGGCCCAGCTGGTGAAGGCGTCCGAAGCCACGGTCGCCTACGATGAAGAAACCCTCAGGCGCTGCGTGTCCAGCCTGCTGCCCTCGTTCCGCTGGAGCGATGTGGCGCAGCCGGACAACGTGGTGTCGATCCGTCGCAACGAATCAGGAGAGAAGTGAGTGAGCAAGCCTCTGCGCAAGGTGGTGTTTCCCGTGGCGGGCCTGGGCACGCGTTTCCTGCCGGCCACCAAGGTGGTCGCCAAGGAAATGCTGCCGGTGCTGGACAAGCCGCTGATCCAGTACGCGGTGGATGAAGCCGTCGATGCCGGCGCCGACACCCTGGTGTTCGTCACCAACCGCTACAAGCACGCCATCGCCGACTACTTCGACAAGTCCTACGAACTGGAAGCGAAGCTGCAGGAGAAGGGCAAGGACGAACTGCTCGCCCTGGTGCAGGGCACCTTGCCGCGCAACGTGCGCGCCATCTTCGTCACCCAGCCCGAGGCGCTGGGCCTGGGCCACGCGGTGCTGTGCGCCAAGCCGGTGGTCGGCGACGAGCCGTTCGGCGTGATCCTTCCGGACGACCTGATCTGGAACAAGGGCAAGGGCGCGCTGGGTCAGATGGCCGAGCTGGCGCAATCGCAAGGCGCCGGCGGCGTGATCGCCGTTGAGGAAGTGCCGCAGAACGACACCGACAAGTACGGCATCGTCGACGCCACCCCGATCGATGCGCGCAGCGCGCAGATCCGCCACATGGTGGAAAAACCCAAGCCGTCCGAGGCGCCGTCCAATCTCGCCGTGGTCGGCCGCTACGTGCTGCCGGGCCGCATCTTCGAGCTGCTGGAAAAGACCACGCCGGGCGCCGGCGGCGAGATCCAGCTGACCGACGCGATCGACGCCCTGCTCAAGGAACAGGGCAAGGTGCTGGCCTACCGCTTCGAAGGCACCCGCTTCGACTGCGGCAACAAGGCCGGCCTGGTGCGCGCGACCATGCACATGGCGCTGCAGGATCCGAAGCTGGCGCCGGTAGTGCGCGAGCTGCTCGCCGGCCTCTGACGCCAGTAACGGCAGCCATGGCGTAGGTTGGGGTGAGCCGAAGGCGAACCCCAACGTGGTGGCCGGAAGGAAAGACATGCGTTGGGGTTCGCCTTCGGCTCACCCCAGCCTACGCCGGTCAAACTGCAGGCATTCGGCCGCCCACATCCCACCGCCGCCATGCCACAATCCCATCAGCATTCCGCCAGGAATCGCAGGCAGGATGCGTCAAGGGGAAAGACCTGATCACGACGCTGTTCCACTCGCTGGAGCGGCTTTGTCGCATGCGGGTTCCGGCCCGGGGGCGGCCTAGCGCCGTCTTGCGTCTTCATCGGATGAATTGCCAGGAAGCATTATGGATTTGCTGCGGTTTCTGCTCTCGTTGCCCCTGCGCCTGCTGCGCGGCCTGCTCTATGTGATCGCGCTGCTGCTGCGGCCGCTGATCGGCAACGTGTCCTGGTCCGCGCCGGGCTGGGTGCCCGCCACGGGCGCCTTCGTCAAGCGCAAGCCGCTGCAGTCGGCCGGGCTGCTGGTCGGCGTGGTGGCGCTGGCGGCGGGCGGCTGGTTCGGCTGGGAGTGGTACAAGAACCGCCCCAAGCCCATCGAACCCACCCGCATCACCTTCGAGGTGAGCAAGCCGTCCATCACCAACTACACCGCGCAGACCATCAGCTACGACGCGCTCACCGTGCGCTTCTCGCGCTCGGCGGCGCCGCTGGAAGGGGTCGGCAAGCCGGTCACCACCGGCGTGGTGATGGATCCGGTGATGAAGGGGCAGTGGACCTGGCAGGACGACCGCACCCTGCGCTTCGCCCCCACCGAGGACTGGCCGGTCGGCAAGCACTTCGAAGTGCGCTTCGACATCCCCAAGATGTTCGCGCCGCACGTGCTGATGGCCGACGACCATTTCAGCTTCGACACCGAACCCTTCGTGGTGAAGTTCGGCCGCGGCGAGTTCTTCCAGGACCCGCAGGACGCCACCGCCAAGAAGACCATCCAGCCGGTGAGCTTCAACTATCCGGTGGACACCGCGCAGTTCGAAAAGCGCATCGCGCTCACGCTCAGCCAGAAGGGCAGCGCCGACAGCGATCTCAAGTTCACCGTCGTGTACGACCCCTACAAGCTGCAGGCCTGGATCCACTCCCAGCCGCTGGCCCTGCCGCGCGACGACGGCGCGGTGAAGTACGCGCTCGACAAGGGCGTACGCAGCCTGCGCGGCGGCGACGCCTACAAGGAAAAACTCGACACCGCGGTGAAGGTGCCGGGCCTGTACAGCCTCACCATCGACGACATCTCGCCCACCCTGGTCGACAACGACAAGTACGAGCCCGAGCAGGTGCTGGTGATGGGCGTCAGCGGTACGGTGCGCGACAGCGAGCTGGCCGGCCTGACCAAGGCCTGGATCCTGCCGAACCGCAATCCGAAGGTGGACCAGTCCGACGACGACTCGCCGTATCCGTGGGACGTCTCCCAGGTCAGCGAAGACCTGCTGCGCAAGTCGCAGCCGCTCAAGCTGGAACTGGTGCCGACCGAGAACGAATACGAAGCCGGCCAGAGCTTCAAGTTCCACGCCGAACCCGGCCAGCGCATCTACGTGCGCGTGGAAAAAGGCCTGAAGTCGTTCGGCGGCTACATCCTGGGCCAGCCCAAGGTGCAGGCGCTGACCGTGCCGGACTACCCCAAGCTGCTGCGCTTCATGGCCGACGGCTCGCTGCTGTCGCTCAGCGGCAGCAAGCGCATCTCGGTGGTGTCGCGCAATCTGCCCGGCATGCGGGTGGAAGTGGGCCGCGTGCTGCCGGACCAGCTGCAGCACCTGGTCAGCCTCAACGAAGGCAACTACGCGCATCCGTCGCTCAACTACGCTTTCAGCGAAGACCACATCGTCGACCGCTTCGAGCAGAAGCGCAGCTTCCCCAAGGGCGACCCGGGCAAGGCGCATTACGAGGGCGTGGATCTCGCGCAGTATCTGAAGGACGGCAAGCGCGGCGTGTTCCTGCTGCATCTTTCCACCTACGACGCGGCCGCCGAGAAGAAGCGGGCCGATGCCGCCAAGGCGGCGGAGCAGGGGCCGGAAGCCGCGCCGCGCACCGCCGCGGCCGCGGATGAAGGCGCCGACGCGGAAGGCGAAGGCGAGGCCGAGGGCGACGCCGCCGAAGCCGACACCAGCACGCCCGACCCGGCCGACACCCGCCTAGTGGTGGTCACCGACCTCGGCATGCTGGTCAAGCGCGCCGTCGACGGCAGCCAGGACGTGTTCGTGCAGTCCATCCACGACGGGCAGCCGGTGGCCGGCGCCACCGTGTCGGTGCTGGCCGTGAACGGGCAGACCCTGTTCAGCGAAAGCACCGGCGCCGACGGCGTGGTGCACTTCCCCACGCTCAAGGGCCTGGAGCGCGAGAAGCGCCCGGTGCTGTACCTGGTGAAGAAGGGCGAGGATCTCTCCTTCCTGCCGATCGGCAGCTACGACCGCCAGCTCGATTATTCGCGCTTCGACATCGGCGGCGAGCGCAACGCCACCAACCAGGGCCAGCTGTCCAGCTACCTGTTCTCCGACCGCGGCATCTACCGCCCGGGCGACACCTTCCATATCGGCCTGATCGTGCGCGCCGCCAGCTGGACGCGCAGCGTGGCCGGCGTGCCGCTGCAGGCGGAGATCGTCGATCCGCGCGGCGTGACGGTGAAGCAACTGCCGATGAGCATGGACGCCAGCGGCTTCGGCGAACTCTCCTACGCACCGGCGGAAACCGCGCCTACCGGCACCTGGACGGTGAACCTGTACATCGTCAAGGACGGCAAGGCCGGCGCGCAGATCGGCAGCACCACCGTGCAGGTGAAGGAATTCCTGCCCGACCGCATGAAGGTCGAGGCCAAGCTGTCGCAGCAGGTGCCGGAAGGCTGGGTCAAGCCGGACCAGCTCAAGGGCCTGGTCGACGTGCAGAATCTGTTCGGCACCCCGGCGGAAAACCGCCGCGTCGAAGCCTCGCTCACCCTGCGTCCGGCCTGGCCGGCTTTCCGCAGCTGGCAGGACTACCACTTCTACGACGTGCGCCGCGCCAAGGAGGGCTACGAGGAAGCCCTGCAGGACGGCACCACCGACGACAAGGGCCATGCCGAATTCGCGCTGGACCTGAAGAAGTACGCCGACGCCACCTACCAGCTGTACTTCCTGGCCAAGGCCTATGAAGCCGAGGGCGGCCGCAACGTCGCCGCCGCCGCGCAGACCCTGGTCTCCAGCAACGACTGGCTGGTCGGCTACCGCGCCGCGGACAGCCTGGACTACGTCGGCCGCGGCTCGCCGCGCAGCGTGCACCTGGTGGCGATCGACAGCCACGCCAAGGCCACCGAAGTGAAGGACCTGCGCGCCGAGCTGATCGAGCGCCGCTATATCTCGGTGCTGACCAAGCAGGATTCGGGCGTCTACAAGTACCAGTCCAAGCTCAAGGAAATCGCCGTCACCGAAAAGCCGCTGACCCTTACGGCCGCCGGCATGGACTACGCGCTGCCTACCGACAAGCCGGGCAACTACGCCCTGGTGATCCTGCGCGGCAGCGACCGCGTCGAGGTCAACCGGGTGGACTTCTCGGTGGCCGGCGACGCCAACGTGTCGCGCTCGCTGGACCGCAACGCCGAGCTGCAGCTCAGCCTGAGCAAGCCGGACTACGCGCCGGGCGAAGCCGTCGAGATCGCCGTGCGCGCACCCTACGCGGGCAGCGGCCTGATCACCATCGAGCGCGACAAGGTCTACGCGCACGCCTGGTTCCATGCCGACACCACCAGCTCCGTGCAGCACATCACCGTGCCGGCGGACTTCGAAGGCAACGGCTACATCAACGTGCAGTACATCCGCGATCCGTCCTCGGACGAGATCTTCATGAGCCCGCTGAGCTATGGCGTGGTGCCGTTCTCGGTCAACCTCGATGCGCGCCGCAACGCCATCAAGGTCGACGCGCCCGCGCTGGTGAAGCCGGGCGAGACGGTGACCTTCAAGCTCAGCGCGCCGCAGCCGACCAAGGCGGTGGTGTTCGCGGTGGACGAAGGCATCTTGCAGGTGGCCCGCTACAAGCTGGGCGATCCGCTGAAGTTCTTCTTCCGCAAGCGCATGCTGGAAGTGGGCACCTCGCAGATCCTCGACCTGATCCTGCCGGACTTCGAGAAGCTGATGGCCATGGCCGCCCCCGGCGGCGACGCGGATGCGGCGATCGGCCGCCAGTTGAATCCCTTCAAGCGCAAGCGCGACAAGCCGGTGGCGTTCTGGTCCGGCATCGTCGACGTGGACGGCGAGAAGGAACTGACCTACCAGGTGCCGGACTACTTCAACGGCAAGCTGCGCGTGATGGCGGTCAGCGTGTCGCCGGATCGCGTCGGCACCTTCGAAGGCGCCACCACGGTGCGCGGCGATTTCGTGCTGTCGCCGAACGTGCCCACCACCCTGGCTCCCGGCGATGAGGCCGAAGTGAGCGTGGGCGTGGCCAACAACCTCACGGGCCTCGGCGGCAAGCCGGTGCCGGTGGCGGTGACGCTGAAGACCGGCCCGCAGCTGCAGGTGCTGGGCGAGGCCACGCAATCCTTGAGCCTGGGCGAGATGCGCGAAGGCGTGGCGCTGTTCCGCGTGAAGGCTACCGACAAGCTCGGCTCGGGCAATCTCAGCTTCAGCGCGGGCTATGGCGGCAAGTCGGCCAAGCAAAGTGTGGATCTGTCGGTGCGCCCGGCTTCGGCCTACCGCACCCAGGTCGACGTGGGCCGGGTCGATGCCGGCGCCAAGGCCGACCTGCCGGACCTGCGCAAGCTCTACGACGAATACGCCGCGCGCGACTCCGCCATCTCGCCGCTGCCGGTAGTGCTGGCGCAGGGCCTCACCAGCTACCTGGTGAACTACCAGAACTACTGCAGCGAGCAGATCATCAGCTCGGCCATGCCGCGCCTGGTGCTGCCGAAGTGGCCGGTGGTGCCGGTGTTCGCGCATGCGCTGCAGCCGGCCTTCGAAACGAAGAAGCTCAGCAACGAGGAGGCGCTGTCCAACTTCCTCGACGTGCTGCATTCGCGCCAGAACGGGCAGGGTGGCTTCGGCCTGTGGGCGGCCACGCCGGATGCCGAGCCGTTCGTGTCGGCCTATGCGATGAACTTCCTGATCGAAGCGCGCGACCGCGGCGTGAGCGTGCCGGCCGACATGTTCAATGCCGGCAACAACTACCTGCGCCAGCTCGCCGGCGACAACGGCATGGACTCGCTGGACAAGCTGCGCCAGCGCGCCTACGCCGTGTACCTGCTGACCCGCCAGGGCAATGTCACCACCAACGACCTGGCGGCCGTGCAGAAGCGCCTGCAGGATGCGTACCCGGACCAGTGGAAGAACGACCTGGCCGCGGCCTGGCTGGCCGCTTCGTACCAGCTGCTGAAGCAGGACAAGCAGGCCGCGCAGCTGATCGCCGGCCCGCAGAAGCTGCTGGAGCGCAACGACCGCGACAAGAACTACGTCTACGGCTACTACTACGACGCGCTGATCCGCGATTCCAGCGTGCTCTACGTGCTGGGCAAGCACTTCCCCGAGCGGGCGAAGAACCTGTCGCCGCGCGTGTGGGAGAACATCGGCTACGCGCTGTCGCACCGCTGGTACAACACGCTGTCCTCGTCGATGACCATCCTGGCGCTGGACGCCTACGCCAACGACGCGGCCGCCGACGTGGCCAAGCTCGGCATCGACGAAGTGCATGCCGACGGCAGCGTCAAGGCCATCGCCACCTTGCAGGGCAACCTGGTGCAGGCCGGCAGTTGGAGTGCCGCGGCAGCCCGCCTGCGCTACGTCAACGGCGGCTCGCTGCCGGCCTGGTACGTGGCCAGCCAGGGCGGCTACGACCGCGACGCGCCGGCCAAGGCGGTGAAGGACGGCATCGAGATCATCCGCGAATACACCGACACCAGCGGCAAGGCGCTGAGCGAGGTGAAGGTGGGCGAGGAGATCGACGTGCACGTGAAGATCCGCGCCACCCGCGACGAGGGCGTCTCCAACGTGGCCATCGTCGACCTGCTGCCCGGCGGCTTCGAGCCGGTGATCCAGCCGCCGCCGGAAGTGACCGACCACCAGGAAGACGGCAGCGAGCAGAACGATGCCGGCGGCGACAGCAAGGTCGACGCCAGCGCGTGGCGCTCGCCGATCGGCCTGTCCAGCTCCACCTGGACGCCGGAGTACGCGGACATCCGCGAGGACCGCGTGGTGATCTACGGCACCGCCACCCCGGACGTGCGCCAGTTCGTGTACCGCATCAAGGCCACCAACGCCGGCAAGTTCATCGTGCCGCCGGCGTACGGCGAGTCGATGTACGACCGCACGATCCAGGCGCGCTCGCCGGGTGGTACGACGTTGACGGTGAGCAAGCCGTAAGACCTATCGACCGGCGTAGGTTGGGGTGAGCGCAGCGAACCCCAACGTGGCGGCCACGCGGCCAGTCCCGTTGGGGTTCGCCTCCGGCTCACCCCAACCTACGCCAGCGCTGCTGGAACCTACGCCAGCGCTGCTGGAACGATGAAAGCCGTACTCGCCAACTCCGCCGTCAAAGCCCTCACCCGCTGGATCCTCCGCTGGCAGAACTGGCTCGTCGGCGCCGCGCTGATCGCCGCCGTGCTGGCAGGCCTGCGCCTGTGGCCGCATCAGCGCCTGCGCGAATGGCTGCCTTCTTCCACCGCCGTCTACGACGCCAAGGGCCGCCTGCTGCGCCTCACCCTGGCCAGTGACGACCGCTACCGGCTGTGGGTGCCGCTGAAGGACATCTCGCCGCAGCTGGTGCAGGGCGTGCTGCTGCACGAGGACCGCTGGTACCGCTGGCATGCCGGCTTCAATCCCTATGGCCTGGCGCGCGGCGCCTGGGTCACCTATGTGCGCCACGGCAATCCGCAGGGCGGTTCCACCGTGACCATGCAGCTGGCGCGCCTGCTGTGGCGGCTCAATACGCGCTCGCCGCTGGGCAAGCTGCGCCAGCTCGGGCGCGCGGTGCAGCTGGAGCTGTTCTATTCGAAGGACGAGATCCTCGAGGCCTATCTCAACTACGCGCCGTACGGGCGCAACGTGGAAGGCGTGGGCGCCGCCAGCCTGGCCTATTTCGACAAGCCGCCCGCCGCGCTGACCTTGCCCGAAGCGCTGACCCTGGCGGTGGTGCCGCAGGATCCGACCCGCCGCCTGCGCGCCGGCAGCGAGGCAGCGGATGCCGCGCCGGATGTGATCAACCGCCACCTCGCCGATTCGCGCAACCGCCTCTATGCGCGCTGGCTGCAGAAGCACCCCGCCGATGCCGCCTTGAAACCGCTGTTCGCGCTGCCGCTCAACCTGCGCTCGCTGTCGCGCCTGCCGTTCGAAGCGCCGCATGCGGTGGAGCAACTGCTCAATGCGCGGCGCCTGGATGCCGGCAACACCGACAGCCGCGTCGCCTCCACGCTGGACCTGGACCTGCAGCGCGACCTGGAACGCCAGGTCGCCCGCTATATCGAACGCAACCAGTCGCGCGGCGTGCGCAATGCGGCGGCGATCCTGGTCGATACGCGCGACATGGCGATCAAGGCGATGATCGGCTCGGCCGGCTACGGCGACGCCGCCATCCACGGCCAGGTCAACGGCACCCAGGCCAAGCGCTCGCCCGGTTCGACGCTCAAGCCCTTCATCTATGCGCTGGGTTTCGACCAGGGCGTGCTGCATCCGCAGACCGTGCTGCGCGACGTGCCGACCTCGTTCGGCCCGTACACGCCGGAGAATTTCGACGGGCATTTCCTCGGGCCGGTCACCGCGACCGAAGCGCTGGTGCGCAGCCGCAATATCCCCGCGGTATGGGTGGCCTCGCAGCTGCACGGGCCGAGCTTCTATCAGTTCCTGCGCGAGGCCGGCATCGGCCGGCTGGCCAGCGAGAAGCACTACGGCCTGGCCCTGGTGCTGGGCGGCGGCGAGGTGACCATGCAGGAGCTGGCCGGCCTGTACGCCATGCTGGCCAACCGCGGCGAACTGAAGCCGCTGCGCCTGGCCGCGAACGATCCGCTGCCGAAGCAGGGCACGCGCCTGCTCAGCGAAGAAGCCAGCTTCATGGTGATGGACATGCTGCGGCAGAACCCGCGCCCCGACGAAACCACCGGCGCGCAGCCCTACCGCCTGCCGGTGTACTGGAAGACCGGCACCTCGTGGGGCTTCCGCGATGCCTGGACCGCCGGCAGCTTCGGCCCCTACGTGCTGGTGGTGTGGGTGGGCAACTTCGACGGCAGCAGCAATCCGGCTTTCGTCGGCGTGGAAGCGGCGGCGCCGCTGTTCTTCCAGATCGTCGACGCGCTACGCGCCGAACAGCCCGGCATGGCCGAGCCGATCCGCCGCATGCCGGCCAATCTCAAGCGCGTGTCGATCTGCCTGGCCAGCGGCGAGCTGCCGAACCAGTGGTGCCCGCAGAAGGGCACCACCTGGTTCATTCCGGGCAAGTCGCCGATCCGGGTCAGCCAGGTGCATCGCCCGGTGGTGATCGACGACGCCACCGGCAAGCCGGCCTGTCCGCCCTACGACGGCAAGCGCACCCATCTGGAGGTGTACGAGTTCTGGCCGTCCGAACTGCAGCAGGTGTTTATCCAGGCCGGCATCCCGCGCCGCACGCCGCCGCGCAACGAGGCCTGCGTCAACGGCGGCGAGGCGGTGGGCGAGCCGCCGCGCATCACCTCGCCCCTGCGCGGCAGCATCTACGCGCTGCGGCTGAAGCGCAGCGACGAGGGCCGCATCGCCTTCAGCGCGAACGGCGACGCCGCCACGCGCACGCTGTACTGGTTCGTCAACGACGCCTATGTCGGCAGCAGCGCGCCGGGGCAGCCGCTGTTCTGGCAGCCGCCTGCGGCGGGCAACTACGACGTGCGCGTGGTGGACGACCGCGGCATGAGCGACACGCGCCCGCTGGGCGTGAGCCTGGTCGAATAACGGGTACCCCAATGAGGCAGGGTCGAACGACCCTGCCAACGGTCACGCCGGAGCCCGCGCGGGGCTGCGCTATGCTTCCAGGCCTGTCCCGCGCAGCCTGCCTCCGATCGCCACGATGAAGCAGCCACCGGCACCTTCCTATTACCGCGCCACGGCGAACGCCTACGAGCCGTACGCCGCGCTGCGCGGCCGCGCGGAAGCCAAGGTGGCCATCGTCGGCGGCGGCTTCGCCGGCCTGCATACGGCGCTGGCGCTGGCCGAGCGCGGCGTGCGCGACGTGCTGCTGCTGGAGCGCGAGCAGGTCGGCTTCGGCGCCTCCGGCCGCAATGGCGGCTTCGTCTTCGCCGGCTATTCGCTGGGCGAGCAGAGCCTGCTGGATCAGCTCGGCGAGGAGCGCGCCCGCGCGCTGTTCGGGCTGACCACCGCGGCGGTGCAACGCATCCGCGCCCAGGTGCTGCGCTATGGCATCGACTGCGGCCTGGTCGACGAAGGCGTGCTGTGGGCGAACTGGTTCCGCGACCCGGCCGTGCTGCGCGCGCGCCAGGCGCTGCTGGAAAAGCACTACGGCGTGCAGTGGGAATGGGTGCCGCAGCAGGCGCTGCGCGAACGCGTGCATACCACGCGCTATTTCGACGGCTTGTACGAGCGCAATGCCTTCCATCTGCATCCGCTCAACTTCGCCATCGGCCTGGCCGCGGCGGCCGCGGGGCAGGGCGTGCGCATTCACGAGCACACCGACGCCTGGCAACTGCGCCGCGACGGCCTGCGCTGGCGCCTGGAAACCGACCAGGGCACGGTGCTGGCCGAGCACGTGGTGCTGGCCTGCGGCGGCTACCTGGCTGGCCTGCAGCGGCGCATCGACCGCGCCATCCTGCCGATCGCCACCTATGTGATGGCCACCGAGCCGCTGGGCGAACGCCTGCGCGACTGCCTGGACACGCACGCGGCGATCTACGACACGCGCTTCGCCTTCGACTACTACCGCCCGCTGCCGGATACGCGCCTGCTGTGGGGCGGCCGCATCTCCATCCGCAACCGCTCGCCGCAGGCGGTGCGCCGCCTGCTGATGCGCGACATGCTGCGGGTGTTTCCTGCGCTGAAAGATGCGCGCGTCGACTTCGCCTGGTCCGGCCTGATGAGCTATGCGCGCCACCAGATGCCGCAGATCGGCGGCGGCGAGGAAGGCCTGTGGTGGGCGCAGGCCTTCGGCGGCCACGGCCTGGCGCCGACCTGCGCGGCAGGCGAACTGCTCGCCGCGGCCATCGCCGAGCGGGACGGAAGCTGGAAGCAATTCGCCGACTACGGCCTGGCCAGCGCGCATCGTCCTGCCGGCTATCTGGCGGCGCAGGCGAGCTACTGGTGGCACCAGGGCCGCGATTGGTTCAAGACGAGACTGGAAGCATGACGACAGAACAGAGCCCGGAAATCAGCTGGTCCGACTTCGAGAAAGTGCTGCTGGTGGCCGGCACGGTCACGCGGGTGGAAGCGTTTCCCGAGGCACGCAAGCCGGCCTGGAAAGTGTGGGTGGATTTCGGCCCCTACGGCGAGAAGAAGACCAGCGCGCAGATCGCCGCGCTGTACCGCGCGGAGGACCTGGTCGGCCGGCAGATCGTCGGCGTGATCAATTTTCCGGAGAAGCAGATCGGGCCGTTCCGCTCGCAGTTCCTGCTGACCGGATTTTCCACCGACGAGGGCGTGGTGATCACCGCCATCGAGCGCCAGGTGCCGAACGGTACGCGCCTCGCTTAAACCACGGCTCGCCCGCAGCCGGCCATATCCGCTCCATACAGGGCCGGCATGCTGCGGCACCTCCCACGATCAGGACGAACGATGAACCAGCCGCTCCGCCTCCTTCTCGCCGGCGCCGTCGCGCTGGCCTGCGCCCAGGTCCACGCCAGCGATGCCGACGACCGCGGCTGGACCAAGCCCGAGCAGCCGTTCCGCATCTACGGCGATACCTGGTACGTCGGCACGCACGGCCTCAGCGCCATCCTGATCACCTCGCCGCAAGGCCACGTGCTGATCGACGGCACCATGCCGGAGAACGCCAAGCTGGTGGAGCAGAACATCCGCGCGCTCGGCTTCCGCCTCGGCGACGTCAAGGCCATTCTCAATTCGCACGCGCATTTCGATCATGCCGGCGCCATCGCCGCACTGGCCGCGGCCAGCGGCGCACAGGTCTACGCCAGCCACTACGGTGCGGAAGAGCTGAAGGCCGGCGGCGACTACGCGGAAGATCCGCAGAACGGCGAAGCGCCGCATTTCCCCAAGGTGGCCAAGGTCAACGAAGTGCCCGACGGCGGCACGGTGAAGGTCGGTGACATCGTGGTGACCGCGCATTACACGCCGGGCCACACGCCGGGTGCGACCACGTGGACCTGGCGTTCCTGCGATAAGCAGCGCTGCCTGGACGTGGTCTATGCCGACAGCATCACCGCCTTCACCAATGGCGTGTACCGCTACAGCGATCCGGCGCATCCGGAGCGCGTCACGGGTTTCCGCAAGACCTTCGACATCGTCGGCGCGCTGCCCTGCGACGTGCTGGTCACCACGCATCCGGACATGAGCGATTTCCTCGAACGCGCCGCCGCGCACCGCGCGGGCAAGCAGCCGGACCCGCTGTTCGACCGCAACGCGTGCAAGGCGCTGGCGCAGTCGTCGGTGGTGAAGTTCGATGAGAAGCTGAAAGAAGAGCGGGCTGCCAAGAAGCCTTGAAGGCTCCTACTTCGTCATTCCGGCACAGGCCGGAATGACGAGCTTGGGGCGGTGATGCATCAACCGCCGCGATCCAGCCACACCTCCAGCCCCTGGGCATTGAGCTCGATATCCATGCCCAGGATCTGCAGCAGCTCGTCGCGCGTTCCCTTCCAGCCATGCGCGGCGACGCGGCCGGCGTAGAGATCGGTCAACGCCCACTTCAGCTCTTCGTGGCGCTTGTCCTTCGGCTCGCCGCGCACCGCATGGCCCAGGCTCACCATCGCGTCGATCTGCTGGTGCAGCCCCTTGGCGAGGCGCTCGATATCGCCGACGGGGCCGAAGTGGGTGACGTACATGGCGTCCGGTTTCAGCGCGACCAGGCGGTCGATCGACTGGTGCAGCGCTTCGGGTTCGAACTGCACCGGCGTGCTGGTGGGGATCGCGTAAGGGCCGCGTTCCGTGTCGAACTCGCGGTAGGACAGGCCGAAGGTATCGCCGGTAAAACAGGCGCGGCCCTGTTCGTCGTGCACGCACAGATGATGCTTTGCATGGCCTGGCGTATCGAGGCAGCGCAGCGGACGCCCCTGCAGTTTCACTACGTGGCCCTCCGGCGCCTCCACCACGCGCTCGGTGGGAATCGGCCGTAGCCGGCCGTAGGTCTTCTCCATCACCGCTTCGCCGTACACGGCGCTGGCGCCGGCCCACAACTGCGTGGGATCGATCAGGTGCCGCGCGCCGCGCGGATGCACCACCGCCTTGGCGTTCGGCAGCCGCGCCATCAGCTCGCCGGCGCCGCCGGCATGGTCCAGATGCACGTGGGTGAGGATCAGCCAGTCCACTTGTGCCGGCGCGAGGCCGGCCTGGTCCAGCGCTTCGAGCATGCGCGGCACGGCGTGGTTGGTGCCGCAGTCGATAAAGGCGCCATGGCCTTGCTCGACCACCAGATAGGCCGCATCGAAGCGTGGACGCACGAAGCCGGTGTCGATGACGTGGATGCCGTGTGAGGGAGCCATATCCGCCTTCGCCGTGAGACACGCGCCGCAGCGTAGCAAACTGGAGCGCGCCCGCGTGCCGGCTCTTGTGCCGCACCGCGGCAAAGGCTAGACATGCACGGACCGCCGCTGGATGCCAGGCCATGACCCCCGCTCTCATGACGCACTACCTGCTTCTCGTGCTCGACCTGCTCGGCACCTTCGTGTTCGCCCTCAGCGGCGCGCTGACCGGCGTGCGCCGGCAGCTGGACCTGTTCGGCGTGCTGGTGCTGTCCTTCGCCGCGGGCAATGCCGGCGGCATCACCCGCGACCTGCTGATCGGCGCCACGCCGCCGGCGGCGATCGCGGACTGGCGTTATCTGGCGGTGTCGGTGCTGGCCGGCGTCGTCACCTTCTACCGCTACGGGCTGATCGAGCGGCTGAAGAATCCGGTGCAGATGTCCGACGCGGCCGGCCTGGCGCTGTTCGCCGTGGCGGGCGCGCAGAAGGCACTCGCGCATGGGCTCAATCCCGCCATGGCGGCCTTGCTCGGCATGCTCACCGGCGTGGGCGGCGGCATCCTGCGCGACGTGCTGGTCACGCAGATCCCGACCGTGCTGCGCGCGGACCTGTACGCCGTGGCCGCGCTGGCCGGCGCGGCCATCGTGGTGGCCGGCGACCTGCTGCAGGTGCCGCCCACCGTGTCCACCCTGGCCGGTGCGGCGGTGTGCTTCGGCCTGCGCTTCATGGCGATCCGCCACGGCTGGCACCTGCCGCGCGCGGCGGGCGGGCAGGAGCCGCCCACCGGATAAGGCTCAGCTGGCGTCGTGGAAGATGATGCCCAGCGTATGGCGCCGCCCGGAGCGCAGCTCGCTCACGCCGTGCCGCAGGTTCACCCGGTAGCTGCCGCGGCTGCCGCGCACGGGGCGGTGATGCACGGCGAAGATCACCGCATCGCCCTCGCTCAAGGGCACCACGTGCGGACGCGACTGCATGCGCGGGCGCTGCTCGGTCAGCACGAACTCGCCGCCGGTGAAATCGCGCCAGGGTTCGGACAGCAGCACGGCCACCTGCAGCGGGAACACGTGCTCGCCGTAGAGATCCTGGTGCAGGCAGTTGTAGTCGCCGGTGCCATAGCGCAGCAGCAGCGGCGTGGGTCGCTGCTGGCCGGCGTGGTGGCAGCGTTCGAGGAACTCGGCGTGCCGCTGCGGATAGCGCACGTCGATGCCCATGGTTTCGTTCCACTGGTTGGCCAGCGGCACCAGCCGCGGATACAGCGCCGCGCGCAGTTCGCCGACGGGCGAGGGCAGGGGATAGCCGAAGTACTGATACTCGCCACGGCCGAAGCCGTGGCGGGCCATCACCACCTTGCTGCGGAACAGCGCGGGGCGGTCGTACAGCGAGGCGATGCGGTCGCAGGCTTCCGGCGCGAGCAGGCCCGGGAGCATGGCGTGGCCTTGCGCGTCGAGCTGCTGCAGCACGCGCGGCCAGTCGAACGCGGCCAGGCGTGCTTCGACGTCGTCGCCCAGCGCCGCTTCCAGCATCGCGCTCATGCCTGCGCCTCCCGCGCCAGCAGCGCGCGCTTGCGTTCCACGCCCCAGCGATAACCCGACAGCGCACCGTCGCCGCGGATCACCCGGTGGCAGGGCACCGCCATGGCCAGCGCGTTGGCGCCGCAGGCCAGCGCCACGGCGCGCGAAGCGTCCGGCATGCCGATGCGCAGCGCGATTTCCTTGTAGCTGGCGGTGGTTCCGGCGGGGATCGCGCGCAGCGCTTCCCATACCTTGCGCTGGAACGGCGTGCCGCGCAGGTCGAGCGCGGCGCCGAAGGCCGCGCGCGGCTGCTCGATCAAGGCAGCGGTTTGCACCAGCGTGCCGGCCAGCGCGCCGTCGTCGCGCGACAGATCTGCCTGCGGGAAGCGTTGGCGCAGATCCGCTTCCAGCGCCTTGGCGTGCTCGCCGAACAGGATCGCGCACACGCCGCGTTCGCTCGCCGCCACCAGCAGCAGGCCCAGCGATGAAGCGCCGATGCCGTAGCGCAGCGTTTCGCGCACACGCTCCGGATGGCAGCGCGCGCAGGGACGGAAGCCCGCGCGCTCGGCTTCTTCGCGGCTGGTGTGGAAGGCGACGTTCTCGGGCCGCGCGGGGCGTGCCGCGCACGAAGGTTTGCAATACACGCCGGTGCTGCGCACCGAATACCAGAACGAGCCGTCCGCATTCCGGTCGCGGTTGCGCATCTGGCTCCAGCGCGGATCGCGCAGGGTGGCGTCGATATGGTCTTTCATGCGGGTGGCAGCGTTCATGGCGCGTCTCCTGGTTCGAGGGTGAAGCCAGCTTAGGTTTCGCGCGGCGCGCGCACACTCCGGTTCTTGCTGTGGCCGTGTCCAAAAAAAACGGCGCCGCGATAAACGGCGCCGTTGGTCTGCACACGGAAATGCGGGCGTCAGAGCGACTCGAAAATCCCCGCCGCGCCCATGCCGGTGCCGATGCACATCGTCACCATGCCGTACTTCTGCTTGCGCCGGCGCATGCCGTGCACCAGGGTGGCGGCGCGGACGGCGCCGGTGGCGCCGAGCGGGTGGCCGAGCGCGATGGCGCCGCCGAGCGGGTTGATCTTCGACGGATCCAGGCCCAGGTCCTTGATCACCGCCAGCGACTGCGCGGCGAAGGCTTCGTTGAGTTCGATCCAGTCCAGCTGGTCCTGCGTCAGGCCGGCCTGCTTGAGCGCCTTCGGAATCGCTTCCTTCGGGCCGATACCCATGATCTCCGGACGCACGCCGGCCACCGAGTAGCTGACGAAGCGGGCGATCGGGGTGAGGCCGTATTCCTTGATGGCCGCCTCGCTGGCCAGCAGCACCGCGCCGGCGCCGTCGGAGGTCTGCGAGGAATTGCCGGCGGTGACCGAGCCGCCGAACTGGCCATTGCGGAACACCGGCTTGAGTTTGCCCAGCACTTCTACCGTGCTGCCGGGACGCGGGCCTTCGTCGGTGTCGATCAAACGGCTATCCGTCTTGATCGAACGCGTGGCGAGATCCGGGTAATGGTCGTCGAGCTTGAACGGGGTGATCTCGTCCTTGAACTCGCCGGCCTTGATCGCGGCCAGCGCGCGCTCGTGGCTGGCGGCGGCGAAGGTGTCCTGTTCCTCGCGGCTGATCTTCCACTGCTTGGCCACGTTCTCGGCGGTGATGCCCATGCCGTAGGCGATGCCGATGTGCTCGTTATCGAAGATGCCGGGGTTCATCGCCACCTTGTGGCCCATCATCGGCACCATGCTCATGCTCTCGGTGCCGGCGGCGATCATCAGGTCCGCTTCGCCCAGGCGGATGCGGTCGGCGGCCTGCGCGATGGCCTGCACGCCGGACGAGCAGAAACGGTTGACGGTGACGCCCGGCACGGTGTCCGGCAGGCCGGCCAGCAGCAGGCCGATGCGCGCCACGTTCATGCCTTGCTCGGCTTCCGGCATGGCGCAGCCGACGATCACGTCGCCGATGCGGTGCGCGTCGATGCCCGGCGCCTGCGCCATCACGGCGCGGATCACGTGGGCCAGCATGTCGTCGGGACGGGTGTTGCGGAATACGCCGCGCGGCGCCTTGCCGACCGGGGTGCGGGTGGCGGCGACGATGTAGGCGTCTTGCACTTGCTTGCTCATGGTCTTTTGCTCCGTGGCGTCGCGCGATGCGCGGCGACGCCGTATGGGTTTGGATGAGTCGTTGGCGTAAGCGCGGGCGTCAGTTGCGCAGCGGCTTGCCGGTGGTCATCGTGTGAGCGATGCGCGCCTGGGTCTTTTCCATCTGCGCCAGTTCCACGAAGTGCTTGCGCTCCAGCGCCAGCAGCCATTCCTCGTCCACCAGCGAACCGCGCTCGATGACGCCGCCGCACAAGGTGTCGGCGATGCGCGTGGCGATCTCGACGTCGTGCTCGGAGGCGAAATAGCCGGCCAGCATGTTGGCCAGCGAAGCGCGGAAAGTGGCCGTGCCGACGTCGCCGGCCACCGGGATGCTGCGCGCCGGCAGCGGCGGGCGGTAGCCGCTCTCGGCCAGTGCGCGCGCCACCTGCTTGGCCACGTAGAGCAGCTCGTAGGCGTTGAACACCACCACGTCGCTGTCGCGCAGCAGGCCCAGCTGCTTGGCTTCCAGCGCGCTGCCGGAGACCTTGGCCATGGCCACCGTCTCGAACACCTTCTTCAGCGCCTCGAACGGATCGGCCGGATTGGCCTGCGCCGCGCGGATCGCCAGCTCGTGCAGGCCGCCGCCGGCCGGCAGCAGGCCCACGCCCGCCTCGACCAGGCCGATATAGCTTTCCAGCGCCGCCACTGTGCGCGCCGAATGCATCTGGAACTCGCAGCCGCCGCCCAGGGCCAGGCCGCGCACGGCCGACACCACCGGCACCAGCGAGTGCTTGATGCGCATGCTGGTGCGCTGGAAGTTGGCCACCATCGCCTCGAAGTCGCCCAGCTTGCCGGCCTGCAGCAGGCCCAGCGCGCCCTTGAGATCCGCACCGGCGGAGAACGGTTCGCCGGTCTGCCAGATCACCACGGCCTTCAGCTGCTGCTCGGCGACGTCGATCGCCTGCTGGATGCCGTTGAGCACGTGATCGTTGACCGTGTTCATCTTGGTCTTGAACGAGATGATGCCCACGCCGTCGTCGCCCAGCGTCCACAGGCGCACGCCGTCGTTCTCCCACACCGTGCTGCCCTGGTCGAACTTCTCACCCAGGATCGGATCGGGGAACAGCTGGCGCTGGTACACCGGATGCTGCGAGCGCGGCTTGTCGGCGTTGGCGCCGGCCGAGTACGAACCGCTCTTGCCGTGCACGCCGCTGCGGCCATCGCTGACCCACTTCGGCAGCGGGGCCTTGCTCATGGCCTTGCCGGCGGCGATGTCTTCCTCGATCCACGTGGCCACCTGCTGCCAGCCCGCGGCCTGCCAGGTCTCGAACGGACCGAGCTTCCAGCCGTAGCCCCAGCGGATGGCGAAGTCGACGTCGCGCGCGGTGTCGGCGATGTCGGCCAGGTGATAGGCGGTGTAGTGGAACAGGTCGCGGAAGGTGGCCCACAGGAACTGCGCCTGCGGGTCGGCGCTGGCGCGCAGCTTGGCGAACTTCTCGGCCGGGTCCTTGATGGCGAGGATGGCGGCCACTTCGTCGGAAGCCTTCTGCTCCGAGCCGCGGTAGTCGCGCTTGGCCACGTCCAGCACGACGATGTCCTTGCCGGCCTTGCGGTAGAAGCCGGCGCCGGTCTTCTGGCCCAGCGCGCCCTGGTCGATCAGGCCCTGCAGCCAGGCGGGCGCCTTGAAGTACTCGTGCCACGGATCGTCGGCCAGCGTGTCGGCCATGGTCTTGATCACGTGCGCCATGGTGTCCAGGCCCACCACGTCGGCGGTGCGGTAGGTGGCGCTCTTGGGGCGGCCCACGGCCGGGCCGGTGAGCGCGTCGACCACGTCGAAGCCGAGCTTGAACTGCTCGGTGTGGTGCATGGTGGCCAGCATCGAGAACACGCCGATGCGGTTGCCGATGAAGTTCGGCGTGTCCTTGGCGTAGACCACGCCCTTGCCGACCACGGTGGTGAGGAAGGCTTCCAGGCCTTCGAGCACCTTCGCTTCGGTGAGGCGCGTGGGGATCAGTTCGACCAGGTGCATGTAGCGCGGCGGATTGAAGAAGTGCACGCCGGTGAAGCGGTGGCGCATTTCTTCCGGCAGCGCTTCGGCCAGGCCGTTGATCGACAGGCCCGAGGTGTTGCTGGCCAGCACGGCGTGCGGCGCGACGTAGGGCGCGATCTTCTTGTAGAGGTCCAGCTTCCAGTCCATCCGTTCGGCGATCGCTTCGATCACCAGGTCGACGTCCTTCAGGTGTTCCAGGTCGTCGTCGTAGTTGGCCGGGATGATCGCGGCGGCGCGGCTGCCGTCGGCCAGCGGAGCGGGGGAGAGCTTCTTCAGGTTCTCGATCGCCTTGAGGGCGATGCCGCTCTTGGGACCTTCCTTGGCGGGCAGATCGAACAGCACGGTCTCGACATTGGCGTTGGTCAGGTGCGCGGCGATCTGCGCGCCCATGACGCCGGCGCCGAGCACCGCGGCCTTGCGGATGCGCAGCGGATGGGATGCGACTGGAGCGGTCATTGGCTTCTCCGTGGGACGGACACTTGAGGGGTGTTGAAACGCGAAGGAGACCGTCGCCGGCCTCCGTAAGGAAATCAGGGGGCGTTGAGGCCGGCGGCGGCGAAGCGGATCAGGTGCTCCGCCGTCTGCTCACGATGCACCCGCTCGGTGACATCGCTTTTGCGCTGGATCATGCCGAAGCCGGACATGGCATGGGTCAGCGCGCCGGTGACCAGGTCGACCCGCCAGTACAGCTCTTCCCGGCTGAGCCCGGGCAGCAGGCGGCCGAACTCGGCGGTGAACTGGCGCATGACGTGGCCGTAGTTCTCCGACAGGAACTTGCGCAGGGTGTCGTCGTGCTCGGCGAAGGCGCGCGCCAGCACGCGCATGAACAGCGAGCCGCTGCCTTCGTGGGACAGCTCCAGCGCCGGCTTGATGAAGGCGGCCAGCACGTCCTCGAGGCTAGTTTCCGGCAGGCCGGCGATGCGCGACAGGGCGGTCATGCGGTGGCCGTTGAGCTGGTCCAGGCGGCGGCGGAAGACCTCTTCGATCAGGCGGTCCTTGCTGCCGAAGTGGTAGTTCACGGCGGCCAGGTTCACGCCCGCGGCGGCGGTGAGCTGGCGCAGCGAGGCGCCGTCGAAACCGTGCCGGGCGAACAGTTCCTCGGCGGCGGTCAGGATGCGTTCCTTGGTCGAATGCGGCACGGCTTGCAAGCGGGCGGTCCCCCGGGTGGCTACGGCAGGAATCAAACGATCGTTTGAGCATACGGGGGAGGAATCCCCGCCGTCAAACGATCGTTTACAACGCCCGGCGCCCGGCTTGCGAATCAGTTAGAATCTGTCAGACTTTCGTGAGCTAAATCCTCTAAACGTCATCGGATTTAGCCTACTTTGCTGGCTAGCTTGGCCAGACCGCCCACTCAGATACCAGTTTTTCCGGAGCAGACTACTCATGGCGCTGGAGCGCACCCTTTCCATCATCAAGCCCGACGCCGTCGCCAAGAACGTCATCGGCGAAATCTACGCCCGCTTCGAGAAGGCTGGCCTCAAGGTCGTCGCCGCAAAGCAGAAGCAGCTGTCGCGCCAGGAAGCCGAAGGCTTCTACGCCGTGCACAAGGAGCGCCCGTTCTTCAAGGCGCTGGTTGAATTCATGATCTCCGGCCCGGTGATGATCCAGGTGCTGGAAGGCGACAACGCTGTGCTCAAGCACCGCGAACTGATGGGCGCCACCAATCCGAAGGAAGCCGCGCCGGGTACCATCCGCGCCGATTTCGCCGACTCGATCGACGCGAATGCGGTGCATGGTTCGGATGCGTCTGAAACCGCACAGGTCGAGATTGCGTATTTCTTCGCCGCGACCGAAGTGCATTCCAGGTAATTCACCGCGGCGCCCGTACAACGGGCGCCGTCCGCCATGCGGCCAACGCGGCCGCGCTTTTTGAAGACGATGAACCAGGCCGTTTCCACTCCATCCACCGACAAGGTCAACCTGCTCGATTTCGATCGCCAGGGGCTGCGCGATTTCTTCGCCCAGCTCGGCGAGAAGCCGTATCGCGCCGAGCAGGTGATGAAGTGGATCTACCACCGCCTGGAAGACAACTTCGAAAACATGACCGACGTCGGCAAGGCGCTGCGCACCAAGCTTGAAGCGGCCTGCTACATCGGCCCGCCCAAGACCATGTTCGACAAGGGCGCCGCCGACGGCACGCACAAGTGGCTGCTGGGCATGGACGGCGGCAACGCGGTGGAAGCGGTGTACATCCCCGAGCCCACCCGCGGCACGCTGTGCGTGTCCTCGCAGGTGGGCTGCGGCCTGAACTGCCAGTTCTGCTCCACCGCCACGCAGGGCTTCAACCGCAACCTGTCCACGTCCGAGATCATCGGGCAGATGTGGGTGGCGGCGAAGTACCTGGGCAACGTCACGCACCAGAACCGCCGCATCACCAACGTGGTGATGATGGGCATGGGCGAGCCGCTGCTGAACTTCGACAACGTGGTCAAGGCGATGAGCCTGATGCGCGACGACCTGGGCTTCGGCCTGGCCTCCAAGCGCGTCACGCTGTCGACCGCCGGCCTGGTGCCGATGATCGACAAGCTGTCCGAGGCCATCGACGTGTCGCTCGCGGTGTCGCTGCACGCCGCCAACGACGAGCTGCGCACCGAGCTGGTGCCGCTCAACAAGCGCTATCCGATCGAGGAGCTGATGGGCGCCTGCCGCCGTTGGCTGGAGCGCCGGGCGCGCACCTCGATCACCTTCGAATACACGCTGATGAAGGGTGTCAACGACCAGCCCGAGCACGCGCGCCAGCTGATCAAGCTGATGCGCAAGATGCCCAACTGCAAGGTCAACCTGATTCCCTTCAATCCTTTCCCCGGCACGCGCTTCGAGCGCTCCGACGCCGACACGATCCGCGCCTTCCAGACCCAGCTGCTCAACGCCAACATCCTCACCATGCTGCGCCGCACCCGCGGCGACGACATCGATGCGGCATGCGGCCAGCTGAAGGGACAGGTGCTGGACCGCACGCGCCGCCAGGCCGAATTCCGTAAACGACTCGACGAGGGCGCCAGCCATGCGGCTTGACCGGATCCTGCTGGCCGCCTGCCTGGCTGCATCGCTCACCGCCTGCCAGACCACCGGCGTGGACCCGGGCCCGAACCCGCGCGTCGCCAAGAGCGACAACGCGCTGGAAGGCGCCCGCGTGCATACCGAGCTGGCCCAGTCGTACATGCAGAACGGCGACCTGCAGGGCGCGCTGACCAAGCTCAACAAGGCGCTGAGCTTCGACCCGAACTACGTGCCGGCGCACACCGTGATGGCGGTGCTGTACGAGCGCATAGGCAACCAGGCCGAGGCGGAAAAGCACTACCGCCGCGCCGCCGCGCTGGCGCCCGACAAGGGCGACCCCAACAACAACCTCGGCGCCTTCCTGTGCAAGACCGGCCGTGCGCCCGAGGCCGTGCAGTATTTCCAGAAGGCGGTGGCTGATCCGTTCTATCAGACGCCGGCCACGGCCTGGACCAATGCCGGCCGCTGCCTGGAAAGCACCGGCGACGCCGCCGGTGCCGAAGACGACTACCGCAAGGCGATCGCGCTCGACCCGCAGAATGCGGATGCGCTGCTGCAGGTCGCCTCGCTGCTGTTCCAGCACAACGACGCTTTCCGCGCGCGGGCCTTCCTGCAGCGCTACGACGGCCTGGGCCAGGTCTCGCCGGCCGGACTCAAGCTGGGCCACGACATCGAACTCCGACTGGGCAACAAGGACGCTGCCCGCAATTACAGCAGGCGATTGCAGAGCCAGTTCCCGGACTCGGAACAGGCCCGCGCCGTCGACTCGACCGCAAGCCAATGACATCCATGCAGTCACAGCCAACCGGTCCGGAGGCCGGTGAAAAAGGTCTGTTCGACGCGAGCGCGCAGGGGGCGACCGCCATGATGGACAACGCCGTAACGGAAAACTTCGGCGCGCGCCTGCGCGCCGCACGCGAGGCCCGCGGCCTGGACGTGGAAAGCTGCGGCCAGGCCTTGCGCCTGCCCGTGCGCGTACTGCGCCAGCTCGAGAACGGCGAATACGCCGGCATCGACTACCAGGTCTACCTCGCCGGCTATCTCACCAAGTACGGCCGCCATGTCGGCGTGGAAGAGTCGGCCCTGCAGGCCGAACTCACCCGCTTGACGCCGGTGCAGCCGACCCTGGTGGCCACCGGCGGCATCTCGCATTCGCGCTATCTGCTCGAACGCTATGCGCGCGCGGCCACCTATGTGGTGCTGACCGCGGCGATCGTGGTGCCGACCATCTGGCTGGGCGTGCGCGGCACGCTCGACCGCGACGTCAGCCACCTGGCGCCGCTGGATGCCAAGCCGGTCGCCCAGGCGGACCTTCCCGCGATCGCCACCAGCGTGGCGAATGCCGGCACGCTGGCGGCCAACGCGCCGGCCGCCGCGCCCAAGCCTGCGGACCAGCAGCCGGTCGAGGCGCAGCAGGAACAGCCGCTGCTTGCCTCGATGGCGCCGTTCCCGAACCTGGGCAGCGCCGACACCGCGCAGCCCAAGCCGGCGGCCCAGGCCGAACCGGTGGGCGCGGGCGCGCACAGCCTGTCGCTGCAGCTGCCCAATGCCAGCTGGGTGGAAGTGGTGGCGCAGGACGGTTCACGCCTGGAATACGGCCTGCTGCCGGCCGGCAGCAGCAAGACCTACCACAGCGACAAGCCGCTGACGGTGCGCATCGGCAATGCCACCGGCGCCGAGGTCTCGATCGATGGCCAGCCGGTCGCGCTGGACAGCTTCCGCCGCGCCAACGTGGCGCACTTCAAGGTGGACGTGCGCGACGGCAAGGCCACTCCGGCCGGCGTCTGAGCGCGCTTGCGCGGGTCGCGCCGGCTGGCGCGACACCGCCTGCGGGCTGACTTGCGATGCGTGCGGTGGGCCACGCTCAGTAGCGCGATCGGTTATGCTTGCTCTTTGCCCGCTCGACGGCAGCGTCGGGCCGGGTCTGTTCCAATTTCTCTTAATCGCGCCAGGAAGGTCGCCGCGCCCTCCGGCGGCATCCGTTCCCTTTCAAGGGTGATTGCATGGCATTTGAAGTCTACGACGACTACGAGCAGGGCGAACGCGTACAGAAGTGGTTGCGCCAGAACGGTCTTTCGATCGTGGTCGGCGTCGCGATCGGCCTGGTCGGCATCTTCGGCTGGCAGCAGTGGAGCAACCACAAGGCCGGCCGCGAGAGCGAGGCGTCGCAGCTCTACCAGCAGGTGCAGAGCGCCATCGCCGGCGGCAAGAACGACCAGGCCGAGACGCTCACCGAACAGCTGTTCAAGGACTACGCCGAGTCGCCGTACGCCGTGTTCGCCGCCGGCGACCGCGCGGTGCGCCAGGCCAATGCCAAGCAGCTGGACAAGGCGCTGGTCTCGCTCAATTGGGCCGAGAGCCATGCCGCCGATCCGAATCTGAAGGCCCTGATGCAGTTGCGCATCGCGCAGCTGCAACTGGCGCAGGACAAGGCCGCCGACGCGGTGGCCACGCTCGACCGCATGGGCGCGAAAAACTACGAAGGCCTGAGCCAGGAACTACGCGGCGACGCCCTGGTCAAGCTTGGTCGCCCGGATGACGCGCGCAAGGCCTACGAGGCCGCCAAGGCCGTGCTGGGCGTGGGTGCGCCGCAGAGCGGCGCCTTGCAGTTGAAACTCGACAATCTGGCCGTGGCCGGGAAGCAGGGTGCATGAAAGCTGGTGTGATGAAACGAGCTTTGCTGGTCGGTCTGGTGTCGATGGCGACCCTGGCCGGCTGCCATTCCTTCAAGAAGGAAAACGTCCAGCCGCCTACGCCGCTCGACAAGGACTTCAAGCCGACCGCGCAGGTCACCCGCCTGTGGACCAGCAGCGTCGGCAAGGGTGCCGGTGATTCCGGCCTGCGCCTGCGTCCGGCCTTCGCCGACGGCGTGCTCTACGTAGCCAGCACCGACGGCAAGATCGAAGCGCTGGACGCCACCAGCGGCAAGACGCTGTGGTCCAAGAGCTCCAGCACCAAGGGCTGGTTCGGCTGGGGCGACAAGAAGCGCAAAGACGCCTTCTACGCCGGCGGCCCGGCCGCGTCCGGCGACCTGGTGGCGATCGGCACGCTGGACGGCCACGTCTACGGCATCAACGCCAAGGACGGTTCGCCGCGCTGGGAAGCCAGCGTGAGTTCCGAAGTGCTGTCGGCGCCGGCCGTGGTCGGCAACCTGGTGGTGGTGCGTGCCGGCGACGGCCGCCTGTACGGCCTGGACAGCACCTCCGGCGAGCGCCGCTGGGCCTACGACCAGGGCAATGTTCCGCTGCTCAGCCTGCGCGGCAATGGCCCGCTGCTGGTGGCCAATGGCGTGATCTTCTTCGGCAGCGACAACGGCAAGCTGGTCGCCCTGCGCCTGGACAACGGCGAGAAGCTGTGGGAGCAGAACATGGCCAGCGGCGAAGGCCGCACCGAGATCGACCGCCTGAACGACGCCGACGGCGCCATCGTGCTCGACGGCAGCACCCTCTACGGCGCCGCCTATCACGGCAACCTCGTGGCGGTGGACGGCCCCAGCGGCCGCCCGCTGTGGGCGCGCCCGTTCTCCACCTTCACCTCGGTCGACATCGGCGGCAATGCGCTGTTCGGCGTGAACGAGGATTCCCAGGTCTGGTCGTTCGACAAGGGCGCCGGCTCCGACATGTGGAAGAACGACAAGCTCAAGTACCGCTGGCTCACCGCGCCGACCGTGCAGAACAACTACGTGGTGGTCGCCGACAGCGAAGGCTACGTGCACTGGCTGCAGACCAGCGACGGTGCTCTGGCCGCGCGCGAGCGCCTGTCCAAGAAGCCGATCCGCGCCCAGCCGCTGGTGGTGGGCGATACCGTGTACGTCGAGGACGTGAAGGGCCGTATCGGCGCCTACCGCCTCGGCGGGCACTGAGCTGTTGAGGTTGTACCCGTAAATGCTGCCCGTCGTCGCCCTGGTCGGCCGTCCCAACGTCGGTAAGTCGACCCTCTTCAATGCCATGACGCGCAGCCGCGACGCCCTGGTGGCCGATATGCCGGGCGTCACCCGCGATCGCCACTACGGCGTCTGCCGCATCGGCGACCGCCCCTTCGTGGTGGTGGACACCGGCGGCCTTTCCGGCGTCGAGGAAGGCCTGGATGCGCTCACCGCGCAGCAGGTCCGCCTCGCCATCGAGGAAGCCCAGGTGCTGGTGTTCGTGCTCGATGCGCGCGACGGCCTGTTGCCGCAGGACCGCGCGATCCTCGACGACCTGCGCCGCAGCGGCAAGCCGATCATCGCCGCGGTCAACAAGACCGACGGCCTGGACCTGCAGAACGCGCTGGCCGAGTTCGCCGTGTTCGGCCTGGCTTCCACGCTGCCGCTGTCGGCCGCGCACAACCGCGGCACCGACGAGCTGGTACGCCACGTGCTGCCGCTGCTGCCGGAAGACGCGCACGAGGAACTCGCGCCGGAAGACGCAGGTGCCATCCGCGTGGCCATCGTCGGCCGTCCGAATGCCGGCAAGTCCACCCTGATCAACCGCCTGCTGGGCGAAGAGCGCCTGATCGTATCCAGCGTTGCCGGCACCACGCGCGATCCGATCCGCGTGCCGCTGGAACGCGACGGCCGCCGCTACGTGCTGATCGACACCGCCGGCGTGCGCCGCAAGGCGCGCGTGGAAGAGGCGGTGGAGAAGTTCAGCGTCATCAAGACGCTGCAGTCCATGGCCGCCGCCCAGGTGGTGGTGGTGATGGTCGACGCGCGCGAGAACCTGGCCGACCAGGACCTCACCCTGATCGGCCACGCCGTGGACGAGGGCAGGGCGCTGGTCATCGCCGTCAACAAGTGGGACGGCATGGACCAGTACCAGCGCGAGCAGTGCGAACGCGCGCTGGAGCGCCGCCTGCAGTTCGTCGACTGGGCCAAGAACGTGTTCATCTCCGCGCTGCACGGCTCCGGCCTGCGCGAGCTGATGCGCGCCATCGTGCGCGCGCACGACGCGGCCAACCGCGAGCTGGGCTCGTCGGAACTGACCCGCACGCTGGAGCGCGCCTACGAGGGCTATCAGCCGCCGCTGGTGCGCGGCCATGCGCCGAAGCTGCGCTTCGCGCATCCGGGCGGCAGCAACCCGCCGACCATCGTGATCCACGGCAGCCGCACCAAGCACATCGCGCCGGCCTACCGCCGCTATCTCGAGAACTTCTTCCGCAAGCGTTTCCGGCTGGAAGGCACGCCGGTGCGCATCGAGTTCCGCGACGGCGAGAATCCCTACGCCGGCAAGAAGAACGTGCTGACCGAAGGCCAGATGCGCAAGCGCCAGCGCATGATCCGCGAGATGAAGAAGCGCAAGCGCTGATTCCCGGGGCGCCGCCGATCGCGCGCCCCTCCCCGGATCGTCCTAAACTCCCCGGCATGACCGAGTCATTCAATCGCGAGAGCTGGCTCGCGCAGCTGCGCCAGCAGGTGCCGGAGATCTCCCCGGCGGAAGCGCTCACCCGGCAGGCCGGCGGCGCCCTCCTGATCGACGTCCGCGAAGACCACGAACGCGCCGACGGCACGCCGGCCGGCGCGCTGGGCCTGTCGCGCGGTTTCCTGGAACTGCGCATCGAGCAGACCGAAGCGAACCGCGAACGTCCCATCCTCGCGCTGTGCGGCAGCGGCCAGCGCTCGCTGCTGGCGGCCGAGGCGCTGCAGCGCATGGGTTACCGGCAGGTGTCGTCGGTGGCCGGCGGCTTCAATCGCTGGAAGGCCGAAGGCCTGCCCATCGTCACCGGCGCACTCGATGCCGACGCCGCCGAACGTTATTCGCGCCAGCTGCGCCTGCCGCAGGTAGGCGCAGCGGGGCAGGCGAAGCTGGGCGCGGCAAAAATCGCGCTGCTCGGCGCCGGTGGCCTCGGTGCACCTGCGGCGCTTTATCTCGCCGCTGCGGGCGTAGGGCAGCTCACCCTGATCGACGACGATCGCGTGGAGCGTTCCAACCTGCATCGCCAGGTGATCCACGCCGATGCGCGCGTGGGCATGGCCAAGACCGAATCCGCGCGGCTGGCCTTGAACGCGCTCAATCCGCGCGTACGCATCGAGACCCGCGAGGAGCGCCTGCGCGCCGACAACGTCGAGCGCCTGCTGGCCGGCCACGATCTGGTGATCGACGGCGCCGACAATTTCCCCGCGCGCTATCTGATCGCCGCCGCGACGCGGCGCCTGGGCCTGCCGATGATCTACGGCGCGGTGGAGCGCTTCACCGGTCAGGTCAGCGTGTTCGATCCGCGCCGCGACGACGCGCCGTGCTATCGCTGCCTGTTCCCCGAGCCGCCCTCGGCGGCGGAAGCGCCGAACTGCAGCGAAGCCGGCGTGCTCGGCGTGCTGCCTGGATTGATCGGCCTGCTGCAGGCGACCGAGGCGCTGAAGCTGATCCTGGATCTCGGCGAAACCTTGTCGGGCCGCCTGCTGCACGTCGATGCGCTGGCCATGCGTTTTCGCGAGACGCGGCTGCGGCGCGATCCGTCATGTCCCGGCTGTGGGCACGAGGCGGTCTTCCACGGCTACGAAGACATCGCCGAGCTCTGCGCTTCGGCCTGAGCGTTACGCCAGGTCGGACGGAATCAAGGCATACACCGCCGCATCCATGGCGGTGTCGTCGATGATCAGCCGCTGCCGTCCGATCCCTTCGAAGCGTGCGCCGGCTTTTTCCGCGCAACGGCGGCTGGGCAAGTTATCCACCGCGGCGACGATTTCCACTCGCACCAGGCCCAGCGTCTCGAAGCCGAAACGCGCCACTGCCGGCACGGCGCGCGGCGCGATGCCTTGGCCCTGGCACGACTGCCGCACCCAGTAGCCCAGGTTCGCGCTGCGGTGCTGCCGGTTGAACTGATTCAGCCCCACGCCGCCGGCCACGCTGCCGTCGGTTTCGTCGACGATGGCGAAGGCGAACAGTTCCTCCAACTGCCAGCAGCCCTGGGCGTGGGCGATCCACGCCACGCTGTCCTGGCGCACATAGCCTTCGCGGCACCACGGCAGCCAGCGCCCCACGCTGTCGATCGACTCGCTGGCCGCGGCGAACAGCGCGTCGGCGTCTTCCGGCTGCCACGGACGCACCCGCAGCGGGCCGGGCGGCAGCGGAAAGGAAGGCCAGGGAGCGTGGTCCTGAGACATGGGCGGTTTGTGCGGGTCGGAGCGAGTCCGGATAATAGGCATCTTTGCAGGCGGGCAGACACCATGAGCGCACGGATCATCGACGGCAAACGCATCGCCAAGGAACTGCTCGACCGCATCGGCCGCCGCGTGGCCGAACGCAAGGCGCAGGGCCTGGCCGAGCCGGGCCTGGCGGTGGTGCTGGTCGGCGACGATGCGGCCTCCGCCGTGTACGTGCGCAACAAGCGCGCCGCCTGCAAGCAGGTCGGCTTCAACTCCTTCGGCTACGACCTGCCTTCCAGCACCACGCAGGAAGAACTATTCGCGCTGATCGACCAGCTCAACGCCGACCCCGCTGTGCACGGCATCCTGGTGCAGTCGCCGCTGCCCGAACATATCGACGAAGACGCCCTGGTCGACCGCATCGACCCGGCCAAGGACGTCGACGGTTTCCAGGCCATCAATATCGGCCGCCTGGCGCTGCGCCGCTTCGGCCTGCGCCCGTGCACGCCGCGCGGCGTGATGACCCTGCTGGGCCATACCGACCGGCCCGTGCGCGGCCAGCATGCGGTGGTGGTGGGCGTGTCCAACCACGTCGGCCGTCCGCTGCTGCTGGAACTGCTGATCGCCGGCTGCACCACTACCGCCTGCCACAAGTTCACCCGCGACCTGGAAAGCCATATCCGCCAGGCCGACATCGTGATCGTCGCGGTGGGCCGCCCGGGCCTGATCAAGGGCGAATGGATCAAGCCGGGCGCGGTGGTGATCGACGTCGGCATCAACCGCCTGGATGACGGCCGCCTGGTCGGCGACGTGGAATTCGAACCGGCCGCCGAACGCGCCAGCTGGATCACGCCGGTGCCCGGCGGCGTCGGCCCGATGACGGTCGCTACGTTGCTTGAGAACACGCTGGAAGCCGCCGAAACCCGCGGCGCCACGCACAAGGTGCACTGAGGAAACGCGGCCAAGAAGGCGGCTGCGACGTTCCGTACACCCGTGGCGCTCTGGCGGCGCACCGGGCGGGAGCGTATAATTCCATCTTTGCAGCGGGACAAAATCGCATGCGCATCCTCGCCGAGGCCCTCACCTACGACGACGTGTATCTCGTTCCGGCCCACTCGGCCGTCCTCCCACGCGACGTCGACACCTCCACGCGGCTGACCCGCAACCTCCGGCTGAATATCCCGATCGTGTCCGCCGCCATGGACACCGTCACCGAAGCCCGTCTCGCCATCACCATGGCCCAGCAGGGCGGCATCGGCATCATCCACAAGAACATGACCGCCGAGCAGCAGGCCGCCGAAGTGCGCCTGGTGAAGAAGTTCGAAGCCGGCGTCATCCGCAGCCCGATTACCGTCGCCCCGCACACCTCCATCCGCGAAGTGCTGCAGCTCACCCGCGCGCACAACATTTCCGGCGTGCCGGTGGTGGAAGGCGAGAAGCTGGTCGGCATCGTCACCAGCCGCGACCTGCGCTTCGAGCGCAAGCACGACGACCCGGTGCGCAACATCATGACGCGCCAGGAGAAGCTGGTGACGGTGCGCGAAGGCGCCAGCCACGACGACGTGCTGCAGCTGCTGCACCAGAACCGCATCGAGAAGGTGCTGGTGGTCAACGACGACTTCCAGCTGCGCGGCCTGATCACCGTCAAGGACATCCAGAAAGCCCGCGACAACCCGCATGCCGCCAAGGACCGCCACGAGCGCCTGCTGGTCGGCGCCGCGGTCGGCGTGGGCGGCGACACCGAGCAGCGCGTCGCCGCGCTGGTGGACGCCGGCGTCGACGTGCTGGTGGTCGACACCGCGCACGGCCATTCGCAGGGCGTGATCGAGCGCGCCGCGTGGGTGAAGAAGCACTACCCGCAGGTGCAGGTGATCGCCGGCAACATCGTCACCGGCGAAGCGGCGCGCGCGCTGCTGGACGCCGGCGTCGACGCGGTGAAGGTCGGCGTGGGCCCGGGCTCCATCTGCACCACCCGCGTGGTGGCCGGCGTGGGCGTGCCGCAGATCACCGCGATCGACATGGTCGCCACCGCGCTGAAGGACGAAATCCCGCTGATCGCCGATGGCGGCATCCGCTACTCCGGCGACATCCCCAAGGCGCTGGCCGCCGGCGCGTCCAGCGTCATGCTCGGCTCGATGTTCGCCGGCACCGAGGAATCCCCCGGCGAGGTGGAGCTGTTCCAGGGCCGCTCGTACAAGAGCTACCGCGGCATGGGTTCGCTCGGCGCGATGGCGCTCGGTTCCAAGGACCGCTACTTCCAGGACGAAGCCGACGCCGACAAGCTGGTGCCCGAGGGCATCGAAGGCCGCGTGCCGTACCGCGGCCCGCTGCGCAACATCATCCACCAGCTGATCGGCGGCCTGCGCGCTTCCATGGGCTACCTGGGCGCGGCCACCATCGAGGACGTGCGCCACAAGGCGCAGTTCGTGAAGGTGACCTCGGCCGGCGTGACCGAAGCGCATCCGCACGACATCCAGATCACCAAGGAAGCGCCGAACTACCGGCTCAACTCCTAAGCGATCGCCCAGCGCCGGCCTCGTGGCCGGCGCTTCGTTTCCAGCCGCCGGCGCCGGGTATCCGAGGCCGGCGGCGCTTTTCAGAAGACAGGCGCGGGCAGGGCCGCCTGCCGCGCATCGGAGCCGGACCGTGACCGACATCCATAGCGACAAAATCCTCATCCTCGATTTCGGTGCGCAGTACACCCAGCTGATCGCCCGCCGCGTGCGCGAGATCGGCGTGTACTGCGAGATCTGGGCCTGGGACCACGACCCCGCGGAAATCGCCGCGTTCGGCGCCAAGGGCATCATCCTGTCCGGCGGCCCCGAGTCCACCACGCTCGAAGGCGCGCCCGTCGCGCCGCAGGAAGTGTTCGACGCGGGCCTGCCTATCCTCGGCATCTGCTACGGCATGCAGACCCTGGCCGCCCAGCTCGGCGGCGCCACCGAGGCGGCGGACGCGCGCGAGTTCGGCCATGCCGAAGTCGACATCGACGCCTCCAGCCGGCTGTTCGCGGGGCTCAGCGACCACGCCGATGCGCACCGCCTGGACGTATGGATGAGCCACGGCGACCACGTCGCCAAGGCGCCGCCGGGCTTCGTCATCACCGGCACCACCGACCGCATCCCGGTCGCGGTGATGGAGAACGAAGCCAAGCGCTGGTACGGCGTGCAGTTCCACCCGGAAGTGACGCATACCAAGCAGGGCACCGCGCTGCTCAAGCGCTTCGTCACCGAGATCTGCGGCTGCCGCACCTTGTGGACGGCCGCGCACATCATCGAAGACCAGATCGAGCGCGTGCGCGCCCAGGTCGGCGACGACCACGTGCTGCTGGGGCTGTCCGGCGGCGTGGATTCCTCCGTGGTCGCCGCGCTGCTGCACCGTGCGATCGGCGACCGGCTGACCTGCGTGTTCGTCGACACCGGCCTGCTGCGCTGGCAGGAAGGCGACCAGGTGATGGCCACCATGGCCCAGCACATGGGCGTGAAGGTGATCCGCGTCGACGCCGCCGAGCGCTACTTCACGGCGCTGGAAGGCGTGGCCGACCCGGAAGCGAAGCGCAAGATCATCGGCCGCCTGTTCGTCGAGATCTTCGACGAGGAATCGGCCAAGGTCACCGCCGCCGGCAGCGGGCAGGTGAAGTGGCTGGCCCAGGGCACCATCTATCCCGACGTGATCGAGTCGGCCGGCAGCAAGACCGGCAAGGCCCACGTCATCAAGAGTCACCACAACGTCGGCGGCCTGCCGGAGCACATGAAGCTCAAGCTGGTCGAGCCGCTGCGTGAGCTGTTCAAGGACGAAGTGCGCCGCATCGGCGTGGAGCTCGGCCTGCCGCGCGAGATGGTCTACCGCCATCCGTTCCCGGGTCCGGGCCTGGGCGTGCGCATCCTGGGCGAGGTGAAGCCGGAGTACGCCGAGCTGCTGGCGCGCGCCGACGCCATCTTCATCGAAGAGCTGCGCCGCTGGGATCTGTACGACAAGACCAGCCAGGCCTTCGCCGTGTTCCTGCCGGTGAAATCCGTCGGCGTAGTAGGGGATGCGCGGGCCTACGAATGGGTGATCGCCCTGCGCGCGGTGGAGACCATCGACTTCATGACGGCGCATTGGGCGCACTTGCCGTATGAGTTCCTTGGCAAGGTTTCAAATCGTATTATCAATGAGTTGCGCGGCGTTTCTCGCGTGGTTTATGACATCAGCGGCAAGCCGCCGGCAACCATCGAGTGGGAGTGAGCTTCTGGCTGCGGCCGGCCTGGCCGGCTTATAGGAAGTTGTCGTAAATCGTTGATTTTTCGAACTGGCGCACGAGCATGGATGCTCCTCGCCAGGAAATCTAGAACTAGGCCTAATTTGGCCGGGCGGACGCGCCATGCGCCGCCAGGGTGAGCCACCATGGCTGGTGGCTGGACCGTTTGCCCGATACCGATGCCGTGCGACGTCGATATCCAAGATTCGGATAAGTTGTCAATTGACAACCCTGCCAGTCCCCCTCAGACTGGAGACCATGGATGGCACGTCCCTCTCACCCCAAGAAAAACATCGAGCTCGCCCTGCGGCACGCCGAAGAGCGGGGCTGGCGTGTCGAGGCCGGCGGCAGCCATGCATGGGGCCGGATGTATTGCCCGCGCAACAACCAGGACTGCCGTTGCGGCGAGTTCTGCATCAGCAGCATCTGGAGCACGCCGAAGAACCCGCACAACCATGCGCGCGCCTTGCGGCGCGTCGTGGACAACTGCACGGCGTTTCACTAGCGATACCGACGGCGATGCCGGGGAGCAGCACGATGGAATACATCTTCACCCTCAAGTACCAGCTGGCCGACGACGACCGCGATCCGGACGCCCTGGTCGGCCGCCTGGGCGAAGCCGGCTGCGACGACGCGCTGATCGGCGTCGGCCTGCCGGGCCGCCTGGCGCTGGAGTTCACCCGCGAAGCCGCCGACGCGGAAACCGCCGTGCGCAGCGCACTGGCCGACGTGCGCCGCGCGGTGCCCGGCGCCCGCCTGATCGAAGTGGCGCCCGACCTGGTGGGGCTGACCGACGTGGCCCAGATCGTGGGTGTGTCGCGGCAGAACATGCGCAAGCTGATGCTGGGCAATGCGGGCAGCTTTCCGGCGCCGGTGCACGAGGGCAGTGCGTCGATCTGGCATCTGGCCGACGTGCTGGCTTGGCTGAGGGCCAAGGGCGGCTATGCGATCCGGCCGGCCCTGTTCGAGGTGGCGCAGATGGCTCTAAAGGTCAATGCGGCCAAGGAGGGGCGGCGCCTGCCGCGGTCCGCTTTCGAGGAACTGGAAGCGCTGGTCCGCTAAAGGCAGCTTTAGCGCCAGCACCGGATCGAAGTCGAAACTGTATTGGTGCGGTGTGCGCATCGCCCGGTAGCGCCGCCACGGCTGCGGTTGCTCACCGGGCGGGACGGGAAGCCCGCCCGGCAAGGGCCACTGCGTTTCCGCCAGACGCAAGGCGCGGGTATAGCGGCGGTAGCACCAGGACGGGGAAATCATCAGGTGGCGCGCGACGGTCGGCATATGGCCGCCGCGCAGGGAAATGAAACTGGCCCAGGCGGCGGCCTGCGAATGGCGATAGGACGGTAGCGGCATGTCTACCCGTTCTTCGGCCGACAAGGCCTCGGACAGAGGATCGGGCGTCGGTGCCGCGAGCCTTTCCAGCAGCGGCAGCGCGGCATCGTCTTCGACTTCGAAGCGCAGCGCCGCCGCAATCCTGCGGTCGTTGTAGCGGACGAAATGCTGAAAGAGGTGCGCGAGCAGGCGCTGCCGGAAATCGGCGTCCTCGAAATCCACGTCGTTCCCGTCGGCCTCGAACGCCGCCGCCATCAGCCAGGCTTCGCAGGCGACGTCGTCCGCATCGCAGTCTCCCGCCTTGCGCGCGATGCGCCGAAAGTCGCCGCGGCAATCGCGGCAGAACGCCTGGTACCCGGCAAGCCGGTCTTGGGACATCGCCATGGCCTTGAGAGAAGGGACAGGCATGCCAAGTAGCAGCTGTTCGTATCTAAACAGTCAGCAGGACCCTACAATTCAGACTATTTGCTGGCCTTTGCCGTCCCGATGAGCACCGATCTCCCTGATTCGTCCGTACCCACGTTCAGCGATGAAGACGAGCGCTTCATGCGCCGCGCGCTGCAGCTGGCCGGGCATGCCCGCGATGCGGAGAACGAAGTGCCGGTCGGCGCCCTGGTCGTGCTCGACGGCGAGATCATCGGCCTGGGCTGGAACCGCAACATCACCCTCAACGATCCCACCGCGCACGCCGAGATCCAGGCCATCCGCGCGGCCGGCGAAAAGATCGGCAACTACCGCCTGGTCGGCGCCACCCTGTACGTGACGCTGGAACCCTGCGCGATGTGCTCGATGGCCCTGGTGCATGCCCGGGTGGGGCGGGTGGTCTATGGGGCGACTGACCCGAAGACTGGCGCCGCCGGCAGCGTGTTCGATACGCTGATCTCCGAGCGGCACAACCACCGTATCCAGGTCGACGCCGGGCTGCTGGCCGAGGAGTCGTCGGCCATGTTGAGAGAATTCTTTCGATCCAGGCGCTAACTAACGGGCAAGCAAGGTTTTAGTGCCGCCAGTAGTGACTCAGCTTGCCCAGCCGTTCCAGCGAATGTTCCGCCTTGGCCGCCGCTTCCCCGGCGGTGTGTTTCGCCCACTTACGCAGTGCCTTGAGCTGGGCGTGCTCACTGGCCGCCGGCAGCAGTTCTCTGCACAAGGCGCGTGCGGTCAGCCGGTCGTGCGCCTCGCCAAGATGGCTCTGCACATCGGCCAGTTTTTCCAGCCAGGCCTGGCTGGCCTCGCGCGGGAACAGCGGCTGGAACAGTTCGATGGTGTAGCGCAGCTTCTTGGTGGCCGTGCGTGCGCGATGGAGCCGGGTCCGCCCCTCGTGCATCCGCGCCGCCCGCTTGCGCAGCTGGTGGAAGCGGGTGTCGATCACGCTCGCGGCCGCGGCACGCAGTTCGTCTTCGGTGACGTTGCGATGCGTTTCGGCCCAGGCGTGGAAATGATGGACGGCCGTGGTCAGGCGGGCCTTCTTCAGCCCCTCCACTGCCTCGTGGTGCCCGTGCACACGCCGGGCATTCAAGGCATGCAGCAACTCGCCATCGAGCCGGTCGCCATGCCCGCCATGCGCAAGAAAAGCCGGCAGGGTCTCGTCCAGCAGGATGTCCAGGTCGCGTGCCCCGCCCGTGGCATTGCGGAAATCCTTGAGCTGCGCCAGCACGCCATCTGGCTGCTCGCCGGGCAGGGCCGCGGCCACGTGGTCGAGGGTGGCGGTGATGCGCCGCAGGCTCACCCGCCATGCGTGCAGCGCCTTCGATTCGTATTTGCGCAGCAGGGCCGAGCGGGCCTTGGTCGCCTTGGCCAGGTAGCCGTCGTAGGTCGCGCACAGGTCGGCGATGGCGGAAGGCGGCTTGGCGGCCTTGGGCGGACGAGGGCGGGGAATGGACTGGCTGGGCTGGTGAGGTATCGCACTCATGGCTCGACTCGACCGCTGCGGAGAGGGACGGATTCCACCCGTCATTTCTAGCCGAAGCGCCGACCGCGCCTCTTGATGCAGGTCAATATGAACGAGCCGGTCGCGACCGAAGGCCGTGCCGGGCTCATTACTCTGCTACAAAATTCGCCAGCTGGCGAGACAGCCTCAAGCGATAGCCGCCAGGGTCTCGGCCACCGGTCGCTCGATCTTCAGGCTGAACAGATCGTCGGCCCGGGTCCGGCCCATATTCACCGCCGCGATCGGCTTGCCGGCCTTGGCCGCCGCGTTCACGAAGCGGAAGCCGGAGAACACCATCAGCGAGGAACCGGCCACCAAGACCGCGTCCGCCTGCTCCAGGCCATGCGTGGCGGCAAGCACCCGTTCGCGCGGCACGCCTTCGCCGAAGAACACCACGTCCGGCTTCATCAGGCCGCCGCAGAGCGGGCAGGCGGGTACGTCGAAGCGGGAGAAATCGTGGCCTTCCAGGTCGGCATCGCCGTCCGGGGCGTCCCCGGCATCCAGCAGCGCCCATGCCGGGTTGCGTTCCTCCAGCACCGCCTGGAAGGCCGAGCGCTGCACCAGATGCCCGTGCGCCATGCAGCGCACCCGGTCCAGCCGCCCGTGCAGATCGATCACGTGATGGCTGCCCGCCGCCTGGTGCAGGCCGTCGACGTTCTGGGTCAGCAGCACTTCCACGTGTCCGGCGGCTTCCATGCGCGACAGCGCCAGGTGCGCCGCATTCGGATGCGCCCGCGAGAAGCGGCGCCAGCCCACCAGGCTGCGCGCCCAGTAGCGCCGGCGCGTGGCTTCGTCGCCCATGAAGGCCTGGTAGGTCACCGGCTGCGGGCGCTTCCAGTCGCCCTGGTTGTCGCGATAGTCGGGAATACCCGAATCGGTGCTGACGCCGGCGCCGGTCAGCACGAACAGGCGCGGATGCGCCGCGATGAAGTCGCGCAGGCGCGCCAGGTCCTCTTCCAGCGCACCATCCGGCAGCGCGTCCGCATTCATGCCGCGGCCCGCGAGCCCAGCTCGGCCAGCGCGGCTGCAATGCCGCTGGCATCGCTCACCTGCGCCACGCGCGGCGAGGCGGCGGCGAAATCGGTATCGGCCTCGTGCGCCCAGGTCACGTGGTAGGGCATGTAGATGCCCCAGCCGCCCAGCTCCACCACCGGCGCGATATCCGAGCGCAGCGAATTACCGACCATGGCGAAGCGCTCGGCGCCCACGCCGAATTCGTCGAGCAGCCGGCGGTACGAGCGCTCGTCCTTCTCCGACACGATCTCGATGCGATGGAACAGATCGGCCAGCCCGCAGGCGGCCACTTTCTGTTCCTGGTGGAACAGGTCGCCCTTGGTAATCAGCACCACGCGATGCGTCGCCGCCACCGCTTCCACCGCTTCGCGGATACCCGGAAGCAACTGCACCGGATGCGAGAGCACGTGCTTGCCGATGCCGATGATCCGGTGCAGATCGGCCGCGCTGATGCGCGAGCCGGTGACTTCGATCGCCGCCTCCAGCAGCGACAGCGTCATGCCCTTGGCGCCGTAGCCGAACAGCTTGATATTGCGCCGCTCCACCGCCAGCAGGCGGTCGTGCAGGCGCAGATTGGCCAGGTCGACGTAGCGGCCGACGATCTCCTCGAACTGCGCGTGCGCGTCCTGGTAATAGCCCTCGCTGTGCCAGAGGGTGTCGTCGCCGTCGAAACCGACCCATTCGATCACGGTGTACTGCCCGCGCTGCCAGGAAAGCGCACAACGATAGCGCCTCGCCGCAGGCGTAGCGAGTGCGCGCGGCAGGCCAGCGGGGTTGGGGCGAGCACTCGGCATGCCGGCGCGAACGCTCCACGGTGCGTCGAGCCGGATGCCCGGCTCGCCCCAACCCCTCTGGTCCGCCGGCGCGCCTCAGGCGCGCTCGCGCAGCGTCTCCTGCAGCAATTCCTCCTTGTCCTTCAGCAGCTCCTGCTTGCGCTGGGACATCTGTTCGCCCAGTTCCTTGAGTTTCGCCGCGTCCAGCAGTTTCTTCGCGGCCGGGAACATGTCCTGTTCCTCTTCGGTGGCGTGATGCAGGATCAGTTCCTTCAGCACCTTGGCGCGGCCGGAGAACTGCTCGCCGGCCGGATCGGTTTCCAGCAGATCCGGCAACACCAGTTCGGCGGCTGCGCGGTGTTCCTCGATCGCTTCGAAATACATCCTGGCTTCTTCCTTGTCGCCGGCGAGGCGGAAGGCCGGATAGAAAATTTCCTCCTCGATCATGGTGTGCGCCTTCAGCAATGCGCCGATCTTCTGCACCAGCGCCTCGCGTGTCTTCACTGCGCGCGGCGTGGTTTCCGTCAGCTCTTCCAGCAGTTTTTCGACCGTGCGGTGGTCGCTGACGAGCAGATCGATCGCATTCATGGGCCTGGCTCCGTGCTGGGTTTCGGTGGGGACGGGGAGCGCCATTGATCGCGCTTGGGCCATGAATGCGGCGTCGGGCCGCGGTGAACGCCGCGGCTGCATGCCAGCGGCGGTTCATCGATGTCGAGGTGCCGTGGCCCGGCTCTTCCACGCCAGCGGAAGCGTTTCATCGCGGTCTTGTGGACGAGCCTGTTGATCCGCCGCAGCCACCGCTTTCAGCCGCGCGCGCCGACCATGAGTCCGCAGTTCCCCCGGACGCCTGTCCGCCACCGACGACCGCCACCGCGGATGACCTACCTCTCGCGCTATTCGCGCATCGCCCTGTTCGTGCTGCGCTACCGCCGCGCCGGCGTGCTGCGCGGCGTGCCGGGCCATCGCCGCGGCGCGGAGCTGGCCGACGAGCGCCTGCCGCAGCGCCTGGTGGAAGATCTCGAACGCCTCGGCCCCGCCTTCATCAAGCTGGGCCAGGCGCTGTCGTGCCGGCCGGACCTGGTGCGCGCGCCGTTCCTCGCGGCGCTGACGCGCATCCAGGACCGCGTCGAACCGATCGACGTCGCCGACGTGCGCGGCGTGATCGCACGCGAACTCGGCGCGCCGCCGGAACAGCTGTTCCGCCGCTTCGACCCCGTACCGCTCGCCGCCGGTTCGCTGGCGCAGGTGCACGCGGTGGTGCTGCCCGACGGCATGGAGGCCGTGGTGAAAGTGCAGCGCCCCGGCATCGCCCAGCGCATCCGTTCCGATCTCGACGCACTCGAACGCCTTGCGCTCACCGCGCAACGCCATACCGAAGTCGGCCGCCGCTACGGCTTCGTGCCGTGGATCGCCGAGCTGCGCCGAAGCCTGCTCAACGAACTGGATTTCATGGCCGAGGCCAGCCACCTCGATACGTTCCGCCGCCATCTGGAAGGCTATCGCGGGCTGTACATCCCCGCGCCGTTCTTCGACTTCACCAGCTCGCGCGTGCTGGCCATGGCACGCGTGCATGGCCACAAGCTCGGCACGCCGCCGGGCGGCGTGCCGCAACCGCCGCGCGCCGAACTGGCCGGCGAGCTGCTGTCGGCCTATATCGACCAGGTCTTCGTGCATGGGCTGATCCATGCCGACCCGCATCCGGGCAACCTGGTGCTGACCGACGACGGCCGGCTGGGCCTGTTGGATTTCGGCATGGTCACCAGCCTGTCGCCGGCCATGCGCAACGACCTGCTGCGCCTGATGCTCGCCGCCGCGGATGGTGACGGCGATGGCGTGGCCGATATCGGCGAGCGCCTGTGCGTGGTGCTGCCGGAAATGGATCGTGCCGCGTATCGCCGCGCGGTGTGCAATGCAGTGCTGCGCTATGCCAGCGCCAGCGACCAGAGCCGCCTGGAAGAAGGGCGCCTGCTGCTCTCGCTCACCCGCATCGGCGCCGACAACGGCCTGCGCCCGCCCGCCGAACTGAGCCTGCTCGGCCGTGCGCTGCTCAACCTGGAACCGGCGCTGGCGCGCCTGGCCGACGGCCTGCCGACACGCGAGATGATGCGCGCCCGTCTGCTCGAAGTGGTGACCTCGCAATTGCTGCGGCCGGTGTCCCAGGCACGCGGCGGTGCGCTGCTGCTGGAAGCGCAGCGCTATTCGATCAATGCGCCGGGCCAGCTCGGCCGCTTCGTCGAAATCCTGGCGGACAACCGCCTGCGCGTGCGCCTGGACGGCCTGGAGGAATCGCATCTGATCGAGAACCTGCAGAAGATCGCCAACCGCATCGCCGCCGGCCTGATCACCGCGGCGCTGCTGATCGCCGGAGCGCTGATCGCGCGGCTGGCGCCGGCCGGTTCCGGTTATGGCTATCTGGCGGGAGCGATGTTCGCGCTGGCCGGCATCATCGGCTTCGGCCTGGTGGTGAATGCGCTGCGGCGCGACCGCGCGCCGCCGGACGATGGTGAAGCGGGACGCTAGCTCAGCGCTTGGCCTGGATGCCCGGCAACTCCAGCCGCACCATGTACTGCCGCACCACCTCCGGCAGATGCTCGCGCAGCCATTCGGCCATGGCTTCTTCCTGGCGCAGGATGTCTTCGCACACACCGGCCACTTCCGGTTGCGCGGCGACCTCCGCCGCGGTCATCAGCGTGCGGTACACCACCGCCTCCATCGACTCGAAGGAATAGGTGAGCACCAGGCTCTTCACCACTTCGTCCGAGGAGGCCACCTGCAGCAGGCCGTGGCCGAGCGCGAGAAAGCGCGCGCTGAATTCGCGCAGCCCCGAGGGTTCCGCGCCCAGCTCGCGCAGGCAGGTTTCCAGGCGCGCTTGTTGTTCGCAGGTCTCGGCCAGATGGCCGACGATGCGGTCGCGCAGGCGCGGGTAATGCTGCAGGCGGCGGATATGCGTCTTGAGCATCTCTTCGGACTGCACTTCCATCGCATGCGCATTGCGCAGCCAGTCGAGCAGTTGGGCGTGGGCGGTGTTCATCGGCAACCTCGATGCGGGAAAGTGGTTTCGATGCGGCGGCATGCGGCCGTCAGCCGTCCGACTGTTCCTCAGGCCGCGCCTGCGGGCTGGTGCCGCAGGCGGGATGGCCGCAGCCGCACAGCGTTTCCGGAATCTGGGTGCCGGCCGATTGGCGGCAGTGGTCGCTGCAGAAGCTGCCGTCCGCCGGGACCATGCATTTGCAGGGCTGGTGTGCGCATTTGAAGCCTTTTTCCGCCATGGAACGATCCTCGTCGAAACCTAAGGCGTCACTCTGGCGCTGCCACCGTCCAGCGGCTGTGACTCGCACGTGAGAAGAACGGCAAGGTAGCCGTTGCGGTGCATCATGCATGCGCGCTTGCCGACGCTGGCCTTGCATTTCACGCGCCATCGCGCGGCATTAACGCTGGCGGATTCACCATGCTGTGAGGGAGATCGGATAAAAAACGGGGCCGGCCGTGCGCACGCACGCCGGACAGGGGCGTGATGCGGAGGGCGACACAGGTGACGCTTCCTCGCCAGGGTTATTTCGACGATCGCGAGCATGCCGCCGAGCAGCTTGCCGAGGCGTTGCTGGCCTATCGCGGCAGGCATCCGCTGGTGCTGGCGATTCCGCGCGGCGGCGTGCCGATCGGCCGGGTGCTGGCCGACCGGCTCGATGGCGACCTCGACGTGGTGCTGGTGCATAAGCTCGGCGCGCCGGGCCAGGAAGAATTCGCGGTGGGCGCGATCGGCGAAGACGGCCAGGTACTGGTCGCCGAACATGCCGCACGTGCGGGCGCCGACGCGGCGTATCTGCGCGGCGAGGCCGCGCACCAGCTCGACGCGATCGCCCGCCGCCGCGAGCTGTACGACCCGCATCGCGAAGCCTTCGAAGTGGCCGGACGCATCGCCATCGTGGTCGACGACGGCCTCGCCACCGGCGCCACCATGCGCGCCGCGCTCACCGCGGTGCGCGCGCTGGGGCCGCAGTCGCTGGTCTGCGCCGTGCCCGTCGCTTCCTCGCGCAGCCTGGCGGAATTGCGGCCGCTGTGCGACGACGTGGTCTGCCCGGCGTCGCCGCGCGACTTCGGCGCGGTGAGTCAGTACTACCGCGACTTTCCCGCCGTGACGGACGACGAAGTAGTGCGCCTGCTGACGCGGCTGCAGGCTCCGGTCGGCGGCATGCAGACGGTGCGCATCCCGGCCGACGGCGTGCGCCTGGAAGGCGATCTGCACGTGCCCGAACAGGCCAAGGGCCTGGTGGTGTTCGCGCACGGCAGCGGCAGCAGCCGTTTCAGCCCGCGCAACCGGCATGTGGCGGAGGAACTCGGCAAGCACGGTATGGCCACACTGCTGTTCGATCTGCTCGGTGCGGAAGAAGACATCGCGCTGGCATCGCGCTTCGATATCGAGCGCCTGGCCGGACGCCTGGAAGCCGCGGTGGCATGGGCGATGCGCCTGCCGTCGCTGGCGCGCCTGCCGCTGGGGCTGTTCGGCGCGAGCACCGGTGCCGCGGCCGCACTCGCCGTGGCGGCGCGCTTGCCGCGCGCGGTGCAGGCGGTGGTGTCGCGCGGCGGGCGGCCGGATCTGGCCGGCCATGGCGCGCTGGGCGAGGTACAGGCGCCGACTTTGCTGATCGTCGGCGCCGCGGATACCGACGTGGTCGCGCTCAACAAATCCGCGCTGGCCTCGATGACGCATACGGTCGAACTGGTGCTGGTGCCCGGCGCCACCCATCTGTTCGACGAACCCGGCGCGCTGGAACACGTCGCTGCGCTGGCGGGTGCGTGGTTCCGCCAGTGGCTGCGCTAGCGGGCCGCGCCTACTCGAACAGCATCAGCACCGCGGGCGACCAGCTGTAGTCGTACAGCGCCTCGGTGCGCACGGTGGCGTAGCCGGCCTCGCGCATTTCTTCCAGCCAGGCCTGGATCGGCTGCTCCCAGTTGGACGGCCGCGAAGCCTGCCGCAGCTGCCCCAGCAGCATCGGCGCGAGAAAGCCGCCGGCCACCAGCGGCGCATCTTCGCCATAGCCGGCGAGCGCACGCTCGTAGCGCTGCGCGAGCGAATCGAAATACTCCGCGCTGCTCGCTTCCAGCACCGGCACGTCGAATTCCACCACGGCCAGCTGGCGCACATGCGGGCGCAGGCGGCGCAAGGTGTCCTTGCGCTCGGCCGGCGGCAGCGCTTGCAGGGCGAAGGTGGATTGCGCCAGGTCCCATTGCTGTTCCGGCCGCAGCGACGCGGCGAAATCCTGCGCGCCGATCGGCCATGCCAGCAGATGATCGAGCGCGAGCGGGATCGTGCGCAGCGCTTCGCTGGCATGGCCGAGCAGGGCCGGCGAGGGCTCCACCAGATCCAGCTGCGTCGGCGCATGCCGCGCGCGCTGCAGGGCAGGGATCAGCGCCATGCCGTCGCCGCAGCCGATATCCAGCAATGAGGTCACCGGCAGCGTGTCGTAGAGGCGCGCCAGCGCCGTGCTGGTCGCTTCGTACAGCGGCACGTTGTCGCCGCCGCGGATAAACGCCTCGAATGCGGCCGGCTGGTCGTAGGCCGCGCGCGCTTCGCCTTCGTCGAGCAGATCGAGCAGCGCCTGCGCCAGCAACGCGCCATCGGCCACGGCGGCCTGCAGCGCTTCGTGCGCCTGCGCGGTTTCGTGGTGGGCGATCGCGGCCAGGGCATCGGCGAGACGGCGGGTGGAAACGCTGTTCTGCATGGGCACGTCCTTGGGGGACTGGAGGAGCAGGGAGTGCCGGGATGATGGCACGGCCCCGCCGGACCCTCCTTTTTCTTTCAATTTCTTCCCTTTTTTTACGAAGCAGGCCTCGCGTAAGTCATTGTTGCAGCGCGGCTTGCCACGATCTAAATTAAATATGAAATTCTGTTTCGCCAGTGAACATGGGTCGCCGGGGAGGCGGCCGGGAGGGCTGGGCGGCTATGACACATCCAGTGGTTGCGAGCGTGCGAAACATCGAATCCGGTGAAGACCTCGCGTACTTCCCCGCGTCCACGGCGCGCGACGCCGATGCGCAGCGTCCGTTCCTGGCTGCCGATATCGGCGGCACGCATGCGCGCCTCGGCCTGGTGGCGCCGCAGCTGGAAGGCGCGCCGCGCGTGCTGAGCTATCGCAGCTACCGCTGCGCGGACCATCCGCATCTCGACGGCATCGTGCGGCAGTTCTGCGCGGAGCTCGACGCACGTCCGCGCGAACTGGTGCTGGCCAGCGCGGGCTATCTGCATGCCGGCGTGGTGGTGAACCGCAACCTCGCCTGGCCGCTGGTGCCGGCCACGCTCGCGCAGGAACTGCGCCTGGAGCGCGTGCGCTTCCTCAACGATTTCGAAGCGCTGGCCCACGCCATCGCCTACGTCGACGAGCACAGCTCGGTGGCGCTGAAGACCGCATTCGCGCCCGATGCGCAGCAAGGCCCCATCGCAGTGATCGGCCCGGGCACCGGCCTGGGCGCCGCGGTGTGGTTCCCCGGCGAACCGCCGCGCGTGATCGCCACCGAAGCGGGGCAGATCCAGCTGGCCGCGCGCGGTGGCCTGGAGCGCGAAGTGCTCGACCGCATCGCCGCCCCCGATTGCCACACGCCCTACGAAGCGGTGCTGTCCGGCCCCGGCCTGCATCGCCTGTATGCCGCGCTGTGCGCGGTGTACGACCGCTATCCCTCCTGCGCGGAACCGGCCGACGTGGTTGCCGCCGCGGAGGCGGGCGACGAAGTGGCCTACGAGACGCTGCAGATGTTCGGCGGCTGGATGGGTTCCTTCGCGGGTGACCTGGCCATGCTCTACGGCACCACCGGCGGCGTGTACCTGGCCGGCGGTTTTCTCTCGCGCATCGTCGACCTGCTGCGCTGCGGCCCGCTGGTCGAACGCTTCCTCGACAAGGGCGTGATGCGCCCGTTCCTGCACAAGGTCCCCATTCGCGTGGTGGATCACGGACAGCTCGGCGTCGTCGGTGCCGCCAGCTGGCATCTGCATACACGCACCGCGAAACAGGCGCCGGGATAAGGGCCGAACCGTCCGAGCGGGCGGAATCCACAGCACAGCGTCGCCGGCAGGCCTCCTGGGAGGGGGGCCGCGGCAATCAACGAAAGGGGTGGGACCTGATGATCAAGAACGGCAAGAAACTCCTGTGCGTCAGCATCCTGTGCGGCCTTGGCCTCGCCGGCGCCGCGCATGCGCAGAACGACACCGCCGCGGCGGCGCAGAACGGCAGCACCACCGCCGGCAATGGCGACAAGAGCAAGACCCCGCAGCAGCGCGCGCAGGAAAAGCAGGCGCAGAACCTCCAGCAGGTGACCGTGACCGGCTACCGCGAGAGCCTGGCCAAGGCGATCGAGATCAAGCGCAACGCCAATGCCATCGTCGATGCGATCAACGCCGAGGACATCGGCAAGTTCCCCGACACCAACGCCGCCGAATCGCTGTCGCACCTGCCGGGCATCTCGGTGGACCGCCAGTTCGGCGAGGGCGAGAAGGTCAGCATCAACGGCACCGATCCGGCGCTCAACCGCGTGCTGATCAACGGCCAGACCATCGCCTCCGGCGACTGGGGCGGCAACCCCACCGACACCAGCGGCCGCACCTTCAACTACACCCTGCTGTCGCCGGAAATCATCGGCAACATGCAGGTGTACAAGTCGCCCGAAGCGCATATCGACGAAGGCAGCATCGGCGGCACCGTCATCGTCAACACGCGCAAGCCGCTGGACCTGCCGGCCAACACCCTGCGCGGCTCGCTCGGCTACAGCTACAACGACCGTTCGCAGGAAGGCAATCCGCGCGGCTCCGTGCTGTGGAGCTGGAAGAACAGCGACAGCACCTTCGGCTTCCTCACCGCGGTCACGCACGACAAGGAAAACCTGTCGCGCGCCGGCATCGAATTCTTCGGCTATTCCACGCCCGGCACCAGCATTCCGTCCACCGCCACCGTGCACGGCAGCGGCGACGTGGCCACCGCCAAGTACCCGGTGGGCATCAACAGCGCCTACTTCCAGCAGGTGCGCAAGCGCGACGGCATCCAGTCCGCGCTGCAATGGCGGCCGGACGAAAAGAACGAGTTCAACCTCACCGGCATCTACGTGCGCGGCTCGTACAACAACTTCAGCGAATCGCGCTACGTCTGCCCGGGCTGCGGCGACACCAACAAGATCACCGACCTCACCGTCAACAACGGCTACATCACCAACGCGACGGTGTCCGGCAATACCGGCAACGGCCAGCCGTATGCGGAGCTCGACGCCAACTACCGCATGTCCAAGGTGACCACCAAGAGCCTCAACCTGCGCCACGACTACAACGGCGACAAGTGGATCCTCACCAGCCAGGTCGGCTACACCGCCGCGCGCGGCGGCAAGGACCCCGAATACCTGATGAAGTACCTGCTCAATTCCGGCGGCTACAACTTCAGCTACGACGGCCGCAACACCGCGGTGAACTACGACAACGGCTCGGCCGCCAACTGGGGCCTGCCCGCATCGCCGGCCGGTTCGCCGCCGGGCGATTCCACGCTCAACGGCAAGTACCAGGCCGGCGGCATCTACTACGAGACCACCAAGGACCGCGAGCGCTACGCCCAGTTCGACGCCAGCCGCGACCTGGAGTGGGGCCCGATCTACCAGGTGCAGATGGGCTTCAAGTACATCAACCACGTGAACTCGCAGTTCTCGCAGGGCAACCGCATCAACACCACCGATGCGATCTCGCTCACCGATTTCAATCCGGGCACCACGCCGGGCAATCTGTACGACGGCCTGCACGCCGGCGGCGACCTGGCCGACTGGCCGACCGCGAACCTGGGCTCGGTGAAGTCGTATCTCAACGGCCAGCCGCAGGGGCCGTACAACCTCAACTACCCGTCGATCTACAACGTGCGCGAAATGACGCGCGACCTGTACGCGCAGTTCAACTACAACGCCGGCGGCTTCCGCGGCAACTTCGGCGTGCGCTACGTCGACACCACCGACAAGTCCACCTACTACCAGTCGACCGGCGGCAGCGCGTACTACCTCGCGCAGGGCAAGACGCACTATTACAAGCCGCTGCCGAGCTTCAACATCGCCTACGACATCGACGACAGCAAGGTGGCGCGCTTCGGCGTATCCAAGGTGATCGCGCGTCCGCGCTATTCGGACCTGGCCGGCTCGGTCTCGCTGAGCTGCACCGGCGGCAGCACCGGCAACTGCACGGGCAGCGCGGGCAACCCGAACCTCAAGCCGTATTCGTCCACCAACTACGACCTGGCCGGCGAGTGGTACTTCGCGCCGTCCAGCATGCTCGGTGCCGAGGTGTTCTACCGCAAGATCGGCAACTACATCGTCACCACCAGCGATGAGCGCACGTTCTTCGATCCGACCACCGGCCAGACCAACCTCTACACCATCAACTCGCCGGTGAACGTCTCCAACGCCAAGGTGCGCGGCATCTCCCTGCTGTACCAGCAGGACCTCGGCCACGGCTTCGGCGTGCAGACCAACTACACCTACGCGCATGCCGACACCAGCACGGGCCTGAACCTGCCGTACCTGTCGAAGAACACCTTCAACATCATTCCGTACTTCGAGAAGGGTCCGTGGTCGGCGCGCGTCAACTACAGCTGGCGTTCGCCGTACTTCACCCAGATCGGCCGCCTCGATTCGCACGTGTTCGCCGACCAGTACAAGGAGCTGGACGTCAGCGCCTCGTACCAGGTGAACCAGTGGATGGCGGTGACCTTGAGCGCGACCAACCTGCTCGATTCCACCTACTACTGGTACAACGACGTGAAGTACGCGCCGATCGGCATGTACAAGAACGGCCGCACCTTCGCCGTCGGCGTCAACTTCAAGCTGTAATGCCAAACTTTTAGGCGCCGGGCCGGTCACGGCGGGATATCTCCCCTCCGCCGCGGCCGGCCCCTTTTTTCATCCCGCCGGTTTTCATTCCACCGGGATGTTCCGGAAATGTGCGCACAACGACATTTCCAGCCAGAAGCCCGGGTAAAAGCCGTGCCTGCGTGGTCGATTCGCCGGCCAGCCGCTATGATCTTGCGATTCGCCTCGGCCCAGGGTGGGCTGCGAGGTGTGTTCGCGTTGCCGTCGGCACGGCGCGCGTCATCGGCATGCAGGGAGACGCAGCGATGGAAGGCCTTACCCCCAGGGACATGGACGTGCTCGGCCACTATGCCCGCCAGGGCAACCGCGAGCGCTACTGGAACTACCTGGCAAGGCACGAAGGCGCCGACGGCTATGGCCTGCTCGCGCTGGGCGCGGTGCGCAACGACAACACGCCGGGCGCTGTCGCCAATCTCTACGCGCAGAACTACGCCTACAGCCGCAATCACACCATTCTGAGCGAGCGCGGCTGGGAGGAATTCGGCCAGGACCTGGTGCGCGTGGACTACGCGCGCCGCGCCGCCCATTTCAACGGCGGCGCGCCGGAACTGGCGCTCAACCTGCCGGTGAAGGACGTGCAGGAAACCTACACCGAAGCCTTCGCGCGCAAGCGCATCGACGCCGACGCCTGGACGCCCAACCGCCTGCTCGACGCCGCACGCCGCCACGGCGGCGAAGCGGCGACCGAAGGCGCCTGGCGCAGCATGCTCGACGACGGCCGCCTCGGCGCCTGGCGCGGCTACGACACGCTCACCGCGGTGGTCGCCGCCTATGGCGACGACGAGATGCGCCGCGCCGAATACGTCAAGGACATGGGCGTGGCCTACGCCGGCGCCATGGCCGCCACGCCGCAAGTGGACCCGGACCGCATCCAGCGCGGCGACGACCGCTACGCCTTCGATCCGCACAGCCGGCAGTGGCAGCACGACGCGGCGGGGCCGGTGACCGACCCCAAGGAACGCGCGGAACTGGACGATGCGCGCCAGGTGCGGCTGGAACGCGCGCAGAAGGCCGGCGAGATCCATCCGGCCGACCGCTTCCACGAACTCGCCGCCAGCCCGTTCGCGCTGTCCGAACGGATATCGTCCGCGCAGCCGATGACGGAGCCCGCCGCTGCAAAGCTCGCCGCGCGCGACATCGCACCGGCGCTCTACGACGAATTGAAACCGCAGCTGCCCGTCGGCCTGCCGGAAGAGCGCCTTGCCCAGGTCACGCTCGCCGCGAAGGAAGGCGGCATCAAGGCCGGCCACGTGCGCGCCGTGCTGGTGGAGAACGGCACCGTCTACATCGCCGGCCGCATTCCCGGCATGCTCGGCCAGGTCGACCTGGCCAAGCCCGCGCCGCCGCTGCAGGAAAGCCTGCAGCGTTCGGCCGCGCTGGATCAGCGGCAGGAAGCTCAGGCCGCGCCGCAGGGGCCGAAGCTGGGATAAGCGCACTGCGCTAAAGTCCCGCCTTTCCGGCGCCGCGCGGTGCGCGCCGGCCATGGCGGGACTGCGATGCACGCGAAGCGATTCACCCTGGTCGACGTCTTTTCCACCGCAGCGTTTCGCGGCAACCCCGTCGCCGTGGTGCACGACGCCGGTGGCATGTCGGAGCAGGACATGCTGGCGCTCGCGCGCTGGACGAACCTCAGCGAGACCTGCTTCCTGCTGCCGTCCGACGATCCGCGCGCCGACTATCGCCTGCGCATCTTTTCGACCCTGCGCGAAATGCCGTTCGCCGGCCATCCCACGCTCGGCGCCGCGCATGCATGGCTGGCAGCCGGCGGTGTGTCCAAGGGCGGGGAACTGGTGCAGTCCTGCGCGGTGGGCCTGGTCGGCGTGCGTGCCGGGCACGGGCAGCTGGCTTTCCGCGCGCCGCCTTTGCTGCGTGCCGGCCCGGTGGAAGAGCCGCTGCTGGCACGCATCCTCGGCGCCTTCGGCCTGCGCCGCGACGAAGTGCGGCAGGCTCGCTGGGTCGACAACGGCGCCGGCTGGCTGGCGCTGATGCTGGACGATCGCGAGCGCCTGCTCGGCCTGGCGCCGGACCTGTCCACCTTGCACGGCGTACCCATCGGCCTGTTCGCACCATGGCCCGGCGGCGATGCCGCTTTCGAAGTGCGCGCGTTTATCGGCGGCGATGCGGTGCCGGAAGACCCCGCCACCGGCAGCCTCAATGCCGGCCTTGCGCGCTGGCTGCTGGAGGAGGGCATGGCGGCGGCGCCGTTCGCGATGGCGCAAGGCACGGCGATCGGACGCGCGGGCCGCATCCATGTGCGCGGCGAGGGCGAGGACGTGTGGATCGGCGGTGCCTGCGTCACGCGGGTGGACGGAAAGCTCGCGCTCTAGGCGCTGCCCGGCCGCAGCTGTTGCACCCAGCGCAACACGGTGATGCGCGCCGCGCTTCCTTCCCATGCGCCGGCCTTGGGTTCATGCTGTCAGCTTGGCCTTCCGTGCCGTACCACATGGGGACGCTTTCATGAGCCAGCCGATCCGGGTGCTTCTGCAGACCACCATCCCGACTGCCGCCGACGACTGGCATATCGGGCGCTTCTCGCAGCTGACGCAGACGCTGGCGGCGGCGCGCGGCGCGGACGGTGCGCCGCTGTTCGAGGTGACCGCTCGCGACCGCGGCCCCGTAGGCCAGCCCGATCCGGTGCTGTCCACACTGGACCGCTCCGGCTTCGACCAGCTCTGGCTGTTCGCCGTGGACGTCGGCGACGGCCTGCACGAAGCGGACTGCGAAGCCATCGGGCGCTTCCGCGGACGCGGCAGCGGCGTGCTGGTGGCGCGCGACCATATGGATCTGGGTTGTTCGATCTGCTCGCTGGCCGGCATCGGTGCGGCGAATTATTTCCACACGCACCATCCCGATCCGGATCCCGCGCGCCGGCAGATCGACGACCGCGCGACCGCTTACATCCTGTGGCCGAACTTCCACTCCGGCGCGAATGGCGATTGGCAGCACGTCGTCGCCGTGGGCGAGCCGCATCCCGTGCTGCACGATCCGGACGAAGCGAACGGCGTGCTGGCTTACCTGCCGGCGCATCCGCACGAGGGCGCGGTCGACGCGCCGCCGGGCGATGCGAGCGCCCGCGTGATTGCGCAGGGGCGCAGCAAGGCGACGGGGCAGGTGTTCAATCTGGCGGTGGCGTTCGAATCGAAGGAAGGCGGCGGACGGGCGATCGCACAATCCACCTTCCACCATTTTGCCGACTACAACTGGGACCCGCGCCTGGGCTGCCCGAGCTTCGTCAGCGAAGCACCGGGCGATGCGATCCAGCAGCACCCGCATGCGCTCGACGCCACGCGCCGCTATGTGCGCAACGTGGCGCTGTGGCTGGCCGGCCGCGACGTGGCGGTGGCCTGATGGACTTCCGCGACGACGATCTGAGCCACTACGCCGCCCACGGCACGCCGCCCTTGCCGGTACCTGTGCGGGAGTTGCATGTGGAGCACGCCGGCGCCTCGATCTGGTGCGGCGTCTACGGCGAAGGCGCGCCGGTGCTGCTGCTGCACGGCGCGTTCAACCAGTCCGCCGACTGGAGCCGCCAGATCGCCGCGTTGACCGAAGCCGGCTACCGCGCGATCGCCATCGACAACCGCGGCCGCGGCCGCAGCACGCTCGGCATTCAGCCGCTGAGCTATGCGCTGGAAGCGGAAGAAGTGTTTGCGGTGATGGATGCGCTGGACTTGCCCGCAGCTTCCATCGTGGGTTGGAGCGACGGCTCCATCATCGGCCTGACCATGGCGATGCAGCATCCGCAACGCGTGGCCTGCGTGTTCGCCTTCGGCACGGTGATGCATCTGGACGGCCTGACCCCGCTGGATATGGACGACCCGGTGCTGGGGCGGATGTTCAAGCGCGTGAAACACGACCATGCGCGGTTTTCGCCGGAGGCGGAACGGTTCGAGGAGATTGCGCAGGCGGTCGGCCAGATGACGGATACGCAGCCCACGTATGGCGATGCGGAGTTGGCGGCGATACGCGTGCCGGTGGCTATCGTGGTGGGTGAGCGCGATGAGTTCATCGCGCGGGGGCATACGGAGCATCTGGCTGAGGTCATTCCTGGCGCGGAACTGATTACTTTGCCGGGGGGGACCCATTTTGCGCTGCTGCAGCGGCCGCAAGAATTCAATCGAGCGATGCTCGACTATATCGGTGACTCTGTGGTCATTTCGGCGTAGGCCGGGGTCCTTTTTGCGGTATCGCTTGGTTTTCGCGTGGTCGCGAATGGGCCGCTTATGCAGCGGGCATTTCGTGCGCCTGCCGGCGCCCGAGTCACTTTTTCTTTGCTGGCCCAAAGAAAAAGTAACCCAAAAGAAATGGCCTAAGAGCAACGGCTCGCGACGCGACTAGAAGGAGCGATGGCGGCCGCGGCAACGGATTAACCAGAGTCGACACGAAACGACAGTGCGTTTGCGTAACGCGTGCTTCAACGTGCCGTTGCCGAGAGGATG
>NZ_JAHFVJ010000015.1:0-86468 GCF_018599165.1 Dyella sp. LX-66
GGTAGCCGCGCTCGTTAACTTGTTTGACCGCTTCAGCTTTGAACTCGTCGGTGAAACGTTTGCTGGTCATAGATCCTCCGATCCTCAATAGACACTATCAGGTGTCTACGGAATCGGGGGCGTACCACGCAAAACTATCAGCGATGCTGTGCAATGTCACGCGCACAATAGCTTTAGTTGTTCAGTAATGACTCAAAGTAACTTGGATAGCTGGCCAAAACTCTTCGCACACTATCTAGATGGGTTGCCGCTGCGGTGGAAAATGAATCCCCATTGAGCCCGTCACTCCGCGCTTCACGGCAGAGGTTCTGCGCCACAATGCGATCGCTGAATCCAGATTCATAGCAAGAAACTGTCAGTCGATCAGGAAGTCCGTATTTAAGAGATTTTTGAAATAGCGCAATCGAGGAAGTTGCTTCGTTTGCTAGGAATTGATCGCCTAGTAGAAATTGAGCCACGGCGGCAAGTACCAAGGCGCAATCGAAGCCAAGGGTGCTTTCGCAGAAATCAACTATGTCGTCATCGGATAGCTTTCGGCGCTTTTCTGGGCCCCATGGCTTGCTTCCTTGCATCGAGCGGGACAATGCGAAAATCTCCGAATAGGCATGGCCTCGAATCCACAGAGTCGCGATCTGAAAGGCAAGGCCGTCCGGTCGTATGGTGTGGAAGAACTTATCGTCAGATTGCGACGCGAACAGACCCCATGTAGCGCGCAGCCATTGCTCGCTTGACTCGATCGCAACTAGTTGTTCGCGATTGATCTCTACCCATGTCTCGATAGCTTTAGCGTTCCGTGCACCAAGCAGGGTCTTTGCGTAACTTGCTTGCCTCTCGGGATCAGGCTCCTGGCTATAGACATACTCTGCCACCGCAACAAATAGCTTGCCAACCCCAGGTTTTAGCTCTTCGTCAGCCAGATGATAGGCTAGCGTCGATGATGCGAGTCTTTCAGCGGAAGCTTTGAATTCGTCAAGGCCTTCGCTTCCTCTGTTGGCCATCAAGTAGCTCTCAAGAGCGATAAGCAAACGCCGACGCTGCTTAAAATCAGCGAGTATCGCGTTGGCGTTGAACTGACGCGATGGATTGAGTCGCACCACTTCGTCAGCCGAGTTTGCCCAAGTCTCTTCTTCCGCGAAAAGGAGCTCGCATAGCTGCTCGGGTGTCAGCCGAAGCTCCCATTCCCCATTTGCGTTTTTTATCGGAGCAAGTAAGGTCAGTATCGAGCTATTTGTACTTTCGGCGCGGTCTGGTGACAGAAGCTCCGTTGATGATTCGAATCTCCAAGCATCACGTCTTTGGTTTCGTTTGTCATAGACCGCTGGGTCGGAGAATATGACGAGACCTTCGGTATGCATGCCTGATCGTCCAGCGCGACCAATGAGGTTCTGGAAGTCGCGTACCTTGATTTTTTCTCCTGCTTGATAAATGCCGGAAACGATCAAGTATCTGATTGGCAGATTAACGCCTTGAGCCAAGGTCGATGTGCATGCCACAAAATTAATGAGGCTGCGCTGCATTGCATGTTCGATCGACAGGCGTATGCCATGCGGAGTAGTGCCGTGATGGACAAAGATTCCCAAGGCGCCTGCACGACTGAGAATTGACTGCTCACCGAAATGCCCGTCGAGAAGGTTCTTCAGTCGTGCCAGCTCGTTAGCATTTGCGGTATGCGCAGGGGGGCTGACACTAAAGCTGCGTCCGTACACTTCGACGGCACGGGAGGCCATATTCATGGCTGTGTCTTTCCGTCCACAAAACACGGCAACTGCGCCTTGGGGAGCTAAGCGAATGCCCAAGTACAGGGCTACGTCGTTTGCAACGTCCTTTTCTGGAAAGAATCGCTCGTGCTCTCGACCTCTGCGCTCAAGAGACTGTTGTTCCACCGCCCTGGGCACGAAGTAGTCTGGTCGATCGTAACGATTTGATTCGTAGAACATGAGCTGTCCGAGGCGCTCGGACCAACTCGCGAAAGCAACTGCTCTCGAAGTCGTAAGCAATGTCGTGCCGTTTACGACTTGAGCGTCGTTGCCGATTAGCCAGTCTCCTACGGCTTGCGCATTTTGAATCACTGCGGAAATCAGCACCGTCTGTGACGCCTCCGGCAGCGCAGCTTTAATCTCGGTTAACAGCAACTCGTAAGTAACGCCCCTCGCCCCAGAGTCAAACTGATGCCCTTCGTCGTAAACGACTAGTCCCAAGGCGGATGCGATTCTTGGGGTCTGCCGGAGCACGTAGAGGAGCTTCTCAGGCGTCATAACTAGTATGCAGGGCGACGTTGCGATATGCGTGCCTAGCAGATCTGAAATCTGCTGGAGGAAATCGACCTGGAGTGCATCGGAGAGTTCATTGACCCTTACGTCATCGTCTCGAAAAGCATGGCGAAGTGACGCACTGATTTCGTGGCAGAGAGCTCTGAATGGCGCGACGACTACAGCTACCTTGGTACGGTTAGCGAGGAAGGCGCTTCTGAGTATGATTTCTACTGAACGAGTTTTGCCCGCGCTAGTCGGCATCTGGACGATGCCAGAAACACCAGAAAATATTCCGGCTCGACCAAGCAGAATTTGCGATGGCCAAAGCTCTTTCGGAAACTCAGGTCGCCTTACTGCTCTAGCCCATTGTTCTGTGGGTATACCCGTAAATGACGGAAGCGTTGTCCACGCCGAAGATGAAAGACGGAGTCGTACGATTGCAGATAAGAGGTCAGCAAAGAGAAGTTCTCGTGACGACCCGCTTTCGTAGCTTCGGCTTCGAAGCGATTCCAATGATCCAGTCAGTTCTTCGACGTTGGAGCCCTCATAGAAGTGAAAGGCGAGCAGTCTGGCGATTTCATTGAGGACGGAGCCAAATAATGGGTGGCTAACCTGCGGGTACGACTCCCAGCGGCCGGCCAGGACCCAGCGTAGAATTTTGTCCACGGCCGCTTCCTGATCGACCTCACCAATCCTTCGGGCCAGTACCAGGCTGCTCCCGGGGCGGCGGGCAAGATAGTAAGCGGACGATGCTAGAAGCAACGTGTCGCGGTGTATCTCTGTAGAGAAGCGCGAATCTAAGAAGGCGTCAAAGAAGCTCGCTGAAAAACTCAACTCTTCTGCCGCTTCGGGCGAGAGAGGAGTGTCTGCATTTCTATTGCCGCCAATGGATGCTGCTATATCACCGAGCGTGCCCACCGCGAGCAAAAAAAGCTCCTGGGGATTACTTCCTCGTGGAACGGACAGATGAGATTCCTCGGGAACGCCTAGTTCGTACATCTTCCCCTTGGAACGAGTGATCCCTAAGAGGCGTCGACTGTTTGACTCAGGCTTCATTTGCGGCTCGCTCGTACAACGCGTGTATCAGATTCATCAACGCCGAGCCACGAATCACGATTAGTTCGAGATTCTTTGAGTTCTGGTGCTTCTCAGTTACCGAACCCTCCAGCGCGACTTTGTTGTAAGCATCGTCGGATAACAATGCTGCCGCCCCTGATCGATAGATGTAGGGATGATCTGCCTGGTTCTGAAAGCGTTGTACGACGAGTGCCTCTTGCCCTTCTCCGGCGCGTAACAGCCGGCGCTTAGTGGCATTGAGTGTTATTGCTCGCCTAAGGTAGTCCTCCGACGAGTCGTCAATCGCCGACTGAAGCTGGCCAGAGTAGGGAGCGCCGGAGGCTTTGGCTTTGACCTCAAATGCCAGCAACGTATCATTCAGAGAGACGTGTGGCGGGTTCACCATTTTGAACCCAAGGATGTCTACGCCCTTTACCGATTCGTTGCGGCTTGCCTTATCGGCATACTTTCCTCGCGGGACTTGATATCCAAGGACAAACTCGACGTAGTCGGAAACCAACAATTCGGCGAAATCACCTGAGCGAATAGCAGGCCCTGGAGCATTGCTCTTGTCTGGGAACACTAGCTGAGTCAAATAGTCCGCGCGCGAGAGTCCTGTGCCCTCCCTTAGCTGATCTATTTCGTGATCCGGACAATATTGCTGTCGAAAGCGAGATGCCCAGGGGCTAAGGAGCTCCGCCGATAGAGGGACATCGAGCTCCCAAACTTCTATGAGCCGCCCGTCGGCGGTTTGCAGGGAAATTTTCGATTTCGTTAGGCACTCTAGGTGCTTTGGATGTTCAAGCGCGCCCATGGGGGCGCTTGACACTGAACTGCCCGCGACATTCGATTCTGACATGCATCCATTCCCCCTGTCCGGCCCTGCCAAAAGCAGCGCGCTAGCGCACGTAACGTATCAGTTCCTCGTTGAGCGCATAAAGCTGCAAAGCCAGGGCGGAATGAAGCAATCCATTGCGGAGCCTGCAGCACTGCCTGGGGGGGATGCCACAAATTTGCCACAACAAATGTGCGAAATCGTGCCATCCAAAGCAAAACAGCGCATCACACTGCAATGTGTAATGCGCTGTTTTGCTTGAAAAAAATGGTGCCGGAAATAGGAATCGAACCTACGACCTACGCATTACGAATGCGCCGCTCTACCAACTGAGCTATTCCGGCAGTGAGCCGCGAATTCTACGTAACGGCCGATGGGGGCGCAAGCGGCCGGAGCGGCGGATCTTTTGCCGGGCGATTCATGGGCTTGCGTTATCCGCCTGATTTTTCGGACTACTCCCAATGCCTTAAGCACCGCCGTCCGTTCCAGAATGCCTGCAGCCGATTCAGGCCACACGTAGGCGCAGCGGTTGTGGGGAGTCCGGTACGGACGACCGCAAGGGGGCATGCGGGCAAGCGTCTGATCCGCGGTGATCCACGCGGCTTTGCGGGATGGAAGCGTCCCCGGCAGCAGGAGGAAGTCTGGCAATGCGTCTCACAAGTACCGAGATATGGGTAAGGGCCGCGAGGGAATCGCTAGGACGATTCGGCGAGCAAATGTCGGATCAGGCGCGCGCGCCGATGCAGACGCCGGAGCATTGGTTTCTCCACGCCGCCATGGGCGTCGTGCTGCTCGGTGCGATCGCGATGGCGTGGCTGCTGTTCCGCCGGCGTGGCCTGGCGCCGGCGCGCGGCGGCAGCGAGGTGCCGGCGGCGCCGGTGGATCAGGCCATGCTTGCGACGATCAGCCACGACGTGCGCACGCCGCTCACCGGCATCATCGGCTCGCTCGAACTGCTGGGCTATTCCGAACTCACGCCGCGCCAGCGCTCGCTGGTCGAAGGCGCCGAACACGCCTCGCGAACCTTGCAGCAGCGCATCGAGAGCCTGCTTGCGCTGGTCTGGCTGGGAGCCGGTGCAGCATCACGCGGCGACTGTTCCTTCATGAACGATGCGGGCCACGGATCGTCCTCGGCCGAGGCGGATATGTCCGGGCGAGCGGAACCCGACGAGTCGATGCGCGAAGACGCGCAGCGGGTGGTGCGGCGCCTGCTCGACGTGTTCGGCGAGGACGCGGCCGCCATGGACGACTACCTGCGGCTGATGTGCAACGAGGAACAGCGCCTGCTGCTGCATCTCGACGGCCGCGACCTGCAGCGCCTGCGCGAAGTGGCGCATTACCTGTGCGGCATGGGTTCGTTCTTCGGCGCGCAGCGGCTGGCCGTGCTGGCTGGCGCCGTCGAGCTCGGCCAGGATGCGGAAGCGATGCTCGGACACGCCAAGGCCCTGCACGATTATCTCGCCGGCTTTATCGATGCGCTGCGTGAAAGCAGCAGCGAAGCGTCGGCAGCTGCAAACAATACGAATGCGATTTCGGATACATCGCATGGAAACGCATCGGGCCCCGCATTAGAACATTGAACGCTGCGCGCAGGACTTCCCGGCGCGAGTTTTCCCGGGACGGCGCATCAGCGGAACCGCCGTGGCGAATCCCGGCCTGTCCGCCATCCAGGCGCTACGAAGCCAAGGAGATTTCTTAAGTGAACACCACGAACGACGCGAACATCCGGATCATTCTGGCCGACGACCACCCGATCATTCGCAAGGGTGTCATGGCCGTACTCGGCGGCAGCGACATCTCCGTCGTCGGCGAAGCGTCCTGTCCGGTGGAACTGGTGTCCCTGCTCAGCCGGGTCGAATGCGATGCCGTGGTCACCGACTACATCATGCCCAGCGACAGCTCGCCGGACGGCATCCGCCTGATCGAACGGCTGCGCGAGATGCGGCCGGACCTGCCCATCGTGGTGCTCACGATGCTGCGCAACGTCGCCCTGCTGCAGGCACTGCTGGCGGCGGGCGTGAAGGCGATCGTGGACAAGTCCACCGCCATGGCCGAGATCCATACCGCGGTGCGGCTTGCGGCGACGGGCCACGTCTTCGTCAGCGCCACCTTCGAAGGCCGGCTGTCGCGCTTCGGCGCGCATTCGGTCAACCGCCTGACCGACCGCGAAGGCGAAATCATCCGCCTGCTGGTCGCCGGTATGAGCGTCACCGAGATCGCGCGCAAGCTGGACCGCAGCGTGAAAACAGTGAGCAAGCAGAAGACCGACGCGATGAAGAAGCTGGGCCTGCGTTCGGACATGGAGATCTACGCCTACGCCACCGAAGTGGGCTACTGAGTCCGCCGCGGCGCCGTGCGCGGCGCGAGCGATGGCGATTCATCACAGGGAGGCCGCGGCATGTTCACTGCCGTCATCGTCGACGATCACCCCATGATCAATGGGGCGATCCGCAACATGCTGGAGCGGACCGGGGAGTTCAAGGTGCTGGCCGAATGCACCAGCGGCCAGCTCGCGCTCTCCGTGGCCATGGAGCTGCAGCCGGATCTGCTGGTCATCGACCTGGACATTCCGCAGCCGGACGGCATCGAAGTGATCTGCCGCCTGCGCGAAGGCGGCGGGCCGATGGCGATCCTGATGATCTCGGCCAGCGAGGAAACCGTCAGCGGCGTGCGCGCATTCCGTGCCGGCGCCGACGGCTTCGTGCACAAGTGCGCGCCGATGGAGGACGTGGTCGCGGCGGCGCAGCTGATCGTGCGCGGCAAGATCTATTTCAGCCGCGGCATCATGGATGCGGCGTCCAGCCTGGCGACGAAGGGCACGCGCAGCCCGCTGCACGAGCTGGGCCGGCGCGAGTTCGAGGTATTCCGCTGCCTGGCGCTGGGCATGACCAATATCGACATCGCGCGGCACATGTCGATCAGCAACAAGACCGTCAGCGCGCACAAGCGCAACCTGATGGACAAGCTGGGGCTGGCGAACATCCGCGAGGTGATCGAGCTGGCGCGCCAGCATCGGATCATCGAATGAAGTTTCAGCCGCGCCGCTTCGCGCCCTGCAGCAGCCGCAGCACGCCGGCGCAGGCCAGGATCACCACCGCGCAGCCGGTCGGCGGCCACCAGTAGCGCGCTTCGCGCAGCAGGCCGACGCTGGCGAGAAAGCAGGCCGCCAGTGCGACCGCGGCGACCAGCCAGGCCGAGCGGAAGCCGGGCAGTCCGTACAGCAGGAACGGAAACGCCAGCAGCGCCGCGCCTATAGCCAGCTGCCCGCTGAAATTCAGCGGCGCCAGCGTGCTGCCGTCGTGCATCGATTCCAGCAGGTTGGCCTGGTATTCCACGCCGGGCATGCGTTCGCTGCCGCCGGAAGCGGAGGTGTCGAGCAGGTCGCCCAGGCCGGCGGCGGTGGCGCCGATCAGTACCCAGCGGTCCTTGAGCAGCGCCGCCGGTACGTGGCCTTCGAGCACGTCCACGTAGGACACCTGGTCGAAGCTGCCGGCGGGGCCGGCGAAATGCAGCATGACGTAGTCGTCGCGCAGCCATTGATAGGGCGAGGCGCTGTCCAGCGTCGAACGATGCAGGCTGCGCGGTTCCCCCTGCGATGCGGCGGCCTGGCCGAAGTCGCGTACCGCCAGCGCCAGCGCGGGCCAGTAGGGGCTGCCCAGTCCGGCGTGCAGATACGCGCCGCGCACCACGCCGTCCTCGTCCTTCGCCGCGTCCACGTGGCCGAACGCCGCCGCGGCGCTGGCGATCTGCGGCGGCGGCAGCATTTCCTCCAGCGTGCCGCCGAGGTCCGCGGCTTCGGGAAACACCGGCATCACCACGCGGCCGTTGCGCCGCATCGCCTGTGCCAGCGCCTGGTCGTTTTCCGGATGGCGCAGGTCCGGCTCGGCCATGGTGATATCCATGCCCACCGCGCGCACGCCGGCTTCGCTCAGGCGGTCGAGCAGACGGGCGTGGGTGGCGCGCGGCCATGGCCAGTTGCCGAGAGCGGACAGGCTCTTGGGATCGATCGCGACGATCGCCACCGCGTTGCCGGGGCCGTAGCTCCAGTGGCGCATGTGCAGGTCGTAGAACGCGTTGTCCAGGCGCATGGCGAGGCCGCTGGCCAGCACCAGGGTGAGCGCTGCCACGCCGATCATCCAGCCCAGCGCGCGCGCCAGCAGCGCCATCGGATGGAAGCGCTTCATGCGCGGACGCGCCGTCGCTGCAGCTTGGCGACGGCGCGTTCGCTCATCGCGTCACAGCGCCAGCCACAGCAGCGCCGCGCCGCCGCCGGCGATGGCCCAGCGGCAGGAGACGCAGGAGATGCGCGTCTTCTGCGCGGGGCTCCACGGGCCGGCATAGCCGTCGACGTCGATGGTCTGCACGCGTACGTACCACTTGCCGGACTTGAGCTTCTTCAGGTCCAGCTCCGGCTTGTCGACGGTGGCGTCCACCTCGGGCTTGGCGAACTGCGGATCGCGCGCCAGCTGCACGTGGTAGTGCTGGCCGGGCGTGCCGCCGGGCCAGCTCAGCACCAGGTCGCCGTTGGAGCGCTTCGGCTCGCCCGGCACCGGCACCGGCGGTTCTTCCACCAGATCGAACGGCAGCGCGTGCGTGTACGGACCGACCTTGCCGCTGCTGTCGCGGCTGGCCACGCGCCAGTAGTAGCGGCCCAGCGGCAGCGCCTGCGGCGCGCGCGTGCCGTCGCCGCGGGCGTTGTCCTGTTCGGCGAGCACCTGGCCGAAGGCGGCGTCGGTGGAAAGCTGCCAGCGGTAAGAGACGGCCTGCACGCTCTCGGTCCAGTGGAACTCGGGGCGCTTGTCGCGCACCTTGCTGTCCGGCTGCGGCGACACGATCAGCGGCGGCTGCGGCGTGCCGTCGATGGTGACGTTCGGGCAGACGCCGTCCAATCCTTCCAGCGCACCGGCGCCGATGCCGCGCACGCGCACGGCGTAGCTGCCGTCCGGCAGGTCGGGCAGGGTGGCGGTGCTGGTACTGACCACGCGGTCCAGCAGCAGCGCTTCGAACTTGTCGTTCGGCGCCAGCTGCAGCCGGTAATGCTCGGCGCCGGCCAGGGCGGGCCAGTGCAGTTCGACCGGGAACTGGTTGACCGGGCCGCTGGGGCAGGCGATCGCCGGCGCGGGCAGCAGCTCCTGCGGCTGGCCGGGCGCGGCGCCGTCGGCGGTGGCCACGCCGCGGCCGGATTTCACCAGCACGTGGCGCTTCTCTCCGCCTACATCGACCTTGCCGCCCACCACTTCGGTGCGCGCGGCGCCGTCACCGGCGACCACGCGGAAGTGCGTGCCGCGCACGCTGGAGATGGTGCCCGGCGTGGACACGCTGAAACGCGCCGCGCTGCCGGTGAGCGGATGCACGTCGCTGTTGACGCGTCCGCGCTGCAGGCGCAGCCGCGTGTCGACCATGCCGGTATCGCCATAGGCGCTGAGGCGATCCAGCGCCAGCTCGCTGTTGGCCTGCACCAGCACGCGCGAGCCGTCGGCGAATTCCAAGGTGAGGCTGGTGTCGTTGCCGGTGCTCAGGCTGGCGCCGTAGCCGAAGCTCATGCCGGCCTTCACCGGCACCGGCGCGGCGCTGTCGGGCAGCTTGGCCGTGGCCTCGCCGATCACCGCCACCACCTTGGCCTTGGCCGGTTCCAGGCGCAGCCAGGCGACCGGGATATTGAGCGTCATGCCCGGCGGCAGGTGCAGGGGATCGGCGACGTGGTTGTAGTCCTGCAGCTTCTGCCACGGGACATCGGACTTCAGATAACGGGCGGCCAGGTCCCAGATGTTGTCCTTGGGACGTACGCGGTACGTCCAGTCGGACGACGGCGCGGCCTGCGCGACGGTGGCCGCAGCCAGCGCGATGGCGAGAACGATGCTTTGAACGATCGGGGCGGTGCACGTACGGCGCTCGAGCCTGGGCCGCCCCCAAACCCTGTATGTCATGGGAAAACCTCTTTCCTGTTGCGCCCCCTGACGCTCACCGCGCGGTCCCTCCGGGTCGATGGATCGTCCAGTAAATCCAACGCCCGTGCGGATTCAGACAAGTCCTATTGTCGCGGACGCCTCGGAAAATAGCTAACCAAGCCCTTGATCGGCGGTCAGCTGGTTCAGCTTGGTGAGCAGCGCCTCCACTTCGGCCGCGTAGCCGGGCAGGCGGGGCAGGGTTTCCGGCGCGGCGGCGCCATGCAGGGCTTCGAGCAACTGCCGCCCCTGGTTCAGCAGCGGACCGTCGTCGAACAGCTGCAGTGCGCCCAGCAGCCGGTGCAGGCTGAGCGCCGCGGCGGCGGGGTCGGCGTGCTCGACGCTGCGCCGCAGTTCGCCCAGGTCGTCGTGGCTGGCGCTGGTGAAGGCGCGCAGCATGTCCGAATACAGCGCGGGGCCGTCTTCGGCTTCGGCCATGCCGGCCGGCGGGGTGCCGCGGCCGGTGGGCGCAGCGCCGGCTGCCGCCGTGGCGGCGCCGTTCTCCGGCAGCCAGCGTTGCAGCGCCAGGCTCAGCGGCAGCAGCTGCAGCGGCTTGGCCAGCACGTCGTCCATGCCGGCTTCGCGCACGCGCACGGCTTCGCCGGCCAGGGCGTTGGCGGTCATGGCGATGATCGGCAGGCGCCGCGCGGCGCCGCTCTGCGTCTCGTGCCGGCGCCATGCCGTGGCGAGTTCGTAGCCGCTGAGGCCCGGCATGTTGCAGTCGGTGAGCAGCAGGGCGTAGTCGTGGCCCGACAGCGCGTCGAAGGCGTCCGCGCCGTTGTCGACCACCTCGCACGACAACCCCATCAGGGCGAGCTGGCGCTGGATCAGCTGCTGGCTGACCGGATGGTCTTCCGCCACCAGGATGTCGCCGCGATGCGCGGGCAGGGCGGTCAAGGAAACCGGTGCCGGCGCTTCCGCCGCGGCGGGCAGTTCCGGATACGCCTCGTCGCGCAGTTCCAGCGCGCCCAGGCAGGCACGCAGCAGCGCCTGCCAGCGCAGCGGATTGGCGCTGAGCCACCAGCGCTCGTCGCGCTGCTCGGTGCCGCCGGAGGGAAGCGCGTCCCCGGTCACCGCCACCACGTGCGAGCTGATGCGCGTCTCGCTGTCGCGGTCGGCCGGCTCGACGAACAGCAGGCTCGCCGCCATGCCTTCGCGCAGCGCTTGTTCCGGCGGGGCCAGTTCCACCGTCATGCCCAGCGACTTCAGGTGTTCGCCGACCGCCGCGGCGATGTCCGGTGCAGCGAGCCGCACCACCGCATGGCGGCCGCGCAGCGAGGCCGGGGCGGCGGTCTCGCGTTTTTCGACCGGCAGCCACACGTCGAAAGCGACGGTGGTGCCGGCGCCCGGCGTGCTGTCCAGTTCGACCGTGCCGTCCATCAGCGTGGCCAGGTGCCGGCAGATCGCCAGGCCCAGGCCGGTGCCGCCGTAGCGCCGGCTGGTGGAGGCTTCGGCCTGGGTGAAGGGATTGAACAAATGAGCCTGCTTGTCCTTCGCAATGCCGATGCCGGTGTCGCTCACGCTGATGCGCAGCTGCTGCCGCGCGCCGTCGTCGCCCAGCACCACCAGCCGCACCGCCACGCTGCCGCGCTCGGTGAACTTGGTGGCATTGCTCAGCAGGTTCAGCAGGATCTGGCGCAGGCGCACGCTGTCGCCGCGCAGCGTGCCGGCGACGGTGGCATCCACCGCCAGCCGGATCGCCAGGCCCTTGGCCTGCGCGCGCGCGGCCATCACGCTCACCACGTTGTCGGCCAGCACGCGCGGATCGAACGCGCTGTCGTCCAGGCGCAGGTCGCCGGCTTCGAGCTTGGAGAAATCCAGGATGTCGTTGAGCACCTGCAGCAGCACGGCGGCGGAGTCCTCCACCGCGCGCAGCAGCTCGCGCTGCTCGGCATTGATCGGCGTGCGGCCGAGCAGTTCGAGCATGCCGATCACGCCGTTCATCGGCGTGCGGATCTCGTGGCTCATGGTGGCGAGGAAATCGGCCTTGGCCTTGGAGGCGCGCTCGGCCACGTCGCGGGCGATGCGCAGCGCTTCGTTGCGCGCATTCAACTCGGTGGTGTCGATGAAATAGCCCGCCAGGCTGAGCCGGCCTTCCGGCAGTGCGCGCGGGGCGAGCATGGCGTGGATCCAGCGCAGGCCTTCGGCGCCGAACGCGCGGAAGTCGAGCGAGCGCGGTGCCAGGTCGTCGCCGAGCGGCGAGATCAGGGCGAGGAAGGCGTCGGCGTCGTCCGGATGCACGCGTTCCTTCAGCGGCCTCTCCTGCAGTACATCGCCGTCGCGCAGCAGCTCGCGCGTGTCCAGGCCGAACAGGGCCTGCACGTCGCCGGCGGAAAAAGTCACGTGGCGCGTGCCATCCGCATCGCGCTGCAGGGTGAACACCACCACCGGGATGTGCTGCACCACTTCGCGCAGGCCCCGGTCGGCACTGCGCGCGGCGCGCTCGGCGGCGAGTTCGTCTTCGCTCTGCCGCAGGCGCTCGTTCTGCCCGTGCAGCCGCCAGGCCAGCGCCATCGCGGCTACCGCCACCAGGATCAGCAGGCCGGCCAGCATCAGGGTGGCGCCGGTGACCGGCACGGCCTGGTTATCCACCAGGGAGTTGTCGATCCAGGCGAAGGCCAGCGCGGCGGCGGCCGGCCGGGAGAACGCAAGCCTGGAGCAAGGACGGCGTAGCGTGGTTGGCATGGCGTTCCTGGACGTCACGGTTCCGATCGGGTGCGCGGCAAGCGCGCCGGCGACCGGCGGCCTGCTGTGGTTGGCGATGCTCCCCGTGGCGCAGGCGGCCGGTGTCCATGTCCCGCTGCGCGTTCATGCTACTGTTGCCGCCGTTCCGGTACAAACCGGACGGACCGGCCGGGGGGAGCCCGCCGGGGCAGTTGGCAAGGGGGTTACCCAGGCAAGGCAGGGCACGTTGCGGGTCATCATTTCCGACGATCATCCCGTCGTACTGATGGGATTGAAGGCAGCCCTGCAGGGCTACGGCGAGCGCTTCCGCATCGTGGGCGAGGCGCGTAGCGGCAAGGAGCTGTTCGCGTTGCTCGAACGCGAGCCCTGCGACCTGCTCATCACCGACTTCGCCATGCCCGGCGACAACCCCGACGAAGACGGCCTGGCCATGCTCGCCCGTGTGCGCGAACGCTGGCCGCAACTGCCCATCCTCGTGCTCACCATGCTCAGCAACCCGGCCCTGGTGCAGGGCATGCTCGCCGCCGGCGTGCGCGGCGTGGTGGACAAGATGGCGATGACCCGCGAGCTGATGCTGGCCATCGACATGATCAAGGCCGGCCGCGTGTATTTGAGCGAACGCACCCGCCGGCAGATCGAGGGCGGCGACGAAACCAGCGCGCTGTCGCCGCGCGAGGCCGAGGTGGTGCGCTTCCTCGCCCAGGGCGTCACGGTTTCCGAAATCGCCCGCCGCACCGGCCGCAGCGTCAAGACCATCAGCCAGCAGAAGCGCGACGCCATGCGCAAGCTCGGCCTGGACGGCGACAAGCAGCTGTTCGATTACGCACGGTCCAACGGGCTGCTGTAGCCCTCCCTGACGAAGCTCCTGTCCGGCCAGCCCCGCTGGCCGGCGGCTTGGCGTGCCTGAATGCGGGGTTCAGTTGCCTATCACGCCATTTCAGTCAATTGCGTGACTTAAAGCACATTCTCTGTGCACTAGGACTTTTCTGATTCAAAGCGTGCTCCCCGTCACCAAAATGTGCCATGCCAAGTGCGACGGGGCACGTCCGCTACTTCGGGGCTCAGCGCCCACCCCGTGCCGCACCCGGTTTCCCGCATACCAAGGATGCGTATGTGTCGGCGAGCTAACGCTGGCGGTACCCAGGCACTAGCCCCCTGGCGCCTGGGTGCCGGGATCCTCATTCCATGCGGGATCCTCATGCAACGGATGGCATCGGCAGTCGGAGCAACGGTCATTCGGGAAAGACGATGAGCAGGAATCGCAACGGGTCATGCACGCAGGTCGCCGCCATGGCAGGGCTGTACGCCAAAGCGGGACGGGCATGAACGCTGCCGTGGCCTGGCCGATCCGGCGCCGCTCCCTGCTCGATGTGCTCCGCCTGGTCGGCGATGCGCGCACGCGGCCTTATCACAGCCCGCGCGACATGCTGCTGTGGCGCGAACTGGCCGAGCTGGTCGCGCATACCAGGCAGGACGAACCGGCGTCGCTCGCGCGCATCCGCCAGCCCTTGCTTCGCCGCATCCTGGAAGCCGAATGGGGCGCACCCGCCCTGCACGACGAGATCGCGCTGGCCATGCTGCGCACGGAAGAGAGCCTGCTGGCGATCGATCCGGAAATGTGCGACGTGCTGCGCCGCGCGGTGGCGACGCTCAAGCGCCTTTATTGAGTGCCGCTCAGCAGCGGTCGATTGCGATGGTGTGGCCGCAGCTCACCAGTTCGATGCGCGCGTCGTCGTCGCTGCGTTCGCGCGCGAGCATGCGCGCCAGCTTGATCGCCGGACCCAGGCGCAGGCCCCCGGAAACCGGCAGGTCGCCGGTCCATAGGGTCCAGCGTCCGTTCTGGTCTTCCTGGATGCGGTAAACGATGGTCTGCATGATGTCGCCCCCCGGCTGGCGCGCGCGGCGGCATGCCACCGTCGCGCGCGCTGCCTTGCTGTGGATCGGCGCTGTGCTCAGGCGCGCTTGAACAGGCGCACCACGAACAGCAGCACGATCGCGCCGAGCGTGGCGGTGACGATCGAAGCGATCAGTCCGCCGCCGAGGCTGATGCCGAGCAGGCCCGACAGCCAGCCGCCGATAAAGGCGCCCACGATGCCCACCACGATGTCGACCAGCAGGCCGAAGCCGCCGCCCTTCATCACCACACCGGCCAGCCAGCCGGCGACCGCCCCGATGACCAGCCACGCCAGAATGCCGTGCGTCATGTCATGCCCTCCGTTCGTTGATGGAACGGCCGTGCGGGAGTGCCCCCGTGTCCCGGCCGCATGGCCCGCCGCGCAGCGGTCGGGTCGGGCGGCAGTCTAGGAAGCGCGCTGCGGCGGCTCTTTCAGATAAGTCCTACTTGCGCGCTTCGAAGCCGTTTCGTGCGGCAGCCGTTCAGGCTGTTCTGCTTGAGCTTGGTCTTTTTCTTGCTCGAAAGTTTCCTTTCGCCCGCCTGACCGATTGACGGCCTGTTCACGGCACGTGGCGGCAAACTCCGCCGCGCGCGCATTTCGTGATATGGCGCGCAGTTTTTACGGAAAGGAACATCGCCGCCGCTCCTCCCGGCAGGGGAGCGGACGACCGGCAGGGGATCGAAGCTCGTGTGCGGAGTCGCGCGAATCCTTCGATGGAAGTGGACCGACCGCTTCATGCAAGCGGCGGACCGGCTCGCGGCAGGGCGGGGGCGTGGAACGGCCCCCAGGGGTAGCGCGAGCTGGCAACGGTGCGGTGCCTATCGGTAAGGAGGCTGTCATGCAGGTGCTTCGTTCCAGCTATCGCCGCGGCTCATCCCATCGCGATGGGCCTCCCCCGGCGTCGCCACCAGGCCCGCATCCCGCGTAAACCGCGCGGAAGGGGATTCCTGATTTTCATCTGATTCGATCCGCCGCCCGCGGGGCGGCGCGTCGCCGTGCGTCCGCGCGCCTGCGCGGACCGATGGCGGCTGCGGTGCGTGCCCATCCGTGCAAAGGAGAAACCGTCATGCAGGTGCATCGTTCCGGCCGCTTCGGCCGCCGCCCCCTGGTCCAAAGCATCCTGCTCGCGCTGGCGCCGGTGATCGCGCTGCCGTTCACCACCGGCGCGGCGTTTGCCGCGTGCACCACCGCCGGCACCACCATCACCTGCGCCACCGGTTCCAGCACCAACAATTTTTCCAACAGCACGGCCAATGTCACGGTGAACGTGCAGACCGGCGCGGTGCTCAGCTCGCCGCCGATCGTCGGCGGCAACTCGCTCACCCTCACCGGCAACGGCATCACGCTCAACAACCAGGGCACGATCGACCCCACCACCAACAGCGCGGGCCTGTCGCTGGTGATGGCCGGCTCGGTGCTCGGCAACGCTTCCGCCAACACCATCGCGGTGAACAACCTGGCCGGCGGTTCGATGCGCGGCATGTTCAACATCGCCACGCTGTTCGGTTTCGGCGGACAGGCGCTGACCGTGCAGAACGGCGCGGGCGGCACCACCACCATCGCCAACGCCGGCACCATCGGCATGTCGCTGCTCGGCGCCGGCAACACCGCCGACGCGGGCGCGGTGGTCACCTATGGCGGCGCCAACGCCAACCTCACCAATACCGGCACCATCACCGGCCGCATCGGCCTGGGCACGGCGACCAGCGGCAGCAATACGTTTCTCAATGCCGGCACCGTCAACGGCAGCATCTATTTGGGTGACTCGGCCGCCGGCAGCACCTTCACCGCGGTGTCGGGTTCCAGCGTCAACGCTTCGGGCGGCACGGCGATTGCCGGCGTGATGACCGGCGTCACCGGCGTGAAGCTGGCCGCGGCTGGTACGGTCGGCGCGGGCACCGGTGCGAACAACTCGCTGGTGTTGCAGAACTCCGCCGCAGGCCCCGGTTCGGGTACCGGCGGTGCGATCACCACCATCGGCGCCACCGGTTATCTCGGTTTCCAGCACCTGACCGTGCACAGCGGCACCTGGAACCTGCAGGGCGCGCTGGTCAGCGCCGATGCCACGCTAAACGATGGCCTGATCAATTTCGACAACGCCAACGTGTTCGGCAGCGGCTCGTTCACGGTCAACGGCGGCGCGCTGGCTTCGTCCACCGCGGGCTTGTCGCTGGGCAACAACGTGGCGCTCAACGGCAGCCTCACGCTCGGCGGCGCGAACAACTTCGGTTTTGGCGGCGTGCTTTCCGGCACGGGCGGTCTGGCGATCAATACGACTTTGCCGATCACGCTGTCCGGCGCCAATACCTTCGGCGGCGGCGTCGCGCTCAACGCGGGCGGCCTGGTGCTGGCGAACGGTTCCGCACTGGGCAGCGGTGCGCTGAGCGTGGGTGGCAATGTTTCGTTCGATGCCTCGGTGGCCTTGTCGCTCGGCAATACCGTCAACCTCGGCGCGGGTGGCACGCTCAATCTGCTCGGTGGGCAGCCGCTGGTGTTCAACGGAGCGATGAGCGGTACCGGCGGCTTGGTGAAGGGCGGCGGCGCCTTGCTCACCTTGAATGGCGCCAACAGTTTCAGCGGTGGCCTGACGCTCAATGCCGGCGGCTTGATGCTGGGCAATGGCGGTGCGCTGGGCACCGGTGCGTTGAACGTCGGCGGCAATGCGACGCTCGATGCGTCGCTTGGCCTTTCGCTGGGCAATGCGGTGAATCTCGGCGCCGGCACCTCGCTCAATCTGCTGGGCGGCCAGGCGCTGAGCTTCAATGGCTTGATCGGCGGCAGCGGCGCGCTGGCGAAGAACGGCAGTGCGCTGCTCACCTTGAATGGCGCGAACACTTTTACCGGTGGCCTGTCGCTCAATGCCGGCGGCTTGATGCTCGGCGACAGCGGTGCGCTCGGCACCGGCGCGTTGAACGTGGGCGGCAACGCGACGCTCGATGCTTCCGTGGGTTTGTCGCTGGGCAACGCAGTAAACCTCGGAGCAGGCGGCACGCTCAGCCTGCTCGGAGGGCAGGCGCTCAGCTTCAATGGATTGATTGCCGGCGCTGGCGGCCTGGCCAAGAGCGGCAGCGCGCTGCTCACCTTGAATGGCGCCAACACCTTCAGCGGCGGCTTTGCGCTCAATGGCGGCGGCCTGTTGCTGGGCAATGCCGGTGCGCTCGGCACCGGTGCCTTGAATGTCGGAGGCACCGCCACGCTCGACACCTCCGGCGCGTTCGCCTTGAACAACGCCATTGCGATCGGCGGCGGCGGTTCCTTGAATCTGCTCGGCAGCAATGCGCTCACGTTGAATGGCAGTCTTTCCGGCGCGGGCAGTTTGCTGAAGAGCGGCGCTTCGACGCTGACGCTCGGCGGTGCGAACAGCTTGACCGGCGGCCTTTCCATTCTCGGCGGCACGCTGGCGCTGGGCGCTGGCGGCAGTCTGTCGCCGAGCGCGGGCATCACGCTTTCGGCCGGAACCAATCTCGATCTTTCTGGCGCGGGCACCGATCAGGCGATCGGTTCGCTCGCGGGTCTCGGCGGTTCGGTCAATCTCGGCGCGCATACGCTCACCCTCAACGGCCTGGGCGACACCAGCTTCGCCGGCAACATCGCGGGCAGCGGCGGACTGGTGAAGCTGGGCACGGGTATTCAGACCCTGGCCGGTGCCAGCACGTTCGGCGGCGGCGTGGCTTTGAATGCGGGCGGCCTGCTGCTCGGCGATGGCGCCGCGCTGGGTACCGGCGCGCTCAGCGTGGGTGGCAACGTTTCGCTGGATGGCACCGCTGCCTTGTCGCTTGGCAATGCGGTCAACCTCGGCGCGGGTGGCACGCTCAATCTGCTGGGTGGCCAACCGCTCACCTTCAATGGCGTGATCTCCGGTGCCGGCGCGCTGGTGAAGACCGGCGCTGCGCTGCTCACCTTGAATGGCGCGAACACCTTCGGCGGCGGTCTTGCGCTCAACGGTGGCGGATTGCTGCTGGGCAATGCGGGCGCCTTGGGTACGGGCACGCTCGGCGTGGGTGGCAATGTCACGCTCGATGCATCGGCCGGCTTGTCGCTGGGCAATGCGATCAGCCTCGGCGCAGGCGGTTCGCTCAACGTGCTTGGCGGACAGCCGCTGGTGTTCAACGGCGGACTCACCGGCGCGGGCGGCTTGATCAAGAGCGGTGCCGGCCTGCTGACCTTGAACGGCGCGAACGATTTCAGCGGCGGCCTGGCGATCAATGCCGGCACGCTGGCGATGGGTGCAGGCGGCAGCCTGACGGCCAACGTCAATGTTTCGCTCGCCGCCGGTGGCACGTTCGACTTGAGCGGCGGCGCGAACCAGACCATCGGCACGCTGGCCGGCCTCGGCGGCACCGTCAATCTCGGCGCGCAGACGCTGACGCTGGGCAATGCGACCAGCCAGAGCTTCGGCGGCCTTATCGCCGGTACCGGCGGCCTGGTGAAAGTCGGCGCCGGCATCCAGACGCTCACCGGCGCCAACACCTTCAGCGGTGGTCTTGCACTGAATGCGGGCGGGTTGCTGCTCGGCAACGGTGCCGCGCTTGGCACCGGCACGCTCGGCGTCGGCGGCAATGTCACGCTGGATGGCACGGCTGCCTTGTCGCTGGGCAATGCGGTGAATCTCGGCGCGGGCGGCACGCTCAACCTGCTTGGCGGCCAGCCGCTTACCTTCAACGGCGCGATCGGTGGCACCGGTGCGCTGGTGAAGAACGGCGGCGCGCTGCTCACCTTGAACGGCGCGAACACGTTCAGCGGCGGTCTTGCGCTCAATGCGGGCGGCTTGCTGGTGGGCAACGCTGCGGCGCTGGGTACGGGCGCTTTGAACGTCGGTGGCAATGCCACGCTCGATGCTTCGGCCGGATTGACGCTGGGCAATGCGATCACGCTGGGCGCGGGTGCTTCGCTCAACGTGCTTGGCGGCCAGCCGCTGGTGTTCAACGGTGGACTCACCGGTGCGGGCGGCCTGATCAAGAGCGGCGGTTCGGTGCTGACCTTGAACGGCGCCAACACTTTCAGCGGCGGGCTGGCGATCAATGCGGGCACGCTGGCGATGGGTGCGGGCGGCAGCCTCAGCGCGAACCTCGATGTGTCGCTTGCCACCGGTGCGACGTTCGATCTGAGCGGCGGCGCGAACCAGACCATCGGCTCGCTGGCCGGTCTGGGCGGCACCGTCAATCTCGGTGCGCAGACCTTGACGCTCGGCAACGCCACCAGCCAGACCTATGGCGGCCTGATCACCGGCGCCGGTGGACTGGTGAAAGTCGGCGCCGGCATCCAGACGCTGACCGGCGCGAACAATTTCACGGGCGGCGTCGCTCTGAATGCGGGCGGCCTGCTGCTCGGCAATGGCGCGGCGCTGGGCACCGGCGCCTTGAGCGTCGGCGGCAACGTCACGCTGGACGGTACGGCCGCATTGTCGCTGGGCAACGCGGTGAATCTCGGTGCGGGTGGCACGCTCAACCTGATCGGCGGCCAGCCGCTGAGCTTCAACGGCGCGATCTCCGGCGCCGGTGCGCTGGTAAAGAACGGTGCCGCGTCGATCACCCTCAATGCCGCCAACACCTTCACCGGTGGCACCACCATCAACGCCGGCACCATCGCCCTGGGTGCGAACGGCAGTCTCGCTGCGACCGGTGCATTGAACCTTGCCGCTGCTGGCGCAAGCCTCGATCTTTCCGCGACCGGCACCGATCAGGTGATCGGCGATCTGTCCGGCGTCGCGGGCAGCAGCATCCTGCTCGGCACGCACAATCTTGGCCTGGGTGGCGCCGCCAACCTGAGTTTCGGCGGTGGAATCAGCGGCAACGGCGGCATCGTGAAGCTGGGTGCGGGCATCACCACGCTCACCGGCGCCAATACCTATCTCGGCGGCACCACCATCAATGCCGGCACCCTGGCCCTGGGTGCCGGCGGCAGCCTGGCCGCGAATGGCGCGGTGAATCTTGCCGGCGCGGGTGCGGCTTTCGATATCGGTGCCGGCGGCAACCAGGCGATCGGATCGCTGGCCGGCATCGCGGGCAGCACGGTGAACCTGGGCGCGAATGCGCTCACGCTGGGCGGCGCCGTCGATGCGGATTTCAGCGGCGCCATCGCAGGCACCGGTGGCTTGATCAAGAACGGCGCCGGTATCCAGACGCTTGGCGGAGCCAGCACCTTCAGCGGTGGACTTACGCTCAACGCCGGTGGCCTGGTGGTTGGCAACAATGCGGCGCTGGGCACGGGTGCGCTCACGCTCGGTGGCAACGCTTCGCTTGCCGCCAACGGCAATATCAGCCTGGCCAACACGATCGGTCTCGGCGCCGGCGTCGGTTTGAACGTGCTGGGCAACGGTGCGCTCACGCTGGGCGGCGTGCTTTCCGGCGCCGGCAGCCTCGCCATGAATGGCGCTTCCACGCTTACGCTGACCGGCGCCAATACGTTTACCGGCGGCACCACGATCAATGCGGGCACGCTGGCATTGGGCACCGGCGGCAGCCTCAGTTCGACTGGCACCGTTACGCTAGGCGGCACGGGTTTGTTCGATATCTCCGGCGGCGGCAACCAGACCATCGGCCTGCTCGCCGGCGCCAGCGGCAGCGTCAATCTCGGCGCCAACACGCTGAGCTTGGGCGGCGCGGGCAGCGGCAACTTCGCTGGCGCCATCGGCGGCACCGGCGGCTTGATCAAGCTTGGCGCCGGTACGCAGACCTTGTCGGGCAACAACACGTTTACCGGCGGCATCGCGCTCAATGCGGGTGGACTCAGCCTGGGCAGCAACACCGCGCTCGGCACCGGCACGCTCACGGTAGGTGGCGCCGCCACGCTCGATGCAACCACGGCCCTCACGCTCGCCAACAGCATGCTGCTCAATGCCGACCTGACCTTCGGCGGCAGCAACGCGCTCACCCTCAATGGCAACCTCAGCGGCACCGGTGGCCTGATCAAGAACGGCGCGGCCGCGCTGACCTTGAACGGCGCCAACAGCTATCTCGGCGGCACTGTCATCAACAGCGGCACGCTGGCGCTGGGCGCGGGTGCCAGCCTTGCGGGCAGCGGCACGGTGAATGTCGCGGTCGGCGCTACGTTCGATCTGTCGGCCGGCAACGGCACGCAGACCTTCGGCACGCTGACCGGTGGCGGCACGGTGAACATGGGCGCCAACACGCTCAATGTCGGCGGCGCCACCAACGGCACCTTCAGCGGCGGCATCGCCGGCAGCGGCGGCGTGGTGAAGATCGGTGCGGGCGTGGAAACGTTCACCGGCGCCAACACCTACACGGGCGGCACCACGATCAGCGGCGGCACGCTGGCACTGGGCGCGGGCGGCAGCCTCGCGGCGAATGGAGCGGTGTCGCTGGTCAATGCGGGCACGGCGTTCGATATCAGCGCGGGCGGCAACCAGGCGATCGGCACGCTGTCCGGCGTGGCCGGCAGCTCGGTGAACCTGGGCGGCAATACGTTGACGCTGGGTGGTGCGGTCGATGCGGGTTTCGATGGCGCGATCGGTGGTACCGGCGGTCTGATCAAGAACGGCGCGGGCATCCAGACGCTGAACGGCACCAGCACGTTCAGCGGCGGCGTCGCGCTCAATGCGGGCGGCCTGGTGGTCGGCAACAACGCGGCACTGGGCACCGGCGCGCTCAGCGTCAACGGCGCCGGCACGCTGGCCGCCAACGGCAATATCAGCCTCGCCAACAACGTGACGCTGGGCGCCGGCCTCACCGTGCAAGGCGGTGGCGCGCTGACGCTGGGCGGCGTGATTTCCGGTGCCGGCAGCCTGACCATGAATGGCGGATCCACGCTCACGCTCACCGGCGCCAACACCTATACCGGTGGCACGAATATCCAGTCGGGCGTGCTGGCGATCGGCGCGGGCGGCAGCCTCGCCGCCAACGGAGCGGTGACGCTCGGCGGCACCGGCAGCTTCGATATCTCCGCGGGCGGCAACCAGACCATCGGCTCGCTGGCCGGCGCTTCCGGCAGCGTCAATCTCGGTGCCAACACGCTGACCTTCGGCGATGCCAGCAATCAGACCTTCGCCGGCACCATCGGCGGCACCGGCGGCTTGTTCAAGACCGGCACGGGCACGCAGACCTTGTCCGGCAACAACACGTTCAGCGGCGGCGTGGCGCTGGTGGATGGCGGCCTGATCGTGGGCAGCAATACCGCGCTCGGCACCGGCACGCTCACCGTGGCCGGCGCGGCCACGCTGGATGCGAACAACGCCGTCACCCTCGCCAACAACATCGTGCTCAATGCCGGGTTGACCGTGGGCGGCAGCAATGCGCTCACGCTCAATGGCAACCTCAGCGGCCTCGGCAGCCTGACCAAGGAAGGCGCGGCGACGCTGACCTTGAACGGCGCCAACACCTACAGCGGCGGCACGCTGATCAACAGCGGCATCCTGGCGCTGGGCGCGGGTGCAAGCCTCAATGCGGGCGGCATCGTCAACGTGGCCACCGGTGCCACCTTCGATCTCTCCGCCGGCAACGGCACGCAGGTGTTCGGCACGCTCACCGGTGGCGGCACGGTGAACATGGGCGCCAATACGCTGCATGTCGGCGGCGCCACCAACGGCACCTTCAGCGGCGGCATCGCCGGCAGCGGCAGCCTGGTGAAGGATGGCGCGGGCACCGAGACGCTGACCGGCACCAACACCTATACCGGCGGCACCACGATCAATGCGGGCACGCTGGCCATCGGCGCGGGCGGCAGCCTGGCGGCAACGGGTGCCGTCGCGCTGATCAATCCCGGCGCCGCCTTCGATATCAGCGCGGGCGGCAACCAGGCGATCGGTTCGCTCGCGGGCAGTGCGGGCACCACGGTCAGCCTGGGCGGCAACGCGCTCACCTTGAACGGCGTGAGCAATACGAGTTTCGCCGGCACGATCTCCGGCAGCGGCAGCCTGATCAAGAACGGCGCCGGCGTGCAGACGCTGAGCGGGGCCAATACGTTTACCGGCGGCGTGGCGCTCAATGCGGGAGGGCTCAGCGTGGGCAATGCCGGTGCGCTGGGCAGCGGCGCGCTGACGGTCAATGGCGCGGCGACGCTCGACAACACCACGAGCTTGAACCTCGCCAATGCGGTCAACCTCAACGCCAACCTCGACGTGGTGGGCAGCAATGCACTCACCTTGAGCGGAGCGATCGGCGGCACCGGCGGTTTGATCAAGGACGGTGCGGCGACGCTGACGCTGACCGGCGCCAACAGCTATGTCGGCGGCACCACCATTAATGCCGGCACCTTGGCGCTCGGCGCAGGCGGCAGCCTCAGCGCAGCCGGCACGGTGACGCTCGGTGGCACCGGTACGTTCGATATCGGCGCGGCAGGCAACCAGGCCATCGGCGCGCTGGCCGGCACCGGCGGCACCGTCAACCTGGGCGCCGCCAACCTCACGCTCGGCGGCGCGGCCAGCACCGTGTTCGCCGGCGCCATCAACGGCAGCGGCGGGTTGATCAAGAACGGCACCGGCGTGCAGACGCTGTCCGGCGCCAACACCTTCAGCGGTGGCGTGACGCTCAACGGCGGCGGCCTGGTGGTGGGCAACAACGCGGCGCTCGGTACCGGTGCGCTCAACGTGGGTGCTTCCGCGACGCTGGATGCGAGCGGCCCGATCGCGCTGGCCAATGGCGTCACGCTCGGTGCGGGCGCCGCGCTCGACGTGCTCGGCGGCAGCGCGCTGAGCTTGAACGGCGCGGTAAGCGGCAGCGGCAGCCTGGTCAAGGATGGCAACGCCACGCTGACCTTGAACGGCGCCAACACCTACACCGGCGGCACCACGATCAATACCGGCACCCTGGCTCTGGGTGCCGGCGGCAGCCTGGCGGCGACGGGTGCGGTCACGCTCAACGGCACCGGCGTGCTGGATCTCAGCGCGGCTGGCGGTGCGCAGACCATCGGTGCACTCAGCGGTGCGGGTGGTGGCATCAATCTGGGTGCGAACGCCTTGGCTTTCGGCGATGCCAGCAACCAGACCTTTGGCGGAACCATCAGCGGTACCGGCAGCCTGGTGAAGAACGGCAGCGGGGTGGAGACGCTGTCCGGCAACAACAGCTTCACCGGCGGCGTTGCGCTCAACGCGGGCGGCTTGATCGTCGGCAGCGCGAACGCCTTGGGCACCGGTGCGCTTGCGGTCAACGGCGCGGCCACGCTCGATGCGACCGCGGCGCTCAACGTCGCCAACAACGTCGCGCTCAATGGCGGCGCCACGCTGACCTTGCCAGGCGCCGGCGGCGCGGTGAATCTCGGCGGCGTGGTCAGCGGCAGCGGCAGCCTGGTGAAGGACGGCGCATCCACGCTTACGCTGGGTGGCGCCAATACCTTCACGGGTGGCGTCACGCTCAACGGCGGTGGCGTTCTGCTGGGCAACAACAACGCGCTCGGCAGCGGCACGCTCACGGTCAATGGCGCGGCCACGCTCGATGCATCGGCTCCGGTCTCGGTGGGCAATGCCATCGCCCTCGGCGGCGGCACCACGCTGACGCTGCCGGGTGCGGGCGGCGCGCTCACGCTCAATGGCGCGATCAGCGGCGCCGGCAATCTGGTCAAGGACGGTGCGTCCACGCTCACCTTGGGTGGCGCCAATACCTTCACCGGCGGGTTGACGAGCAACGGCGGCAGCGTCGTTCTCGGCAATGCCAACGCCCTCGGCACGGGTGCGCTCAACGTCGCCGGTGCCACCACGCTCGATGCGACCGGGCCGCTCACTGTGGCGAACGACGTCACGCTCGGCGCCGCGCTCAACCTCGGCGGTGCGCAGGCGCTGACGCTGGGCGGCACGCTTTCCGGCAGCGGCGCGGTGAACGTGGGCGGCACGGCGCCGGTCACCTTGAACGGCGCCAATAGTTTCACCGGCGGCGTCACGCTTGGCGGCGGCAACCTGGTGGTGGGCAATGCCACTGCGCTGGGCACCGGTGCGCTGACCGCCAACGGCGGCTCGCTGCAATCCAGTGCCGCGGTGACGCTCGCCAACAACGTCAGCATCGGCGGCAACGGACTCACCGTGCAGGGCGCGACGGATCTTGGCCTCAACGGCAGCCTCACCGGCACCGGCACGCTGGACAAGCAAGGCAGCGGCACGCTCACCCTCGGCGGTGCGCTGGGCGGCTTCGGCGGTTCGCTGGCGGTGAACGGCGGCACGCTGACCGCCACCTCGCCGTACAGCGGCGGCATCAGCGTCGGCACCGGCGCCACCGCCAACCTGCAGGGCAGCGGCAGCAGCGCGACGGTGAACGGTGCGCTGGCCGGCACGCTCAACCTGGGCGCCGGCAGCGCGGTGAACGTGGGCTACGGCGCGCTGGGCGGCATCACCGGCACGGTGAACGGGCAGGGCGCTGGCACCGCGGTCAACCTCACCGGCACCGGCGAGGCGACGCTGCCTTCCGGCACGTTCAACAACATCGACAACCTCAACGTCGGTGCGGGCGGCACACTCGGCATCGCCGGCGGCACCGCGGCGAGCTTTGCCGGCGGCAGCACGGTGGGCGGCAACCTGGTGGTGAACAGCAACGGCAGCCTGGGCGGCCCGGCGACGATCGCCAATGGCGGTGCGCTGATCGGTAGCGGTACGGTCGGCGGCAACGTCACCTTGAACGGCACGCTGGCACCGAGCGGCCTGCCCGGCGCAGGTGGCATGGCTGGTGGCAGCGGTGCGGCGGGCAGCACCATCACGCTGGGCGGCTTGAACAGCGGCGGCAGTGCGATCACCGACATCCGCGCCACCGCGGCGGGCACCAGCGACCACGTGCAGGTCAATGGCGCGGCCACGCTGGGCGGCCAGCTGGTGGCGCTGCCGGCGGCCGGCTCCTACGCGCCGACCACCACCTACACCATCCTCAACGCCACCGGCGGACTGAGCGGCAGCTACGCGAGCGTGGTGCAGAACCTGCTGCCCTTCCTCTCCGCCAGCGTGACCACGCAGGGCAACGCGGTGCTGCTGACGCTGACCCAGGCCGGCAGCGGCGCGCCCACCGGCACGCCGTTCAACCAGTACCCGGGGCTGTCATCCAACCAGGTGGCGATGGCGGGTGCGCTGCAGACGATTTCGCAGCAGACGCCGCAGCGCCTGACCACCTTGCTCGGCTACGCACGCGGCCTCACCAACGACCAGGTGATCGGTTCGTTCGACACGCTGACCGGTGAGACCTATGCCTCGTCCACGCGCTACGAACTCAACGGCCAGGGCCAGCTGCTCGATACCGTGTTCCATCGGCTGAAGCTGGCGCGCGATACCGGCGAGCAGGGCACGGCGGTGTGGGCGGAACCGTACACGTACAGTTCCAGCCGCGATGCGAGCAATGGCGTTGCCGAGACCGACTACCGCATCCGCGGCGTGATCGTCGGCGCGGATACCACGCTCGGTTCCGATCTACGCCTGGGCGCGCACGCGAGCTTCGGCAATTCGCGCACGCAGGTGGACAGCCGCCGCGACCGGGTCGATATCGACCAGTACACGGTGGGCCTGCATACGCTGTACATGCCGGTCGAGCAGTGGTGGGTGGAGGGCGCGGCTTCGTACGGCTGGCAGCGTGCCAGCGGCGACCGCAGCATCCAGGTCGGGCCGCTGTTCGACTCGCGCGCCAGCTCGCGCTACGACGGCAAGTCGCTCAATGCCGGACTGGAAGGCGGCTATCGCTTCAACACCGGCGCGTGGCATCTGGAGCCCTTCGTCGGCGCCTACTACGCCAAGGTGAAGTACGACGCCTTTACCGAGCAGGGCGCGGGCGATGCCAACCTCGCGGTGGGCCGCTCGCGCGCCAGCAGCATGGCCTACGGTGCGGGCCTGCGCGTGATCGGCGATTTTGCGAAGCAGGCCAATGGCACGCAGATCCATCCGATCTTCCTGCTGCGCTATCTGCACGACACGCGTGCCGATTCGGATGCCACCACCAGCGTGGCCTTCGCCGGCGCACCGGACGTGGGCTTCGCCGTGCACGGCACGCCCGGCGTGAGCAATCACTGGCAGGCAGGCGCCGGCTTCAGCTTCGACATCTCGCCGCAGGCCAGCACCTACTTCTATTACACCGCCGATATCGCCAGCCGCGGCGACAGCCACGCCGCCAACCTGGGCGTGCGCTGGAGCTTTGCCGCGCCGGCCGCGGCGATGGCGGCGAGCGCGCGACGGATGGATGCGTTGCCGGCGGCGCCGCTGGCTCCTGCGGCTGCTGCCGTGCCGGCGGCGGTGCCTGCGGCGGACGATCCGTCCTCGCGTGGCGACAAGGCCGCGCCGATCGTTGCCGGGGCTGCTCTGGCCGCTGCAGGAGCGGGCGCTGCCGAGGCCGCCAAGCCGGCGGCTGCGGACGACGCCCCGCTCGGCAAGTGCAAGCCGCGCGCAGCGGCGGGCGCCAAGAAAGCCGCGATCGCCAAGAGCAAGCGCACGGGGCCGCGCCACGTGCCGGCGCCGGGCACGGGCGCCAAGCCGGCGGTGGTGGTGAAAAAGAAGAGGGCGGTACCGGCCAAGCCGAAGCCCGCGGCGGCCGAGCCGCTGTGCGACGGCTGAGCGCCGCCGCTTGTGCCCCCTCTCCCCTCCGGGGAGAGGGTTGGGGTGAGGGGCCGGGCGGAGCGATGAGCGGAGGGTTGTTACAAGCTCAAAAGCTCTTGCTCGCTCGGTAGAAACATTACCGCGAGCACCCGCCCCTCATCCGGCTGCCGCCACCTTCCTCGCTCCTCAAAGCCGGGCACATCCATGTGCCCTCCCCGCGTACTCCCCGAAGGGGAGAAGGGGTTCCTTCGTTTAGGGCTGCACCACGTCGAAGTGCACGTCCGGATTGACCTCCGCCGCGTAGTCCACGTCCTTGCGCCCGAAGCCGAACAGCTTCTGGAACTCCGCCTTGAAGCCTTCGTAATCGGTGATCTGCTTCAGGTTGGCGGTGGTCACGGTCGGCCACAGGGCCTTGCAGGCCTGCTGCACGTCGTCGCGCAGCTCCCAGTCGTCCAGGCGCAGGCGGCCTTCGCCGTCCAGCGGGGCGGGCTTGCCGTCGGCGCGGTACATGAATTCGCGCAGCAGGCGGTTGGCCTGCTCGATGCAGCCTTCGTGGATGCCCTTCTCCTTCATGATGCGGAAGGCCAGGGACACATACAGCGGAATGACCGGGATCGCCGCGCTGGCCTGGGTCACCACCGACTTCATCACGCCGACGCGGGCGTCCAGGCCGGGGTGGCGCTGGCGCAGCTCGCGGGCGGTGTTGTCCAGGTGCTGCTTGGCCTTGCCCAGGGTGCCGTGCCAGTAGATCGGCCAGGTGATCTCGGTGCCCACGTAGCTGTAGGCGATGGTCTTGGCTTCCGGTGCGAGCACGCCGGCCTGGCTGAGGGCGTCGATCCACAGCGCCCAGTCCTCGCCGCCCATCACGGTGACGGTGTCCTTGATCTCCTGCTCGGTGGCCGATTCCACCGTGGCCTGGATCACCTCGTCCTTGTCGGTGTTGACCGAGGTGGCGGTAAAGGTTTCGCCCACGGTCTTGAGGGCCGAGCGCACCACTTCGCCGGTATCCGGCAGCTTGCGCACGGGCGAGGCCAGCGAATAGACGATCAGGTCGATCGGGCCGCCCATCTCGTTCTTGATGATCTCGATGGCCCGCTGGCGGGTCTCGTTGGCGAAGGCGTCGCCGTTGATCGACTTGCTGTACAGGCCGGCCTGCTTGGCCGCCTCGTCGAAGGCCCAGGCGTTGTACCAGCCGGCGGTGCCGGGCTTGCTCTCGCTGGAGGGCTTCTCGAAGAACACGCCCAGGGTGGCGGCCCCGAAACCGAATGCCGCCGCGATGCGCGAGGCCAGCCCGTAGCCGGTGGAGGCGCCCAGCACCAGCACCCGCTTGGGGCCGGCCGGGGCGGCGGCGCCCGCCTGGCGGGTGATGCCGATCTGCTCCAGCACGTTCTGGCGGCAGCCGGTGGGGTGGGCGGTGACGCAGATGAAGCCGCGGATCTTGGGGTTGATGATCACGAGTCTCGGGTCCGTCTTGGGGCGTGAAAGCGGGGCATTTTAGCCAAATGGCGCCGTTTTACCCGTACTGGCACGTAGGTTCGGGCGGGTCCGGGACCCGGCCTGGCCGGCTAGGGCTTGCCGCACGTTTTCCACCGGTAGCCATAACCCATTAGAATCTCCAGGTTTAGCCCCCCGCTTTCCCATTCCTACTTCCCATCCAACCAACCCGGACGGCCGTATGCCTCGCCAAAAACCGCTTTCGCTCTACCGCAACATCGGCATCATCGCCCACATCGACGCGGGCAAGACCACCACCACCGAACGCGTCCTGTACTACACGGGCAAGAAGCACCAGATCGTCGACGTGCACGACACCAAGGACGGCAAGGGCTCCACCACCACCGACTATCTGGAGCAGGAGCGCAAGCGCGGCATCACCATCCAGTCGGCTGCCGTGTCGACCGAGTGGAAGGGCCACCAGATCAACGTGATCGATACCCCCGGGCACGTGGACTTCACCATCGAAGTGAACCGCAGCCTGCGCGTGCTCGACGGCGCCGTGGTGGTGTTCGACGGCGTGGCCGGCGTGGAACCGCAGACCGAGACCAACTGGCGCCTGGCCGACCAGTACAACGTGCCGCGCATGTGCTACGTCAACAAGATGGACCGCATCGGCGCGAACTTTAAGCACGCCGTCGAGGGCATCAAGAACCGCCTGGGCGCCAATGCGCTGCTGTGCCAGGTGCCGCTCGGCAGCAACGACGAGTTCATCGGCATGGCCGACCTCGTCACCGGCCTGGCCTACATCTGGCAGGGCGACGACAAGGACAGCACCTGGGAGAGCGTCCCGCTGGACCAGGTCGCCAGCCATCCGAAGTGCCAGTTCAGCTCCACCGGCGACCGCGAGTGGGTGGCCAACCTGGCCAAGCTGCACGAGGAAACCATCGAGCGCGCGCTGGAGATGGACGACGAGGCTTTCGACAAGCTGCTGCACGCGGGCGATGTGGAAACCTACGTCAAGAGCGGCGATTTCAGCCTGGAACTGCTGAAGAAGGCGATCCGCAAGGGCTGCGTCAGCGGCAAGCTGGTGCCGGTGTTCTGCGGCTCCTCCTACCGCAACAAGGGTGTGCAGCAGCTGCTGGACGCCGTGGTCGACTACATGCCCTACCCGGGCGAGAACGGCGGCATCGCGCTGGTGGACGAAGACGGCCACGTGGTCGGCGAACAGGGCGTGGTGGACGACGCTCCGGCGCGCCTGCTGGCCTTCAAGGTGATCAACGACCAGTTCGGCAGCCTGACCTTCTGCCGCATCTACTCCGGCGTGATCAAGAAGGGCGACACCCTGCAGAACGTCACCCGCGGCAAGAAGGAGCGCATCGGCCGCATCGTGGAAGTGCAGGCCAATGCCACCAAGGACATCGAGGAAGTGCGCGCCGGCGACATCTGCGCCTTCGTCTCGCTGAAGGAAACCGAGACCGGCGACTCGCTCACCGATCCGGCCCATCCGGTGCTGCTGGAGCGCATGCGCTTCCCCGACCCGGTGATCAGCGTGGCGGTGGAGCCGAAGAACCGCAACGACATCGACAAGCTGTCCTCCGCCCTCTACAAGATGGTGAAGGCCGACCCGTCGCTGAAGCTCGAAGTGGACAAGGAAACCGGCGAGACCGTGCTCAAGGGCATGGGCGAGCTGCACCTTGAAATCACCATCGACCGCATGCGCACGGAGCTGGGCGTCGACGCCAGCATGGGCAAGCCGCGCGTGAGCTTCCGCGAAGCGTTCGGCAAGACCATCGAGCACACCTACACGCACAAGAAGCAGTCCGGCGGTTCGGGCCAGTTCGCCGAAGTGAAGATCATCTTCGAGCCGGGCGAGCCGGGCAGCGGCGTGATCTTCTCCGACGAGATCGTCGGCGGCCGCGTGCCGCGCGAGTACATCCCGGCGGTGGAACATGCGGTGACGGTGGAGTCGCGCGAAGGCCAGGTGGCCGGTTACGAAGTGCTCGACTTCAAGGCGCGCCTGGTCGACGGCAAGTACCACGACGTGGACTCGTCCGCGCTGGCGTTCGAAATCGCCGGCAAGGCCTGCTTCCGCGAAGCGCACAAGATGTCCAACCCGAAGCTGCTCGAGCCGGTGATGAAGCTCGAAGTGGTCACCGAAGCCGACTACCTCGGCGACGTGATCGGCGACATCAACCGCCGCCGCGGTTCGATCAGCGACCAGGGCCAGCGCGGCACCAACGCCTTCGTGCAGGGCTTCGTGCCGCTGGCGGAGATGTTCGGCTACATCAACTTCCTGCGCTCGGCCACCAGCGGCCGCGGCACCTTCACCATGGAATTCGACCACTATGAGGAAGTGCCGGCCAGCATGGTCGCGAAGCTGATGGAGAAGGAAGGCGCGAAGTAATTCTTTCGCCTTGCCTGATCGAGAAAGCCGCCGGGTTCGCCCGGCGGTTTTTTTTTGGGCGCCGGTTTTTATCGCGCCCATAAAAATGGCCCCCTTGCGGGGGCCAGGCCATCCGTTGGGAAATAGCCTGTCGGGAGGGTTGAAAGGGGGGTCAAGACCGTCCCGACGGGTGACTAGATACCGGGCACAACGTGAAGGCGCCGTCAGCGCGAACGGGGCTTGCATCACGGCTTTGGAAATCGTGACGCAGCGCCCGGATTCCAGGCTCTCCGGCGGATTTCACGCCGTGCCCATGGACGCTGCCGCAAGCCGCCGCCGCGGCATCGGCCATCCGTCAGGCAGGCAGATATTTCTTAAGGAAGTAACCTCCGGGTTTGTTCCTACGAAAACAGCGCATCGTCGGCTAGCCACGGGGCAGGTGTCATGGGATCGAACGGACATGGGGAGCTGCGCCGCGTGCTGCGGCGAGTGGGTGGATGGTGGCGCTACGGGGTGATCGCCGGCGTACCGCTGGTGGTGGCCGCGGGCCTGGGCTATGCGGGTGGCTGGCTGTCGCCGGGGCGGCTGACGGCGCAGAAGCTGGTCGACCAGCTGCAGTCCAATGCCGGCGTGCATCCGGGCTATCGCCGCAACCACGCCAAGGGCGTGTGCGTGGCGGGCACCTTCACCGGCAATGGCGCCTTGCAGTCGTATTCGAAGGCGCAGGTGTTCGCGCCGGGTGTGGTGCCGGTGGTCGGGCGCTTCGCCATCCCCGGCGGCAATCCTTATGCGCCGGACAGCAGCGCGCCGATCCGCAGCATGGCGCTGCGCCTGACCCAGCCCAACGGGCAGCAATGGCGCACGGGCATGAACAGCATGCCGGTGTTCCCGGTGGCCACGCCGCAGGCTTTCTACGAACTGCTGCAGGCGCAGCAGCCGGATCCGACGAGCGGCAAGCCGGACCAGGCCAAGGTCGGTGCTTTCTTCGGCGCGCATCCGGAGGCCGGTGCGTTCCTGGCCTGGGTCAAGACGGCGAAGCCTTCGTCCAGCTATGCGGTGGACAGCTACTGGAGCTTGAACGCGTTCGAGCTGGTCGACGCGCAGGGCGCGCATCATGCGGTGCGCTGGCGGATGGTGCCGGAGGCAAAGGCGGACGGCAGCGCGGGGCAGGGCGAGGATTATCTTGCGGCTGACCTGGTGCAACGCCTGGCGGCCGCTCCCTTGCGCTGGCATCTGCTGGTGACGCTGGCCGATCCCGGCGATCCAACTTCCGATGCAACCAAAACGTGGCCGGCGAGCCGCCGCGAAATCGACGCCGGCACGCTGGAGCTGACCTCCACCCAGCCGCAGGACAGCGGCCCCTGCCGCGACATCAACTACGACCCGCTGGTGCTGCCCGACGGCATCCAGGCTTCGGACGATCCGCTGCTGCCCGCGCGTTCGGCGGCCTATGCCGCTTCGTACCTGCGCCGCACCAGCGAAGAGGCGCACCTCCCCGGTAGCGCGACCGCGAAGAAGGAGGCCCGCTGATGGCACGCCCGACCGATATGTTCGTGTGGCCCGCGCGGCTGCTGCATTGGCTGATGGCTGTCCTGATCATCGCGATGCTGTTCATCGGCGTGGGGATGGTGGCTTCCGTTTCCGAGCGCCACGACTGGCTGGTGCAACTGCACAAGCCGCTGGGCGTGGCGATCCTGGTGTTGGCGGTGGTGCGGCTCATCGTGAGATGGCGTCATCCGCCGCCGCCTCTGCCGGCCGATCTGCCCGTGCTGCAGAAGTGGGCGGCGCTCGCTTCGCACTGGTTGCTGTACGCCTTGATGCTGGCCTTGCCGCTGGTCGGCTGGGCGATGCTTTCGGCGGGCGGGTATCCGGTGATGCTCAGCGCGTCGCTGCGCCTGCCTTCGATCCTGCCGGCGAATGCCGCGGCATTCGCCGTGCTGCGGCATCTGCATGCATGGCTGGCGGTGCTGCTGTTCGTGACTTTCCTCGCGCATCTGGGCGCCGCGCTCTATCACGGACTGGTGCGCCGGGACGGCGTGCTGGGCAGCATGGTGGGCTGGCGGCCGCGTCGCTGACGATGCTTGTGCGGGATCGAGCGAGGCCATGCATCGGCCTCGCCCCGGTCCGTACATGATGGTGCGGTCGCGTAAACGTTCTCTCCGCGTTTCACCCGGGATAGGTGCTCGAACGCCACCTAAATGCAGACGTTGACTGCACGTTCGGGCATCCATTGCGTAGCGCACCGCTCACCCGGCCATCACGATGGCTTGGTCACGATGCGTTGACACCACAGGGGTGACACCACAGGGAGAATCACCACGATGAAGCTGCGCTATCTCGCATGGGGCCTGCTTGCCGCGGGCGTGTCGTTGAGTTGCAGTTCGGTCGTGTGGGCAGCTGGGCCGGTGCAGGGCATGGGTAGCGCCGCGCCCGGGACGGTGGATCGTTCGATCAGCCCGCGCTGGCACGTCTATACCTTCGTCAAGGACGGCATCGAGTACGTCCAGGTCAACGACAGTGCCGGGCGCGTGCGCGCCGGCGTCGCGGCGACCGCCGGGGTGCATCTCGTGCTGCCGATGGGTATCGACGCCGAGCGCGTTTCCACGCCGGAATCGCCGCTGGCCGCCGGTGCCATCCGTGGTGCGGAAACGGTCTACAAAGATAGGCTCGTGAGCTTGAGCGTCGGGCTGAGCGATGCCGGCCAGTACGTGTGGAGCGTGGCCGATGCTACGTCGGCGGGCGGGCGCTTTGCACCGGCGGACGATACGTCGAACTGCAAGCAGGATCCCAACAGCTGTCCGATCAATCGCCGCGTCACCATGCCGACCACGAATCTCTCGCCGGCCGACGGCGACATCTCCAACTGTAAGCAGGATCCGAACAGCTGCCCGATCAATCGCGCCAACTCGCTGCAGTCATTGCGCCTGTCGCCGCAGCCGCAGGACACGCCGGATTCCAACTGCAAGGAAGACCCGAACAGCTGCCCGATCAATCGAATCGGGGAACAGTGAGTTCCTGGCGCAGCGTCACCTGGACGCTGCGCCCATCCACCACCACGTCGCCGTTGAACAGCTGCGCCCGCAGGCGCAGCTCGCCCAGTCCCAGTCCCAGCGTGCCCAGTCCCTTGGTGACCTTGTCCTGAGAGGGCGGGGCGATCGGCACGCCTTCGCTGCGCACGCTCAGGTGGATGGTGGTGCCGCTGTCGGTGGTGTGCGTGTCGGTGGTGAGCGCGATGCGGTCGCTCGGGCATTCCTTGAGCAGATAGGTCACCGCTTCGCAGGCAAGGCGATACAGCAGCGACAGCGTATTGCGCGGCAGCCGGCTCCACTGGCCATGCACGTTGGCGTGGTAGGCAATGCCCAGCGAGTCGAGCACCTGCACCAGCGGACCTTCGCTCAAGGCATGCGGATGGCCCGCGCCCATCGGCGGCGACAGCGCATCGGCCATTTCCTTCAGGCGCGAGGTGGTCATGGTCAGGGTGCGCTTGTAGGTATCCACTTCGCCGCGGTTGGGCGAGTGGTCGAGCTGGATCAGCAGATGGCGGTGCGCACGCGCCAGCTCGCCGCTGACATAGGCCAGCTCGAACGAACTGCGCTGCAGCTTCATCTCGGCCAGGTGCTGTTCCAGCCGGGTCTTGTCCAGCTGGTCGTCCACCGCGGCGAGCGCATGCTCCAGGCGCGTGGTCTGCATGCCGAGCACGGTGGAGATGGTGAGGAACAGCGCCATCATGGTCTGCGTCATCAAGGTGGCGATGTCGAACATCTCCGGCATCAGCGCAACGATGCCGAAGCTGGCGATGGCACCGATCACGGCGGCACCTTTCCAGCCCCAGGTGATGGCGAAGTAGGCGGCCGGCACGAACAGCACCGCCTGACCGACGAAGCGCAGCGCGGTGTCCTGGGTGCCGGACAGCGCCAGCACCTCGACCGACATCGCGATCACCGTGATCACCGAAGCCTGTATCAGGCTGCGATTGGCCATCCATACGCCGCGCAGCGAACGCTGCTCGTGCCACTGCTGTGCGCCGGCCAGCGCCAGCGGCACCACGGCGAGCATGCCGCTATAGGTGCCGAGGAAATAATCGGAGACCAGGTCGGTCAGCGGCTTGCGGCCGAAGCGCGCCGCCTCGGGCATCAGCGAAGCCACCATCAGGCCGTCGGCGACCAGCACCACGCTGGCGCCGAAGATGCACACCAGCACGCTGCCCAGGCGGATGTCCGGAAACGCGGCACCTGGCAGGCGGTCCTGGCACAGGACGACCACGGCCATCAGCAGGGCGATCGGCGGCACGATGGAGGCCAGGTAGAACGCCCAGCCGAACATGGCGACGCCGTCGTAAAGGTCGTAGGCGAGCAGCAGGGTTTCGCTGACCAGGAACGCCGGCCAGTAGCGCCGCGGCGTCAGCAGCAGGACGGCGAGTTTCAGTCCGCTGGCGGGCACGAAGTGGGCGAAGCCCACTTTGCGCAGCAGCATGTAGGCGATGCCGTAGATGATCGCGACCGCGAGCTGCCGCCCTAACCATCCAAGCCTGGATTCCATGTTTGCGCCAACCGCTCCGCTCCCCGATTCGGTGGCAAATTAGGGTCACTGGCGTGAAATGTCCGAGAAGATTCCTGTGGTAACAACCGGCTGTTGCAAAGCTCATAAGGAATGACAAAACAGCGTGAAAACGTGCTTAGTCCAGGCTGTCGCCATGTCATGCGGCGCGTGACATAAGCGTCGGGAAAATGGGCGATCGCATCACGCTTTTTTCTTGCCGTTACACGCTGGAATGGGTGGCGGCTATTGCGGCAAAGCGAAAAAAACCGGCGTGCGCGCTACCGGGCGCACGCCGGGTGACCGGGAAACCCGTCAATCGTGCAGGCCGTGCGCCTTCAGTACGTCGGCGATATCCATGCGCCAGATATTGCGCGAGCCATTGTTCGGACCGTTCAGCCGCTTCTGCAGCGAGCCGATGTCGTCGCGCTTCTTGGGGAACTGCACTTCGTCCTGCCGGTTGCTCGACACGTACAGCTCGCCTAAGCCCGGACCCAGTGTCGGCGCGTTCTCCAGGGCGGCGGTGTTGACGTCGCCGCCCAGGTGTTCCGGCTTGCCCCAGTGGCCGTCGGCCTGGCGGAAGGCGATATAGATGTCGGCGCTGCCCAGCGAGTCGCCTTCGTTGCCGGCGTAGAGCAGGAAGCGTCCCTTGGGATCGATGCACGGGTCCATGCGGTTGTGCTCGGTATCGCCCAGGTCCACCCGTTCCGGCGCCGAATAGCCCTGGCCGGCGGGGTGGATCACATAGACCTGATAGAACTTGCCGGAATCCGGCCGGTGCGCGGAGAAATAGATGTCGCCATTGGCCGCCACCGTGGGGTTGTAGAGCATCGCGCCGTCGTTATGCGCGCCATCCACGTGCACCGGTTCGCCCCAGCGGCCATTCGCCTGGCGCTCGACGTACCACAAGTTGGTGCCGGCGAAATGCTGCCCGCCCATCTCCGCCGTCACCGGTGCCTCGCCGGCGTGCGGCGGGCGATTGGAGACGAAGTACACCCGCTTGCCGTCCGGCGCGAAGGTGGGTTCGGAGTCGTGCCACTGGCCGGAGAACGGCGCCACTTCCGGCGTGGACCAGCCATTGCCCTGGCGATGCGCGAGCAGGATGGTGTCGTCCTTCTCCGCGAAGTCGGAGCGCAGGAACAGCAGGGTCTTGCCATCGGGCGAGAACGCCGCGGTGGTTTCCTGCAGGCCGGTAGAAATCACGCCGGGTCCGAGCAGCTCGGCGGCGCCGACGGGTGCGGCGCAACCCAGCGCAAAGGCGGTGGCCCAGGCGAACGTATGCAACTTCATGTGTGCTTCCGTGGATGGCCGGGCCATGCCGGCCCGTGCATACGATGCGTGCGGGGGCGCACGCGTGCCGTGCTTTTGTGACGAGCGGCTGCGGCGGCGTGGCGAGCGGTCCGGACGGACGCTCAGGCCATGCCCAACGCCTGCCGTGCCTGCGCGCGGAAGCGGCGGCTGAGGTTCAGCCGCGTGCCGTCGCGCAGCACCACCTCGGCATTGCCCTGGAACAGCGGGTGGATCTCGCGGATGCGCTCCACGTTCACCAAGGTGCCGCGATGGATGCGCAGGAAACGCTGCGGATCCAGCGCCTCCAGCAAGTGGCTCAGCGTTTCGCGGTGCAGATAACGCGTGCCGGCGACATGGATATGCACGTAGTTGCCATCGGCGCGGATCCAGTCGATATCGTCGGTGGCGATCACACGGATGCTCTCGCCGACACGCACGCTGATGCGCTGCGCATGAGTCGGCAGCGGCGCGGGCATGCTGTTGACGACGCTTGGCGTTGCCGTCTGCAAGCCCGCCCACACGCGCCGCACGCGTGCCATCGCCTGGTCGAAGCGTGCCTGGTCGATCGGCTTGAGCACGTAGTCCACCGCATCGGCGTCGAACGCACGCAGCGCGTGCTGGCCATAGGCGGTGGCGAACACCACCATCGGCAAGGTCTCGGGCTTGAGCTTGTGCAGCAGCTTGAAGCCGTCCATGCCGGGCATGCGGATATCCAGGAACACCAGCGCCGGTTCCAGCGCGGCGATCGCCTGCAGCGCTTCATGGGCATTGCCGCATTCGCCCACGATCTGCACGTCCGCATGCGCGGCCAGGGCCTGGCGCAGCGCCAGGCGCGCCAGCACTTCGTCGTCCACCAGCAAGGTGCGGATCGGCGGCAGGCTCATGCCACGTGCTCGGTGGCGTATTCGCGATAGGGAAAACGCAACTCCACCCGCGTGCCGCCTTCGTCCCTGCGCGCCAAGGCTACGCTCGCCGCGTCGCCGAACAGCACCTGCAGGCGCGTGCGCGTATTGCCCAGCCCTAAGCCTTCGGCCATGCCGTCGGGCAGGCCCAGGCCGTCGTCGTCCACGCGCAGGTACAGCTGCGCGCCTTCGCGGCGGCTGACGATGTGCAGGCGGCCGGGTTCGGGTTTGTCGAGCAGGCCGTGGCGCAGCGCGTTCTCCACCAGCGGCTGCAGGATCATGCTGGGCACCGCGGCGTGCACGGTGTCGGCGGCCACGTCCAGCTGGGTGCTCAGGCGGTCCTGGAAACGCACCTGCTGGATGTCGAGATAGCAGCGCAGCAGTTCCAGCTCGCGCGACAGCGGCACTTCCAGCGCGTGGCGTTCTTCCAGGGTCAGGCGCAGCAGGTCGCTGAGCCGCGAGATCATCAGGCGCGCCTGATGCGGATCCGCAAGGGCCAACGCCGAGATGGCATTGAGCGTGTTGAACAGGAAGTGCGGTTGCAGCTGCACGCGCAGGGTGCGCAACTGCGCCTGCGCCAACTGGGATTCCAGCTGCGCGCTGCGCAGGCGTTCGTCGCGCAGCCGGCGCCGCGAATCCAGCCCGCGCAGCACCGCCAGGATCACCCAGTACATCAGCAGGGCGAAGTGATAGCTGAAAGCGAACTGCATGCGCACGAAGCCGGCGTACGTGCTGACCGGCGCATGGCCCGGCCCGGCGACGTTCCAGAAGATCGCCAGATGCACCAGCAACTGCGCCAGCGCCAGCGCGAGGCTGGCCGGCACGTGCACTGCCGCGTAGCGGCGCCAATCGCCATCCGCGGCCTGCCGTCCGAGCCAGGCGACCAGCGGCACCAGCAGCATCCACAGATAGAAGTCGCTGAAGTTCCAGGTGGCCACGCGTGGCCAGTTCGGCACTTCGCCTTCGCTGATCTGCGACAGGCCGCCGCTCAGCGTGTACGAAGCCGCCAGCAGGGTCCAGAAACCCAATGGCATGGCGAGGCGGGCCCAGCGTGGCGTGGTGCTTGCTGCGGACACGAGGTTCTCATCGGCAACCGGGAATGGGCATCCAGTGTGGGACGGATGCCGATTCCCGGGTAGTGCCGCAGGTCTCAGGGGGTGCGGGCGCGGGCCACGTCGGCCACCGCGCTGTGTCTGGCCATCCAGCCGCGCAGATTGAACGCATGCACACGGCGGTCCGGCGCGTTGAAGTACAGCGTGGCGTGATCGGACGAGAGCCGCGCCTCGATGCCGGTCAGGCCCAGCGGCTGCGGCGTGCTCCAGCCTTCGCCGCGCGCGAAGGCGATAAACAGCTCGCTGCCTGCCGGTCCGGCCGGTGCGCGCTTGGAACTGAAGACGATGAAGGACTGGTCGGGCGCCACCGCCGGATCGAAATCGCCGGTCACGCCGTCGCTGAAGGGCAGCGGTTGCGGCGCCTGGTACTGCCCCTGCACGAGACGGCTGCGGAGCAGGCGGAACGCACCCTTGCCGTCGGCATCCGGATCCGTGCGCATGAAATAGAGCGTGCCGTCGGCGGCCAGCGCGGGCGAGAACACGGCGGTGTTGGCATTGAGCAGCGCGGGCAGGCGTTGCGGCTTGCCCCAGCCGTCCTTGGTGCGTGCCACCTGCCACAGGTTGCCGCCATGCCCCGGATAGCGCTGGCCATCGTAAACGCCGTCGAGCACGGCTCCGCCTTCCTGCGCGGGACGGTTGGAGCTGAAGATCAATGACGAGCCATCGGTCGCCATGGCCGGTTCGATGTCCTCCCACTGCGTGGAGAACGGCAGCGGCTGCGCCGCCGACCAGCCGTTGCCATCGCGCGAGGAGAAATACAGGCGGGAGGTGTTGTCCACGCCGCGCGTAAACACCACGGAGCGATCGCCGGGGCCGAAGGCCGGCGAGATGTCCTTGAGGTGATCCCACGGCCCGGCCACCGGCGCGCCATCGCGCGCATGCGCATCCAGCCACGGCGCCAGCGACACCCGCCACAGGTTGTCGCCGTCCTTGTTCCAGTCGGCCTGCTCGCCGGGCACGCGGCGGTCGCTGGCGTAATAGATCGTGCGGCCGTCCGGTCCGAGCTGCGCCGCCATGGAGTGCGTGCCGCCATTGACAGTGTTGCCCAGATCCTGCGGCGAGCTCCAGCCCTGCGGCGTGGCGAAGGCGATCGCCAGGCGGTACGGCTGGTCCTTCGCGCTCTTGATGCTCGCCACCATGAAGGAGCCGTCGTGCGCGATGGCCGGATCGCGCACGATCAGGTCGTCCGCGCCGTAGGCGACGGCTTCGGCTGCCTGGTATTGGCCAGCCTTCTGCACCGAACGCAGCAGGCGCAGCTTGCCGTCCGCGCCGCAGCCGATGTAGTAGATCGTGCCGTCCGCGCCGACGTCCGGCGCGAATACCGAGTTGCAGCTGTTGATGGCCACCGGCAGCCGTTCCGGCTCGCCCCAGCCGTTGCCCTTGCGTGCCACGCGCCACAGGTTGAGGCCGTGGCCGGGGTAGTTCTTGCCGCCCATCGTCATATCGAGCACGGGGCCCTTGCCGTCGGCGGGGCGGTTGGAGGCGAACACCATGAAGGCGCCATCGGGCGACATCGACGGGTCGGTGTCCAGCCAGTGGCCGGAGAACGGCGCGGTCTTCGCGGCCGACCAGGTGTTGCCGCTGCGCTGCGAGAACACGATGGCGTAGCTGTCCTTGGCGCCGCGCGAGAAGTACACCGTGTTGCCATCGGGCATGAAGCCCAAGGCGCCTTCGTCGGCGGCGGTGGAAATCGTGCCGGGGCCGAATACCGTGGCGGTAGTCGGGGTGTCGGTCGCGGCGGCGTTACCGCCGAGGGCAAGCAGCATGGCTAGCGGGAGCAGGCGGCGCATCGGTGGTGCCTCGTCGGGGGAATACCGGGAGGCTAGGCCGGTGCCATCGGGCAGTCGCGCACCGAGTGACAAACGGCGGGGTGGGCGTGACCAGCGGTCGGCGGCTCAGGTGGACATGGCCTTGCCTAACCCGCGGCCCGTGCCCAGGCGCCACTTCAGATTGACCCCGAGCGTCCCCGCCACGATCAGGGCCAGCCCTGCCAACTGCACCGGCGCCAGCCGATGCCCATAGATCAGGTAGTCCAGCAGCAAGGTCACCAGCGGATACACGAACGCCACCACCGCGATGGTCACCACCGGCAGGCGCGGATACGAGGAATAGAACAGCATGTAGACGATGCCGCTGTGGATCACGCCCAGCCCGCACAGCCACCACCAGTGCGTGCCGACATGGAACACGCCGGGGCTGGAAAATCCCGCCAGCATCAGCACGCCTACCCAGCATTGGATCATCACCAGCGCGAACGGCCGCTCGCGTCCGATCGTGCGCGACATCAGCAGGGAAGCACCGCAGAGCAGCGCGCCCAGCAAGGTCAGGCCGATGCCGATCAGGTAGGAGGTGTCGGCGTCGCGCCACAGCTTCAGCGGATCGGCCGAACAGGCCACGCCGATAAAGCCCAGCAAGGTCCAGCCCAGGTCCGCCGGATGCGTGCGCTCGCCCTGCAGCAGCGCGGCGAGGATCAGCATCACGAACGGGAAGAAGTGATAGACCAGGGTGGCCACGCCGATCGACGAGCGCGCCATGCCGGCGAACAGCGCCACCCAGTTGAGCACCAGCAGGATGCCGCTGAACACGGCGCCGCGCAGCAGGGCACGCTCCTGCCACAGCCCGCGCAGATAGCCGCGCGCCAGGCCGAGCACCAGCAGGAACAGGCCACCGAACAGGCAGCGGTAGAACACGGCGGTGACGGCGTCCTGGCCGCTCTCGTGCACGAACACGCCGACCGAGCCGATCAGCAGTTCGGCGAACAGCAGCTGGAGCAGGGCCGCGCGCGAGTCGGCGCGGCCGGGCAGGGAGGTCATGGCGTTCTCTCTGTGGACGACGAGGCCAGCGTAGGCTGCTTGCCTCGACCGATACAGATTCAGATAGGATGAAAGTAGACCGATACAGTTGGGAGGGCGCCATGCTGCTCTACGAACGCCTGGCCGGCGAACTGCGCGGCCAGATCGTCCGCGGCGCCCTGCGCGCGGGAGAGCGCCTGCCGTCGATCCGCCAGCTGGCGCAGGGCCATGGCCTGAGCGCGGCCACCGCGGTGCAGGCCTGCCTGCAGCTGGAACGCGAAGGCCTGGTGGTGGCGCGTCCGCGTTCGGGCTATTACGTGCGGGCCGCCGCGCCGCCGCCGCCCGATGCCAGGCCGATGCGCCGGCGCGCGCCCGGCACGGTGAACAACCCCGCGTTGCAGGAGGTGCTCGACATGCTGGCGCGCGGCGACGTGCTGCCGCTGCACAGCGCGACGCCCTCGCTCGTGCTGTTGCCGCAGGCGGCGCTCACGGCTGCATTGAGCCGCAGCCTGCGCCACCATCCCGCCGCCGCGCTCGACTACGCGCCGCCGCAAGGCCTGCCCACGCTGCGCCGGCAGATCGCGCGCCGGTATGCGCAGCTTGGCGCCGCGGTGTCGCCGGACGAGATCGTGATCACCGCCGGAGCGATGGAAGGCATCAGCCTTGCGCTGCGCACGCTTACTGCGCCGGGCGACGTGGTGCTGGTGGAGACGCCGACGTATCACGGCATTCTGCAAGCCGTGGCTGCGTTGCGCCTGAAGGTGCTTGAGGTACCGAACCTGCCCGGGCAAGGCATCGATGCGGCGCGGCTCGATCAGCTGCTGCAGCAGAATCGCGTGCGCGCGGCAGTGCTGGTGCCGAACTTCAACAATCCGCTGGGCAGCGTCACCAGCGACGCGTCGAAGCAGGCGCTCCTGGCCAGTTGCGCGCGGCATGGCACGGTGGTGATCGAGGACGACGTCTACGGCGACCTCGCATGGTCGGGTGAACGTCCCTCGCCGCTGCGCCGCTGGGATACGCGCGGCAATGTGATCAGTTGCGGTTCGTTTTCCAAATCGCTGTCGCCGGGCCTGCGCCTGGGCTGGATGGCGGCCGGCGCGTGGACGGATGCGCTGGTGCGCGCCAAATATTTCTCCACCGTCGGCGCGGCCAGCCTGCCGCAGCTGGCGATGGCCGATTACCTGCAGAAGCACGATCTGGAACGCCATCTGCGGCGCCTGCGCCGCGCGCTGGCGGACAATGCGCAACGCCTGCACGAGGCAATCGCGCGGCACTGGCCGGCGGGCACGCGTGCCTGTGAGCCGCGGGGCGGCCTGTCGCTGTGGTTGCAGTTGCCGGCGGGCGGCGATGGCGAGGCCTTGTTCGAGGCGGCGCTGAGGCAGGGCATCGGTACCTCGCCGGGCGTGCTGTTTTCCAGCCGTGGGGATTACCGCGATTGCCTGCGCCTGAGCTGCGGCATGCCGTGGGATGCGCGGCTGGAGCAGGCGCTGAAAAAACTCGGCCAGCTGGCGGCGCGCCAGCTGGCCTGAGTGGACGAGGGCTTATTCCTCGTCTTCTTCTTCCTCTTCGTCTTCTTCGTCTTCCTCGAAGGCTTCGAGCTCTTCGACGCGCACGAAGTTCGGCGCTTCGTCGGCGAAGGCGACGGCGCGGCCATCGGCGCACATCGGGCGGACGCTGCGGCGGCGAGTGCCGCCGGTTTCGGATTCGACCAGGGCGAAGCAGACGATGGCCTGGGCGCTTTCTTCGCCGCCTTCGTCGTAGACGGCGACCCAGCCGGTGGCGGGCATGATCTGGAGGATGTTGTCGAGGTTCGACATGGGGTGGGGGTTCTCGGTTGGCGAAAGCCGCTTAGAGTGCCGGGTGGGTATGACGCCTGCAAGCGCGGCGGGCGCTTTGGGGGGGTGTGCTGTCGCGGGGTGTCTCGCCGTTGGCGAGTGTTTCGTGCCGCTGCCGCGGCCCGACTTACTTTCTCTTGCGTGCCCAAGAGAAAGTAAGCAAAGAGAAGGGCACCCTGCTTGGCGCCCTCAGCAGCGCAGCTGCTGAGGGTCCGTGAGGGCTGGCCGGGCTTTTTGACAGGGCATCCATGCCCTGATCAAAAAGGCGGGGACATCGTGTCCCCGCCCCCTGCGGGGCCTTTTCGTCCAGCCCTCACCGCCGGCGCCAAGGGGACCCGGTGGATCAAGAGCAAGATCAAGAGCAAAAGCGCGCAAGCGGAACGCCGCGGCTGCGCCACGTGCTCTTCGCTCGATTTTCGCGTCTGCCGTCATCCCCCTCTCCCCGCCGGGGAGAGGGTTGGGGTGAGGGGCCGGGGCTCGCGAATGCGTATGTCCGTGCAAAGCGAAGAGCTCTACACCAACAATCACCCGCCACGCATCGCCACGCGTGGCATCAAGATTCCCCTCAACCCGGCCTGCCAGCACTAAGCGCCGCACCCTCCGCGCCCATATGCACCCGATGGTGCTCCACCAACGCCTGCCGCTCATGCGCCAGCCGGTTGCTCTCGCGCAGATGCCCGTAGCTCAGCAAATGCACCGACGTAGCCCACGTAATCCGCGCCACATCCAGCAGCGGGCGGAAATGGCTATGGCGGAATTGCGGGCCGTAGCGCGAAGGAATCGGTACCGAGATCACGTCGACGCCCACTTCGCGGCAGGCGCGAATCAGCAGCGAAGCTTCATACGCGAAACCATTCGTCGCGGTGTCCGCCAGTTCCAGCACCTCCGGCGGATACCAGCGCTGGCCGCTCTGCGTGTCGGCGATGCCGCGGGCGCAGGCCCAGGAGATGCCCCAGTCGGCGACGCGGTTGGCGATGTGGCGGGCGCGGGGTTGGCGTTCGGTGTCGAGGAGGCGGGCGCCGATGATCAGGCTGCCGGGGTGGCGCTTGGCGGCGGCAAGCAGGTAGGGCACGTCGTCGGCCTGGTGCTGGCCGTCGCCGTCCATGGTGAGCACGGCTTCGAAGCCGGACTTGCGCGCGGCGCGCAGGCCGGTGCGCAGGGCTTCGCCTTTGCCGTGCTGGCCATCGTGGCGCAGCAGGGTCACGCCTTCGTGGCGGGAGACGATCTTCGGGGTGGCGTCGGTGGAACCATCGTCCACCACGCAGATCGGCACGCCCAGGCGCCTTGCGCCGGCCAGCACGCCGCCGATGGCGCGTTCCTCGTTGTGGCAGGGGATCACGATGCACCAGCGCGGAAGGGACGACGGCATGACGCGCTCCTGGACGGCCTGAAGGCAAGCCAGTGTCGGCATCCCTGCCGTGGCGGAGCGTGAAAAACGTATGGCTTTGTCCGTTAACGCGCTAATACGCGTGCGGATTCATCCGGTTCAATCCGCTCGCGAGGGGCCGCCGTACTGCAACGTATCGGAGATATCCGTCGCCGCCTGGCGCAGATGTTCCAGCGTTGTCTTCTCGCTGATCGCCGAGGCGCGCCGCTCGATAAACGGCACCGTCAGCGCGCACACCGCGCTGCCGTGCTGCATCACCGGGGCGGACAGGTCGGTCACGCCGTCGACGATATGGCTGGGGGCGGTGGCGTAGCCGCGAGCGTGCACCTGCGCGGCATGCTTGAGCAGTTTCTTGCGGTCGAGCTCGGGTTCGTGCGCCGCGATCATGTCCAGCCACAGCTTCTGCACTTCGTCGGTCTGGAACGCCAGCAGCACGTGGCCGGAGGTGGCCTGCGACATCGGGCGGCGATGGCCGACGCGCACCACCAAGCCGATCTCGCCGGGCGGGTCGATGCGCGCGATCACCACGATCTGCTCGCGCGAAGGCACCACCAGGTGGCAGGACTGGTCGACGGCATGGGCGAGCCGATGCATGACAGGCAAAGCCGCTTCGACCGCGGTCTTCAGCGGCGGCTGCTCCATACCTAAACGAAACAGGCGCGGCGTGATCGAGTAACCGGAGTCGCCCTCGCCGCGCATGATGTAGTCGCGCTCTTCCAGCACCTGCAGCATGCGGAAGATCTCGCCGCGGGAACGGCCCACGCCCTCCGAAACCTCGGCGATGCTCAGCGGCACCGGCGAGCCGGCGAGCAGCTCCAGGATGTCCAGGCCTTTGTCCAGCGCGGGCGCGCGGTACTTGGGTGTGCTCTGCTTGGGCATGATGCTGGGGGTCCCCTCGATGATCCCTTCGACGACCGTCAAGATTGCCTCAGCACGCAGCGCCATGCCACGCATCGGGCTGGCCTTGCTGCGTTGCATCTTGTGTTATGGGTGAAATTGCTGTTCATATTTGCACAATCTGTCGCGACTTGTCCCTTCGAGGGACGCCAGCTAGCGGGGTAGGCGGTTTGGACTCGACAACGCAAACGCCGCCGCTGGCGGCGTCCTCACCGCGGGTGGCGGGCCATTCGTGGCTCCCGCTGGCGCTGATCGTCAGCCTGTTCTTCCTGTGGGGCGTGGCCAACAACCTCAACGACGTGCTGATCCCGCAGTTCAAGAAGGCGTTCGTGCTGAACGACTTCCAGGCGGGGCTGGTGCAGAGCGCGTTCTACCTGGGCTACTTCCTGGTGGCGATGCCGGCCGGCATCTATATGCGCCGCTTTGGCTACAAGAGCGCGGTGGTGTTCGGGTTGGGGCTGTACGGGTTGGGCGCCTTGCTGTTCTGGCCGGCGGCGGAACAGGGCACGTACGGTTTCTTTCTGTTCGCGCTGTTCGTGATCGCCAGCGGCCTGGCCTTCCTGGAAACCTCCGCCAACCCGTTCGTGACTTTGCTCGGACCGAGCGAGACGGCCGCACGCCGCCTGAACCTGGCGCAGGCCTTCAACCCGCTGGGTTCGATCACCGGCGTGCTGATCGGCCAGCATTTCATCTTCTCCGGTGTGGAACACACGCCCGAACAGCTCGCCGCCTTGAGCGCCGCCGAGCGCGCGGCGTTCGTCGCGCACGAAACGGCGGCGGTGCAGTTGCCGTACCTGGCCATCGGCCTGGTAGTGCTGGCCTGGGGGCTGTTGATCGTGCTCACGCGTTTTCCCGCCGTGCATGCGGTGGAAGAGGGCGGCGTGGCGCAGGGCCATGGCGTGCTTGCGCGTCTGCTTGGCGACCGGCGCTTCCTCGCCACGCTGGCCGCACAGTTCTTCTATGTGGGCGCGCAGGTGGGCGTGTGGAGCTACCTGATCCGCTACGTGCAGGCGACCATGCCCGGCACGCCGGCCAAGCTCGCGGCCAACTACATGCTCGTGTCACTGGCCTGCTTCATGGCCGGGCGCTTCGCCGGCGGTGCGCTGATGCGCTATGTCGCGCCGCGCCGGTTGCTCGCCTTGTTCGCCGCGGTGAACGTGGTGCTCACCGTGTTCGCGGTAGCGGTGCCGGGTGCGCTGGGCGCCTGCGCGCTGGTGGCCTGCAGCTTCTTCATGTCGGTGATGTATCCGACCATCTTCGCCCTGGGCGTGGAAGGCCATGGCGACGACGAGCGCAAGCTCGGTTCCGCCCTGCTGGTGATGACCATCATCGGCGGCGCGGTGCTGACGGCGGTGATGGGCGCGGTATCGGATGCCGCGGGCATCGCGCGCGCCATGCTGGTACCGGCGGTGAGCTTCGTGGTGATCCTGCTGTTCGCGCGCATGCGCGGCGCGGCGGAACGCTGACATGCCGCGCATGTATTTCGCGTTGGATCTTCGCGACGATCCGGCGCTGATCGCCGAGTACGAACGCTGGCACCGGCCCGAGCAGATCTGGCCGGAGATCGTCGCCTCGATCCGCGAGGCGGGTGTGCGCGATCTGGAGATCTTCCGCACCGGTAACCGCCTGGTGCTGGTGATGGACGTGGCCGAAGATTTCGACGGCGCCGCAAAGGCCGCCGCCGACGCCGCCAACCCGCGCGTGCAGGCGTGGGAGGCCTTGATGGACAGCTTCCAGCAGCGTTTGCCGTGGGCGCAGCCCGGGCAGAAATGGGTGCCGATGGCGCCGATCTTTTCGCTGCGCGATTGCCCTTGAGCGATCGCTCGCGGCGTGCGCAAGACGCCCGGGTGATATCCGTTGCGCAAGTGCGGCAAACCGTCTTCCGATCGTCGCGATCGGCTACGGAATTTGTGTTGCACATCATTCCGTTTAGACGTCTAAATGTTTTTAGATTGCGCAATCTTTCAAGCCATTGACGCATCAATGTCACGGCTCGCGTGACGGAAAAGATCAGCGACAAAGCGTTGCTCGAAAATAGAGTGACGCACATCGCAACTCCACATGACACTGCTTTTCGTTGCTTAAAACCTGCGTAGTCTCACGGAAGCATTCATGGGATGGCCCACATCGACCTCCATCCGTGAATGCCAATCAACGGTTGCGTTCACGCCTCATCGCCAGGAAGCGACAGGCGTGCGTGCGGCCCCAGACAGCGAGGTGCAGGGGGCATCCGGAAGCAGCGTTTCGCCCGGCAAAGCAAGTGTTCCTGCCTCGGCGCGTCCCGCGCGCCACGGGATAGTGTTGCCTCGCGAGGACGATCTAGCCTCCCGTGCTCCCATGCAGCGCCATGGGAGAAAGCAATGGGCCAGCGCCCGCGCGCGCGGAAACCCAGTCTGAGCCAGCTGCGCAAGGCCTCTCGGGCCGCTGCGCGGATGCATGCCGTTGCAAACGGCGGCATGTGCGCGCGTGCGCATGGCCTGCGCGAAGAATCACGACAGCAGATGGCGAATACCGCAAGCACGGGATGTCTTGCCGCTCTTCGCCGCTTGGCGCGCCATCGCACGCACCGTCGACTCGACAACGATCATGCATCGCACTTCCCGGCACGCGGTTTCGCGCGCACTCCGGCAGCGGCGGTGGAAACGAATGGAAAGGGGCGGCCTTCCCAGGAAGGGAAGTGGCATACGCAATGGACACGTATCCACCAGATGGAAGCAATACGGGAGTAGTCGACAATGACGTTGGTCGAGCACAAGCGATTCCAGCGCCCGCCGATCCAGGGGATCCCCATCCGACCATGTCGCGGCTTCGTGCCGCTTCCGCGCTTATGAGCGACTGATCCGGGCCATGTCCCGGGCACCGTCGCCGTGATGTTCGCGCTGCGCGCGAACGCCTGAACCACACGGGCCGCGGAACCACAACCAGCACGCGCGCCGCAAGCGCCGACGGCGCGGAACCGCATGGCGGTTCCGCGTCACGGGCCTTTGCGCGCCCGCGGCGCCGGATCCGCGCGCCTCCTTGATTTGCACCTGCCCCATGCAAGGAGATCGTCATGAACAAGATTTACGGCAAGGTCTGGAACCGCGCGCTGCAACAGCTCGTGGTGGTGTCGGAGCTGGCGACGAGCCGGCGTGGCGCCAGTACCAAGGGCGATGCGCGCGGCGTGCTGCGTCCGCTGGGCGCGGGCGTGTTCACCGCGATGGTGGCGTTCGGCTGGGTCGGGTGGTCGGCGACAGCGCAGGCGCAATCGGTGGATTGCTCGGCGGCGCCATACAACGCCTACAACAGCACGGCCGCGTGCATGGGTCTTCAGGCTAAAGCCAGCGGTATCGGCGCCACGGCGCTCGGTTCGTTGGCGACGACGGATCTCCTCGGTGGCGTCGCGGTGGGCTACAACTCGCATTCGGCGGGCCAGAACAGCGTTTCTCTCGGCTTCCAGGCCTTGTCGACCGCGATCAATTCCATCTACATCGGCGCGCGCACCAGCCCGACAGCCGGCGCAACCGTAGGCGGCGCGATCGCCATGGGCACCGACGTCACCGCGTCCGGCGGTAATGCCGTCGCCATCGGTACCGTCGCGATTGCCGCCGGCAACAACAGCCTGGCCTTCGGCAATACCAGCGCGGTCGACGTGAATTCGGTCAACAGCATCGCCGTCGGCTATCTGTCCAAGATCACCAATTCCAACAACGCCCTTGCGCTCGGCTCAGGCTCGACCGTCACCAATGGAACGCATGCGACGGCCGTCGGCTGGCAGGCGCTCGCGACCAACCTCAACGCGGTCTATCTGGGCCCGCGCACGATCGGTACCGGCGCGTCGGGCCAAGGCGCTGTCGCGATCGGCACGGATGTAAGCGTTGCCGGCGACGAAGGCATCGGCATGGGCCTGCAGGCGAATGCGAGCAATACGGACGCGATCGCCATCGGCACGCAGTCCGCCGCGTCGGCCGCCCAGGCGACCGCCGTGGGCAGGCAGACGTCGGTCACCGCCCAGTACGGCACGGCCATCGGCAGCAACTCCTCCGCTTCCGGCATAGCGGCGACGGCGGTGGGCGCGAACGCGCAGGCTTCGGGCGCTTCCAGCGTCGCGGCGGGCCAGAACAACGTCGCCAGCGGCAACCAGTCGATCGCCATCGGTCTGTCGACGCAGGCCTCGGCGGTCGGCGCTATCGCTATCGGCGCCAATGGCACCGGGGGCGCCGCGTCATCGGGTGCCAACGCGGTTGCCGTGGGTGCTCAATCGTCGGCAACGCAAAGCGGTGCCCTTGCCGTCGGCCTGCTGGCGAATGCCAGCGCGGTCAACAGCGTGGCGATGGGCAACGCATCCAAGGCGCAGGCCGCTTCCACGGTAGCCATCGGCGATACCAACACCGTCGCGGCAGGCGCGGGTGCAGGCTCCATCGCCGGCGGCCACAACTCGCAGGTGACGGCCGGCACCGGCGCGGTGGCGCTGGGCGAAGGCCAGAAAGCCACCGGCAACGGTGCGGTGGCGGTCGGCGATCCGAACGTGACCAACGGCAATGGCGCGGTCACCATGGGCGCCAACAACGTTGCGGCGGGCAACGTCGCGGGCACCACGGCGGCCAACGGTGCGGTAGCGATCGGCAATACCAACCAGGCCATCGGCCAAGGGTCGGTCGCGCTGGGCAATGCCAGCAAGGCCGCCGCCGCGGGAGCGTTGGCGTTCGGCGATACCGCCACGGCCAGCGGCACGAACACCGTGGCCGTCGGTAGCGGTGCTACCGCGGTCACGGCTTACGACGTCGCGGTGGGTTCGGGCGCGCATGCGGCTTCGTTCAGTGCGTCCGCGCCGACCATGGCGATCGCCATCGGTGCCGGCCAGGCGACCAACGACGGCGCCATTGCCATCGGCGATGGCTTCAACGGCGGACCCAAGGCGTCAGGCCGCGATTCCGTCGCGATCGGCACCGGCACCGCAGCCTCGGGGACGACGGCCGTGGTGGTTGGCGCGGGAGCCTCGGCCTCGGCCGATGGCGCCTTTGCCGGCGGCGCCTCGTCGACGGCGAGCCAGGCCAATGCGCTCGCGCTGGGCGCCGGGGCGAAGGCAAGCGCGCAGGCTGCGGATGTGGCCCTGGGTGCCGGCTCGACCACGTCGGCGGTCGTGGGTACGGCGAACTACACCATCGCCGGCACCACCTACACCTTTTCCGGCACCACGCCGGCCAGCACGGTCAGCGTCGGTGCGCTGAACGCGGAGCGCACCGTCACCAACGTCGCCGCCGGCCGCATCGCGCAGAGCAGCACCGACGCGATCAACGGCTCGCAGCTGTGGGCGGTGACGCAGGCGGTGAATGCGGTGGCGGCATCCGCGTCGCCGGTCCACTACTACAGCGTGAACGATGGCGGCACGCAGGGCGGCAACTACAGCAACAACGGCGCGACGGGTTTGAACGCGATCGCCGCCGGCGTGGGCGCGGCGGCATCGGGCGGCAATTCGATGGCGATGGGCAGCAATGCGAGCGCGACGGCAGCCAATGCCGCGGCTATCGGCTACGACGTGCATGCCACCCTGGCGAACGCTTCGGCCTTTGGCGTAAGCACCAGTGCGACCGGTACGGGAGCCGTGGCGGTGGGCAACAATTCCACCGCGTCCGCCACCAACGCGGTGGTGCTCGGCACCAGCACCACGGCCACCGATATCAACGCGGTGGCCATCGGCACGCAGGCGAATGCGGCTGCCGTCAACTCGACGGCGGTAGGCGTGCTGTCGAAGGCCCTGGCTGTATCCACGGTCGCTATGGGCGACAGCAATACCGTCGCGGCGGGCGCGGGTACCGGCTCCATCGCCGGCGGCCATAACTCGCAGGTGCTCGGCGGCACCGGCGCGGTGGCGCTGGGCGAAAGCCAGACGGTGAACGGCAATGGCGCGGTGGCGATCGGCGATCCGAATTCCGCCACCGGCAACGGTGCCGTCACGGTGGGTTCGAACAACACCTCCAACGGCGATGGCGCCGTGGCGATCGGTAACGGCAACAACGCGCAGGGCGTGGGCTCGGTCGCGCTGGGCAACGGCAGCGCCGCGCAGGCGGCGGGCGGCGTGGCGTTCGGCAACGGCGCCGTCGCCACCAACGCCAACGACGTGGCGCTGGGTTCCGGTTCCACCACCGCCGCGGCGGTGGGTACGGCCAGCTACACCATCGCCGGCACCACCTACGGCTTCGCCGGTACCACGCCGGCCAGCACGGTGAGCGTGGGCGCGGGCAATGCCGAGCGCACCATCACCAATGTGGCCGCCGGGCGCATCAGCAACAGCAGTACCGATGCGATCAACGGCTCGCAGCTGTGGGCGACCAATCAGGCGGTGGACAACCTCAGCAACGTGGTGACGGCGGGGGCGACGCATTACTACAGCGTCAATGACGGCGGCACGCAGGGCGGCAACTACGCCAACAACGGCGCGACCGGCGTCAATGCGCTGGCCGCGGGGGTCGGTTCCACCGCTGCGGCGGATCGCTCTACTGCGCTGGGCCAGGGCACCGGCGTATCGGTGCTCGGCGGTGTCGCGCTCGGCGCGGGAGCGGTGTCCGATCGTGCGATCGCGCCGGCCTCCGGCTCGATCATCGTCGGCACCAATGTGATTCCGTACAACACCACGGACCGCAACCTGCTCGGCGCGGTGTCGGTGGGCAACACCACCGATTTCCGCCAGATCACCAACCTGGCGGACGGCACGCAGGACCAGGATGCGGTGAGCCTGCGCCAGCTGAAGGGCGCGATGTCTTCGTTCTCGGTGACGCCGATCAAGTACTTCCACGCCAATTCCGCCGCGACCGATTCGCTCGCAGCGGGTGCGGAGTCGGTGGCGATCGGTCCGCAGACCACGGTCAACGGCGACAACGGCATCGGCATGGGCAACGGCGCCATCGTGCAGCAGACCGCGCCGGGCGGCACGGCCATCGGCCAGACCGCCACGGTGAACCTGGCCGATGGCGTGGCACTCGGAACGAATGCCACCTCCAACGGCATCCAGGCGATGGCGCTGGGCGCGGGGTCGCAGGCGGCGTTCGCCGGCAGCGTGGCGCTGGGTGCGGGCTCGGTCACGGCGGCGGCGGTGGGTACGCCCAATACCGTGATCAACGGCCAGACCTATGCTTTTGCCGGCACCACGCCGGGCAGCACCATCAGCGTCGGTACCACCGGTGCGGAGCGCACCATCACCAACGTGGCGGCCGGCCGCCTGGATGCGAACAGCACCGATGCCATCAACGGCTCGCAGCTGTACCAGACCAACCAGGCGATCGGCACGGTAGGCACCAGCGTCACCAACCTGGGCAATACCGTCACCAACCTGGGCAACTCGATCGCCAACAGCTACGGCGGCAACACCACCTACGATCCGACCACCGGCACGCTCAATACCAGCATCACCTACGGCGGCAACACCTACAGCTCGCTGCAGCAGGTGTTCAACCAGATCAATACCGGCGGCATCAAGTATTTCCACGCCAATTCCAACCTGGCCGATTCGGCGGCCAATGGCTTGAACAGCGTGGCGATCGGTCCGGTGTCGAACGCCAATACGGAGAACGCGGTGTCGATCGGCAACGGCGCGACCGCCGGTGCCAACGTGGGCGACGTGGCATTGGGCGCGGGCAGCACCACCGCTGCGGTGGTGCAGACCGGCAGCGGCACCATCGCCGGCAATACCTACACCTATGCGGGCGCCACGCCGACCAGCACGGTGAGCGTGGGCGCGCCGGGTGCCGAGCGCACGGTCACCAATGTGGCCGCGGGCCAGGTCAACGGCAACAGCACCGACGCCATCAACGGCTCGCAGCTGTACGCCACCAACCAGGCGATCGACACGCTCAACAACACCGTGGTGGCGAATGCCACGCACTACTACAGCGTCAACGACGGCGGCACGCAGGGCGGCAACTACGCCAACAACGGCGCGACGGGTGCCAACTCGCTGGCCGCGGGCGTGGGCGCCACGGCCACGGCGGCTTCCGGTACTTCGCTGGGCCAGAACACCGGCGTGTCGGTGCAAAGTGGCGTGGCGCTGGGTTCGGGGGCGGTGTCCGATCGTGCGATCGCACCGGCTTCCGGTTCGATCATCGTCGGCACCAATGTGATTCCGTACAACACCACGGACCGCAACCTGCTCGGCGCGGTATCGGTGGGCAATGCCACGGACTTCCGCCAGATCACCAATGTGGCGGACGGCACGCTGGACCAGGATGCGGTGACCTTGCGCCAGTTGAAGGGCGCGATGTCTTCGTTCTCGGTGACGCCGATCAAGTACTTCCACGCCAACTCCACCGCGAGCGATTCGCTGGCGGCGGGTGCGGAGTCGGTGGCGGTCGGTCCGAAGACCACGGTGAACGGCGACAACGGCGTGGGCATCGGCAACGGCGCGATCGTGCAGCAGACCGCGCCGGGTGGCACGGCGATCGGCCAGAACGCCACGGTGAACCTGGCCGATGGTGTGGCGCTCGGTACCAATGCCACCTCCAACGGCATCCAGGCGATGGCGCTGGGCGCAGGTACGGAAGCGGCGTTCGCCGGCAGCGTGGCGCTCGGTGCGGGTTCGAAGACCGATGCGGCGGTAGGTACGGCCAGCACCACGCTGGCCGGTACGACGTACAACTTCGCCGGTGCGACGCCGGGCTCGACGGTGAGCGTGGGCAGCGTCGGTGCGGAGCGCACGCTGACCAATGTGGCGGCAGGCCGCATCAGCGGCAGCAGCACGGATGCGATCAACGGCTCGCAGCTGTTCGCCACCAACCAGACCCTGCAGCAGCTCTACACCAGCCTGCAGAACCTCACCAACACGGTGAACAACCTGCCGCAGCAAGGGCCCGGCACCACCAACAACACCTACCAGACCAGCGTCGACAACACCAAGAACGCCACCGCCACCGGCAACAACTCCACCGCGGCCGGCGCCAACTCCAACGCCTCGGGCAACAACAGCACGGCGATCGGCGGCAACTCCAGCGCCACCGGCGACAACAGCGTGGCGATCGGCGCCAACTCGGTGGCCAATACCGCCAACACCGTGTCGGTCGGTTCGGTGGGCCACGAGCGCACCGTCACCAACGTGGCGGCCGGCACCAACGCTACCGACGCCGTGAACGTGGGCCAGCTCAACGACGCCATCCAGAGCGCCAAGAACTGGTCGAAGGACTACGTCGACCAGCGCTTCCAGTCGGTGGACCGCGACCTCAACCGCATCGGCAACCGCGCCAATGCCGGCATCGCCTCGGCGATGGCGATGGCCAGCCTGCCGCAGGCCTACCAGCCGAACCAGAGTTCGGCCGGCGTGGCACTAGGCACCTTCCACGGCGAGAACGGCATTGCGGTCGGCGTGTCGACCATCACCGAGAGCGGCCGCTACGTGTTCAAGCTCAATGCCACCACCAACTCGCGCGGCGATGCCGGCGCCGGCGTCGGCGCGGGGGTGGTGTGGTGAGCGCGAACAAGACCATGAGCGATCTTCAAGGAGTCCATTCCATGCGTACCTCGATCAAGCACCTCGCCCTGGCCTCGTTCGCACTGGCCCTGGCCGCCTGCGGCAACGTCAGCCACGACATCGCCAAGGACGGCGGCTCGGCCGGCCAGATGGTATGGCCGGAGCCCGGCGACACCACGCCCATGCACAAGGGCGGCACCTTCCCGAACCTCGCCAACCTGCGGCAGGTGAAGGCCGGCCTCAACAAGCCGCAGGTGTCCGACCTGATCGGCTATCCGCATTTCAGCGAAGGCGTGTGGGGCGTGCGCGAGTGGAACTACCTGTTCAACTTCCGCAAACCCGGCAGCGACGAAGTGACGGTGTGCCAGTACAAGGTGCTGTTCGACGAGAACAAGCTGGCGCGCAGCTTCTACTGGAAGCCAGAATCCTGCGCGGCCTTGCTGGATGAGCCAAAGCCACCGGCACCCGCACCCGCGGCGGCAGCAAGCAAGCCGCGCGTACTTTCCGCCGATGCACTGTTCGCGTTCGACAAGTCCGAGCTGTCGCCAGCGGGCCGCCGCACGGTAGACGATCTCGCCGCCGAATTGAGCGGGCAGGGCGACAAGCTGCGCTCGGTACATATCGACGGCTACACCGACCGCCTGGGCAGCGATGCCTACAACCAGGACCTGTCGCAGCGCCGCGCCGAATCGGTAAAAGCCGAACTGGTACGCGCCGGCGTGCCGGCACAGCGGATCAGCGCCGAAGGGCATGGCAAGGCTGATCAGGTGAAGGACTGCCCGGACGGCAAGCGCACAGAACTGATCGCCTGCCTGGCACCGAACCGGCGGGTAGAGGTGAAGGTCGATAGCGTGGAGTAGTGCTCTGCATGGGGCGTCTCCTCTCTTCGCGGTGAGCGAAGGGAGGAGACGCATCGCATCGGGATTCAGCGCCGCGCTCCGCCCGGCCCCTCACCCCGACCCTCTCCCCGGAGGGGAGAGGGAGAAGTGTGGTGGCGCCGCATACAGGAACGAAGAGCAAAAGCTGGCCTCGGTTCTTGAACATCCTCTTCGCCACGGCACGTTGAAGAACCCGCTACGTAAACGCACAGTCGTTTCGTATAGACCCAGGTTAATCACGTTACCGCAGCCGCCCACCGCTCCTTCTAGTCGCGTCGCGAGCCGTTGCTCTGAAGGCCATTTCTTTTGGGTTACTTTTTCTTTGGGCCAGCAAAGAAAAAGTGACTCGGGCGCCGGCAGGCGCACGAAATGCCCGCTGCATAAGCGGCCCATTCGCGTCACCGCGAAAACCAGGCGATACCGCAAAAGGATCCCGGCCTACGCCGGGATGACGAAGACGGGGCGGTGAGGCAAGCCCGCCCCAACCCTCTCCCCGGGGGGAGAGGGGCGGCGTATCGTTATTACCGACCGATATCGCGCAGCTTTTTCCCAGCCATCAGATTCCGCTCGATCTGCTCCAGCGTCACGCCCTTCGTTTCTGGCACCAGCCAGAACGTCAGTACGATGAACACCGCGTTGAGCGCCGCATACAGCCAGAACGTCGACGCGTTGCCGATGCTGTTGAGCAGGCTGAGGAAGGTGAAGCCCACCACCATGTTGGTGATCCAGTTGGTGAAGGTGGACACACCGATGCCGAAATCGCGGCCCTTCAGCGGCTGGATCTCCGAGCACAGCGTCCACACCAGCGGGCCGGCCGACATGGCGAAGCCGACGATGAAGAACAGCAGCATGGCCACGCAGGTGTACTGCTCGGTCTGGCCGGTGATGCCGCCGTTCATCAGCACGCCGACCACGCCCAGGCCGATGGCCATCACGGTGAAGCCGGTATAGAGGATGGGCTTGCGGCCCCAGCGGTCGATCAGGGCGATGGCGATAAAGGTGGCCAGTACATTGGTCAGGCCGACCAGGGCGGTGAACCACATCTGCGCGGACGTGTCGTAGCCCATTTCCTGGAAGATGCGCGGCGCGTAATACATCACCACGTTCATGCCGGTGAACTGCTGCATCAGCTGCAGCAGGGCGCCCAGATACACCGAACGGCGGAAGTGGGGGTTCTCCTGAAACAGATGCCAGCCGCGCTGCGGCGTCTTCAGCTGCTCTTCGATGTCCGCCGCTTCGCGCGCCACCGCGGCCTCGTCGCCGCGCAGGCGGCGCAGCACCTCGATGGCCTCGTCGCGGCGGCCGCGCATCATCAGCCAGCGCGGGCTGTCGGGCAGGCCGAGCACGCCCAGCAGGAACAGCGCACCGGGAATGGCGATCACGCCGAGCATCCAGCGCCACGCACCGTGGTAGCTGAGCGCGGTGTCGGAAAGAAAGGCCACCAGGATGCCGATGGTGATCATCAGCTGGTAGGTGGAGATCATCGCGCCGCGGATATGCTCCGGCGCCACCTCGGCCAGGTACAGCGGCGCGGTGAAGGTGGCGATGCCGATGGCCAGGCCCAGGATCACGCGCGCGGCGATCAGGGTTTCCGGCGACCAGGCCAGCCCGCACAGCAGCGAGCCGATCACGAACAGGATCGCGCCCAGGATCAGCGAACGCTTGCGGCCCAGCTGCGAAGACAGCCAGCCGGCGCCCAGCGCGCCGACCGCCGCGCCGAACATCATGGAGCTGACGATCCACTCGATGGTGTGGTCGCTGATCGCGAACTCGGCCTTGATGAACTGCGAAGCGCCGGAGATCACGCCGATGTCCAGTCCGAACATCAGGCCGGCGAGCGCGGCGAGCACACAGGTGTAGATCACGGTGCCCTTGGCGTGGGCGGTGGGTGATGCGATGGCTTGGGAGTTCATGGAACCGGGAACCTCGCTGGCGTGAAGAGCTGGCGTGAAGAGCTGGCGTGAAGAGCTGGCGTGAAGAGGATGGACCGCCGATGGATAAGGAACGAACGATGGATCAGGAAGGCCGGCCGAAACCGGGCGGCGCTCCGCGGAAACGGGATTCCGGCAGGCCGGTGCTGCCGGCATCGGCCGCGAACAGCGCGCCGGCCTGCGGCTGCGTTGCCAGCGCGTCGGCGGACAAGCCGTCGCGCGCGCTGGTGATGTAGAGCGTGTCCAGCGTCGGACCGCCGAAGGCCGGACGGGTGGGTTGCGTGGCCGGCACCTCGATCGTGCGGTCGACGCGGCCATCCGGCGCGTAGCGCACCACGCGCGACAGGCCCCACTGCGCATTCCACAGAAAGCCTTCGGCATCCACGGCGGAGCCATCCGGCTCGCCGCGTGCATCGTCCACGCGCGCAAACGCACGCGGCTCGCCGCAGCGTTCGGCGTAGTCGCAGCTCTGGATCAGGCGCGAAGGCGAATCGCAGAAATACATGGTGCGGCCATCGGGGCTGAAGGCGACGCTGTTGCTGATGCCAACTCCGGGGAGGTTAAGCCGTTCCAGCGTGAGGTCGGCGTTGAGGCGGTAGAACGCACCGATCGGCTGGCGCGCCTCGCCGGCCGCGGGCTCGTGCAGGGTGCCGAACACGAAGCGGCCCTGGTGATCGCAACCGCCGTCGTTGAGGCGGGTGGGCAGTTCCGGTTCCACCTCGACGATGGGCAGGAGCGTGTCGTCTTCCGGGCGGAAGAAGGCCAGGCGCGAGGCCAGCCCGAGCAGCAGCCAGCCATCGGCTTCGCACAGCGCGAGGCAGCCGAGGCGTTCGGGCATGTCCCAGCGGCGCGTTTCGCCGTCCGCCGGGCGATGCCGCCACAGCGTCGATGCCTGGATGTCGGTCCAGTACAGCGCCTGCTCGCGCTCGCACCACAGGATGCCTTCACCCAGCGTATTGGCCGGATGGTGGACGACGCGCGCGTTCATACCCAGCCGCCGTCGACGACGAAGGACTGGCCGGTGCACATGCGGCTGTCGTCGGCGCCGAGGAACAGCGCGGCGCGCGCCAGGTCTTCGGCCATCAGGTAGCCGGGCAGGCACTGCGTGCGCCGGATCTCCTCTTCGCCGGCCGCATCCAGCCACAGGCGGCGCTGTTTCTCGGTGATCACCCAACCGGGCACCAGGGCATTGATGCGGATGCGGTCGTGGCCCAGCTCGCGCGCCAGGCCGTTGACCAGGCCGTGCACGGCGGACTTGGCCATGGCGTAGATGGGATAGCCGGCGTTCTTCTTCATCCAGCCGGTGGAACCCAGGCAGATCACCGAGCCGCCGCCGAGCGCGCGCATGTCCTCGCGCACGGCCTGGGTGGCGAAATACTGGTGGCGCAGGTTGATGGCGATGCTGCGGTCGAACTGCTCGCTGGTGGTGCCGCCGAAGGTGTGGCGCACGTCGTTGGCGGCGTTGTTCACCAGCACCGCCACCGGGCCGTGCGCTTCGCGCGCGCTGGCGATCGCCGCGTGCAGCGCGTCGAGGTCGGTGATGTCGCAGGGCAGGAAGCGCGGCGCGTGGCGTTCGCCGGCCAGGCTTTGCGCCAGCGCCGCGCCATGTTCGCGGTCGATGTCGACGAAGGCGACGCGGCTGCCCTGGCGCACGAAATGCTCGACGAAGGCGGCGCCGATGCCGGTGGCGCCGCCGCTGACGAAGACGTGGCGATCGAGCAGGCTGGGGTAAGCGGCAAACTGATTCATGCTCACCACTCCGCCACGCTGCCGTCGGCATGGCGCCACAGCGGATTGCGCCAGCGATGGCCTTCGGCGGCGCGCTCGGCCACGTATTCCTCGTTCACCGTGATGCCGAGGCCGGGGCCGGTGGGCATGCTGACGTAGCCGTCCTGGTAGGCGAACACGCTGCGGTCGGTGACGTAGTCGAGCAGGTCGTTGGAGGCGTTGTAGTGGATCCCCAGGCTCTGTTCCTGGATGAAGGCGTTGTGGCTGACCGCGTCGATCTGCAGGTTCGCCGCCAATGCGATCGGGCCGAGCGGGCAGTGCAGGGCGATGGCCACGTCGTAGGCTTCGGCCATCGCGGCGATCTTGCGCGTCTCGGTGATGCCGCCGGCGTGCGAGGGGTCGGGCTGCAGGATGTCCACGCCGCCGGTTTCCAGCACGCGCTTGAAGTCGTAGCGCGAGTACAGGCGCTCGCCCAGCGCGATCGGCGCGGGCGAAATGGCGGCCAATTCGGGAATGCATTCGAGATATTCGGACAGCACCGGTTCCTCGATGAACATCAGCTTGTACGGCGCCAGCTCGCGCATCAGCACCTTGGCCATCGGCTTGTGCACGCGGCCGTGGAAGTCCAGGCCCAGGCCGACGTGCGGGCCGACCGCGTCGCGCACCGCCTGCACGTTGGCGAGCACGCGGTCGACCTTGTCGTAGCTGTCCACATACTGCATTTCTTCGGTGGCATTCATCTTCACCGCGGTGAAGCCGCGCGCCACCGCTTCCATCGCGGCGCGCGCGGTGTCGGCCGGGCGGTCGCCACCGATCCACGAGTACACGCGGATGCGCTCGCGCACCGGGCCGCCGAGCAGGTCGTAGACGGGGCGGCCGAGGTCCTTGCCCTTGATGTCCCACAGCGCCTGGTCGATGCCGGCGATGGCGCTCATCAGGATAGGGCCGCCGCGGTAGAAGCCGGCGCGGTACATCACGCTCCACAGGTCTTCGATATGGTGCGGGTCCTTGCCGATCAGGTAATCGGAGAGCTCCTCGACCGCTGCCGCCACGGTATGCGCGCGGCCCTCGACGACCGGCTCGCCCCAGCCGCTGAGGCCGGCATCGGTATCGATGCGCAGGAAGCACCAGCGCGGCGGAACGAGAAAGGTGGTGAGGCGGGTGATCTTCATGCGCGGTTTCCTTGCGAAGCGGGGTGTAGATGCCGCCAGGCGTCGGCGAAGTCGCGCGCACGGGCGGCGACGTCGACGGCCGCGCGGCCGGGGGCGTAGAGCGACGAACCGATGCCGAAGCCGGCCGCGCCGGCAGCGACCCATGGCGCCATGTTGTCGGGTGCGATGCCGCCGACCGGCAGCACGGCCAGGTCTTTCGGCAGCACCGCGCGCCAGGCCTTGAGCACGGCGGGCGAGGACTGCTCGGCGGGGAAGAGCTTCAATGCATCGGCGCCGGCCGCGAGCGCGGCGAAGGCCTCGGTCGGCGTGGCCACGCCAGGCACGCAGTAGAGGCCGGCCTGCTTGGCGGCGCGGATCACCGCGATGTCGGCATGCGGCATCACGATCAGGCGGCCGCCGGCGTCGGCGATGTCTTTCACCCGTGCCGGATCGAGCACGGTACCGGCGCCGACCAGATAGCCGTCGCCCAGCGCATCGACCAGGCGGCGGATGCTGGTGCAGGGTTCGGGCGAATTGAGCGGCACTTCGAGCACGCGGAAGCCGGCGCCGGCGAGGGCGTGGCCGACGTCCACCGCTTCGTCGGGATGCAGGCCGCGCAGGATCGCGACCAGCGGCAAGTCTTGTAGCCAGGTATGCATGGGAGGGAGCGTGTTCATGAGGTGTGGGCGGTTGCGGGAGCCGCGGCGAGCGCCGCCGCGGTGGCGATCTGCCATAGCCCGTCGGCGGTGGTGCCGTCCGGTGCGCGCGAAAGATGCAGGCCGTAGAGGTCGGCGGCGCGGCGGTAGCGATCGCACAGCGGGCCTTCGCCGACCATCGGGATGCTGCCGTTCGCGTCGGCCCAGCCGGCGGCCAGGGCCATGCGCATTTCCTCGCCGATCAGCAGGCCGGAGAGATAGTCCGGTACGGCGGCAGGATCGAGCACGCCATCGAGCATCAGCGCGCGCGCCGAGAACAGCCGCGACAGCGCGCCGGCAGGGCCGCTGTCGCGTGCGGCGGCGACGCCGCGGCGGAAAGCCTCTTCGTCGTCGCGCGCTTCGGGCAGCGCGGCGCCGAGGATCGAGTGCTGGCGCAGCAGGCCATACAGTTCGCCGGTCATCACGGTGGCGAAATCGGTGACCACGCCATCGCGCAGGCGCACCCATTTGCTGTGCGTGCCGGGGAGCAGCAGGCGCGTGGTGGCCGGTGCAGTGGCCAGTACGCCGACGATCTGCGTCTCCTCGCCGCGCATCACGTCGGGACGCTGCGGGTCGTGCAGGCCGGGCACCAGATAGAGCCGATGGCCGCCGGGCGTGGCAAGCGGGGTCAGGTGCTGCGCCAGCCGTTCGACGCCGGTGGGCGTGTCGAGGTAAGGCACCTCCTGCCAGCCGTTGCGGCTGCCGACCATGCCGCAGGCCAGCACCGGCAGCACCGGCCATTCGCGCACGGCCAGGACGAACGCTTCCGGAAATCCGCCGGCCGGCAACTGGCGGATGCCATGGGCCAGTGCGCGCGTCTGCAGCACCTTGCCGTCCGCGCCGAACAGATAAGCGCGCAGATGGGTGCTGCCCCAGTCCAGTCCGATCAGGCTGGCGCTCACGCGGAAGCCTTCCGGCGCGAGCGCGGACGGCTGCGGCGCATGTTGTCGCGCGAGTCGGCGATCATCGCCAGCATCGCCTTGCGCGCCACCTCCGGCTGCTTGCGGCGGATCGCCTCCAGCACCTGGTGGTGGTAGGGCAGCGAATACTTGAAGTCGCCGGCGCTGCGCGCGGACAGGCTGAAGAACGCGCTCAGCGCGGTTTCCACCACCGAGAACAGCGAGTGCAGCAGCTCGTTGCCGGTGGCGTGCAGCACGGCGTCGTGGAAGCGCACGTCGGCTTCGGTCCAGGCGTCGAGCGTTTGCGCGGCGTCCATCGCGCGGTAAGCGGTGTCGATCTCGGCCAGTTGCGCGGCGCTGCGGTGGCGCGCGGCGGAAGCGGCGGCGGCCGGCTCGATCAGCTCACGCATCTCCACCAGTTTCTCGACGAAGTCGTCGGTGGGCATGGAGGCGCAGCGCCAGGCGAGCACGTCGGAATCCAGCTGGTTCCAGTAGCGTTCTTCCTGCACGCGCGCGCCGACGCCGGTGCGCGAGGCGATCAGGCCCTTGGCGGAAAGCACCTTCAGCGCTTCGCGCAGGGCGGTGCGGCTGACGCCGAGGTTCTCGGCCAGGGTTTCCTCGCGGGGAAGCACGTCGCCGGGCTTGACCCGGCCGCTGACGATGCGCTGCCCGAGTTCGTGCATCACATGTCCGTACAGCGTGCGGACGGTGGGCGGCTTCTTCATGAATGTCTCGTTCCCCTGTGCCTTTCTGTATGAGGGGCGGCGGCGCCGCAGACACCCGGCTTCCGGGTTGCCGGGTTATTTGTCATACAAACGGACTATAAGCACTTCGCTCGGTCTCTGCCAAGCGTTGCGTGCGTTTTCGGACGGTTCCGCACATGGACGGCCATTCGCCGGCGATGACGCATTGCGATATTTCTCAGATCGCTTGCGAAAACAGCGGGCTGCAAGAACTCGCGCAATGGCCTGAAATGACCTTGCGAAGACCCAAATAGGGGTTATGCATGAGGCCGATGCTGCGTCGCGCAAGGCCGCTGACGCAGCGCAAAGATTGCTTGCACGATAATCATACAATGTGATTGCATGCCCCGTCCCGTAAGGGTGGCGAAGGGGAAGCAAGACATGCGACGTGCGATGCTCCTGGGTTTCGTGGGCACGGTTTCTTTGGGTGCGATGGCTATGGCGACGGCGGTGCAGGCAGTGGAAGCGAAGCGCGAAACCTTTGGGACGCTGCCCGACGGCAGCAAGGTCGATGCCGTGGTGCTCGACTCGGGCCACGGCGTGCGCGTGCGCGTGATCGCCTACGGCGCCAGCCTGCAGGAAGTGACCGCGCCGGATCGCCACGGCAAGAGCGCCAACATCCTGCTGGGCTACGCGAAGCTCGACGACTATCTGAAGAAGCCGCAGTACTTCGGCGCCACGGTGGGGCGTTATGCCAACCGCATCGCCAAGGGCCACTTCAGCCTGGACGGCCACAGCTACAGCGTGCCGGTCAACGACGGCCCCAACTCGCTGCACGGCGGCACCAAGGGTTTCGACAAGGTGCTGTGGAGCCTGGGCGAGGCGAAGAGCGGCGCCGACGGCGCCAGCGTCACGCTTACCTATGTCAGCCCCGATGGCGACATGGGCTATCCGGGCAAGCTCACCGCCACGGCCACCTATACGCTCGACGCGCACAACCGCCTGACCATCGAATACCGCGCCACCACCGACAAGCCGACCATCGTCAACCTCACCAACCATGCGTATTGGAATCTCTCCGGCGAGGGTTCCGGCTCGGTGATGGAGCAGAAGCTGACGATCCCGGCGGAGACCTTCCTGCCGATCGACGCCACCTCGATTCCGCTGGGCCAGTTCCAGCCGGTGGCGGGCACGCCTTTCGATTTCCGCCAGGGCAAGCCGATCGGCCGCGATATCCGCACACCCGATCCGCAACTGCTCAACGGCCGCGGCTACGACCACGATTTCGTGATCGCACGCGACGTGGCCAAGGAACCCCGCCTGGTGGCGAAAGTGGAAGACCCGGCCTCGGGCCGCGTGATGACGCTGAAATCCACCATGCCGGGCCTGCAGTTCTACTCCGGCAATTTCCTCGACGCGACCAGCGTGGGCACCGGCGGCCATGTCTACCGCCAGGGCGATGCGTTCGCGCTGGAACCGCAGTTCCATCCCGACACGCCCAACCAGGCGGCGTTCGGCTCGGCGCGCCTGGCGCCGGGGCAGGAGTACCGCCACACCATCGTGTACGAATTCGGCACGGAGCCGGTGCAAGGCAAACACTGACGGGCAACTGACCGTCCGCCGCAGCGACCGATAAGGGCGCCCCTGTGCAGGGCGCCGCGAGAGCGCTTTGCCCGCTGCGGCGCGGATCCAACCTCAAGACCTCCGGCGGGGAGCGGAGATCGTCCAAGCCGGAGATCGTCCAAACCAACGGGGAGTTCGATATGAAGCATGCATTGATGGCGACGGCACTGGGACTGGCGGCCTTGTTCGCCACGCCCATGTCCTTTGCGCGGGAAAGCACCGCGCGCTGGACGCCTGCCGAAGCCAAGGCCTGGTATGCGAAGCAGGCCTGGCCGCTGGGCAGCAACTACCTGCCGTCCAACGCGATCAACGAGCTGGAGATGTGGCAGGCCGACAGCTTCGACGCCGCGCGCATCGACCAGGAGCTGGGCTGGGCGCAGCAGCTGGGCATGAGCACCATGCGCGTATTCCTGCACGACCTGCTGTGGCAGCAGGACGCGGCGGGTTTCAAGCAGCGCATCGACCGGTTTCTCGCGATTGCCGACAAGCACCACATCAAGCCGATCTTCGTGCTGTTCGATTCCTGCTGGGATCCGGAGCCGAAGCTCGGACCGCAGCATCCGCCGATTCCCGGCGTGCACAACTCCGGCTGGGTGCAGAGCCCGGGCGTGGCGCTGGCCGATCCCAGCCAGTACCCGCGGCTTGAGCAGTATGTGAAGGATATCGTCGGCAGCTTCGGCAAAGACCGGCGCGTGCTCGCCTGGGACGTGTGGAACGAACCGAACAACCCCGGCGGCGGCAACTACGACGCGAAGGAACCGAAGGACAAGTTCGCCCTGGTGGCGAAGCTGCTGCCGCAGGTGTTCGCCTGGGCGCGCAGCGCCTCGCCCGTGCAACCGCTGACCAGCGGCTTGTGGGAACACGAGGACTGGTCGGATCCGGCGAAGCTCGATGCGGTCGAACGCACCCAGGTCGAGCAGTCCGACGTGATCAGCTTCCACAACTACGGCTGGCCGGAAGAGTTCGCGCGCCGCGTGAAGCAACTGGAAGGCTACGGCCGTCCGCTGATCTGCACCGAGTACATGGCGCGCGGCAACGGCTCGACCATCGACGGCGTGCTGCCGCTGGCCAAGAAGCTCGACGTGGGCATGGTCAACTGGGGCTTCGTCGACGGCAAGGCGCAGACCATCATGCCGTGGGATTCCTGGCAGCGCCCCTACACCTTGCAGCCGCCGACGCTGTGGTTCCACGACCTGCTGCATGGCGACGGCACGCCTTATCGCCAACGCGAAGCCGACATCCTGCGTGCGCTGTCGCGTGCGCCGCGCGGCGTCGTGCCGACGGACGCAGCAACGTATCCCGCAGGGAGCTTGCTCAAGACGCGCTGACCCCAAGCGCGCCACATCGGCGCGCCCGCTGGAGCGGGCCGCCTTCTTTCTTCCAGAACGCATGCCGCCGGCACGCGCCGGTGCCGCTTTGACTCCGTCAACCGGGGAGGTCCGTACCATGACTCGCTACCGCATTCCGCTGTCCCTGCTCGCGATGGCCATAACAGCCGCGCTGGCGCCGGCCTATGCCACCGATACCAAGCCCGACGCGCAGGGCGCGGATCCGCAACAGTCCACCGACCAGACGCCCACCGCACCCGCGGGCCAGGCGCCGGCCAGGAAGAAAGCCGGCACCGCCGATCAGGCCTCCACCCAGAACGCGGTAAATCTCTCCGGGGTGGTGGTGACGCCGCTGCGCGAAAGTCTGCAGAGCGCGCAGGCGCTGAAGCAGGATTCGCGCATGGTGGTCGACTCCATCGTCGCAGAGGACATCGGCAAGCTGCCCGACAACAGCGTGGCCGACGCCATGCAGCGCATCACCGGCGTGCAGATCGCGCAGGGCTTCCAGGGCGAGACCAGCTCGGTGGTGATCCGCGGCCTGCCCAATGTGATCACCACCTTGAACGGCCGCGAGATCTTCAGCGGCGTCGGCCGCGCCTTCGCCTTCCAGAACCTGCCGGCCACCGCGGTGAAGACCGTGCAGGTCTACAAGACCAGCGAAGCCAGCCTGCCGGACGGCGGCATCGCCGGCCTGGTCGACATGCAGCTGTACCGCCCGCTGGATTTCGACGGCAGCAAGGTGGCGGCGACACTCACCGGCACGCACAGCAAGTACGGCGGCCACACCGATCCCAATGGCAGCCTGCTGCTGAGCAACCGCTGGAAAACCGATATCGGCGAATTCGGCGCGCTGCTCAACGTGGGCTACGACAAGCAGCGCTACGACTACAACGCGGTATGGGCGGACTTCCCCAAGGTGCTTACCGGCGGCAACGGCGCGCCGATCCGCACGGCCGGCGGCGACCTGATCTCCGTGCCCAACGGCTGGGGCGCCGACTACAACATCGGCAGCCGCAAGCGCCAGGAAGCGAACTACGCCTTGCAGTGGAAGCCGAACAAGGACACCGAGGTCTACGTCGAAGGCCTCTACACCTGGGATTCGGACCGCTACAACCAGCCGTTCTATTTCAGCTTCCCGGTGGGCGTGGTCAATCCGTCCAGCCTGTCCGTCACCAACCATTGCTATGCCAACCAGCTGACCGGCTCGCCGTACTACGGCCAGCGCATCTGCGACGCCTCCGGCGGCGTGTGGAGCGGCGACACCTATGCGGCCACCAGCACGCAGGCGCACGAGCAGTGGGGGCACGACATCCAGAACTCGATCGGCATGAAGTGGCATGGCGACAAGCTCAATCTGTCGACCGACCTGTCCTTCAGTTCCAGCTCCTTCCACGACCAGACCTTTATCGTCGACACCTTCCTGAAGGGCCCGATCACCACGGTGTGGAACGGCGCGCAGAACTGGGGGCTGGGCGGCAATCCGCAGCTCAATCCGTCGAACTACTACCTCAACGGCCTGTTCCAGACCTGGAACAACCAGCGCGGCGAGCAGACCGCATGGCGCGGCGACGGCACTTATGACCTGGGCGGCGATTTCTTCCAGTACATGGATTTCGGCCTGCGCTATTCCGACCACAAGGCCGAATACCGCGGCAGCGTCGAGATCTCCACGCCGCCGCCGGGCGGCACCGGCCAGATCGCGCTGAACCCGAACCCGGCCAACCAGGTGGTGGCGCGCTTCCCGAACGGCTACTTCTGCAGCCAGCCGACCGCGGATGCGATCCCGGTGTCCTGGCTGAGCGGCTGCTACAACTTCCTGGTCAACAACGCCGATGCGATCCGCGGGCTGTACGGCCTGCCGGCGGGCCTGGCTGCGGAGAATCCCGGTCGCTTCTATCACATCCAGGAGAAGTCATACGCCGGCTATCTGCAGTTCGGCTATGGCAATGAGCTGTTCGGCCTGCCGTACGACGGCCTGATGGGCATGCGGGTGGAACGCGTGAAGCGCCATCTGGATGCGTATTCGTTCGACGCGTCCACCAGCGTCTACTCGCCGCTGTCGGCTTCCACCAGCGCGCCGGTCTATCTGCCCAACCTCAGCTTCAATCTGCACCTGCGCGACGACCTGCAACTGCGGGTGGTGGCGGCGAAGACGCTGACCTATCCGGGCTTCGGCCAGCTGAATCCGTCGATCTCGCTCAACCCCGGCACGATCAACCGCGCCGGCGTGGCCAGCAGCGGCAATCCGAACCTGAAGCCGATCCGCAGCAACAACTACGACGCCTCGCTGGAGTGGTATTTCGGACCGGCCAGCTACGTGAGCGGCGGCGTGTTCTACCGCGACATCAACGGCTACATCCAGAACTACATCACCGACGTGACCATCGGCGGCCAGCCTTACCAGCTCAACTCGCCGCAGAGCGCCGGTTCCGGCCATCTGGAAGGTGCGGAGTTCGCTTATCAGCAGTTCTTCGACTTCCTGCCCGGCCCGTGGAGCGGCCTGGGTGCGCAGTTCAACTACACGTATATCGAGGGCTCCACGCGCTCGCCGCAGTTTATCGGCGGCCCGATCACCGCCTCGCCGCTGCAGAACGTTTCCAAGAACAACTACAACGCGGTGCTGATGTACGAGAAGTACGGCTGGTCCGCGCGCCTGGCCTACAACTACCGTAGCCGCTATATCGAGGGCTTCAACCAGCCGACGGTGGCGGGCGTGAACGACGAGATCAAGCCGGCCAACCAGGTGGACTTCTCGCTCGGCTACGACGTCAACCAGAACTTCACCGTGGTGCTCAACGCGACCAATATCTTCGGCGCCAACCTGCACCAGTGGTGGGGCGACGGCACCACGCGTCCGCGCGACATCCGCTACCAGGACCGCACCGTGGGCCTGGGCGTGCGCTTCAAGATGTGATTCCTCCCCGGCGGGCGGCGTCGTGGCGTGGCCGCCCGCCTTTTTTCCTGGAGGTCGTGATGAAAAGAACGATGTTCGCGCTCGTGTTGGCGCTGGCCGCGATGGCGGCGCATGCCGACGAACGCGTGGTGGGCGAACGCATTGCCGACGGCACCGGCTACGCATCCGTCGTGCGCATCGAACATGGTACGGCGTCCGATCGTGGGCGCCTGCTGATGGTGTTCGAGCAGGATGGCATGGCTGGCATTCCCTTGTGGGAAAGCCGTGACGAGGGCGCGCACTGGCGCTTCCTGATGAACGTCACCGACGAGCCGCACGCCGGTGACAAGCAGTGGCAGCTGCGTTGGCAACCGCACATCGCCGAGTTGGCGCAGGCAAGCGGCGACCTGCCGGCCGGCACGCTGCTGCTTTCGGCCAACGCCACCCGTAACGACGAGCATGGCCGGGTTTATGTCGAAGACCTGCAGATGTATGTGTCCACGGATGGTGGCAAGAGTTGGCGCTACCGCAGCTCCATCGTGCAGGGCGGCGGGCGTCCGGAGGACAAGGACAACAAGGGCGTGTGGGAGCCGAACGTGCATCGGCTGGATGACGGGCGCCTGGTCGCCTATTACTCCAGCGAGCAGCACAAGGGCGAGGGCTACAACCAGCTGCTGGCGCACAAGGTGTCGGCGGATGGCGGGCGCAGCTGGGGCAAGGAAGTGTGGGACGTGGCGATTCCCGGCGGCGTCCAGCGGCCGGGCATGGCCATCGTCACGCGGCTGGCCGACAAGCGCTATGCGATGACGTACGAGAACATCGACGGCCCGCGCAACGGGCAGGTGTTCATCAAGTTCAGCCGCGATGGACTGGATTGGGGCGATCCGCAGCGGCATGGCGAGCCGGTGATGACGCTGTCCGGCTTCTGGCCGTCGGCGTGTCCGGTGCTGCAGTGGTTTCCGCAAGGCGGGCCGGAAGGCGTGATCGTCGTTTCCGCCCAGCGCGCCGGTGGCGGTGGCGACGAGGGCGGGCGCAGCTTGTATTGGAACAATGCGTCGGGCCGTGGCCCTTGGTGGGAGGTGCGGGCGCCGGTGCAGAAGCGCAGCGGCAATATCCATGCAGGCTGGACGCAGGCTTTGCTGGCGCGTGGCGACGGTTCGTTTCTGCACGTGACGTCGTCGTCCGCGGCCGATGCGCCGGAGCACGCGTCGCGCAACGAGATGCTGTCGGCGATCGCGCCGCTGCGTTTCGACCGCTACGAGGCCGAAGATGCCGAGCTGACGGGTGCGGCGGTGGTGCCCGATCCGGCTGCGTCCAACCAGCGCAAGGTAAGGCTGGGGCAGGGCGAGTCGCGGTTGCGATTCCTCGTGCATGCGGTGGGTGGCATGCACCATTTGAGCGTGCGTTTTGGTGACCTCGGCTTGCCGGCCACGCCGGTGCTGGTGGTCAATGGTGCGCGCGTTCCCGCAACGATCGACAAGACGCCGGAGGAGCAGATGGCAACGGTATCGGCATCGCTGCTGCCCGGTTTCAACACGATCGATATCGAAGGCGGCGCACACGTGCTCGACATCGACTATCTGCAGGTGGATGGCGATGCTTCGTCGCCGCCCGGAGGTAAGGACAAGTGATGCGCCATGCCTTGCTGTTCGCCCTGCTGCTGGCGGCTCCGGTCGCGCAGGCTGCGAAGCCGATCGGCCCGCTGCTGCCTTCCGGCCCCGATCCCTGGGTAACCCAGCGCGACGGGTTCTACTACTACATGCACACGCAGGGCGATCGCATCTCGCTGTGGAAGACGCGCGATATGGCGAAGCTGGCGGATGCGAAGCCGGTGACGGTATGGCGTGCGCCGGCCAGTGGCCCGAACTCCGCGGCGATCTGGGCGCCGGAGCTGCATGTCATCGGCGGTAAGTGGTACCTGTACTACTCCGCCGCGGACAAGGCGCACAACGACGACGCCCACCGTCACGTGTTCGTGCTGGAAAACGCTGCGGCCGATCCCACGCAAGGCACATGGGTGGACAAGGGCATGCTGCACACCAAGCTCACCGGTATCGATGGGACGGTGTTCGAACATCGCGGCAAGCTGTACTTCGTGTATTCGGCCTATGTCGGCGACCACAGCGACCTGGTGATCGCTCCGATGCGCGATCCATGGACGCTGGCCGGGCCGGAGGTGGATATCGCGCAGCCGACGTTCGCCTGGGAGATGCAGGGTGGGCGGAAGATCATGGAAGCGCCGGAGTTTCTGGCCGGGCCGGAGGGCAAGGTGTTCCTGACGTATTCGGCCAGTGCCTGCTGGTCGGATGGTTATTCGATCGGGATGCTGAGCGCGGATGCGAGCGCCGATCTGCTCAAGCCTTCCTCATGGTCGAAGTCGCCGACGCCGGTGGTGAAGAGCTCGCCGAAGGATGGCGTCTACGCCACCGGGCACAACGGGTTTTTCAAAGGCGCCGACGGTTCGGATTGGATCGTGTTCCACGCCAATGGAGGCCCGGATTGGAAATGCACCTCGAAGCGTGCGCCGTATATGCAGAAGTTTCGTTGGGATGACGGCGGGCGTCCGGTTTTCGGCGGCGATTGAGGATCACATCGATGGTGCGGGCATCTCAGGACATCGCTTCTGTACCCGGCACTTCGGCCCACACCACCTGATTCCTTCCCGCGCGCTTCGCCGTGTATAGCGCCTTGTCCGCCGCGCCGAGCATTTCTTCACCGTCCTCATAACGCGCCAGCTCGCTCGAAGCGATCCCCGCACTCACCGTGACGAAGCCGCGCACCCCGCGCACATGCAGGATGCGCAAGGCCTCGACCCGCCCGCGCAGCTTTTCCAGCAAGGCGCCGGCCGCATGCGGCATGTGGCCGCTCATCAGCACCACGAACTCCTCGCCGCCGGCGCGCGCCAGCGTCACGCCGGTCATGGCGGCGGCTTCTCCCGCGAGCGCCTGCGCCACCGACGCCAGGCACTGGTCGCCGGCCAGATGCCCATAGGTATCGTTGAAGGCCTTGAAGTGATCGATGTCGAGCATCGCCACCGCCAGTGGCGTGCGGGTCCGTTGAGCGCGTTCCCATTCGCGGTCGAAAGCACGATAGAAGCCGCGGCGATTCAACAGCTGGGTCAGGTCGTCGCGCAGGGCCGCGCGGCGCAGGCCGTGGTGCAGGCGCTTGAGTTCGTCCTCGGAGGACAGGTGCCGGCCCAGCATCAGGGCGGCGCGCAGCGCATACGAGGCGATGCCGGCGATCACGGCGCACGCCGCCAGCACCGGGTTGCGATGCAGATAGGCGAAAGCGAGCAGGCACAGCGCCAGGCTCAGCACGAAGGGGCTGACGCTGCCGGCAAGATGCCGTACGCGCGCCGGCGGCCGGTAGCCGCGCAGCCAGTCGCCGCGGCGGCGGCTCAGCAGCAGGCCGATCGCTGCGAAGGGCAGGCTCAGCAGCAGCTCCGGCACATACGACTCGCTGGAGAGCACGAAGCGGTTATGCGCCGCCGGCACAAATAACTCGATCCAGGCGAATGCCGTAAGCACCACGAAGAAACGCCGCTCGTCGCGGCGGCGCGCGCCCAGCAGGCGCAGCGTGGCGAAGATCGCCACGAACAGCGCCATGCCGTCGAACAGCCAGACGATGGCGCGGGCGTTGTCCGGCTGCGCTTCGGCGCCGGCCACCAGGGCGCGCACCAGGCCGTAGAACATCAGCGCGATCAGGATCGCCAGCGCCGCATCCACCCAGGCCGTCCAGCGGTAGGTCGGCAGCACCGGGTCGTACGTCGCCGCGAGGGTGAGCAGCAGGCTGCCCATGCAGAAATAGAAGGTGGGGTCGAAGGCCACCAGGGTGCCCTGGGGATTGACCAGCGAATCGGCGAACAGCAGCACGAAGGCCGCGGCCTGGCTGAGCAGCGCCGCCAGCAGCAGCGCCCACAGCGGCCGGTTGTGCGGCAGGCTCAGGCGCACGCGGCGCAGGCTCAGCAAGAGGGTGAAGGCGAGTGTCGCCAGCACGAAGGCGTAGCTCAGGCTCAGCACGCGCGGCGGCTCGAACGCCAGCACGGCGAGCTGCGCCGCCAGCAGGGGCGCATAGATACGCGGAGCGAGGGCCTGCATCTTCATGGCGCGTCGCAGGGGCGGTGGGTGCGGCCACTTAAGCACGAATCCATGCGGTGTTGTACCGCATGCGCTGCGGACCTGCGATGGCGCCTACGCCGTGACGGCCTTGGAGCGCGCGGCGGCGCGTGCGGCCCGTACACGGGCTGCCGGTATCCACCTACATACGCAGGCCTGGCGCCGCAGCAATCTATCCCTGCCCGGACCCGCTCCCCAGCAGGTGCGGGCCGCGGACGCCCGGGTTCTCCCCTCTGCCCCGGGCGCTCGTGGGTCCCCCCGTTCCGGGGGGACCGCTTTATTCATCCGCAACGGAGCGCCGGCCATGCCACTCGCCAGATCTGTCCCCACGTTCGGCGAACCGGGCCGCCGCAGGAGGCATCAGCTGCAGCTAGCGCTCCCGCGCCGCCTCGTCGCCATGCAGCAGCAGGCTGACCCGTACATGCAGCCCCGTGCCGAAGCGCGAATCGAGCAGCTGGATATCCGCGCCATGCATCTGCGCCGCGCGCTGCACGATCGACAGCCCCAGGCCGTAGCCGTCGCCGCGCGTACCCGGCTCGCGGTGGAAGCGCTCGAACAGCGCGGCGCGCCGTTCGGGCGGAATGCCCGGCCCGTTGTCGACCACGTCGATCACCGCCACCCGCCCGGCCCGCGACAGCGCCAGCTCCACCATGCCGCCGGAGGGCACGTGGCGCATCGCGTTCTCCAGCAGGTTGCGCAGCATCGCCCGGAGCGCCGCCTCGTCGCCATGCACCACCAGCCGCGGCGGCAGCGGCGCCAGCACCAGCTCGACCCTGCTGTACGCGATCACCGAGACCATCTCTTCGATCACGTCGCCGGCAAGAATCGCCAGATCCACCGGCGCCATCGCGCGGCGCCCTTCGCCCGACTCCAGCCGCGCCAGCGCCAGCAGCTGTTCCGTGCGGCGGGCCAGCGCGACCAGGCATTCGCGCGCATCGGCCAGCGCGCTGTCGGCGGCACCGGGTTCGCGGGCGCCGATCGCGGCGTCGAGGTTGATCATGGTGGAGGCCAGCGGCGTGCGCAGTTCGTGCGCGACGTCGGCGCTGAAGCGGCGCTCGCGTTCGAGCGCGTTCTCCAGGCGGCCGATCTGCTCGTTCAGTGCATCCAGCAGCGGGCGCAGCTCGGTCGGCGCGTTCTCCAGCGTCACCGGCGCATGGCTGCCCGGCTCGCGCCGCAGCAGGCGCCGGGCCAGCGTGTCCAGCGGCTTGAGCCCGCGCCGGATCGCCCAGCCCATCAGCAGGGCCAGCAGCGGCAGGGCGACGAACAGCATCAGGCCGTACTGCACCCACAGCGCCTGGCTGATTTCGGTGCGACTGTCGTAGCGCTCGGCGGTGCGGATCCATTCGCCGTCGCTGCCGCGCGGCAACTGGAAGACGCGCCAGCGGCGCGTGCCGAAGGAGACGTCGCGGAAGGCCTTGTCTTCCGCCCGCGGCGCGGGCATGCCGTCGAGGTTGGCGGTGGTGGCCAGCACGTGCCCGTCGGCGGCGAATACCTGGTAGCCCACTTCCGGCTCGTACGAATGCGTGCCCTTGCCGTGCGCGGCGGGCGTGCGCGAAGGCGTGGGCACCACCACGGGCCGGCCGTCCTGCGGCATGCCGCCGGTGCGCAGCAGCACGTCGAGCGTGCGCGCGGACTGGGCCAGGCGCCCGTCGAGCAGTTCGTGCACTTCCTTCAGCGTGTAGCGGTAGCTGAGCGCGCCGAGCAGGAGCATGGCCGTGGCGAGGATCGCGATGACCATCCAGCGCAGGCGCGCGCGCAGACTGGGGATGCGCGTGATCGATCCGCTCATCGCGGCGCGCTCATGGATGATCCAGCGGGATGGTGTAGCCGAAGCCGCGCACCGTCTTGATCGCATCGAAGCTCAGCTTGCGGCGCAGGCCGTGGACCAGCACGTCGAGCGCGCCGGAGCCCACGTCGTTGTCCCAGCCGTAGAGCGAGCTTTCCAGCTGCTCGCGGCGCACCACGCGGCCGGCGCGTTCCATCAGGTATTGCAGCAGGGCGAATTCGCGGCGGCTGAGCTCCACTTTCTTGCCCTGGTAGGTGACTTCCACGGCGGCCGTGTTCAGCACCAGCGGGCCGACCTCGATGCGGTTGTCGGCCATGCCCTGGGCGCGGCGCGTGGTGGAGCGGATGCGCGCGGCCAGTTCGTCCAGGTGGAAGGGTTTCACCAGGTAGTCGTCGGCGCCGGCGTCCAGGCCGCGGATGCGCGACTCCAGGTCGTCGCGCGCGGTCATCACGATGATCGGCGTGCGCAGGCGGCGGCCGCGCGCTTCGGTGAGGATCTCGAAACCGTCGCGGTTGGGCAGGCCCAGGTCGAGCAGGAGCAGGTCGACCGAGGGATCGTTCACCGCCGCCATGGCCTCGCGGCCGTCGCGGATCCAGGTCAGCGTGTAGGCGAGCTGTTCGAGGGCCCGCTGGATGGCTTTGCCGAGGAGCGGATCGTCCTCGATAAGAAGTATGTGCACGACAGCATCCAGGCTCGCGGATGGCGCGAAGTATCCGGGAAAATGATCGGACCGTCGCATTAGGGCCGGCTTAGCGGGAACGCTCAGGCGGCCTCGTCCGCCTCCAGGTGCGGGCGGATCAGCGCCTCGAACCAGGCGATGAAGGCGTCCAGCCGGTGCGAGCGCTGGCGCCGGTGCGGATAGAGCAGGGCGATCGGCATGGAGGCCGGGCGATAGGTGGGCAGCACCTCGACCAGTACGCCGCTGTCGAGCAGTTCGCGCACGTCGAAGCGCGGGATCTGGATCAGGCCCAGGCCGGCTTCGCAGCAGGCGATGTAGTTCTCCGCATTGTTGACCATCACCTGGCTGGGCACGCGCATGCCGTGTTCGCGGCCTTCGCTAACGTATTCCCACGGCTGCTCGCGGCCGGTGGTGGGTCCGGCGTAGCCGATCATGCGGTGGCCCTGGGCCAGTTCGTCCGGCCGGGTGGGCGTGCCGTGGCGGCGCAGATAGTCGGGGCTGGCGCAGTTGATCAGGGCCAGCTGCCCCAGCGCATGGCGCACCAGGCTGCTGTCGTGCGGCTCGCCCACGCGCACGGCGCAGTCGATGCCTTCGCGCACCAGGTCCACCGCGCGGTCGCTGGAGCCCAGCCCCAGCTGCAGGCGCGGGTGCCGGCGCAGCAGGCCCGGCAGGGCCGGTGCGATCAGGCGGCGGGCGATGCGGCTGGGCGCGTCGATGCTGAGGCGTCCGGCGACTTCCTGGCGCCGGGTGCGGAACAGCGACTCGACGTTCTCGGCTTCGGCCAGCAGCAGGCGCACGCGTTCGAGGAGTTGTTCGCCGTCGGCGGTGAGCTGGACGCGGCGCGTGGTGCGGTGGAGGAGGCGGGTGCCGAGTTCGGCTTCCAGGGACTGGATGGCGGCGGAGACGGTGGCGCGGGGGAGTTCCAGGGCGTGGGAGGCGCGGATGAAGCTGCCCATGTCGGCTATCTGGATGAAGATTCGGTATTGGTGGAGGCGATCCATCGAATGGGGGTTCGGCGCTGGTGTGCGCCGATGATACGGCGGCGGGGGCGCCAGGGTGTCTCGCCTTTGGCGAGTGTTTCGCCCCGCTGCCGCGGGGCGAGTTACTTCTTCTTTGCGTGCCCAAAGTCAACTCAATATAAACAGACTTTGCGCTCGTAAAAAAGCGGCCGTTTGGCCGCTCGTTTGGTGTCTCAGTTTAGTGTGGTTGGTGGACTCGAGAACACCCGAAGGTGTCCTTGTCCCGCCAGGAATTGCTTGTAGCAGGCAAGCGTTACGTTCCAGGCCTCTCTTGCAACAGCAGGGCCGGCTTCGATCACCTTGCCGTTCTCATCAATGATGGCGAGTACGGCCTTCTGTCCCTCACGCGTTTCAGCAGAAAGGCCTTCGAAGCAGACCGCGGTGATTGCGGCATGGGCCAGGCCGCCGGTGGGGGGAATGCCGATCATGGATGCTCCAGCTCTTTGAATTGATGAGAAATAGGGGGCGTCAGGCGATGTCACCGAATGCCCATGGCCGTGGCGGCCATACTGGCGATGACGATCAGCAGCATCGTGCCGGTGCTAATGCCGAGCAAGCTGGGGTTGTTCTGAATGGGGCTCGCAGAACAACGTAGCGATTCAAGCCTAACGTGAGAGGTTGACGTCGGGCGATCACGGTCCTGCGGTGTCATCCAGATGGACGACGCTGTGCATCGGCGGTGCCCCCCGATAGACCCTGGTTCGATACAGAGACTGGGCGATCCTGCCGCACAACCGGTGGCCGGTTCTCCGCGCCTGTTCAGACCTCCGTTTCTTCCGATAGAGCCAGGGCGTCCTCGACCTCTATGCCAAGATAGCGGACGGTGCTCTCGAGCTTGGTGTGCCCGAGTAGGAGCTGGATAGCCCGTAGGTTGTGGGTCCGACGATAGATCAGGGTCGGCTTCGTGCGCCTCATGGAGTGCGTGCCGTAGTCCGATGGTGGGAGCTCGGCGCTCGCGATCCAGCGTTTCACGATCCTGGCGTACTGGCGTGTGGACAAGTGAGTCAGAGGTCGCTGCCGGCCTGGGAACAAGTAGTCCTCTCGGGTCAAGCCCCTTCGGTTGATCCAATGCATGATGGCGCGCCGAGTCTGTTCGGTGAGCTCAAACTGGACCGCTCTACCTGTCTTGCGCTGAATAATTTGAGCTCTTGCCCCAAGGCCACCCTCTCTGGCCAGATCGCAAACCCGAAGGGCAACGAGGTCGCATCCGCGAAGCTTGCTGTCGATCGCCAGGTTGAACAGAGCCAAGTCCCGGATGCGGTGCTGCAATTGAAGCCGGATCCTTATGCCAAAAATGTCCCGAAGCTGGAGCGGCAGCTTCTGTCCCATGATCCTGCCGCGGTTCCAAGGGATCAGCGGACAACTAGAGCGCTGCATAGACATGGCGATACTCCCCGGCGGATTGGAGAGTTGCCATACTGCGGGCCAGGAAATCTAAGGAATGTCTGCTTCTGGCCCATAGCGGACCTTTCGATACTCGGCAGCGGCTATGGAGCGGCTACGAACCTAAGGGCTATTGCGTGTTTGGCTCTCCTCCTCGGGGCGGCCATGTGCACGGCATCGGCGAAGGAGCCTGAGGGTGGTAGCCATCATCGAACGCCAGCTCTACTTCAACGACATCCCCACCTTGGTCCCCGATGGCTGGAGCGATAGGAGGTCTTCTTTCCTTCGGTGTTAGCGGAGATCGGAGGTCTCGTGGATTCGATGATAGTCGTCAATACTTAAAAAAATGCGTTGCCGCAGCGCGCTTTCGCAGTTGATCCTTCCCGAGCCACAAATGAAGTGGCTCGCAACAAAAATTACCTCTCCATCGTCGTCTTCGAGGCTCGCTGACCAGCTGACGACGCCCCTTTCCCGCTGGTAAATGGCGATGTACACCAAGCCACGGTAGGAGCCTCTTACTTCGTCGCGGTCGCGAACGCCTGAGGCGGAAGCAAGCTTCATCACGGAGAAGGGTGGTCGACGTGCATCACTGCTTCCTTCAGTGAGGCGGCTGACCAAATCGCCTATGCGCATGGATAGCCTTGTCAGTAGCGGCAGGGGGCGATGGGCGCTAAGGGAAAAGCGGCCGGCCATGGTTAACGCCTCAGATGGTGGGTTGCTGTGGGGCGCCATGGTGGTTGAAGTCAGGCGGCCAGTAGAGGGACTTCTGTGAGACCCGTGGTGAGGTCAACCCCACCACAAGCCTCTGGTTTTTACTGCTTGTTTGGCACGTTGACCGCATCGATGGCGTGGATGATGCCGTTGCTTGAGGTAATGTCACGCGCTTGGATGGTTGCACCGCCGATGCGTAGTTTGCCGCCATCCTTCGTGATAGACGCCGTTTGGCCTTGCATCATTTTTGGCGCGGTCAGTTTCTCGACCTCGACGAACGATGCCCGGCCCGGCATCACGTGATACTTCAGCACGGAGACCAACTCCGCCTTGTTCTCCGGCTTGAGCCAGTTTTCTAGAGTCCCTTTCGGAAGTTTTTCGAACGCTGCATCCGTCGGTGCAAAGATGGTGTAGGGGCCGGAGTCCTTCAGCGTCTGGGTGAGTTCGGCCGCTTCGAGAGCTTTGCCAAGGGTATGAAAGGAGCCGTTGGCGGCCGCGGTCTCGACGATGTTCTTGCCGGAGACGTGGGCGGGTTTGGAGTCGTGGTTGGACATGCGTTTACCTTGAGTAGTGATCCGCCAGGCGGATCTTGAGCGGCCGAAACCGCAACTCCGATAAGAATCGGAGAGGTACTCAGATGGCGTTAGGGATAGGACCGCGTGGCTGAGGCGCCTGCCAAGGAGGAGGCTGTCTTTCTTGGCGCCCATGCAGCATGCGCGTGTAGTTGTTAGGTAAGGGTAACGTGGTGGCTCAAATACTTACTTGTGCTCACCGCTCCATAGGGCTAGCGTTACTGCAACATCTCGCCAAGTACCCCCATGTCGATCATCTCTATAGATGCCTGGGCAGATGGGCCAAACGCATTTGGCTTATGGCGAGGCCGTTGGCGTCTGTTGCAGGATGGCTTAGCCGTCAAGGGGCGCTTTGGCGCTACAGGAGATCGCTTTTTCACTCAGAACGAGGCGGTCGATGCGGCTGTTAGGTGCGGGGTATCCGATAAGCGTAACGTTCCGGCGGACATGATCATTCGCGGGATCTGACGCGATCCGCTCGACGTTTCACTGTGGAACGAAGAGATCAGGATACCCATGGTGATGTTGCGGCTGATAGCCGCGTCCAATAGAAGAGCCAGCTTGTCGCCATCCCGTCAAGGACATGTATGAGGGACCTCGGTCGCTACGTGCGCTTGAAACGACGGTGGTCGCCGAGGACCTCGAAACCGCCGTCGATGACATCAAGCACGGTACCATCCGAAAGCTGGTAGCTGACGGAGGAGCCTGTTCGCGTTCTTCTATGCCTCATTGCTGGCAATCCAGCTCTGTAGGGGCGACATCGTGAAAAGCATAGTTCGCCGCGAGATGATAGGAGACTGGGAGTTATCTCTTGCGGAGATCAGGCACCCCACAAATCCGCGAGTTACTACGTATCGATTCGGAGCACGCATGTCACTTGGAGGTGGTCGTTTTACTAACGAGATTGGCGACCATGCGCGCCGCTTCTTGTCCAAGGCAGCGGCATGGGCAGCTGGCAAGGCATTCATTGGTGGGGAATGACGCCTGGCGCTCCATATTGATGATGTTTGCTCTACCGCGCCGATCAAAGTGGTGTGACAACGGCGTTGGGTAGATGGTCGTGTAAATGCGTCGTGTGCAAGTCCCCGCGTGACATCCGATGACCGGAGCGCTTCCAGCGTGGCTTGCATTTTTGCTGATATGAACCCTTCTATTCACTGGTCTCGAGATTCTCGGCGTTAGTGCCTTGCGTACGCCGCAATCCAGGAGGACGATGGATCTCCCGAACGCGGGTAGAGGTTTCTGTATGCAGCTTTCCATCGAGCAGTTCGACTGTTTGGTTGCCGTGCAGGCCGGTGTTCATCCCACTACCGACACGACGTTGATTGACCAACTCATCAAGCTCCGATTAGTGCTGAGCTTGCTTGATGGATTCACGCTGACCGAGAGGGGAAGGCAGTGCCTCGCCGAGCACCGTCGTGGGCGTTAAATGTTTCGATGTGGTACTGGCGACGTAACGCCGGTCGCCGGCTTGGTTGGGGCTGCCTTCCTTGCCCGGTCGCGGGCAAGTATCACATCTGCTTCGGCATGCCATGAGTGAGGTGCAGATGTTGATTGCGTACTCCGCTGCTCCTGTTTCGCTGGAGTTCTTCGCCGCTGATCCACGTTTTCGTTTGGTCAGGTCGGCAACATCGATCGCTTTCGGTTGGGACGAACAGTATGGGACCGCCCCATGCGTAAGCCAAAGCTCCGAGCTGTCGGCGTTCCGTGGTTCGATCGCGAGGACTACGAGGCGTTTCGGCGGGTGGTGCCCGACCTTGTCTGGCACATTACCTACTATCAATGGGAGGCGTCCGCGAATAGGTTCATGGATCAGGTACAACGCATGGGTGTCTGTGCTTTCAAGGCGCACGTGAAATCGGATACTTTCGTGGAGTGGTGTCGATCGAGCGGTCGTGAGGTCAACTCTCGCGCGCTAGTCGATTACGCGGGCGACTTCGCCAGGCGGCAATTGCTTGAGCAACATGGTCGTTGAGATGTGTGTCGGAATGCCGGCATTTGACCAGCATCTCATCCCCCATCTCGTATGATGTCTTGGTTGTCCAGGTCGTTAGCCGGCTCGATCCGCCGAGTCACGATGGACGGAGGCATCTATGAACGGTAATCCACTGATCGATTGGTGCGAGCAAGTGGCCGCACCGGTCCTTGAGGCGGCGGCGGCCGGACAGCCAATCAGTTTTGCGGCGAAGCAAGCCCTTCTTCGCCTATCGGAGATACTGGCGTCGCAGGGTATAGATGCTACTTCACCCGAAGGTCTCCGATTAGCTCCAATGTGGCATCGCTAATCTGCTTGTTGGGGTGCCCGGCACAGATTTTGTCCATCGAGATGCCAATGCGTTGAGCGTCTGTCTTCCTAAAGGAGTTGGGACTCAACACAGTCGTCGCGCTCACATACCCCTGAATCCATCCGAGCGACTCAGGCTCCACTCCATTCGGGTACTCCCTCGCGGCAGTCCAGAATCGACAGGTGCCTTGGCCTGCTCCATAGATTTGGGGAGTTGCTCCCGCGTCCGTGACTAGCGGGCAAGTTGTAGCACCAAGCAAAAGCAACAGAAGCACCTGCTTCCTCATCTTCATCATCACCTTTGCCTCATCTGGAGTGTTCCGCATGACGCGCAGCCCAATGGGGCGATGCGTGGTTAGGTGCGTAGGGACGATGTCGTCCGGCCGCGGAACAACGGTGAGGCGGCAGCAGACGGCATCACATGACGAAAAAGTGCAGCACCGCTCATGCGACGCTACGCCGAAGTGCTCTGTTTTCGGGGCTGGATGCGAGGTCTTTGACGTATAGCGATAGCTACACTGTCTTCCTGGGCTTAGTGAAGCGTTGGTGTTTCATGGCGACGATGGTATTCGTCGATGCTTGCGAAGACCCGCTGCCGGATCAGCTTCTCGCAATGGATTTTTCCAAGACTGCAAATGAAGTAGCTGGTGATGAAAATCACTGCCCCCTCATCATCTTCCAGGCTCGCCGACCAGCTCACGTTGCCGCCTTCCCGTTGGTAGGCGACGATGTAGATCAAGTCCCGATAGGAACCTCTGATTTCGTCAGACACGATGACAATCTCCTTCGACTGGAGCGAAGACGAGTCAGGGACCCCAGTCGCAGGTCATGCGCGTGACAGGTAGCCAAAGTACTTCATGGCTCCATACGGTGTAGTCCCTGGAGCCTGTGAAGTACGTTAAACCGGGCGAGGCACTGACACGGACGGCTTGAGTGTGCAGACCAGGCGTCTATTTTCGGCGAGATCCAGGGGCGAGATCCAGCTTGTTCGGCGCCCTTCCCGGGTGGTTCGGATCACGCTTGAAGTGCAGTGACCGGGTGTACTTCGACGTATCGTTCTCGCCTGAACTGTCTTTTTTTGCGGGCACAGTGGCGTAGACGGCATGAATCTCTGCCGCCGTGAAGGGCTTCGAGGGGTGCGCCATGAGGTTCTCTGAGTGAAGGGAGTGCCAGCAACGGGTAGCGTGCCGGGAGACAGATCGCCGAGCCAGGATGGCTACTCGGATGCATCAGACGAAGTCTGCTTCTCAGAGGGAGATGGGCTTTCACGCGCGCGTAGCGACGCGAGTATCTCTGACAGGCGGAATAGCGCTTCCTGTGCAGCATAGCTTATCGGTTGACCGGCTGCTGCGTGTAGGACCGACGAGGCGACTTGTTCACGCCAATCGATCAGGGAGTTGCCGTTCGTATGGCCTCCATCCTTCGCGCCTTGGCTGCCAGCAAACGCTGGCGGCCTAAGCGTCATCCACAGGATAAGCCGGCGGCATGAGGCTTTGGTCAAGTGGAAACGTGAGCTACGAGGTGAGGCGGAGCCGCATGGAGCGGCTCCGCGTGAGCGGCGCAGCAGGGGTCACTTGCCTTGCTGTTTGCCTTCATCGGACTTGCTTTCCTTGGCATCTTGTCCCTCCTTTCCCTCCTCGGGTCGCTCGTCAGCCCGTTTTTCCGGCGCGTCATTCGCCGACGATACGGGCGGTGCCTTTTGAGGAGAATCAGGGGTGTTGGGACTGTTCGGGTTGGTCATGTCGTACTCCGAGGCGGCGAATGCCGCTTAGCCACGGTGGCATAGCAAAGGTTGCTCTCGGGTGACGTGGGTGTTGCTGCGATTGATGCGGAACAGTCGAGCGGGATCTATTCAGTTTCGGCGCCGGTGATCCTGCCCACCCAGATGGATGTTTCGCTGATCCGAAACGCCACGTCTGATGGCGGCATCTACGGCGTCGAGCTGGGTAAGAAAGCGCTCTCCGGTGACTCCGAAACGCCCTTTGATGGCCAAGCCATTGCGCAACAACTGCCAATGTCCACGCCACAGGCCGAAGACATTAGGCCCATCTGCCCACGCATCTATCGTGATGATCGACATGGGGATTCCAGGTGGCATATCGCGCTGACGCTAGTCTTATGGCGCAGAAGGCGCAAGTGCGAATGCCATCTACTCTAGGTTCTCGCGGACACGAAGCTCACATGCAGGTGCGTAGTGTCCGACATCGACGCAGCGGGTGTCTGAGTTCTTTCAGGCCTCATGCTGCGTGAGCGCCGCCCGCGTGGCGCTCGCTATGGGAGTACTACATGAACGAAACGTCGAGGCGCGCGACAGTCGGGGTTCCCTGGTTCTCCCGCGATGACTACGAGGCGTTCCGATCGTTGCTGCCTCAGCGCAGCTGGCATACGACGTACGACCAGTGGGAACTTGCCGCTAATAAAGTTCTGCACCAGCAACAGTGCGCGGGCGTGCCGACTCTCAAGGTCGACGTACAGTCAGCAGCGTTTGCCCTGTGGTGTCGTAATACCGGTCATGACATCAATGCACGCGCACTCGTGGAGTACGCGAGTGCGTTCGCCCGACAGCATTTATTCCACGGCAAAGGGTCCTGAGGCGCCTATCTGATGCCTTTTCAAGCCCAGCAATCAACACAGCGGGCTCACCTTCGCTCGACTGATGGATCGACCCCACTCTTTCGAGATCTGGCGCCGTGTTGGGTGCGATAGAAGCCGCCCAGTCTGAACGGGCTTGTCGCTCCGTTTGCCCTTTGACGAACTGCCCTGTACTGTGATGTGGCTGAGTTTCGAGGGTCACCATGAATTGTGGCCTGATGCTGTAGATAGCTGTTCACTACACCGTTGTTCCCCTTCCTCCTTGCGACCAGCTTTTCCGCCGCCATGCGGCCTTACTTGTTCCAAGGAGAAATAAACATGTCCCAGACCGAAACCGGTTCCGTTAAGTGGTTCAATGACGCCAAGGGCTTTGGCTTCATCAGCCGAGACACCGGTGGTGACGACGTATTCGTCCACTTCCGCTCGATCCAGTCCTCGGGCTTCAAGAGCCTGGCCGAGGGTCAAAAGGTGTCCTTCACCGTGACCAATGGCCAACGAGGGTTGCAGGCAGAACAGGTGCAGGTGATCTAAGGATCCTTGCCCGAACGAAAAGAGCCCGGCCTTGTGCCGGGCTTTTTTTGCTTTAAACGCACTTGCTGTGCTCAGAGCATTCCTGGAGCGACGGCAGGATCAGATGCTCTTGGCGTTTGCTGTTCCAGCCACGGGCTCCATCTTGGCGCCATCGCGCGATGCCACCTTCTTGGCCTGCTTGTCGTCCTGCTTCTTCTTCTTTGCAATTTCTCGCTGGCGTTTTTCGAAAGAGTAGTTGGTCTTTACCAATGGAGCGTTCTCAGATGGGAGGATGGGGTCTGGGTTCGGTAGAGCGATCGTCGTACTTTACGCGTCAACGAGAAGCGATTGATCCCCAGGTCGATTGCCAAGCCAAGGTATATATGAGCGTTGCAGCCAAAAGACCGCGCCCTTAGACCGATCGAGTCCACACAAACTCGATATCGTCCATGACGGCCTGTTGAACCTCTCTCGGCGATACGCCTGAAAGTTCATTAATGCCGCCATGACGCATCCCAAAGAAGATTCCATCACGCCGGTAGGTTGCGCTCCACCTGACACGATCCATGCGAGTGAGTTCATACTCACCCTCGTACGTAAAGCCGTTCGTGGTTGTGCCGGATATGTTGGTCATGGCAACCTCTTTAGCGAGCGGAAGCTATGCATTCCATGATCTCTCGATAACTAGGGTGCCTAGATGTCGAGCACGGCTAGGCGAGACAGAGACCGACGATGCATCGTCCATATGCATCAACCGGATGGTACGCCCCCGATTCCGTAGACACCTGATAGTGTCTATTGAGGATCGGAGGATCTATGACCAGCAAACGTTTCACCGACGAGTTCAAAGCTGAAGCGGTCAAACAAGTTAACGAGCGCGGCTACC
>NZ_JAHFVJ010000016.1:0-85405 GCF_018599165.1 Dyella sp. LX-66
TCCCCCTCCCCCCACCCCTCTCCCCGGAGGGGAGAGGGGGCAGGTTGCGTGAAGGCTTGAGTTCCCTCGCCAAACCAACTGAGTTCCCTCGCCAAACCAGCGTGGATCCCTTCTCCCCTCCGGGGAGAAGGTGGCGGCAGCCGGATGAGGGGCGGGTGCTTGCGGCGGAAGAGCGACGAAGCGTCGCTTGCTTTGATGCTTCGCTTCATCGCTCCGTAGGTCCCCCTCACCCCGACCCTCTCCCCGGAGGGGAGAGGGAGATGAGCGCGCGAGGCCAGTGTATGCCCCCCCACCAATCTGAATTGGTCTCTACGAATCCGTTCAAATTGGTTATGTACCGTCCGCGCGGCCGGCGCCTATCTTTGGCTCCAGCCGCGATAACGAAAAGTTGATGTCCCCACACTCAACGGTTTGACGCGGCCACCTTGGCTCGCCGGAAGCTCCCCACTTCCGTGCGAGTCCCTTCTTCCAGCCCAGTCGATCCGGAGTGAACCCTGTGTCCGCTTTGGCATCCGTGTCCGATGATTTGATGGCGGCGGCGAGAACGGTGTCGACCGGCGCCGCCGTATCCGGTTTTCCTTTTGCACTGGACGTAGCCGACCGCCGGGGCAAAGCACCTGGCCCCGCTCAAGCTGACGCCAGGCTTGCGATGTCGGCGCACACCGCCGAGCAGGATTTCCCCGAACGCATCCAGCTGCTGATCGAACGCGCCGGCGGCGTCGGCGCGCTGGCGCGCTGCTGCGGTGTCACCGCGCGCACGGTGAACAACTGGAGCCGCGGCCGCGGCGATATCTCGCGCCACCGCTGCGTGGTGCTGGCGCGCGCCATGGGCATCTCGGCGCTATGGCTGGTCAGCGGCGAGGGCGGCATGACCGACGACGACGTCCCGGCGCCGGATGCACCGGCGCACAAGACCGGCGTCGATTCCGAACGGCTCGCCGCCGCCTTGCAGATGCTGCAGTCCTACATCGTGCTGGCCGGCGGTGCGCTGAGCGTCGCGCAGCGTGCCGAAGCTATCGTCGAGCTCTACACCATGCTCGCCGAGCCACCCGACGCCACGCGCGTCATCGCTTTCCACAAGAAGCTTGCCGGCTGTCTGCGCGGCAACGGTCAAGCGCCGCCCGCCTGACCGCAGGGGATCGACCTCGTGTTCGTGCACACAGGCCTCCGCACGGGAGGTCGCGCAGGCCTGTGCGCCAAAACCGCCACGCCAGGTAGTTGCGACCGCGGCGTGGTCGCCGCCGGTGCCGATGGCACCACTGCAGTGTCTTCGCGGCATCTGGGCCGCGGATATCCATCAAGCTATTCAAGGGGAGTCGCATGAATGACCAGCATCGGATTCGCTCGGCCCGGTTCAGGGCCTGTCCGTCTGCGCTAGGCATGGCCCTGGCGCTCGCGCTGTACGGCGCGATGGCGCCGCCCGTGCATGCGCAGGCCACCACCGGCAGCATCTTCGGCCAGGCGCCGGCCGCCGCGGGCGGCACGGTGAAAGTGCAGAACGCATCGGGCGTGACGCGGCAAGTGGCGGTGGATGCGTCGGGCCGCTATGCGATCGCCGCGCTGCCGCTGGGCACCTACACCGTCACCTTGCAGCGCGACGGGCAGACGGTCGACACGCGTACCGACGTCGAACTGCACGTCGGCGCGGGCACCGAGGTTTCCTTCGTGGCGCAGAACGCGCAGAACCTGGCTTCGGTGACGGTGACGGCGAACAGCCTGCCGGCGATCGACGTGACCCAGGTGGATTCGCGCACCGTGGTCACCTCGCAGCAGCTGGCGCGCTTGCCGCTGGCGCGCAGCGCGGAAGCGATCGCCTTGCTGGCGCCGGGCGCGGTGGAAGGCAGCGACACCTTCATGGGCATGGGCATGGGCGCGTCGTCGCCGCGCAAGTTCGTTTCGTTCGGCGGCTCGTCCGTCACCGAGAACGCGTATTACATCAACGGATTCAACACCACCGACCCGATCAGCGGCTTCGGCGGCCTGACCTTGCCTTACGGCTCGATCGACCAGGAAGAAATCCTCAGCGGCGGCTATGGCGCGGCGTACGGCCGCTCCGACGGCGGCGTGATCAGCCAGGTGGGCAAGCGCGGTACCAACGAGTGGCATTTCGGCGGACAGGTGTTGTGGAAGCCGAAGGGGCTGCAGGGCGATCCGCGCGACATCTACTACGGCGAAGGCAGCCCCAAGGCCGGGCAGCTGTATTGGCGGCGCGGCGACAACAAGTCCACCACCACCACGGTCGACGCCTATGTCGGCGGCCCGCTGATCAAGGACAAGCTGTATGTGTTCGCCTCGGTCGAGGGCGAACGCATCCAGGGCACGGGCGCATCGGCCGGCATGCCTTCGGGTGCGGTCGGTTCGGTGGCGGGCGTGGGCTTCAACCTGGCGCCGAGCTACAACAACCATAGCCGGCTGAACGATCCGAAGTGGTACACCAAGCTGGACTGGAACATCACCGACAGCAACTTGCTCGAGCTGACCGGCGCGTCGAACAAATCGTCCTACCGCGGCAATCTGTACCAATACGACTACACCACCGGCAAGGAAGGGCCGTTCGATCACCACGACCTGAACATCAAGGACGGTTCGGACCTGTACCTGGGCAAGTTCACCAGCTACCTCACCGACTCGCTGACGCTGTCGGTGCTGTACGGCAAGATGAAGGGCACGCATTACAACGAGCTGCCGGGCTACGACCCGACGCTCAGTCCAATCATCGGGCAGTCCTCGCAGAATCCCGCGCTCACCGGCGGCTCGTCTTACGGCAATGCGCAGACCGTGGTGCAGCTGTTCGATCCGCAGCACATCACCAAGAACACCAACCTGCGCCTGGACCTGAGCTACAAGCTGGGCGACCACACCCTGACCGCGGGCATCGACAACCAGGACGTGCGCGACATCCACGATGGCCAGTTCACCTCCGGCCCCGGTTTCGGATGGGCGTATGCGTCCGGCGATCCGAACACCTGGATCACCGGCGGCCCGGACGCGAACGGACCGGGTTGGCAAGGCTATCCGTGGGTGCGTCCGCCGGGCGGTTATCCGGGCGGCTCGACCGGCTATTACGTTTCCAGGCAGGTGTTCGCCAACAGCGCTTCGGTGCGGGTGAAGCAGCAGGCGCAATACATCGAGGACGCCTGGCAGATCAACGACCGCTGGTTGGTGAAGATCGGCCTGCGCAATGACGAGTTCACCAACTACAACGGTGGCGGCACGCCTTATCTGCGCCTGACCCATTCGCAGCTGGCGCCACGGCTCGGCTTCACCTGGGACGTCAACGGCGATTCCAGCCTGAAGGTGTATGGCAATGCCGGCCGCTATTACCTGGCGGTGCCTGCGTCGGTGGCCTTGCGCTCGGCCGGTTCGTCCACCTTTACCAACGTGTACTACACCTACACCGGCATCGATCCGAAGACTGGCTATCCGACCGGGCTGACGCCGATCGACACCTACCGCGGCCTGGAACAGCCGATCTCGGCCAATCTCGAATACGGCCAGCCGCGCGATCCGAAGACGGCCGCCGCCACCAATATCAAATCGGAATACCAGGACGAACTGATCCTCGGCTTCGACAAGAAGCTGGGCGATGCCTGGGTGTACGGCGCCAAGGCCACCTGGCGCAAGCTCGGCCGCGCCATCGACGACTGGGGCGACACCGGCCGCATCGCCGCCAAGATGGCCGAGCTGGGCATGAACGATTACGACAAGGTCAACGGCATCCAGGGCAGCTACCTGATCAACCCGGGCAGCAACCCGGTCATCCAGGTGCCGAAACTTTCCGGCGGCTACTACGAGGTGCCGCTGGACTGGAAGAAGGACATGGGCTTCAACACCACGCTCAAGCGCAAGTACTACGCGCTGGAGATGTACCTGGAGCATCCGTTCGACGGCAAGTGGTACGGCAAGGTCGATTACCTGTTCTCGCGCAACTACGGCAATACCGAAGGCCAGGTGCGTTCGGATATCGGCCAGACCGACGTGTCGGCGACGGTGGACTGGGATTACACGCAGGTGATGGATTACGCCAACGGTGCGCTGTCGAACGACCGCACGCACCAGCTCAAAGCCTACGGTTACTACCAGGTGGCGCCGGAGTGGCTGGTCTCGGGCAACGTGGCGATCCTGTCGGGTGCGCCCAAGAGCTGCCTGGGCCTGTACGGGGCGGACCAGACCAACCCCGGCCTGGGCTACGGCTCCTTCTACCATTTCTGCGGCGGCGTGCCGGTGGTGCCGGGCTACAAGCGCCAGCCCTGGACCTATCTGCTCAGCCTGGGCGCGCAGTACCGGCCGGAGTGGGGACGCCAGCGGCTGGGCTTCAGCGTGCAGATCTACAACGTGCTCAACAAGCAGGCGATCACGCAGACCAACGGGCGCTATGGCAGTTCCACCAGCGTGCGCCCGACCTACAACCTGCCGTTGTCCACGCAGTCGCCGCGCTACGTGCAGTTCGGCATCACCTACGACTACTGAGCCCGGGTGGCGGGTGCCCGGCGTGATCGCCGGGCACCTCGGCGGGTATTTGCTTTGCGGAGCCATGGCGATGAAAAAGTCGATGCTGTTTGCGGTGCTGCTCTCTATCGTTTCCGGCGCAGCGGCGACATCGACGCCGACGCAAGCCCCCGAATTCGCCGGCATCGACCACTGGTTCAACTCGCCGCCGCTGAGCATGTCCGCCCTGCGCGGCAAGGTCGTGCTGATCGATTTCTGGGCGTACTCCTGCATCAACTGCATCCGCGCGATGCCGCACGTCGAGCATCTGTACGAGACCTACAAGGACCAGGGCCTGGTGGTGGTCGGCGTGCATGCGCCGGAGTTCGATTTCGAGCGCGACCCGGCCAATGTGCAGGCGGCGATCGCGCGGGCCGGCGTTACGTATCCGGTGGCGATGGACAGCGGCTTGTCCACCTGGAACGCATGGCACAACCGGTTCTGGCCGGCGGAGTATCTGGTCGACCGCGATGGCAAGCTGATCGGCCATCACTATGGCGAAGGCGGCTACGACAAGATGGAGAACGCGATCCGGCTGCTGCTGGGCCTGGACATGCAGGCGCCGGACAACACGGCGAACCTGTTCAAGCCAGGCCCCGGCGACACGCCGGAACTGCATCTGGGCAGCGCGGGACAGCAAGGCTTCGGCAACGCGGAAAGCGGCAGCGAAGGGACGCGGCGCTTCAGCGTTCCCGCGGCATTGGCGATGCACAAGTTCGCGCTGGGCGGGAGCTGGGAGATCACCCGCCAATACGTCCGCACGGCGGGCACCGACGTGGAACTGCAACTGCGCTTTAAGGCGGCCAAGCTGTATATGGTGGCCAGCGCGGACAGCGCCACCGCGCTGGAGGTGACCGTCGACGGCAACCCGCAACCGGCGGTGGAAGTGCAGGGCAGCCGCCTCTATACGCTGTTCGACAGCCACGACGACCGCGAGCATGTGCTGCACCTGCGCATCCCCGGGGCGGGGCTGCGGGTGTACTCCTTCACGTTCGGCTGAGCATGCGCAGCCCATCCGCAGCCGCGCTGCAACATGCCCCGGGATTGCTGAGCACCCGGCTTGTGCGCAACCCTTATGGCCGACGCCATGGAGTGTGCGCGGGCATGTTTCTCGAACTCGACGGTCAAGGTCCGCAGTACGCGCAGCTGGTCCGCGCGCTGAAGTCATCCATTCTCGACGGGCGCATGCTCTCCGGCTCGCGCCTGCCGCCGACGCGCGAGTTCGCGCTCAACCTCGGCCTGTCGCGCACCACGGTGCTGGCGGCGTACGAGCAGCTGCGCGCCGAGGGCTTTATCAATGGCCGGGTGGGGTCGGGCAGCTACGTCAGCGGCCTGCAGCTGACGCCGTCGCTGCCGCGGCCGGCGGATGCGGCCGATACGGCCCATTCGCGCTTTGCCGAGCGCGCCCGCCTGTTCCGCGAGCGCAAGATCGCACGATTGCATTACGGCCTGCGCTACGAAATGCGCTACGGCGACCCGCTGACCAATCCGGCCTTGAATGCCGCCTGGGGACGCGAGCTGGCGCGCGCCGCCGCCTATTCGACGCTGGGCATCACCGGCTCGTGGGGCCTGCCCGCGCTGCGCCAGCAGATCTGCGCCTACCTGGCGCGCCGGCGCGGCCTGCTGACCGAGCCGGACAAGATCCTGATCGTCACCGGCACGCAGCAGGCATATTCGCTGTGCGCGCGCGTGCTGCTCGACGAGGGCGACACCGCCGTGCTGGAAGAGCCGCATTACTTTGGCGCGTATCACGTGCTGCAGGCGCATGGGGCGAAGCTGCATCCGGTGCGCTGCGACGACGACGGGCTGGTCTGCGCGGAGTTGCCGGAGCAGGCGCCCAAGCTGATCTGCGTCACCCCTTCGCATCAGTTTCCCACCGGCGCCGTGCTGTCGCTGCCGCGCCGGCTGGAGCTGCTGCGCTACGCGGCGCGCAAGCAATGCTGGATCATCGAGGACGACTACGACGGCGAGTTCCGCTACGACGCCCATCCGCTGGCCGCGCTGCGCTCGCTCGACGAAGGCGACCGGGTGATCTATGCGGGCACGTTCTCCAAGACCTTGTTCGGCACGCTGCGCATGGGTTACCTGGTGATGCCGGAAGCACTGCGCGAAGACCTCACCACCGCCAAGTACCTCAGCGACGTGTCGTCGCCCGGCATCGAGCAGGCCGCGCTGGCGCATTTCATGGAGAGCGGTGGCTTCGAGCGGCATCTGCGCCATGCGCGCAAGGAGCTGCAGTGCCGGCGCGAGGCTTTGATCGCCGGCCTGCGCCGCTATGCTGGCGACCGCGTCGACATCGTGCATTCGCCGGCGGGCATGCATGTGGTGGCGTGGTTGAACGGCTACGATCACGAGCGGGCCGAAGCCCTGATGTGGTACGCGCACGAGCGCGGGCTGGGGCTGTATTCGATGGCGCCGCATTATTTCGTGCCGCCGCCGCGGCCGGGCCTGCTGCTCGGCTACTGCAGCCTGTCGGTGGCGGAGCTGCGCGATGCGATGCAGTTGCTGGGCGAGTGTCTGGATGCGGTGCCGGCGTGAGCTGCGGCGATGTTTGATTCGTACGTTGCCGCGAAAAGAAAACGCCTCCGTAAGGAGGCGTTTTCCGTTCCGGCGCATGTTAGGGTTCGCTGCGCTCACCCCAACCTACGGTAGACCTGCGGTGCGGTCTTACTGCGGAACCTTCAGCGTCGAGATCGTCTGGTTCAGCGTGCCCCAGTACGTCTTGGTGTACGGCACCATCTGCTCGGCGTAGTTCCACCAGAACACGCCGCCGATGAAGCGCGAATCCTTCATCGTGTTGACCATCGGGTAGTAGGTCTTGATCAGGTTGGTCTGCACCGTGGTCGGCGCGCTCAGGCTCGAGGTGCCGATCTCGCCGAAGCCGACCTTGGCGTTCGGGAAGATGCCTTCCAGCGCGGTGAAGTCAGCCTGCCACGACGGCGACAGCCCCGGGCAGTCCTGGTAGGGGTAGTAGCTGAACAGGGCGTAGTCGGTGTTCTGGCGCACGCTCAGCGGCAGGAAGGTGGTCGGCCAGGTCTTCCAGTTGTCGACCGGCTTTTCCCAGCAGTTGGTGCCCTTGCTGTCGTCGTTGTAGTACAGCGTGATGGCGGTCTTGCCGCCGGCGGCCTTCACGATCTGGTGCGCGGCGGCGACCATCTGGCCGATCTGCGTTTCCTGCGCATTGACCACGGAGTTGCTGCCGTTCGGGTTCGGACGCAGCCACTCGCCGTTGATCTCGTTGGCGATCTCCCACACGTCGACCAGGCCGTTGAGCTTGCCCACCAGCTCCTTGGTGCGCGCGGTGTAGGTGTTGATGTCGGTCGGGAAGTAGTACGAGTCCATGATCTCGCCCATGGTGTAAGCCACGGTGTGCAGCTTGACGAGGGCGGCGTAATAGTCGGCGGTGCTGGTGTCCGGATCGAACACCACGCGCACCGTCGGGCGGTACGGCAGCTTGCTGAGCGAAGTAACGATGGCGTTGATGTTGGAGATGTCGTCCACCGTCACGCCGTAGATCGGGGCCTTGATGGTGGTGGCGGCCTGGGCGTGCACGTCGGAGGACAGCGGAGCCGAGCCGGCATAGAGCGCGGCCGAGGCGAGCAGGGAAGCGAGAAGGGTTTTTGCGGTGGTCTTGTTCATCAGATTTGATTTGAGTTCGCTTGCGTGGGCGATCCGTTCCCCCGGTTGGCTGCGGCGAAAAAAAAGCCGCAGCGATACATCGGTCGCCCCCGAAAGTCGGGCGGCCGGGCTTAAGTCGTGCGTTCCGCGCACTGGTGAAGGTCGTCCGTACAACGCAACCCCCAGCCCCTGGGCCGTGGAGGCCGAGGGGAAGCGACGGATATCGACGCTGGGAGTGCCGGCGAAACGGCAGGAACCACCAGGAGCTCATCGCGGAACGACACCCTTTCGGTATGCCCTTCCGCGTGGCTCCGCCCGTCCTGGAGCGGGCCGGACCGTATCACCCGGGAGACAACGCACCGGGTTTCGCTGACGGGGAGCAGTCTAGTTGCTCATCGTTACAAGTGATGAAATTTTAGTTAGCATGAATCACATGGATCGAGTCAAAGCATTCAATCCATGCGCAGGACTGTCGCCGGCCTGACATTGAAGCGGCCAGTGCACGATCTTTCAGTCACTTGCGTGAGCGTGCGTGAAGCCACTGTATCGCTCATGTGACACGCGATTCGTTCATGTTACGTCACTCTGTGACACCCGCGGCCACAAGCCGCGGAACGCGCTTGTGCGCCATATCACGTTCGGAAAAAACACAAGCGCCATTCCCGGAAATCGCAAGCCGCTCTTGCCGAAGATGCGCGCTGGCATTCGCGCCGGTACGAGGGAGAGCAGGCGATGGGGTTGCGCACGTGGGTGGTGGCGTTGGGGTGTTGCGTGTCGTCCGGTGCGGTTGGCGTTGCGTTTGCCGAATCGCCGAACGCGCAGGTGACGGTGCACGTGGATCGTCCGGGCGCGGTGATCCATCGCGAAATCTACGGCCAGTTCGCGGAGCAGCTCGGACGCGGCATCGATGAAGGATTATGGGTAGGCGAGAACTCGTCGATCCCGAATGTGCACGGCTTCCGCAAGGACGTGGTCGATGCATTGAAAGCCATCCACGTGCCGGTGATCCGCTGGCCCGGCGGCTGCTTCGCCGATGAATACCACTGGCGCGACGGTATCGGTCCGCGCGGGAAGCGCGCCGTGCGGCCGAATCACTCGTGGGGCGGTGAAGAACACAACGCCGTCGGCACGCACGAGTTCATGGACTTCGCCGAGCTGGTGGGCGCGCAGACGTATCTGGCCGCCAATATGGGCACCGGTTCGCCGCGCGAGATGAGCGACTGGCTGGAATACGCCACCGGCGACGGGCAGACCGATCTTGCGCGCGAGCGCCGCGCGAACGGGCGCGATAAGCCCTGGAAGATTGCCTACCTCGGCATCGGCAACGAGAGCTGGGGCTGCGGCGGCAACATGCGCGGCGCGTACTACGCCGACCAGTACCGCCAGTACGCCACGTTTGCGCGCACCATGAATGGCCCTGCGTTGATGAAGGTCGCCAGCGGTGCGAACGCCGACGATTACGCCTGGACCGAAGCCGTGATGGCCGGCGCGGCGTCGCAGATCGACGCCTACGGCGTGCACTACTACACGCTGCCCACCGGCGACTGGAAGCACAAGGGCTCGGCGGTGGCGTTCGACGAGAACGCCTGGATCGCCACCTTGAAAGCCGCGCTGCGCATGGACGAACTGGTCGCGCGCCACAGCGCCATCATGGACAAGTACGACCCGTCGAGGCGCATCGCCCTGGCGGTGGACGAGTGGGGCACCTGGTACGACACCGAGCCCGGCGATTCGGCGCTATACCAGCAGAACAGCCTGCGCGATGCGATGGTGGCGGCGATTACGCTGGACATCTTCCACGCGCATGCCGAGCGCATGCGCATGGCCAATATCGCGCAGATGGTGAACGTGCTGCAGGCGATGATCCTCACCGACAAGGGGCGGATGGTGTTGACGCCGACCTATCACGTGTTCGATCTGTACCAGGTGTTCCAGGGGGCGACGTCGTTGCCGGTGGAGGTGCGTGCGGGTGAGTACGCGCAGGGCGGCGTGCGGGTGCCGGGCTTGTTCGTTACCGCGGCGCGGGGGACGGATGGTGCGGTGCACGTGGCGTTGGTCAATCCCGATCCGGAACATGCGTTGCGGGTGGCGGTGGCCTTGCCTGGGATGAAGGTGGGGAAGGTGAGCGGGCGTGTGTTGACGGCGCCGGCGATCAACACCATCAACAGCTTCGAGAAGCCGGATGCGGTGAAGCCGGTGGGGTTCGATGGGGCGAAGATCGGTGGCGATGGTGCTCTCGCCGTGTCACTGCCGGCGAAAGCCATCGTGACCTTGGAGCTGCGTTAACGCCCTTTGCTCGTCATCCCGGCGCAGGCCGGGATCCAGTAGCGATGCGTTTGATGCAGGCGATGGCGCCTGAGGATTTTGCCCTTTAGTGCTTTCGCGACAACCGCGCGGCGTCGTTACTGGATGATTCGCTTCGCTCACCCCTTCGGGGCCGCCTTTCGGGCGTTCTTCGCGCTACGCGCTCGTCCGGCCTACGCCGGAATGACGGGGGTGTGAGATTCGGACTTGCCTTGAACGCACGCGGGAAACACCACGCTGATTCCAAAACCCAGGCCATCCAGCCCCGCGCCAATCTCAATCCTCGCCCCATGCGACTGCGCAATCCGCGCCACCAGCGACAACCCGATCCCGCTGCCGCGCTCATTGCTCCCCGCCACTCGATAAAACCGGTCGAAAATCCGCGGCCGGTCTTCCTCCGCCACGCCGGGCCCGTTGTCCCGCACCTGCAGCCGCACCCGATTGCCATCGCGCAGGCAACTCACCGCCACCCGCCCGCCAACCGGCGTATAGCGCAGTGCATTGTCGATCAGGTTACCGATCAGAATGCCCAGCTCGTCGACGTCGCCCTCGATCGGGCTGGGGCAGGTATCGAGCACGATGGATTGCTGCTTGGCCGCGGCGATGGTCTCGAACTCGCGCGTCAGCATCGCCACCAGGTCGGCCAGTTCCACCGGCACGCGCTCGCTGTTCGGGCGGTCGGCGTCGAGCCGCGCGGAATCCAGCAGCTGCTGCGAGAGCCGTGCGCTGCGCTCCACGCCTTTGACCAGCTGCCGCAGCGGTGCCTGCGCTTCTTCCAGGCTGCGCGAGCGCAAGGCTACCTGCGCATGAGTGAGCAGGGCGGCCAGCGGCGTGCGCAGCTCGTGCGCGGCTTCGGCCAGGAACTGGCGCTCGTTGTGCATCGCGCGGTCCAGCCGCGCCAGCATGCGGTTGAAGGATTCGACCAGCGGCTGCACTTCGTTGGGCAGGTTGTGGTCGGGCAGCGGGGTGAGGTCCAGCGTGTCGCGCGCGGTGATGGCCTGGCGGATGCGCGTGATCGGCCGCAGCGACCAGAACAGCACACGCTGGATCGCCACCGCCAGCACCAGCAGGAGCAAGGCGGTGGTGATCAGGCCGATGCGTACGCCTTGGCGCAGGTCGTTGGCCAGGTCCGCGGTGGGCTTGCCGACCTGCACCTGCACTTCGCCGTGCGAGTCGCTGACGGCATAGATGCGCCATTCCTCGCCGTCGATCCGGCGCGTGGCGAAGCCGTCGGTGAAATCCGGCTGCAGCGGTTTGCGGAAGGGCTCCAGCGAATGCACCACCAGCAGGTGGCGGTCCTTGATCCAGACCTGGAAGATCAGGCGGCCGAGCTTGCCGCGATGTTCCGGCGGCGGCGCGCTGTGTTCGGGCAGTCGCAGGTTGGCGTTGCCGTCGAGGCGGCTGACGTCGGCCGGCATCGAGACCAGGATCTCGCGCGCGATGTCGCTCAGGTTGCTGTCCCACAGGCCGGTGCGGTCCTTGGAATAGCGAATGCCCAGGCAGGTGATGGTGACGCCCCAGGCGACCACGAAGATCGCCAGCAGCACGATAAACAGCCGCCGCCGCAGCGACCGTATGCGCAGGGCCATCAGCGTTCCTCGCCCAGGCGGTAGCCGTAGCCGTGCACGGTTGCGATCACGTCCTCGCCGAGCTTGCGCCGCAGCTGGTGCACGTACACCGCGATGGTGTTGCTCTCGATCGCGCCCTGGCCGCCGTAGACCAGGTCTTCCAGCAGGTCGCGCGCCACCGCGCGGCCCTGGCGCTCCATCAGCGCGAGCAGGGTGCGGTATTCGTGCGCGGCCAGCCGCACGGATTCGCCGTTGCGGGTGACGGTGCGCCGCGCCGGATCCAGCACGATGCCTTTCCAGCTCAGCACCGGCGCCACGCGGCCTTCGCTGCGCCGGATCACCGCGCGCAGGCGCGCCAGCAGTTCGTCGATCTGAAAGGGTTTCACCAGGTAGTCGTCGGCGCCGGCATCGAGGCCGCGGATGCGGTCGCCGAGCTGGTCGCGTGCGGTGATGATCAAGGCCGGCGTGGTGTCGTAGCGCTCACGCATGGCGCGCAGCACGTCCAGGCCCGAGCCGCGCGGCAGGCCCAGGTCGAGCAGGGCGGCGGTATAGGCATGGTCGGTGAGCGCGATGCGCGCGGCCGCGGCGTCGTGCGCGCAGTCCACGTGCCAGCCGTCCTGGCGCAGGGCCGCGGCGATGGCGTCGGCCAGCATGCGGTCGTCTTCGACTAGCAGGATGTTCGGCAAGGTCCCCTCGTGGCGCTACAGCCGTGTCATGAGTCATGCAGCGTAGGCGCGCGGCTTTAAAGAATTCTTAAATCCGGACGGCCAGACTGCCAGACATCCGGCACGGTCCGCTCCACCCCACATGCGGACAGGGAAGGTGCCGGCTCCCTCCGCACAAGAGACGATGCCATGAGCGCCCAACCCAGCCGCCTGCCCATCGATGCGCCGCACGCCGCCGTTCCGGCCGAGTCCGCGCCGGAACGCTGCGCGATGCGCCTGAGTGTGAACGGCCAGGCCCGCACGATCAATGCGGACCCGGACACCCCCTTGCTGCGCGTGCTGCGCCAGGACCTGGGCCTGACCGGCGCCAGCTTCGCCTGCACCAACGGACGCTGCAGCGCCTGCACGGTGCACGTCGACGACCGGCCGACCCGCGCCTGCCGCGTGCCGGTGTACGTGGTGCAGGGCGCGCAGATCGTCACCATCGAAGGCCTGGCCGCGCGCGAAGGCCTGCCACCGGGCCAGCTGCACGCGATGCAGCGTGCCTGGGCCGAATGCGGCGTGCCGCCGTGCCCGTGCCAGGCCGGCATGATCATGGCGGCCACCGCCTTGCTGATGGACAACCCCGATCCGGGCACCGCCGAGATCGAGGCCGCGCTGTTCCTCGACTGCGGCTGCGGCGCGCGGCCGCACGTGCTGCGTGCGGTGCGTTCGCTGGCCGAGCGCATGCGCTCCTGGTGAGCGCACGCAAGCCATCCCTTACTTCCCCCCACCTGGAGTTCCCCATGCATCAACGTGCGCGTGGTCGTGCCCGTGCCTTGTCCCTGGTTTTCTTCCTGTCCGGCAGCGGCGCCGCGTTTGCGGCGGACGACGGCTGGCATGTGGTGGTCGGTGCCGGCGGGCTGGACATGCCGCGCTATCCGGGCAGTACCGAGCGGCGCAGCCAGCTGGTGCCGATGCTGAGCGCCAGCTACGGCCGCTTCTTTCTCGGCGGCGCGCCCGGCTCGGGCTCGCCGGCGGGGCTGGGCATGTATTTCCATCAGGACGAGCAGTGGCGCGCAGGCGTGTCGCTGTCGTACGACTTCGTGCAGCCGCGCAAGGAATCCGACGACCGCCAGCGCCTGCATGGCATGGGCGATATCGACCGCACGGCGCGGGTGACCTTGTTCGGCAGCTATACGCACGATTGGCTGACGGTGCGCGGCAATGTGTCCAGCGACGTCGCCGGCAAGGACCAGGGCACGACGGCGTCGCTCGACCTGGAAGGCAAGTACCGCTGGAACGACAAGCTCAGCTTCGTGGCGGGGCCGGGCGTGACCTGGGCTGACGGCAAGCACAATCGCACGTTCTATGGCGTGGACGACGTGCAGAGCCTGCGTTCGGGGTATGCCGCGTATCGGCCGGGTTCCGGGCTGGAAACGGTGCGGTTTTCGCTGGGAGCGGATTATCGGATCGGCGAGCGCTGGACCGTGGGCGCGCGCGCCATCGCGGCGCGTTTGCAGGGCGATGCGTCGGATAGTCCGATCGTGGCGAAGCGGATGCAGAACACGTATGTGGCGTATGCGTTCTATCGGTTCTGATCGAGCTGAAATCTTCATGCTGAAATCCTTCTCCCTCCGGGAGAAGGTGGCGGCAGCCGGATGAGGGTTCGGCCGGAGCGGTGCACATCACTCCTGCGCTTCGCCCGTACCCTCACCCCAACCCCTCTCCCGGTGGGAGAGGGGCTTTCACCCACCGGGCCGCTTGAACGCCTTCCGCGCCTTCTCCACCTTCGCCCGGATCGCACACGTTTCCACGTGATCGTCCACCAGCCCCATCGCCTGCATGAAGGCGTACATCGTGGTCGGCCCGACGAACTTCCAACCCTGCTTCTTCAGCGCTTTCGACAGCGCCACCGACTCATCGGAAGTGGCTATGGCCTGCGTCGGCGCCGGCCGCTTGCGGTCGGCCTCGTAGCGCCACAGGTAGGCGGCCAATGAGCCTTCGCGCTCCGCCAGTTCCACGGCATGGCGCGCATTGTTGATCACCGCCTCGATCTTGCCGCGGTGGCGGATGATGCCTTCGTTCTTCAGCAGCCGCTGCACGTCACGCTCGGTGAAACGCGCCACGCGGTGGTAATCGAAACCGTGGAAAACCGCGCGGAAATTCTCGCGCTTGGCCAGGATCGTCCGCCAGCTCAGCCCAGACTGGAAACCTTCGAGGCTGAGCTTCTCGAACAGGCGGACATCGTCGGCGACCGGAAAGCCCCATTCGGTGTCGTGGTAATGCATGAAGTCCGGCGCGGACGCGCTCCAGCGGCAGCGCGGCTTGCCGTCGGGGCCGGCGATGGTGTCGCTCATGGGCAGCGGTTTCCTGGGGAAGGCTGCCGGCGATCATGTCACTGCGGCCGTTGCCGGACCAGGCATTGCTCCACCATCGGCTTGCCCCATTGTTCGCCGGGCGCTTCGGAGACCAGGCTGAAACCGGCCTGCTCGTAGAGATGGCGCGCGGCGTCGAGGCCTTTCACGGTCCACAGGCGAATCTCGCTGAAGCCCTGCTCATCGCAATAGCGCAGCACTTCGTCCAGCATGCGCCGGCCCACGCCGCGGCCCTGCATGCGGCCATCGACGATAAACGTGCGCAGGTGAGCGACGCCCGGGCCCATGCCTTCGCCGTCGATGGCGACGGAACCGACCAGGGTGTCGCCGAGCATGGCGCGCCAGATCTGGTTGCCAGGGCGGTCCAGGCGTGAGGTGACGTCGGCCACCGCCGCCGCCACGCGGCTTTCGAACACCTGGCCGAAGCCGACCGCCGGCGCGTAATACGCCATATGCAGCGCGGCCACGCCGCCGATCACGCCGGGCGCGTAGCCGGTCTCGATGCGGATGTCTTCCTGCACGGGCGCCACGCCAAGGCGATTCGCGCGCAGCGCTTCTGCATAGGCGACGAGGCTGCCGCATACCGCATCGAGCCGGGCCGGTGCGAAGTGCGAGGCGGCGGCGGTCACCTGCTTGCGCGCGAAGGCGTCGACGGCGGCCAGCGTGCGCCGGCCCTTGTCGGTGAGTACCAGCGGCTTGATGCGTGCGTCGCTGGCGCTGTCGAGCACGGTGATCTCGCCGGCCTCGGTCAGCTTGGTCAGCAGGCGGCTGACGCTGGACTTGTCCAGGCCCAGCACCTCGACCAGGTCGGCCGCGGTCAGCGTGCCGCGCCGGCCGAGTTCGACGATGGCGTGCACGGCGGAAGGCGAGTAGGTGGTGCCGGCCAGGGTAGGGCGCAGGAAGCCCCATTCGCGCGCCATCTGGCGGGATGCGGCGCGGATATCGTCGATCAGGTCGTTCATGCTGGCGGGGCCTTGGTGGCTATTGGTTGCAATATACAACTTTATGGCGGCGATGCCAGCAGCGGAAGGAAATCCTTTCAAGTCGTTGATAAAGCTGTTTCTATCCAGATGAATCTGGACGGGAAGATCCACCATGCAGGGCTCCCGGCTATTTTGCCCGGTATATATTGACGAAGCTAATTAACCCGGATATATATGTCGCCCCCTTCAAGGATCGACCCTCATGCCCTCCACGACTCACCAGCCGCCGCCCTCCGCGCGCGGCCGCAACATCCAATTGTTCGACCGCCACTGGGCCTGGCTCGACGCGCAGCCGATCAGCGCCCAAGCCACCCTGCGCCGCCTGGTGGAGCGCGCCAGCCGCGACGCCGACGGCCACTACCGCAAGGCCGCGGCCAAGGAGGACTGCTACTTCTACATGCGCGACGCCGGTGGTGACCGCCCGCAGTTCGAAGAAGCCGCACGCGCCCTGTTCGCCGACGACCGCGCGCGCCTGCGCTTGTGCATCGCTTCCTGGCCGGACGAGGTGCGCGCACGCATCGAAGCCATGCTCGGAGCGCCGTGATGGACCGCGCCAGGCGCAAAGCCCTGCTGCAGGCCTACAAGCTGGCCTTCCCGCCAATGGGCATCTACGCCATCCGCAACCTGCGCAGCGGCCGCATGCTGATCGAGCAGAGCGCCAACACCACCGGCGCGCTCAACCGCCACCGCACCCAGCTGCGCCTGGGCATGCACCGCATCGCGCAGTTGCAGAGCGATTGGCGCGAGCTGGGCGAGGAGGCGTTTGCGTTCGAGGTGGTGCAGGCGCAGGAAGAGCGCGCCGAGCCCACGTTCGATTACGCATCGGAGCGCGAGGCACTGCTCGATGCATGGCGCGAGCGCGTGCCGCCCGGATCGAAGAATTCCTACCTCTAGCGCGACGCGCCGCGAAAAAATATGCGCGGAATTTATGCGCAGCCCCCCGCGCTTGGTGGAGCCTTTATCCGCACCGGCGCCAAGATGGCCTCGCTCCCCCCACGAGGTCCATCGCTTATGAGCATCCTGATCGTCCAAGGCCCGCATGCGGAAGGACACGCCGTCGGCGGCGATTTCGTGGCCGCGCTGCAGCGTGCGGTGCAGGCGGCGGGACATACGCTGGCGGTCTGCTAGTGCGGGGGCTTGAAGGACCTGGTCGGGCGCATCCGCGAGCTGCGCGCGGACGACACCGAATTCGTGGTGCTCGATCCCGGCGAGCTGGCCGAACAAGTGCGCGCGCAACCCGACGGATTGGGCGAAGCGCTGGATGCCTTGCCTTCGCCGTATATCGAGATCCACGACGACAGCGGTGCGGCCATGGCGCCGCCCGGCCCCGCGCGGCATGCGCCGCTGGCCACCATCGTGATCAACGGCGATCTGCCGACCAGCTATCGCATCGCCATGGGCATCGCCCTGCGCCAGCTCGCAGCGTGAAGGCGGTGTGGAGTGTGATGCGCGTCGCGGTTATGTCATATCCGTGTGCGAGCCTGCGCCTCCCGCAAGCACCAGTACATAAGAAGAAGAGGATGGCGATGTCCATCGAACTGGACCAGGCCGACATCGACACGCTGCTGCATATCCATGCCGGCCGTCTGAAAGTGGTGGAAACGCGCCGCGCCGCGCGGCTGATGCTGATGGGCTATCTCGCCCCGCTCGAAGCCGGCTGCGCCGTGCTGGCGCCGGCGAAGATGGAGCGCAACGGCAAGAGCGTGCCGCTGCGCATCACCTACCGCGGCAGCCGCCTGCTGGCGCTGCATCGCTGCGACGACGGCGGCGAGGACGGACCCGCGCCGCGTCCGGTGCGCGCCGCCGGCTGAGCCGCGGCTTCAATCCAGCGAGACCACGCAGTCGATGCCTTCGCGCGCCATCTTGGCGTAGGGGCAGATGCGCTCGGTGTTGCGTACCAGTTCTTCGGCCGTGGCCCGCGCCACGCCGGGAAGCTCGATGCGCACCCGCGCGATCAGCATGAACAATCCATCCACCGGATCGCGGCCGAAGGTGACCGCGGCGGTGACCGCCGCATCCGGAATCGCCACGCCCGCGCGCGCGGCCAGCAGGGTCAGCGCGCCGTGGAAGCAGGCGGCGTAGCCCGCGGCGAACAGCTGCTCGGGATTGGTGCCTTCGCCCTGGCCGCCGAGTTCCGCCGGCATGCGCAGGCGCACATCGAGCTTGCCGTCGTCGGAACAGGCCACGCCGGACGCGCGCGCATGCGCGGCCTCGCCGCCGGTGACGCGCACGGTGCCGGTATAGAGCGGATGGAAATCCGCGCCGCGGTACTTGTCGAGCAGTGAAGTGGAAGGGCGCTGTGGCTTGGTCATGCGGAACTCGCAGGCGGTGGCGGCATCAGGTTTCGGGATGCACGCGCGGCGGCAGCGGCCGGGTGCGTTCCAGGCCGTAGCGCGTGTAGAACCACAGGAAGGCGAAGAAGCCGAAATAGCCCAGGGTCATGGCGCGGCCGAAGGCGTTCTCCCACACGGTGACGTCGGCACGCGGAAACCAGCGGGGAATCAGCTCGGCGGTCACGCCCGCGCCCACCGCGCCCAGCCCGAGGAAACTCGCCACCAACACCATCAAGGCCACGCGGAAGCCGCGCCCGCGATAGCGCACGGAACGCACCTGTCCACGGTCGATCCACGGCAACAGCACCAGCAGCAGGATCGAGCCGAACATCGCCAGCACACCCCAGATCGGCGTGCCGAAGTACGACGGGACCATGCGCAGGATCGCGTAGAAGGGTGTGAAGTACCACTGCGGCTTGATATGGCTGGGCGTCACCAGATTGTTGGCCGGCGTGAAGTTGTCGTGCTCCAGGAACCAGCCGCCGAAGGTCGGCGCGTAGAACACCACGAAGGCGGCCAGGGTGAGGAAGAACACCGCCGCGAAGATGTCGTGGATGGTGTAGTAGGGATGGAACGGGATCGCATCGATCGGCTTGCTGGCATCCCAGCGGTTGCCTTTCGGGCCGTGCTTGACGTCGATGCCGTCCGGGTTGTTCGAGCCGACTTCGTGTAGCGCGAAGATATGCAGCACCACCAGCAGCACCAGCACCAGCGGCAGCGCGATCACATGCAGCGCGAAGAAACGGTTGAGCGTGGCGTCCGCCGGCAGGTAGTCGCCCATGATCCATTCGACCAGGTGCGGGCCGACCACCGGCACGGTGCCGAACAGCGAGATGATCACCTTGGCGCCCCAGAACGACATATTGCCCCAGGGCAACACATAGCCCATGAAGGCTTCGGCCATCAGCACCAGGAAGATCACACTGCCCAGCAGCCAGACCAGTTCGCGCGGTTTCTTGTACGAGCCGTACATGATCCCGCGCAGCATGTGCAGGAACACGGTGATGAAGAACAGCGACGCTCCGGTCGAGTGCATGTAGCGGATCAGCCAGCCCCACGGCACGTCGCGCATGATGTACTCCACCGACGCGAAGGCTTCCGCCGCGCTGGTCTTGTAGTTCATGGCGAGGAAGATGCCGGTGAGGATCTGGTTGACCAGCACCAGCAGGTTCAGGCCGCCGAAGAAATACCAGAAGTTGAGGTTCTTCGGCGCGTAGTACTGCGTGTAGTGCTTGCGCACCAGGGCGCCCAGGCCGGGCGCCCGTTCGTCCACCCAGCCGCGGACGCGCATCAGTACGCTCATGGGGACATCCTTCGCCGGTGTACCGGCCGCGCGCATGGCCATGGCGGCGCGATGCGCGCAGCGGGCCTGCTCATACCGACTGCGCGAACTCAGAACGGTCGAACCAGGTCTGGAAATTCACCGCGCCGATCCGCGCGCCCGAGGCCGGCAGCAGCGAGTCCTGCTGCAGGATGGCGCCGAAGTAGGGCGCGCTGGCATCGGCCAGGACTTCGTGCGGATCGTGGGTGAGCGTGAGGAAACGCTCGACCAGGGCCGACAGGCCGAACGCATCCGGGCCGGCGATTTCGACCGTGCCGTTCACCGGCTTGCCCAGCGCGTAGTCGGTGACGGCGTCGGCCACGTCGTCCGAGGCGATCGGCTGGATCAGCGCGGGCGACACATGCACCTGCCTGCCCTTGGCCGCGGCTTTGACGATGCCGCTGAGGAATTCGAAGAACTGGGTGGAGTGCACGATGGTGTAGGGGATGCCGCAGTCGCGGATGATCTGCTCCTGCACCAGCTTGGCGCGCATATAGCCGCTGTCCTTGAGGCGGTCGGTGCCGACCACGGAAAGCGCCACGTGGTGCCGCACGCCGGCCTTCTTTTCGGCGGCGGCCAGATGGCCGCCCGCGGTGCGGAAGAAGTCCAGCACGGCCTGGTCCTCGAACGAGGGCGAGTTGGCCAGGTCGATCACGATATCGGCGCCGGTGAGCGCCGCGTCCAGGCCTTCGCCGGTCAGCGTGTTGATGCCCGAAGCCGGCGAGGCGGCAATGACTTCGTGTCCGCGCTGGCGCAGGCGCGCGACGACCTTGCTGCCGATCAGGCCGGTACCGCCGATGACCACGATTTTCATGGGGATCTCCGCTGGGGGCGCTGGACGCGCGTCGTGGTGATGCTAGGCAGCGGGGCAGAGAGGCGGTAGGCGCGGCGATGGGCGCATGGTGTTGCGTTGGGGGCATCAATCGAACACCGCGCGCGGCGTAGCGGCGTAGGTTGGGGTGAGCCGCAGGCGAACCCCAACGTTTGCGCACCCCATACGCACCACCCGTTGGGGTTCGCCTGCGGCTCACCCCAACCTACGCCGGCTCGTGCGGAGCAGACAATCCATGCACATGCATCAACTCCAACCCCCGCACCGCCTCCGTCATATAGTCGATAAACACCCGCACCCGCGTCGGCAGCTGCTGCCGGCTGAGATAACAAAGGTAATGCCCCCGGTCGTCCGGCGCGTATTGCGCCAGGCAGGCCACCAGCCGCCCGTCGCGCAGGTATTCGCTCACCATGTAGCCCGGCAGCTGCGCCAGGCCTTCACCGCGCAGCACGCTTTCCAGCACCAGGTCCAGATCGTTGAAGGACGAGCGCGACGGCGGCACCAGCCTGCGCTTCTGTCCTTCCACCTTGAATTCCCATTCCGCGATCCGCCCCGCCACCGTGCGGTAGTGGATGCAGGCATGCGCATCCAGCTCGCCGACATCCTTCGGCAGGCCATGCGCCTGTGCGTACGACGGCGCCGCGCACACCAGCATCTGCATCGGCACCAGCCGCTTGGCGATCACCTGGCTGTCTTCCAGTTGCCCGTCGCGGAAGGCCACGTCGACGCGGTCCGAGGTGAAGTCGGTCAAGCGGTCGTCCAGCACCAGGTCGATCGCGATCTCCGGATAGCTTGCGCGGAAATCCGCCAGCAGCGGCGCGATCACGCGGCGGCCGAAGCCCACCGTGGCGCTGATGCGCAGTTGCCCCTTCGGCGGGCCTTCGCGCAGCTCGCGCATTTCCTCCAGCGCCTGCACGATGCGCTGCACGCCGGGGTGGCAGTTGCGGAAGAACAGCTCGCCTTCGCGGGTCAGCGAGGTGTTGCGGGTGGTGCGCTGGAACAGCCGCGCATCGAGCTGCGCTTCCAGTTTCTGCACGCTGCGGCTGACCGCGGAGCGGCCCACGCCCAGGCGGTCGGCGGCGCGGGCGAAGCTGCCCTCGGCGGCGACGGCAATGAAAGCGACCACGCCGGCATAGCTGGCGGTAAAGCTGGAAGCAAGGGCGTCGGCCTCGTGCTGCGGTTTGTCCGGGAGGTTCAAGCTCATGCGCGGGGGCCTCGTCGATAGGGTCCGGACGGATGCCGGCGCAGGCGCCGGCCGGTCCATGCCCTCTAGTCGTATGAGCCCGGGCGTTTGTGACGCGGGCGGCGAAAAAAGTCCGTCTCGGCTAAATCCCGCCCAGGCGCTGCTCGATCCGCCGGTCCGGGATGAACCACATCGCCGCCACCACGGCGTACAGCACGCAGGACGCCACCGGGCTGCGCAAGGCCAGCGAGGTGGCCGCCAGATGGATCACGATCGAGAGCCGTGTCTTGCGGTCCGCGCCCAGCGCCTTGCGCAACTCCGACTGCTCGCCGCCGTTGGCCGCGACCAGGGTGCGCTCCAGCAGCCCCCACGACAGCGCGGTCAGCAGCAGGGTGATGCCGTAGCACACCGTCGGCACCGCGGCCGGCCCCGGTTGCGCCTTGTTGAGCCAGGCGGTGGAGAACGGAAACAGCGACAGGCAGAACAGGAAGAACAGGTTCGCCCACAGCACGGTGCCGTTGACGCGGCGGACCAGCTGGAACAGATGGTGGTGGTTGGTCCAGTAGATGCCCACGTAGATGAAGCTGAGGATGTAGCTGAGGAAGACCGTGCCGTCCTCCAGCAGGGCCGTCCAGGTCGCCGCCGAAGGCACGTGCAGCTCCAGCACCATCACGGTGATCACCACCGCGATCACGCCATCGGTGAATGCTTCCAGCCGCCCCTTTTCCATTGCCTCGCTCCGTCGCTGCGCCAGGCCTGCATGGTGGGCCGGAACGCGGCGCCGCATTGGTGCGCTTGCGGCAACGCGCTATGTCCCTCGCTGCGGCTTTTGGCGCTGCGGGTGCGGGCCTAGCATCGAAAACGTGGCTGCGGCCATTCGATCGCCCATGGACATCGGCCATCGCCCGTTGAGGTAGCGCATGAACATCGTTGTGGTGGGTGGGAACGGACTGGTCGGCCGCAATGTCGTGCGCCGCCTGCGCGCCAAGGGACACGAGGTGACGGCGGCATCGCGCGCCACCGGTGTGGACATCGTCAGCGGGAAAGGCCTGGCGCAGGCGCTGGACGGGGCCGAAGTCGTGGTCGACGTGAGCAACTCGCCCGTGCTCGTGGGCGAGGCGCCGTGCGATTTCTTCAAGGCCGCCATCGCCAACCTGCTCGATGCGGAGGCCGCGGCGGGCGTGCAGCATCATGTCTCGCTGTCCGTGGTGGGCACCGAGCGGCTCGACGACAGCCCTTATTTTCGCGGCAAGGCTTTCCAGGAGCAGCGCATCCGCGAGTCCGGCCTGCCGTTCACCGTGCTGCATGCCACGCAATTCTTCGAATTCCTGCTGGATATCGTCGAGGTCAGCGTCTACGACCAGGCGCTGCGGCTGGCGCCGGCGTATATCCAGCCGGTGGCGTCCGCGGACGTCGCCGCCTGCCTGGCCGAACTGGCGGTGCGTCCGCCGCGCAACGGCGTGATCGAAATGGCGGGGCCGGAGCGCGAGCGGATGTCCGAGATCATCCAGCGTTTTCTTACCCAGATCGAAGCGCCGTACGACGTGGTCGCCGACCCGCTGGCGCCTTATTTCGGCGCGCGGCTGGCCAGCGATTCCCTGCTTCCCGGCAGCGACGCGCATCTGTGCGCGATGGACTTCGGCGGCTGGATCGAGCAGTCCGAATACTGGGGCGCGAGCTGGTGACGCGCACTGGTGCCATGCAGGCAACAGTGTGAGCCGCCGCGCGCGCCTACCGGTCGCGCATCGCCTGTTCCAGTCTTCCGCCGCCCACGCAATGCCTTCCACCACCCACGAGGAAAGACCATGAGCCAGCGCCTCAACTACCAGCAGCAATCGCCCGAACTGTTCAAGAAGTTCGCCGATTTCAGTGTTGCCCTGAATCATTCCTCGATCGAGGCGTCGATCCACGACCTGGTCAATATCCGCGCCTCGCAGCTCAACGGCTGCACCTTCTGCCTGGACATGCACGTGAAAGAGGCGACCCTGCGCGGCGAGCGCCCGCTGCGCCTGTACCACGTGGCGGCCTGGCGCGAATCCACGCTGTTCTCGCCGCGCGAGCGCGCCGCGCTGGCCTGGACCGAGGCGCTGACCCAGCTGCCGCGCGAGGGCGTGGCGGACGAGATCTACGAGCGCGTGCGCACCCAGCTTTCGGAAAAGGAGGTCGCCGACCTTACCTATCTGGTGATGTCGATCAATGCGTGGAACCGCATCAACGTGGCGTTCCGGCCGCAGCCGGGTGCGTTCGACAAGGCCTATGGCCTGGACAAGGCCGGGCTGGCCTGATCATTACCGAGGAGAACACCATGAGCGTTTCCAGAATCCTTGCGGCACTGCTGCTGTCGGTCGCCGGTGCGGCCGGCGCACAGGAGACCGGTCCGCATGCCAGCGTGGCGACCTTGATGACCAAGGCGCTGAGCGACTATCCCGGCAAGGAGGCCACCATGATCACCGTAGACTATCCGCCGGGCGCGGTGGATCCGGTGCATCGCCACGATGCGCATGCCTTCGTGTATGTGCTGGAAGGGTCGATCGTGATGGGCGTGAAGGGCGGCAAGCCGGTGACGTTGAAGGCGGGGGATACGTTCTATGAGGGGCCGAACGATGTGCATACGATCGGGCGCAATGCGAGTCAGACGGAGCCGGCGAAGTTTGTGGTGCTGTTGTTGAAAGAGCAGGGGAAGCCGTTGCTGACGCCGGTGCATTGAGTCGACAGCGCTGGCGTAGGTTGGGGTGAGCCGCAGGCGAGCCCCAACGTTGCGTCGAGGTGCGGGTTTGTTGGGGTTCGCCTGCGGCTCACCCCCACCTACGCCGGGCGGTAAGGGCAACGCTGCGTCAGAGCGGGGTCCACAACTCCACGCCAAGCTTATTGGCCACCCCCGCCAGCTTCTCCGGATTGCGCTGCACGAACATATCCGCAATCCGCTCGCCATCCGTCTCGACCATCATCACCGATTCCAGCTTCCCGCCGATCAGCCGCAGGATCGCTAACCTGCCGTTGACGTCCACCACGTCGATACCCAGCTCGCCCTTGAAACGCAGCCTGCCGGCATACAGCAGCTGCGCGATCCGCTTGCCGCCGGGCATGGGCTTGGGCAGCGAGGTGGTCCGGCCGCCGCCGTCGCCGATCAGCTCCGCATCGTCGGCCAGCAAGGCCGTGAGCAGCTTGAATTCCCCTTCGGCCATGGCCTGTGCGAAACGCCGCACGATGCGCAGGTGCGATTCCGCGGACACCGCGTAGCGCGGCCGTCCGTCCTGCAGCTGCGACTTCGCGCGGTGCACGATCTGGCGCACGCCGGCCTCGTTCTTGTCGATGATCCGGGCGATCTCGGGATAGTCCACGTCGAACACTTCGCGCAGCAAGAAGGCCGCGCGCGCCTCCGGCGACAGGCGTTCGAGCAGCAGGAGCAGGGCGACCGATACTTCGCTGGAGCGCTCCTGCAGCTGTTCCGGCGTGTCGGTGGCGTCGGTCAGCATCGGCTCGGGCAGCCACATGCCGACGTAGTGCTCGCGCCGCGCCTTCAGCGCGCGCAGGCGGTCGATGGCGGTGCGGGTGGTGGCGGTGACCAGCCAGGCTTCGAGGTTCTCGATGCGCGACTGCTCGGCGGCATGCCAGCGCAGCCATACGTCCTGCACCACGTCCTCGGCATCGGCCACGCTGCCGAGCATGCCGTAGGCGATGCCCTGCAGGCGCGGGCGCAAGCCGTGGAAGACGGCGTTGAGGTCTTTGGTGGCCATGCGCTGTGCTTACCCCTTGCGTGGGAGCGATCCCTCGCCCGTGACAATCGTTTGCGCCACCTTGCATTGTGACGCAGATGCGTGGCGGCGGTTGGTGTCCGCGCGGAAACACGGTGGCGTCCCCCGCGGGTCTACAGCGGCGCGATGGCCGTCGACATGCTGGCCGCCCTCGTTCATTCCTGCCGGGAGCACGCCATGACCGTTTCCTTCGCCAAAGACATCGCCCCGCTGTTCACCGACGGCGACGCGCGCTGCATGGGCGGCATGGGCGTCCATCTGCGCGAGTACGACTACATGGCCAACCCTACCGGCGACGCGGTGTTCGCCGATTACGCCAACGCGCGCCACGTGCTGGCGCGGCTGGACGGCAGCGAAAAGCCGCGCATGCCGCCGGGTGGCCCGGGCTGGAACGAAGACCAGCTCGCGCTGTTCACCGCGTGGATGAAGGACTGGCAACCCTGAGCCGAATTGACAGGCCCGTGGCCGCGCCGCAATGTTCGCGCACCTTCGCGGCGCGGCAACCCGGCGCCGCGGCAAGACCGGCCATTCAAGCAAAGGATTCGATGTGTCTTCTGTCATGACGCAAGCGGTGACCGCCCCGCTGACCCAGGCGGCGATCTTCCTGGTGGTGACGCTCAAGCCCGAGCCGCACGGCGACGCGGCGGTGCGTGCATTGTGCGCCGATCTCTCCGCCGTGGTGCGCTCGATCGGCTTCCGCTACCCGGAGCGCCATCTCTCCTGCGTCACCGGCTTCGGTTCCGCCGCGTGGGACCGGCTGTTCGGCCAGCCCCGGCCGGCCGAGCTGCATCCGTTCCGCGAGATCCAGGGCGCGCACCATGCGCCGTCCACGCCGGGCGACCTGCTGTTTCATATCCGTGCCACCCGGATGGACATGTGTTTCGAACTGGCGACGGTGATCATGTCGCGCCTGGGCGAGTTCGCCGCGGTGGAAGACGAGGTGCACGGCTTCAAGTATTTCGATGCGCGCGACCTGCTGGGCTTCGTCGACGGCAGCGAGAACCCGGTGAACCAGGAGGCGGTCGACGCCACCATCATCGGCGACGAGGACGCGGGCTTCGCCGGCGGCAGCTATGTGATCGTGCAGAAATACCTGCACGACCTGAAGGCCTGGGACGCGATTCCGGTCGAGCAGCAGGAAAAGATCATCGGCCGCAAGAAGGCCTCGAACATCGAGCTGGACGATGAAACCAAGCCCAGCTACGCGCACAACGCACTCACCGTGATCGAGGAGAACGGCGAGGAGCTGGACATCGTGCGCGACAACATGCCGTTCGGCGAGGTGGGCAAGGGCGAGTTCGGCACCTATTTCTGCGGCTATGCGCGTTCGCCGTCGCGGATCGAGCGGATGCTGGTGAATATGTTCGTGGGGCGGCCGGCGGGAAATTACGACCGGCTGCTGGATGTGAGCAAGGCGGTGACGGGGTCGCTGTATTTCGTGCCGGCGGCGGATTTTCTGGACGGGCTCGAATAACGTCGCGATAGAGCCCCTCTCCCCCTGGGAGAGGGGTTGGGGTGAGGGTACGGGCGGAGCGCAAGGGTGACGTGCACCGCTCCGCCCGAACCCTCATCCGCCTGCCGGCACCTTCTCCCGGAGGGAGAAGGATTCCAGTTTTGGTAGGTTCTTGGTGGATGAGGGCCAAAGCAGCGTTCCTGTGATCCATGCTCCATGGACAGAGCGCGTATGCGCCGCCGCACGTTTAAGTGCAGTCACTACGACGTCCAACGGGCAAGGCTTGTCCACCTCGCATCCCGCCGGCACCAGCGCCAACGTAGCCGGCGGCGCCCTGCCATCCAACCCGCGCAACTGCTCCAGACTCTGCGCTTGATACAACAGGCGCACATAACGCTTGCCCGCCGCGTCCTTCCACAGTTCGATGCCAAACGCCCCGCCGATCGGCGGATCGTCCTTCGCATACCCGCCCAGCTGGAAATGCACGCCCAGCACGGCCGCCAGCGCGACGATATTGTTGTCGCTGCCGACCAGTACGCTGAGCCGCGACTCATTCGGGTTGCGCAGCAGCTGGAGCAAGCGGGCACTCATCGATGAAGCCACGCGCTCGGCCATATAGGCCGGCCGCGCGTGAATCTCGAACAGCAGCGCATGCAGCTGCGACAACTGCCGCAGCCGCTGCGCGTCGGTGCGGCCCCAGCCCACTTCCGGCAAGGGCCGGCCTTCCGCATATGCCATCAGGATCGCTTCGGCCGTGCCGGACGTGGTGGCGATCGGGCCGGTCAGCCGCAGGTGTCCCGTCTCCGGCGCGAGCGACAGGCTGCCGTGCCATTCGCTCGGGGAACACCACGCCGGATCGCGCCCGCCACCGCAACCCATCACCTGCGCCATCGCCGCCAGCGCGTCGGCATGCGGTGCGGTCAGCGCGTCCGGGCCGCCGGTGGCGCTCTGGATCGAAGCCACCGCATCCGCTGCGTTCCAGTCGGTGCTCTTCGCTTCGATCGGATGGAACAGCGGATCTTCGCTGCCCTGCGGTTTGTGGCCAACGGTGATACGGCAACCGGGCGCGAAGCCTTCGGCCAGCGCCGCCGCGCTGTCGATGGTGCGCTGGTCGGTATTGGCCCAGAACCACAACTGCTCCGCGGCCGGGCAACCGTGCGGCTTGAATAAGCCCAGCGCGGCGAGGCGCTGGCGGTCGTAGGCGCCCATCAGCTTCACCCCGGCGATGCCATGCGGCGTGAGCTGGCTCGGCGCCTGCTTCCACTTCGGCCACGGCTTGCCGCTGGCTTCGTCGAGCTGGATCTCGCCGGGCAGCGGCGTGCGCACGCCGTGGCGGTACAGCAGCACCACGCGTTCCAGCTGCATGCCGTCGGCGGCGGAAGCGTGCGAGGAAATAAGCGCCAGGCACAGGCCCAGCAGCAGCCAGGCTGCCACGTGCGGCAGCCGGCGGTAGATCGCGGTTTGCATCGTCATCGCATCGATCCCTTGGAAGGAGCGCCCCGCGCCCTGCGGCGCGGGGCGTCCACGCCTCAGAAGTTGTAGCTGAGGTTGAGCATATAGATGCGGCCGGTCTCCAAGTACGCGCCGTCCGCGCCGGGATCGTAGGCGAGGTAGCGGCGCGACTTGCCCTGGGTTTCGTGGAAGGTGCTGTTGTCGAGCAGGTTCTTCACCGCGAAGCCGATGTCGAAACCGTAGGGCAGGTGATAGGTGGTGGTGAGGTTGAGCGTGCGCGTCGGCTGCAGGTAGTAATCCAGCCCATTGCCGGTCAGGCCGAGCAGCTGCAGGCCGGTGTAGTTGTAGGTGAGATCGGCGCGCAGGCTGCCGTCGTCGTAGAACAGGTCGAGGTTGTACATGCGCTGCGGCGCGCGCGGCAGCCAGGTCTTGCGGCCGTCGTGGTCGGGGCGCTGGCTGTCGGCGGAGCTGTGCTGCAGGGTGAGGTTGGCGCCCGCGCCGAAATGGCTCCACACGCCGGGCAGTTCCACGAACTGGCGGCGGCCGGCCAGTTCCAGGCCGTACAGGCGCGCGGTGCCGCCGTTCTCCGGCGTGGTGATCGGGATGCCGTCGGTGATGACGGTGCCGGTGGGCACGTTGCCGCCCAGCGTGCTGTCGTTGCTGGTGGCCGATTGCGAGGTGTAGATGAAGTTGCTGATGCGCTTGTAGTACGCCGCGGCACTCAGCACGCCGCCCTGGGCGTCGTAGAACTCGGCGGACAGATCGAGGTTGTCGGCGGTGCTGGGCTTGAGGTTCGGGTTGGGCTGGGAGATGCCCAGCACCTGGCCGGTGATGTCGTCGATCGAATAGGTGGTCTGGCCGGAGATCAGGCCGAAGGCCGGGCGGCTGAAGCTGCGGCGCAGCGAGGCGCGGTAGACGCTCAGTTCGTCGGGGCGGTAGTTCAGGCTGATGCCGGGCAGGAATTCGCCGTAGCTGCGGCCCATGCCGACGAAGCGGCCGGTGGCGTCGTCGCCGTTGGACTGCCAGGAATTGGCCGAGTAATGCGTGTACTCGTAGCGCATGCCCGGCAGCACGCTGAGCGCGCCGAAGCGCAGCGTGGTCATGACGTAGGCGGCGTAGATGTTCTCGCGGCTGGACGTGGTGTTGGCGTTGTAGTCGTTGGCGGTGTAGTTGCCGGCGCCCTTGGGGTCGTTGACGAACTTGTACGGCACCGCCTGCGCCAGCACCCAGTTGCGGTCGATCAGCTTGAACGGACCGGCGTAGCGGCCGTCGAACGCACCGTTGATCGTCTGGCCGGGCAACGCGCCCAGGGTGGGGCCGCCCGGCGCGGTGGACGGGTAGTTCGGGCCGCCGAAATACGGGCCGCCGTAGATGAAGTTGTTATCGTCGTGGAAGAACGGATGGTCGTAGGCGTCGCGCTTGGAGGTGTCGCCGGACAGGCCGAACTTCACGCTCTCCACCGGGCCGTCGTCGAAGCGGTAGCTGGCGTCGGCATGCGCATTGATGCGGGTGTCGGTGCTGCCGGCGTCGTGGCCCTGCACCTTCCAGAAGCTGTTGGAGTTGAGGCTGTAGAAGTAGTTCTTCAGCGCGGCGGAACTGCCGGCGATGCTGGGATAGGTCGGGTCGCTGAGGTCGAACGCGAACTGGCCCGCCGGCACCGGCCCGTACAGGCTGGCCTCGACGTAGTTCGGCCGCTTGCGCGTGCCGTAGCCGTAGGAAGTGCCGTAGTCGATGTCCCAGCCGTCCACCGCGCTGCTGCCGCCGAGCTGCAGGGCAGCGGTCTTCTCGCGCAGGTCGCGTGTGTTGAAGTAGCCGCCGCGCTGCGCGTTGGCCGCGTTCGGGTTGCGCGCGGAAGCCTGGTTCTGCTCGCCGGCCACGCTGTACACGCCGTAGATGGCGCGGGCATACAGCGACGTGGTTTCGCCGTGCCAGTCCAGCGAGGCGTTGGCGCCGTAGCGCTTAATGCGGTTCGTGTAGATGCTGTACTTGTACTGCGAACTCTGCAGCGGACCGGCGGTGCTCAGGTCCGGGTTCTTGGCCTGGGCGGGATCGACCGGCTTGTACGAAGCGTTCGGCGCCACCGCCTCGGCAGCGTTGTCGTTCTTGCCGTAGTAGGCCGCCACATAGAGGCCCAGCGACTGGTCGGCGCCGAAGCGGCGCGCGAATTCCTGCTGCACCGTGCCGCCCTTGTTCGAGACGCCAAGGTCCGAGGCCAGGCTGTTCATCTGGCCCTGCACGGTGGTGCGCGCATAGCCGTCCTTGCTGAAGTCGAAGGCGGTGGGCGTGCGCATGTCGATGCTGCCGCCGATGGAATCGCCGGGCAGGTCCGGCGTCGGCGCCTTGGACACCTTCACCGACTGGATGCCGAACGGCGCCAGCATGTTCAGCGAGATGGCGCGAGTGGAGGCGTCGGTTTCGGGCAGGGCGAAGCCGTTCAAGGTGTAGGCGTTGTAGCTGGAATCGAGGCCGCGGATGGTCACGTACTCGTTCTCGCCGGTGGCTGCCTGGCCCAGGTGCATGTCGCTGTACGCCGACAGGCCCGGCATGCGCGCCACCACGTCGGCGATATTCGCCGACGGCACCGCATTCATTTCCTGCTTGCTCATCACGGTGTTGACGCTGACCGACAGGCGCTGCTCGTCGATGGTGCCGATCTGCGGCATGGAGTCCGCGCTGACGCTGACGGCGGAAAGCGTCTTGGGGTTTTTCTCGGCATCGTCGTCGGTGGCGTGGCCGGCGGGGCTGAGAGCCAGGCCGAGCAGGATCGAGGCGGCGAGCAGGTGGTGGCGATGGAGCTGGCGCATGGGGATGGCTTCAGTGGGGGATTTGGCAATGGGCAAGCCGCGCCCATGCCGCGCGCGGGGCGCGGCCGGGGCGGTCAGGCGGGGATGGCGGTGCGCTTCCTTGCGGCGGCGGTCAGGGCTTCAGGTCGGCCTCGTTGCAGCGCGCATCGGCGAACTGCGGATTGCAGCGTGCGCGCAGATGCTTGGCGAAGCCGACGACATAGCCATTGGCAGCGGCTTCGCCGTCGGGGTAGTCGGTGCTCAATAATTGCGCGCCGCTGGCCAGCATCGCGTCGCGGCGCTTCGTGTCGTTGCGCTTCGCTTCCTGCAGGTCGGCGTCGGTGCGGGTGCGCACCATGTAGCCCTGCTTGACCAGCTGCGCGATGGCTTCGGCGCTGCCGTCATTGAGCTCGGTGAAAGCGGCATCGTCGTCGCCGGGCTTGGCGTTGGTGAACAGCACGCGGCCGCGCAGCGAGGCGTGGCCTTGCAGATACGCCGGGCCGACGTGGCGCTGGTCGAGCAGGAACACGATCTTGCCGCGCGCGCTGTCCAGCGTGGGCCAGCCCTGCGCGCGGATGGCGGCGTTGAGGGTGGCGAAGCGGCCGCGCACGTCGTCGGGCGCGATGTATTCCTTGCGCGCGAACACCGAGCGGATTTCCGCGTCCAATGCATCCAGCGCCTGGGTGTCGAACGGCTCGGGCTGCACGGTGGGGAAGGGCAGCGTGAGCGGCGTCTCCTCGGTCTCCAGCAGCACGAACAGCGGCAGATGCCGCGGATGCGCCTGCGACCAGGCGCGCACTTCGCGCAGGCAGGCGAGCAGGGGCTGGCAGGTGGCGCGCTGGTCCAGGTCCTGGATATGCATGACCTTGAAGCCGGGGTGGCGCATCACTTCGGCGTCGGCGAACGGCGGATCCGCCGGCAACCCCGCTTTCGCCACCTGCTCGCCAATCGCCGGGTGCGCATAGCGGCCGCCCTTGGCGTCGGCGTAGATGTCCAGCTCGATCTGGCGCACGCCGTCGTCGAACTGTTTCGCCAGCGGCGGATGCGCGTAGTCGATCTTGGCGAACAGCGCCGGATCGGTGCGCCTCCACATCGCCGCTTCACCGGGTGCGAGGCCGGCGTGGTAGCTGTTGTGGCTGCCGATGTACTGCAGCTGGTTCATGCGCAGCGGCGCGGATTCGGCGGCGAGCGAGGGTAGTACGGCCACGGCGAGCAGTGCTGCGCATGCGTGGGTGGCGATGGCCAGCACGTCGAGACCGCGCCATGCGCGGGCAGGGGAGGTGCGCAGCTCGGGTGCGGGACGCGTAGCGGACATGGCAGTGCTCATTGACGGAAGGGCGCCGCCGCGTCAGGGAGCGCGGCATTACACCAGGGCGAATTGGATCGATCCAAGTCAGGGGATTCTAGAAACAGGCGTTTTGCAATCAGGTGACGGCAGTGTGAAGTCTTTTACTTGCGTTTGGACGTCCGAATGACACGGCTGTCATCTTGGCAAGGCCATCGATGACAGTTGCGGCCGGTGTGTGTCGATGGTCACGCAGGCGCAGCAGCACAAAAGCAACGCCAACTTTCGCGTGACTGACAACGCGTGCGTGAACGCAGCGGTTCGCTTAGCTGCGGTGCCTATCACGCTTTTCCCGGAGGGCGTTTCTTACCATCGCCGGCGCAGGGGGGAGCCATCTGGAGGTCGTCATGTTCCCCGGAATTACCGGTCGCGTCGCCGTGTCCGTCCTGCTCGCCTGTCTCACCTGGAATGCATGCGCCGCGGCGGATGCGCCGACGCCGGGCACCGACTTCCTGGTGCGCGCCGATCCGCCGGTGCCGCGTCCGTCCAGCCGTCCCTGCAGCGTGGAACTGGTGCGCATGACCACCAACGGCGTGGGCAAAGGCAACTTCGACTATTCGTCGCAGTCCTGCGGCAAGGGGCCGTGGGCGAAGGTGGTGCTGGAGATGGATTTCGTGCTCACCGACGACCAGGAGGAGCAGGGCCTGGCCTTGCCACTGAACGTGTGGCTGAGCGGCGTGAACCTGTATTCCGGCAGCGTCGCGCTGGCCGGCAACCACGTGCAGATGCAGCCTTGCTTCGAGCTCTATTGCGGACATACGGAGCGTGACGTCACCGACTATCTCCCCCTGCTGGCCTACCGCGACGGAGCGCCGGCCCTGGAGGGCAACTGGGTGATCGGGGTAGGGCAGGAAGCCTATGTGCCCGCCCCGTACTTCGCCAGCATCGCCACCTTGAAGTTCTATCCGGCCACCGTCGCCGAGCCGGCGCCGGCCGTGCCCGATGCGGTGTTCCCGCTCGGGGCAAGCAACTACAGGGACGGCAACTATTACGCGACCGGCGCCCTGGCCGACTTGCGCGGAACGTCGGACCGCCTTGCCGCCAGTTTCAATCTGTCCCGCCAGCAGACGCTGCCGCGCAATATCGAGCGCGCCTATCTCGATGTGATCGTGCGGCCGTCCACCTATCACTACGTGCCGACCACGGGCTCGACGCAAGGCCACGTGGAACCGCACGACGCCTGGTACAGCTGCCTGCCGGCGCCGCTCGCCGTGGTGTTCCCGCGCCTGCTGCTGGATGCGCAGCACAACTTCGCCGCGCATTGCATCGGCGGCGCTTTCCGCGAGGCCCAGGTGAGCATCGACCAGCAGCCGGCCGGCGTGGTGCCGCTGTATCCGGCCTATCCCAGCCTGGACGAGGGCGACGCGGCCTTGTGGCGGCCGGCGTCACAGCCGCAGGAACTGTTGAACGTGCCGCATCGCATCGACCTGAGTCCGTTCGCCGCGCTGCTCAGCAATGGCGCGCCGCATACGGTCTCCGTGCGCATCGCCAGCAACAGCGTGCCTGGCCTGACCAATAATCCGGTGGCCGGCGTGTGGGCTTCGGCGACCCTGCTGGTCTACCAGGACCGCCGCGTGAAGCAGGTGACCGGCATGCTGACCCGCAACGACCTGGCCGGACAGCCGGCGGTGCCGAAGCTGCGCAGCACGGTGGTGCGCGACCGGCAGGGCAATCTCAGCGGCAGCGTGGCCACCACGCTGAGCCGGCATTTCGTGATCGACGGCTATGTGAACGGGTCCAAGGGACGCATCCGCCATCGGGTGGAACGCTGGGTCGGCTTCGACAACACCCAGGAGTTCAGCGTACCCGCCGAGCCGGTGGCGCCGCTGCAGCGCAAGGTGCTGCAGAAGAGCATCACCTTGCACAGCACCGAGACGGGCAAGACGCGCACGTACTTGAACGGCGTGCTGGCGGACGAGCACATCACCAACTACGGCTATCCGATGTCCAGCTTCTACTATCTGTGGCACGACCCCACGGTGGAACGCGAGATCAGGCGCTACCGCCAGGACGTCGGCTTGCAGCTGGTGCATCGCGCGAACGGCAACACGGTCTACAGCTCGGTGGCGCAGAACCTTACCGGCGCGGAGCTGGACGTCACCACCGGCCTGTTCCCGTACCGCGTATTCACCAAGGTCAACGACCACGGCGGTTGGCAGACCTATCGCTTCAACGACTCAGCCGGCAGCTGCTACGACGCGATGTTGACCACCCGCGACGGCAAGCTGGCAACGTGGGAAACCGGCGGCAACTGCACGGATGGCCAGAACCGCCTGTCGTGGCAGAGCCGGCCGGATGGTTCGCCGGCGCCGCTGGGGTGGTTGCCTTATCCCTGAGCGGAGCGATTGCGCAGCATCACGCCGGCGACCTCCTTGAGCAGCTTCGCCGCCAGCGTTGCGGTAACGCCATCCCAGTCGCGCCCGGGGTTGTATTCGACGATGTCCGCGGCAACCACCGGTTGCCGCAGGGCATGGATCCAGCCGATGACCTGGCGCGGCGATAGTCCGCCAGGCTCGCGGTGGGCGACGCCAGGCGCAAAGGCGGGATCGAAGGCGTCGATATCGATGGACAGATAGACCGGTGTGCGGATATCCACCGGCAGGCCGTCGCCGCAGGCTGCCGCCTCGATGGCTTCGACGCCGAAGCGCTGCCATTGCTCGCGGTGGTGGTCGTTGACGGTGCGCAGTCCGGCCTGGATCAGCCGGCCGGCGAGCCGTTCTTCCATGATCCGCGCGAAGGGCGAGGCATGCGAGCGCGGGTTGCCCTGGTAAGCGTGGTAGATGTCCGCGTGCGCGTCGATATGCAGGATGGTCAGCGACGGATGCCGCGCATGCGCGGCGCGCAGCAGGGGATGGGTGATGGCATGGTCGCCGCCGAGGGCGATCAGCGGCGTGCCGTCGGCGTGGATGGCGGCGGCTGCGCGTTCGATCCGCGTCCAGGCGTCCTCGTCCGTGTCGAAACGCAGATCGCCGTGATCGACCAGCCGCCCGGGTGCACCCAGGTCGATGCCGGTCTCGCTCCAGATGCTGTAGGCGTCCGAATGGAGTTCATGGCGGATCGCCTGCGGCGCCTGGGCCGAGCCTTTGAGGAAGGACGAGTTCTCGTCGTGAGGAATGCCGAGCAGAGCGACGCGGGTCATGGCGGTGAAGTCCGGTGGGCTGTATTCGCACCGGAAGGCTAGGGTGGCCCATCTGTCAGGTCTACTTCATCGAACTGAACTGTTATATAAGCTTTGCTTCATGCTCGATCTGACCCGCCTGCGCCTGTTCCGCGAACTTGCCCGCCGCGGCACCATGACCGCCGTGGCCGAGACCTTCGGCATGACGTCGTCCGCGGTATCCCAGCATCTGGCCACGCTGGAGCGCGAAAGCGGCATGCGCCTGCTGGAACGCGTGGGGCGCCGCGTGCAGTTGACCCCGGAAGGACTGCGACTGGCGGCGCACGCCGAAGCCATTCTGCGCACGGTGGAACTGGCCGAGATCGATCTGCGCGGCGCGGACTCGCCCGGCGGCAGCCTGCAGATCGCCACCTTCTCCACCTATGCACGCCAGCGCCTGCTGCCGGCCATCGCGCGGATGCGCCAGCGCTCGCCCGGCCTGCGCGTGGTGATCCACGAACTGGAGCCGGCGGACAGCGTCGCCGCCGTGCGCCGCGGCGATTGCCAGCTCGCGCTGAGCTTTACCTACAGCCTGGCGCCGCGCGCGATCGACGAAGACCTGATGGTGCTGCCGGTGGCGGAGGAGCCGATCGTGCTGGCGCTGCCGCCCGCGTGGCGCAAGCAGCGCGGCGCCATCGACCTGCGCAAGCTGGCCGGCGAGGAGTGGATCGTCGGTTCGCGCGGCAGCGACGACGTCCAGCTCGCCGAACGCGCCTGTGCCCTGGCCGGCTTCGCGCCGCGCATCACGCATCGCGTGGACGACTACGGCTTGTTGCTGGATATGGTGGCGGAAGGCTTTGGCGTCGGCTTCGTGCCGGAGCTGGCGTTGGGCACGGCGAAGGCGAAGGTAGCGGTGCGTGCGCCGCGGCAGATGGTGTTACGGGGGCAGATCCAGCTGGTGACGCGTGCGGGTTTGGCGGCGTCGCCGTTGTTGCGGGCCTTGCTGGCTGAGCTGAGGACTCGGCGTAGGTTGGGGTGAGCCGCAGGCGAACCCCAACATCACCACGTTCAAACGCATCGCATTGTTGGGGTTACGGGCTGCATCAGCAGCCCGCCCTTCGGGCCATCCGCTACGCGGATGTTCGCTACGGCATCCTGCCTTCGCAGTCGCTTGCGGCTCACCCCAACCTACAACGCTCAGTCGAGCGGCCGCACCCAGATATTGCGGAAACTGATCGGCGCCGACGGATCGCCGTGCGCCTGCAGCTTGATCGGCGCGTCGGTGTAGGGCTTGTACACCGGCTTGCCGATGTACAGCGTCTCGCCGGTGAGCTTGGTGTGGTTCTGCACGATCACGCCGTTGTGGAACACCGTCACGTAGGCAGGTGATTGCACGCTGCCGTCGGCGGCGAATACGGGAGCGGTCCACACGATGTCGTAAGCCTGCCACTCGCCCGGCGGGCGCATGGCATTGGCCAGCGGCGCCGCCTGCTTGTAGACCGCGGCCGCCTGGCCGTTGACGTAGGTCTTGTTGCGGTACGAATCGAGAATCTGGACTTCGTAGCCTTCGTCGCCAGGCCCGGTCGAGGCCGTGAACACGCCGCTGTTGCCGCGCGCCTGGCCTTCACCGCTGATGTTCTTCGGCACCTGCCATTCCAGATGCAGCTGGTAGTTCTTGAAGCGGCGCTTGGTCTGGATATTGCCGGTGGTCTTGTCCACCGTCGCCACGCCGTCGTGGACTTTCCAGTGCGCGGGCGAGTGGTCCTTCGAGGCTTCCCACTGTTCCAGGTTATGGCCGTCGAACAGCACGACCGCATCCGACGGCGGCGCGGCATCGCGCTGGCCCGGCGTCACCACCGGCGGCACCGGTTCCCATTGTTCGGTGGCCTTGGGATCGCCGGCCGGCGGCGTGGTCTGCGCCGATGCCACACCGGCGGCGAGTGCGAAGGGGAGGAGGGCGAGAGCGAGGCGCGGCGTCATAAGCGGGTCCCGTAGGCGATCAGACGGTGCAGATCTTGTAGGCGTCGGCGAAGGCGGCGAACGGATCGGGGCCGGCCGGCATGAACTCGTGCGCGATATAGCCTTGGTAGTTGAGGTCGGCGATCGCCTTGGCCACGGCGTGGTAGTTCAGCTCCTGCGTGCCGTCGATCTCGTGGCGCCCGGGCACGCCGCCGGTGTGGAAATGGCCGATCCACTGGATGTTGTCGCGAATGGTGCGGATCACATCGCCTTCCATGATCTGCATATGGTAGATGTCGTACAGCAGCTTCACGTTGGGCGAGCCGACACCCTTCATCACCGCTACGCCGAAGCGCGTGCTGTCGCCCTGGTAGCCGTGGTGGTCGACCTTGCTGTTGAGCAGTTCGACGCACAGCGTGATGCCGTGCTCGGCCGCCAGCGGCGCGATCCTGGACAGGCCGGCGATGCAGTTGTCGCGCGCCTGGTTGTCGTCGATGCCGGGCACGCGGTTGCCGAACATGGTGATCACGTTGCTGATGCCGGCCTTCTGCGCGAGCGGAATGGTGGTCTCCAGCTCCTTCAGCAAGGTGGCGTGATTGGCCGGATCGCTGAAGCCCATGCTGATGAAGTTGTCGCGTTTGGCCGGATAGCCCATCGTCACCTTCAGGCCGCTGTCGTTGACCACGGCCCATTCATCCGCATACAGCAGGTCCACGCCGGCGAAGCCCAGGCTCTTGAGGCGCTTGCACAGTTCCGGCAGCGGTGCCTTGGACGTCCAGCGGCTCAGCGATTGCTTGAGGCGGCCGGGGCCGCTCTTCTGCGGCGCGGCGGATGCGCTTTCGGCGGGAGCCAGCGCCGCGGTGGCGCCGAAGGCCGCGGCGGCGGCGAGCTGGCCGAGCATGGCGCGGCGGGTAATGCCTGGCGAATGGCTCATTCGAGTCCCAGCAGTTGGCGGTTGAAGTCGCGGTCGGCGCCGGTCGCGGCGAAATCGTCGAACGCGCGCCCGGTGACCTTGATGATGTGCTCGCGGATGAATACCGCGCCTTCCTGCGCGCCCTGCTGGGCGTCCTTGATGCAGCACTCCCATTCCAGCACGGCCCAGCCCGGATAGCCGTACTGCGCCATCTTGCTGAACACCGCGGTGAAATCGATCTGCCCGTCCCCCAGCGAACGGAAACGGCCGGGGCGGTCGATCCAGCTCTGGTAGCCGCCGTAGACACCGGCGCGCCCGTTCGGGTGGAACTCCGCATCCTTCACGTGGAAGGCGCGGATGCGCTGGTGGTAGAAGTCGATGAACTGCAGATAGTCCAGCTGCTGCAGCACCATGTGGCTGGGGTCGTACAGGATGTTGGCGCGCGGATGGTTGTCCACCGCTTCGAGGAAGCGTTCGAAGGTGACGCCGTCGTGCAGGTCTTCACCGGGATGCAGTTCGTAGCAGACATCGACGCCCGCTTCGTCGAAGGCATCCAGGATGGGACGCCAGCGTCGGCCCAGTTCCGCGAACGCTTCTTCCACCAGGCCGGCGGGACGCTGCGGCCACGGATAGAACAGATGCCAGGCCAGCGCGCCGGAGAAGGTCGCATGCGCGCTCAGCCCAAGGTTGCGGCTGGCCTTGGCGGCAAGCTTCAGCTGCTCGACCGCCCAGGCCTGGCGTTCCCTGGTCTTGCCGCGCAGTTCAGGCGGCGCGAAGCCGTCGAACTGGCGGTCGTAAGCGGGATGCGTGGCGACCAGCTGGCCTTGCAGGTGCGTGGACAGCTCGGTCACCGCAAGCCCGTGCTCGGCCAGCATGCCGGCGATGTCGTCGCAATACGTCTTGCTCGACGCCGCCTGTTCCAGATCGAACAGGCGCTTGTCGTTGGAAGGAATCTGCACGCCGACGAAGCCGAGCGACGCGGCCCAGCGCGCGATCGCCGGCAGCGAGTTGAACGGCTCGGCATCGCCCGCGTACTGGGCGAGAAAAATGCCGGGGCCTTTGAGTGTCTTCATGCGTCAGATCCTCAGCACGGTCTCGACCGCCCAGGCGCGGCCATTGCCCGCCTCGGACAGCGGAATATCGCCGTGGTAGGCGCCGGGCACCGGCACGTACTGCATCACTTGCGTGCAACCGGGCTGGGAGATGAAGAAGCCGGAGGTCGCCAGCTTCTTGGTCATCAGCACGAATGCCGCGGCGGACTCCGGATCGAGGTCCTTGCCCTTGATCAGCGCCTGCTCGTGCAGCTTGGTCACCAGCGCCAGGCGATGCTTGGCGTCGAGCTGGGCGAACGGCTTGCCGCCTTCCTTTTCGAACGCCGCCATGGCGGTGAGGTAGCGCTTCTGCTCCTCCGGCGTATAGACGTCCTTGAACATCTGGTCGATGAAGCGCGGCACGCCGGCATCGACGGCGCCGGGCGTGTCGGTGCGCGGCACGATGATGTCCACCACGGCGGTCACTGTGTCGTGCTGCGGCGGGGTGAAGAACTGCGGCGCCGGGCCGCCTTTCTGTGCGGCGGCATGCGCGTCGAACACGGCCAGCAGCGAGGGCGCGGCGGCCACGCCGACGGCCAGCGTGGTCATGCTTTTCAACCATTCGCGACGATTCATGAGGGCTCTCCTTAGATATTGCCGCGCTTGAGTTCTTCCACCGCATGGCTGGCCGCGCGCGCGGTCATCGCCATGTAGGTGAGGGACGGGTTCTGGCAGCCGGAGGAAGCCATGAACGAACCGTCGGTGACGTAGACGTTCTTGCAGGCGTGCATCTGGTTCCAGCCGTTGAGCACCGAGGTCTTCGGGTCGCGGCCCATGCGCGCCGTGCCCATCTCGTGGATGCCGGCGCCGACGTTCGCCTGGATCTTGAACGAACGCACGTCGCGGTAGCCGGCGGCGCTGAGCATTTCCAGCGCGTCGTCGACGATCGCCTTGCCGATCGCCAGCTCGTTCTCCTCATGCGCGGCATCGAAGTTGAGCACCGGCATGCCGTACTTGTCCTTGCGGTTGCGGTCCAGCGTCACCTTGTTGCGGTGCGAGGGCAGCATCTCGCCGAAGCCCATCATCGAGATGCTCCACGGGCCCGGTGCCTGCGCGGCGCGCTTGAGATCGCCGCCGATCAGCGGCGTGTTCACCAGGCGCGTCCAGTCCTGGCGGCTGGCGCCGCCCTGGAAGCCGAAGCCGCGAAGGTAGCTGCGCTTGTCGCTGCCGACGTTGCGGTAGCGCGGGATATAGAAGCCGTTGGGGCGGCGGCCGGAGTAGTAGCGGTCGTCGTAGCCGTCGACCATGGCGCGCGCGCCGCTGCCGAACAGGTGGTCCATGATGTTGTGGCCCAGCTCGCCGCTGTCGTTGCCGAAGCCGTTGGGGAAGCGGCTGGAGGTGGAGTTGAGCAGGATGTGCGTGCTCCCGAAGGTCGAGGCGCACATGAAGATGACCTTGGCGAAGTACTCGGTCTGGTGGCCGGTCTCGGCATCCTGCACGCGCACGCCGGTGGCCTTGCCCTTGTCGTTGTCGTAGATCAGTTCGTAGACGATGGCATTGGTCACCATGGTCATGTTGCCGGTCTTCTCCGCCGCGGGCAGGGTGGAGGAGTTGCTGCTGAAGTAGGCGCCGAACGGGCAGCCGCGCATGCACAGATTGCGGTATTGGCAAGGTGCGCGCTGCGGGCTCTTGTCGTGCTTGAGCGGCCCGGAAAGATTGGCGGTGCGGCCGATGATCAGCTTGCGGCCGCCGAACTTGCCGGCGATCTTGTCGCGGAAGTCCTTCTCCACGCAGGTCAGGTCCATCGGCGGCAGGAAGTCGCCGTCCGGCAGCTGCGGCAGGTGTTCGATCGAGCCGCTGACGCCGATGAAGTGTTCGACGTAGTCGTACCAGGGCGCGATGTCGTCATAGCGGATCGGCCAGTCCACGCCCACGCCTTCCTTGCCGTTCGCTTCCAGGTCCATGGGGCTGAGACGGTAGCTCTGGCGCCCCCACATCAGCGAGCGGCCGCCGACGTGGTAGCCGCGGAACCAGTCGAACGGACGGGTTTCCTCGTAGGGGTTGTCGATATCGTCGACGAACCAATGCTTGGTCGACTGCGTGATGCCGTAAAAGGAAGGTCGCGTGTGGATCGGGTGGCGCTCGATGTCGTGCCGCGTCGGCTCGTCGCCGTACGGCAGTTCCCACGGCGCTTTCATCGCGGTGGGGTAGTCGCCGTGCTTGACCATGGGGCCGCGGTCCAGCACCAGGGTCTTGAGGCCTTTCTCGGTCAGTTCTTTGGCGGCCCAGCCGCCGCTGACGCCGGTGCCGACGACGATGGCGTCATATACGTGCTTGTTGTCCATGGGGTTCCCTGTGCAACAGAAAGTGGGGGACGTAAGGGTTCAGCGCAGCGGCTTGAGGTAGGCGTAGTCGATACGCGCGGCCTCGAGGTCGCTCATGCGGCTGAACGGCCCTTCCTGTTCGACGAAGCAATGCTTGAGGCCCGAGCGGTCCGCGGCGGCCATGATCGGCTTGTAGTCGAGCGTGCCGCGGCCCAGTTCCGCGCCGGGGAAATCCTTGCCGCCCGCGCCGGGCAGGAAATCCTTGGCATGCATCAGCGCGATGCGGCCGGGGTTGGCCTTGAAGTAGTCGGCGGGATTCTTGCCGCCCACGTGCACCCAGCCGCAGTCCAGTTCGAAATGCACCAGCTGGTGGTCGGTTTCCTTCAGCAGCACGTCGTAGAAGGTCTGGCCGCCGCCGACGTCGGTGAACTCGAGGTGGTGGTTGTGATACGCGTACTGCAGGCCGGCCTTCTTGGCCTTTTCGCCCAGGCGGTTGGCGTATTCGGCGGTGCGCTTGGCTTCGTCCAGCGAATAGGTGGGCTCGGGCGCGTGGGCGCCGGCTTCCTTCTGCATGATCGACGGCAGCATGCTGCTGACGATGAACTTCGCGCCCAGGGTGTGTGCGGCCTCGATGCCCGGATCGAAACCGAGGCTGTCGAAGTGCAAGCTGGGACAGCCCAGGCCCGCCTCTTTCAACTGGTCGCGCAAGGTGGCGGCGGTGGTGGTGACGATCGCCTCGATCTCGCTGTAGCCGATGCTCTTGAGTGTCTTGAGCGTGCCGAGCGGATCGGCCTGGTACGACTTCAGCACCATGTACAGCTGGATGCCGAGCGCCTTGCCCTGCGCGCCGGCGGCGAGCAGCCGGCCGGAAGGACTGGCGGCAAGCCATGCCGCGGCGCCGAACATGGCGGATCGAGCGAGGAACTGCCTGCGATTCATCATCATATGGATTCTCTCGGGGCGGCCGGTGGGTAGCTTGGGGAATCGTGGATCAGTGGGTGACGGCAGCGGGCTGGCCGGCGACGCTCCTGCGGTCCTTGAAGGCGAGTACGAACAGCACCAGCACGGCGAAGGCGCAACCGCCGGCGATCAGCCAGATCGAGCGCCAGTCGTGCGCGCCTGGCGTGGCATAGGCATCGACCACCACGCCCGACAGCCACGAGCCGACGAACATGCCCAGGCCATAGGTGAGGAAGGTGATCAGGCCCTGCGTCGCCGCGCGCAGGGCGGTGGGTGCTTCGCGGTCGATATAGATCTGGCCGACCACGAAGAAGAAGTCGAAGCAGATGCCGTGCAGCACGATGCCCAGCCACAGCATCCACATCAGCTCGCCCGGCGCACCGAAGGCGAACATCGCATAGCGCAACACCCAGGCCAGCATGCCCACCGCCAGCATGTACTTCACGCCGAGGCGGCGGAAGAACCAGGGGATCAGCAGCATGCACAGGATCTCGGACATCTGTCCGCCGGTCATCTTGCCGGCCGCGTTGACCACGCCCACTTCGTTGAGAAACAGGTTGGTGAACGCGTAGTAGAACTGCAGCGGGATGCAGATCAGGAAGGACGCCAGCGCGAACACCGCCATCGAACGGTCGCGCAGCAGGTGCAGCGATTCCAGCGGCAATGCGTGGCGAAGCTCGAAACGCTGGTTGCGCGCCAGCGGCGGCGTGGGCGGCAGGGTGAGGCAGTACAGCGCCGTCACCACCGACAGTACCGCGGCCAGATGCAGCGGCGAGGCGGTGGCTTCGACGCCCCAGGCGCCGACGGCCAGGCCGACCAGGATCCAGCCGATGGTGCCGAGCACGCGGATGCCGCCGAATTCTTCCTGCGGGTCGCTGATGTGGCGCATCGCCAGCGAAGTGGTCAGCGCCAGCGTCGGCATGTAGCACAGGCTGTAGGCGAGCAGGGTGCCGTAGAGCAGCGGGAACGAGGTCTGCTTCGCGGCGAACACCAGCAGCACGGCGCCGAGCAGATGCAGGGCGGCAAGCACGCGGCGCGTGTCGAACAGGCGGTCGGCGAGCAGGCCGACGAACAGCGGCGAGATCATCGCGCCGACGGCGGTGGTGCCGGCCACCGCGCCGATCTCCTTGCCGCTGAAATGCAGGGTCTGGCCCAGCCAGGTGCCGACGGTGACATACCAGGCGCCCCAGATCGCGTACTCGAACAGCATCATCAACCTAAGGCGCCACTTCATCATCCCCGTGCTCCCCTTTTGCGTGGTGTTGCGGTCAGGTCTTCGACGTCCTGCCACACGCCACCCGCGGCGTGGCTTTTCAGCATGGCGTCGACCAGCAGGCTGTTGCGGTAGCCGTCCGCGAAGGTAGGCAGCGCGGACGGCTTCTTCGCCGGCGCGCCGCCCTGGCGGATCCAGGCGTAGGCGTCGGCGATCAGGTTGCGGAACGCATCGGGCCAGGCTTCCGGATGGCCGGCGGGCAGGTGCGCAAACGCACGCGCGGCCGGATCGAGCAGGGCGGGATCGCGCGTCAGCACGGTGTTCGGCTGATTGTGATGGCCGATCCACAAATCGTTCGGCTGCTCTTGCCGCCAGGCCAGCGACGCCTCGCGGCCGCTCACTTCCAGGCGCAGGTCGTTCTTGTGCCCCGGCAGCACCTGGCCGATGGTGACGCAGCCGCGCGCGCCGTTGTCGAAGCGCAGCAGCACGCTGGCGAGATCCTCGCTGGCGATTTTGATCTTCTTGCGTGGGGCGGTTTTCGCCGCCTTGGCGAACGCCTTGGGCGAAGCGGCCGGCACATCGCGCACCGGCACCGCGGTGTGCAGGTCGGCCAGCACGGCGACGATGCGCGCACCGGTGACGTGTTCGGCGAGATCGCACCAATGCGAGCCGATATCGCCCAGCGCCGAGCTGGCGCCGCCGCGCTTGGGATCGAGCCGCCACGAATAGGCGCGCTCGTCGGTCAGCCAGTCCTGCAGATAGCAGCCGTGCACGAACACCTGCGCACCGAGCTTGCCCTTGGCGATCATCGCGCGGGCCTGCTGGATCAGCGGGTAGCCGCGGTAATTGAAGGTGACCACGTGAGCCACGCCGGCCTTGCGCGCGGCGTCGTGCAGCTCGCGGCTTTCTTCCAGGCTGCTGGCCAGCGGCTTGTCGGAGATTACGTGCTTGCCGGCCTGCAGGGCGGCGAGCGAGATCTCGCGGTGCAGATGATTGGGCGTGGTGTTGTGCACCACCTGCACGGCCGGATCGGCCAGCAGTTCGCGGTAGTCGGCATAGGCGCGTTCGACGCCCAGTTCGCGGGCACGTTTCTGCGTCGATTCGGGACTGGAGCCGGCGATGCCGACCACGTCGACGTCGCCCAGGCGGCGCACCGCATCCAGATGATGGGCGGCGATAAAGCCGGGGCCGACCAAGCCCATGCCGAGACGCTTCATCGGCATGACCTGACTTTGCTGGTCGCTATGGACTGGCTAGGCATGTTCCCCCTCCGAGGTATCGCTACCATCGAAAATGTATTCGATTACATCCGCATGCGGACTGGACTTCCAAGGCACAACCGGGAAAAGTGCGATGCAAACCGCGCAAGTGGGAAGTGGCAAGACCGCGAAAAAACTGCGCTGGTATGTAACAGACTTGGAAATGCCGATGCAACGATTTCATGTAATCCATTACATTGCGGCGCAGCATGGGCGGCGGCCCGAGCCTTGGCAGGGCGCTTGCGGGCTCGCGCGGGGGTGCTATCGTCCCGCACCAATCGGCGGCATGGGAGGCCGGCATTCGTGAGCGGCAAGGGATCGAGGGGCGGACGCAAAGGCAAGGGCGCGGCGGCCGAGGCGCCGCCGGCCCGCGTCAGTACGGTCAAGGAGATCGCCGCCATCGCCAAAGTGTCGGTGGCCACCGTGTCGCGCGCATTGCAGCGGCCGGAGGTGGTCAGCGAGACCACGCGCCAGCGCATCCACGAAGTGGTCAAGCGCCTCGGCTATACGCCGAACGCCCTGGCGCGCAACCTGCGCACGGCCCGCACGCGGCTGATCGTGGCGCTGCTGCCCGACATCGCCAACCCCTTTTTCTCCGAAGTGATCCGCGGCATCGAACAGGTGGCGCACGAGAACGGCTATTCGGTGCTGCTGGGCGAAACGCAGGGCAGCCTGGTGCGCGAGCAGGCTTATGCCGACATGGTCGCGGCGCGCCGCGCCGACGGCATCATCACCATGTCGCCGCGCGTGCCGGCGATTCCGATCCAGGGCCGCCTGCCGGTGGTCAATGCCTGCGAGTACGTCAAGGACGGGCAGATTTCCAGCGTTTATATCGACAACGTCGCCGCGGCGAGCGTGGCGGTGGATTATCTGGCCATGCTGGGGCACCGCGAGATCGCTTTCGTCGCGGGGCCGCCATCCAGTCCCATCTGCGTGGACCGCGAGCAGGGTTACCGGCTGGCCTTGCAGCGCGCGAAGCTGCCGGTGCATCCGGGTTTGATCGTGACCGGCGATTTCTCGATCGAGGCCGGTGAGCGCGCCGTCGAACAACTGCTGGCGCAGGGGCAATCGTTCACCGCGCTGTTCTGCTCCAACGACGAAATGGCCATCGGCGCCATGCGCGCGCTCAGCTCGCATGGGCTGAGCGTGCCGGACGATGTGTCGGTGGTCGGCTTCGACGACATCCGCTTCGCCCGCTACACCTCGCCGCCGCTCACCACGGTGGCGCAGCCGAAGAACGCACTGGGGCGCGAGGCGATGAGCATGATGCTGGAGCTGCTCAACGATGCCGAGGTGCCGCCGCGCAAGCGCGTGCTGTCGGCGGACCTGGTGGTGCGCGGGTCGACGGCGCGCAGGCGACCGGCGTAGGTTGGGGTGAGCCGCAGGCGAACCCCAACAATACGGAATGCTTGAAGGTTGCGATGTTGGGGTTCGCCTGCGGCTCACCCCAACCTACGTCGCTACGTCGCTTTCTTCTCGCGGCTGCGCTTACGGACAGGTGCGACGGCGCCATCGGCCTGGATCAGCTCCATCCACGACAAAGCATCGAGATACCCGAGGAAATGCCGCAGATAACCCGGCGACAGCTCGCGCATCGAGGCAATGGCGCGGTGCGCCAGCGCGCTCGAGTTGAGCGGGCCGGCATTGGCGGGAGCGGGCTGCAGCGACTGGCGCAACTGGCTTTCGGTGCGCAGGCCGGACCAGAGCTGGCGGATATCGCCGAGCATGGGCAGTTCGGGAAAGGCGCCGGGTGCGCGCCCGGCCAGCGTCTCCGCGAGCGAGCGCAGCGGGCCATCGCCGGTTGCCACGGTGCTGGACTGCGGTTGCGCGGCAGCTTCTTCGACGATGGCGGCATAGCCATCGAGCAGTGACGACAACCGTTCGCCGAGCAGGCGCCGCACTTCACCATCGTGTCCCGCTGCGCGCTGTTCCAGCGCTTCCATCACGTGGAAGCGCACCGGGTCGATCCGGTCGGCGCCTTGTTCGCGCCAGGTATCGAGCCTCGCTCTGGCGGGGGACGGCTTTTCAATCATGGATAAGGCTTTCAGGCGAACCCTGCGCGGGACGCGGCACCGGCGCGATTTCCACGCGGCGGTTCTTCGAACGGCCGTCTTCGCTCGCATTCGAACCGACCGGCTGCTCCGCGCCGAACGCTGCGGCGAACACTGAAGACGCGGGCACGCCTTCGGCGATCAGCGTGCGGGTGACGGTAAGCGCGCGCTCGGCCGACAACTCCCAGTTGTCGGCGAACTGGCGGTTGCCGTCGCGCACCTGGCGGTCGTCGGTGAAGCCGCTGACCATCAGAATCTCGTCACGCGACTTGAGATAGCCCGTCAACGGACCGGCCAGGCTCCGGAGCACCTCGCGTCCTTCCGGCTGCAACTGGTCGGAGTTCAGCGCGAACAGCACATTGCCGCGGATGCCGATGCGGCCGTCGACCAGGGTCACGCGGCCGGCGGCGAGCGGCGCGGCCAGCGCCTGTTCCAGCGTCTGGCGGCGCTGCGCCTCGGCCTGGCGCCGCTTCACTTCTTCTTCCAGCTGGTTCGACAGCTGCATCTGCATGCCGATCATGCCGACCAGGATCAGCACGAACACGCCCAGCAGCACCGACATCAGGTCGCCGAAGGCGGCCCAGATCGGCGTCGATTCGGTTTCCGCTTCGATCTCGCCGCTCATGCCGTTTCGGCTCCGGCGGCGGTGCGGGTTTCGGCCAGCTGCTGGATCTCTTCGATGATCTGCTTCTGCGACAGCATGCTGAGGTCGACCACTTCGCGCGCCTGGGCCACGTAGTAGGCGAGCTGTTCGTCGCTGCGCGCGAGCGAGGCATCCAGTGCGCCGGCGATCTGCTGCAGGCGTTCCATCAGCGCCTCGTTGGACTGGCCGAACATCTGCACGGCGACGCCCAGCGCCTCGCCCAGGCTGGCCACTTCGGCGGCGCCGCCGGCCACGTGCGCGGCGGCCGTGCCGAGCTTGCCGGTCTGCGTTTCGACGTGGTCCTGGAAGCGCGTGCCGACACGGTCGAGCAGGTCGGCCGAGGTGGCGATCAGGCCGTCGACGGCGGCGCGCTGTTCGGTCGAGGCGTGGTTGACCGAGTCGAGCAGGGTTTCCACGGTGGCGAGCAGGCGGCTGCGTTCTTCCAGCATCGCGGTGTCGCGCACCATGCTGTCGGAGAGCTTCTGGCGCAGTTCGGCAACCACTTCCGCGGCAGCCTTCGGCGCTTCGGAGGCGGCCTGCACCAGGCGCGAGATCTCGGCGATGGTTTCGCCGGCATGCGCCTTGGTCTGCTCCGTGATGTCGCGCGAGGTCTGCGCGAGCGTGTCGCAGATGTCGCGCTGGCGGTCCGCGGCGTGCGCGGCGGTCTGTTCCCATTGGCCGTGCAGCGCGGTGGACATCGCGCCGAGGCTTTCGGTCCAGGCGACGAGGCGTTCCTGGTCGCGCGCGGTGAGTGCCGCATGCAGGTCTTCGTGCGACTGGCGCACGACGCCGACCAGCGAGGCGGCGTGCTGCTCGAACGTGGCTGCCGCGGCGGCCAGCGCTTCCTGGTTGCGCGCGGCGAGCTGGCCGTTGGCGGCTTCCTGGCGCGACAGCGTCTGCTGCCAGGCTTCCGCGGCGTGGTTCGCGGCGGTGTCGAGGCGGCTGGCGACGTCGCCGATCAGCGCGGCGGAGCGCTGTTCGAACGTGCCGTTGAACTGCTGCAGCGAATCGTGCAGATCGCCGGTAAGCGTTGCGCCGGCGCGGCGATGTTCGTCCAGTGCTTCCTTCCACAGTCCGGCCACGTTGGCGGTGGTCGTCTCGAAGCCGGCCGAAAGGCCGTCGAGATGGCGCTGCACACCTTGTTCGACTACTTCGCGCAGCGCGGCCGTCTCGCGCGACAAGCCCGCCATGGTGGCTTCCACCACCGGCTGGATCGATGCGCTCACCGCGCGTGCGCTGTCGGCCACGCCCTGTTGCAGCGACTGCTCGACGGAGTGGGCGAGGCGCGCATAGGTGGTTTCGGTCTTCGCGTGGAACGCGTCCTGGCCGGCGAGCTGGCGCTCGTGCGCGCTCTGGTTCTGCTGTTCGATGCTCGCCATCAGTGCCTGCAGCCGGTCGACCAGGGCCGGCATCAGCTCGGTCTGGCGCTGCAGCAGGCGGAACGCTTCGTCGCGCTGGTGCGCCTGGGAGAACACGCGCAAGGTCGTGGCAGCGTGCGTGTCCAGCTGCTGCGTCGCCTGCATGCGCTCACGGCGGCACAGCGCGGACAACAGGCCGAGCATGGCCGAACTGGCCACACCCGCGATCGAGGTGCCGAACGCGAAACCCAGGCCCTTCACCGGCGCAGCGAGCGAACCGCGCATGGCCTGCAGGTCGGCGGCGCTTTCCAGCGCCAGGCCGGTGCCGCGCAGCGTGGCCATCATGCCGAGCAGGGTGCCCAGCATGCCCAGCAGCACCAGCAGGCCGACCAGGTAGGGCGTGAGCACCGGCGCCGGCAGCGCCGCGCGCTCGCCTTCGACGCGCAGGCGCACCGCGTTGCGCAGGCTGGGATGCAGTTGGCCCAGCCAATCGCCCAGGTTGGACGGTGCCATTTCAAGTTTGGCAACGGCATCGCCGAGCGTGCGCGTGGCCTGCCGGTAGCGGAACAGCTCCACGCCGCCGGCGAGATAGCAGGCGCCGATCAAGGCGGCGATGACCGCGCCCAGCGGATTGGAGCCGACGTAGCCGGCGCCGATCCAGCCCACGGCCACGAGGCCGGCGGCGAAAACGAGGGGATAAACGAGACTTCTGAACATGACGTTCCAGTTAGCTGGCGCGAAGGGCCGCGAGCAGGCCTTCGACCGGTTGAAAACGAACATCCAGTTCGGCGAGCAGCACGCTCTGCATGTCCTTGCGAAAGACGTCGAGCCACGCGGCCGACGTTTCCCCAGCCGGGAGCTCCGCTCCCGCAGCACCTTCCGCGGTGTTCTCCGCGGCCTGGCGCAGTCGTTCGAAATGCGCGCCCAGCAGCTTGGGCGCAGCCGCCAGCAGCGCGTGTTCGCGCGGACTCAGCGCCACTTCCATCGCCGCATCCACGGATGCGAGCCGCGCCATCTCCGCATCTTTCGCGGCGAGCCGGTCGCGCAATCTGCCGCGCAGGCGCCCGGCGGCGGCCTGCATCGCGCGCTGATGGGTGAGGTAGCGCTGGCGGACGATGGCGGCGTCGATGCCGATCTCGTCCTGCGCGGCGGCAGGCGACAGCGCCCGGTCGCCCACGATGGCCTGGGCCAGCGCGGCGCGCGCGCGGGCGCATTCCTCGCCGTCCTCGTCGGTGAAGGGCGCGCCATCCGCCAGCACCGGCCGGCCATCCAGCGCCGTGGACAGCGCAATGGACTGATTCCAGTCGAGCCATTGGCTCAACCGGTCCGGCAGTGGGGGCGGGGAGGCCGGGGCGCCGGCGTCCGTCAGGCTGGCTAGCAGGCGGATGAACGTCGGGCCGCGGACGGGCGTCCGGTGGAGGGCTTGCACCATGCGGCTGGGTAAAAAAAGACGACGATTCTACACGTGGGGTGGGACGCGTCGATTAATACGGCCGTGAAGCCCGCTGGTTGCCGTTGCAAACTATTGATTGGCATTACTTTTGTTGTCGGCGACCGGGCCATCGGCCGCGAGCATGCCGATCGTCTTCAACCACTGCTCCACCAGCTCCGGCCAGCGCCTGATCGGCAACTTGCTCGGCCGCAGGCCGAAGGCATGGCCACCCTCCGCATACAGATGCATCTCGGTGGGAACGCCGGCCTTCTGCAGTGCGACGTAATAGGCCAGCGATTCCTCGACGGTATCGGTCGGGTCGTTTTCGGCCTGCACCAGGAAAGTGGGCGGCGTATTGGGGCTGACACGGATGTCCGGGCGCAGGCGCAGGTCGGTCTGCGGGCGGGTGGCGCGGTCCTCGTCCTCGTGCAGCCACAGATGGCCGGGGTAGGCCGCGATGGCGAAATCCGGGCGTGAGCTGAGCTGGTCCGCGGCATCGACCGGCGGATAGGTGCGCCGGTCGAAATGCGTGCTGACCGCGGCCACCAGATGGCCGCCGGCGGAAAATCCCATCACGCCGATCTTGTGCGGGTCGATCTTCCATTCCGCCGCATGCTGGCGCACCAGCCCGAGCGTGCGCTGCGCATCCTGCAAGGCGGTCTGCACTTTCGGGTAATAGCGGCGGTCGTTCTTCCATGTCGGCCCCGAATCGGGCACGCGGTATTTCAGCAGCACGCAGGCGATGCCACGCGAGACGAGCCAGTCGCAGATATCGGTGCCTTCCAGGTCCATGGCGAGGATCTGGTAACCCCCGCCGGGAAACACCACCACCGTCACGCCGGTGTTGCGGCCCTGCGGGGCGTAGTAAGTCATGGTCGGCTGGCTGACGTTTTCGACTCTTGCCCAGTCCTTGCCGACCGATTCGGGCTTGGTGGCTGGCAGTGCGTCGGGCACCTTGCCTGGCCAGATCGGCAGCTGCACGTGACCGGCGGTGGGCTGCCAGATCGAGGACTGCGCCTGTGCGGAGCCGCAGGCGAGAGCAAGCAGGAGCATCGCGAAGAGATGTTTGTGCATGGCGGCGTGCCCGATGGAAAGGACGGCGATCATGGCTGGACGATCGGTCGCCATTCGGGCAAGGCAGGGCGTTTGGATGTCCAAAAGCGGCTCGTCGGCTGCTAGTCCAGAGCCAAGCCCCCGGCCGAAGACACTCGCGCGGCCCGCCGCGCGGGAAGCACGCTGGCCAGCAGACCGGCCAGTGCAGTGAGAAGGACAAGCACGCCGAGCGACAGCCATGGAATCTGCATGACGGCCTCGCTCAGTACCCGCTTCACGATGGCCCGGTAAGCGACCCAGGCGAATCCGACGCCGATCGCCATGCCGAGCAGCGCGGCGATGGTGGACAACAGCAGGGCTTCCGTCGCGAGCATCCGCCGCAGTTGTCCGCGGGTAAGCCCGAGCGCGCGCAGCAACGCATGTTCACGCGCGCGTTCGAGCACCGACAGCGCCAAGGTGTTGGCGATGCCGATCAGTGCAATCGCCACCGAGATGCCAAGCAACGCAAGCACCGACCACGTAAGGACGTCCAACTGCCGGTCCCCCGCCGCGCGCGCCTGCAGGCGATCGTGGACATCCACACCAGCAGTACGTGCGACACCTTCGAGGTCGCCGACCAGCTGAAGCCTGTCCGCATCGGCCGAAGCCCGAACCCAGATGACGCGCGGCTGCGGCGCATCGGTGAGCTGCGCCAGGGTTTCCGGCGATACCAGGCCGGCTTGTCCCCAGCCGCCCAGAAATACGGCTTTCAGCTCGACCTCGTGCGCGCCGACGCGCACCTTGACCATGCGGCCCGGAGCGATGCCCAGCTCCTTATGCGGCGAACGAAACGCATCGCGGTCGAGCCGGATCGTCCCCGGCTCCACGCGTGCGAACGCGCCGCCATCGCGCGCCACGGCGGCCGCCTCCGGGGCGGTGATGAGCGGGATCGGGGCATCCCATCCGGTGATCTTCGCCAGGGTGCCGTCCACCGTGATGGCGTGTTCCACGCCGGGCGTGCTGCGCACCTGGTCGAGCAGGCTGGGGCCGATCGGCTTGTCGGGCGAGGTGAGTTCGATATCGATGGGCAGCTGCCGGTCGCGATGCTGGTCCAGCGCCGTGCGCCACGTAGCCATCCCGGTGAGCACGGCCGTCATCAAGGTGACGCCGGCCAGCAGGGCGGCGGCCGTGGTGGCGGTCCGGCGCGGGTTGCGTGCGGCGTTTTCGGCGGCCAGCCGTTCGATCGGGCCGAGCAGGGCGCCGGCGGATCGGATCAGGCGAGGGAAGAGCCACGGGCCGAACAGCAGGACGCTCATGAAGACGGCGATGCCGCCAATTACCATGAACAGCTTGCTGGCCAGGATCGTCGACATCCCGAGCAATCCGGTCCCGACCAGCAGCAAAAACACGGCGATGGCCAAGCGCGCGCGGCCGGTGGCGGTTTGCACGTCGACCGCGCCATGCGGATGCAGCGCCGCGAGTGGACTTAGCCGGACCACGCCCCTGGCCGGCAACCATGAGGCGAGCATGGTGACCAGAATGCCAATCGCGAACGCACCCAACAGCCAGGGCAAAGGCAGTGCAGGGATGCCCAGTGGTGGACGTGGCGCGAGTCCATTGATGACGGCGACCAGTCCGTAGCCCACGCCGACACCGGCCAGTGTTCCCATCGACGATGCCACCGTGCCAACTACGGCGGCCTCGCTGCGTACCGCACCCACCACCTGTCCCCGCGTCGCGCCGACACAGCGCAGCAAGGCCAGCTCGCGCAGCCGTTGCGCAAACAGAATGGAGAAAGTGTTGGCGATGACCAGCGCCGCGACAAACAGCGCGACGCCGCCGAACAGCACCAGCATCAGCGCGATCGTGTCCACGCCGTGATTGAGCTTGGTCAGCCCGTTGGTGACGAACTGCGCCGCCGGTTGCACGCTCATGCCTTCGGGAATCCGGCCGACATCGCCGCGCACGGCGATCGAACCCACATGAAACGAAGGCTGGCCGCGCCAGCGCAGGTACTGCGGCCAGGTGACGTAGACGGAAGCCTGCGTCCAGGTGGACGGCGATTCCACCAGGCCGACGATCTGCACATCGGCGGCGGTGGCGCCTTCGCCCAGCCGGATGCGGTCGCCAACCGCGATCTTCCACGCATGCGCATCCCACACGTGCACCACGGCTTCGCCCATGCGTGAAGGAAAACGGCCGGAAACCAGTTTCTGCCAGCGCAGCGCCTGCGCGGCGGCGACGGGACCCACCGCCGTTTCGCCCGCGCCAAGCGCGGCGCCATCTGCGGTGTGCGCCGGCAACAGCACCCGGCCGAGTCCCGCTGCGTTGTCGCCTAGACGTTCCACCATGGCAATCGCCGCCGGCGTATCCAGCGTCCCGGGGCAACACGCGGGAGCCTGCGCTGCGGCATCGGGCTTCGCCCTGACCACAAAGTCGGCACCGCGATACGGCGCTCCGTCGCCCGCCATGATGCCGCTCCGTGCGGCCGCCATGAGCACGCCCAGCACGACGACGAAGGCGACCGCGACGATCACGGCAATCGCCGCGGCGACATACCTGCGCATATAGGTGCGCAACGAGGCGAAGAAGACGCTGCGCATCAGGCGATCCTCCCGTCCTGCAGCGTGATCACCTCGTCGGCGTACCGCGCCGCTTCCCGGTCGTGGGTGACCATCACGATGGTCTGGCCGAGCTCGCGCGCGGAGCGGCGCAGATGGCCGAGCACGTCGGCCGACGTAGTGCTATCCAGATTGCCGGTGGGTTCGTCGGCGAACAGCAGGTCCGGCCGCGTGATCAGGGCGCGCGCGATCGCAACGCGCTGCTGCTGGCCGCCGGACAGCTCGGCAGGGCGGTGGTGCAACCGTTCGGCCACGCCGAGAATCTCGGCCAGCAGGTGTGCGCGCTCTCTTGCCGCATCGCCGATGCGCTGGCCCGCCAGTTCCAGCGGAAGCAGGATGTTCTGGCTTGCCGTCAGCATCGGCAGCAGGTTGAACGCCTGGAACACGAAGCCGATGTGCCCGCGGCGGAAGCGGGTGAGTGCGTCGTCGTCCAGCGATCCGAGCTCCACGCCGGCCACGCTGACGGTGCCGCCGCTGGCCCGGTCCAGCCCCGCCAGGCAGTGCATCAGCGTGGATTTGCCGGAGCCGCTCGGACCCATGATGGCGGTGAAGCTGCCGCGCGTCAGGTCGAGGTCGACGCCACGCAAGGCGTGCACCTGGGTTTCGCCGCGCCCATAGCTCCTGGTCAGGCCGCGCGCCCTGGCGACCACGGTTTCCTGGAGGGCGCTCATCAGCGCGGAAAGGCTTTCGGTGGAGCGGACAGGCGTGGCTTGCATGGGTATCTTCCCGGCGGGTGAAGGAGCACTCGCCGGGCATCGTGCGCGGCGCCGCTGTTGCCGGCCCGTAGGTTTTTTTCGATATGCTGGCGATACGTTGCGGCGCGTAAGCTTGAGAGCGATGCGTGTACTGATCGTCGAAGACGAACCCTATCTGGCGGAAGCGATCCGCGCGGGCCTGCGGCTGGAGGCGATCGCCGCCGATATCGCGGGCGATGGAAATACCGCGCTGCAATTGCTCGGCGTCAACGCCTACGACATCGCCGTGCTCGATCGCGATATTCCCGGACCTTCCGGCGACGAGATCGCCAGGCACATCGTCGCTTCCGGCAGCGGCATGCCGATCCTGATGCTTACCGCCGCCGACCGGCTGGACGACAAGGCTTCGGGTTTCGAACTCGGCGCCGACGACTATCTCACCAAGCCTTTCGCGCTGAAGGAACTCGTGCTCAGGCTGCGCGCGCTGGATCGCCGGCGCACGCGCAGCCGGCCGCCGGTGCGGGAGATCGCGGGTTTGCGGCTGGACCCGTTCCGGCGCGAGGTCTATCGCGATGGCCGGCATATCGCGCTGACCAGGAAACAGTTCGCCGTACTGGAGGTGCTGGTGGCCGCGGAAGGCGGTGTGATCAGCGCGGAGCAGTTGCTGGAACAGGCCTGGGATGAACACGCCGACCCGTTTACCAACGCCGTGCGCATCACCGTCTCCGCGTTGCGCAAGCGCCTCGGTCAACCGTGGTTGATCGCAACCGTGCCGGGCGTGGGTTATCGCATCGATTCGGGCGCGGACGAAGGAGCCGGGCGTGGCTAGGGCGCAGGGCTTGAGCGTGCGCATGAAGCTCACGCTGAGCTATGCGGGCTTCCTCATGCTTGCGGGCCTGTTGCTGCTCGCGGCGGCGTGGGTGTTCCTGCTGCGCAGCGTGCCCGTCGGCATGCTGATACCCAGCTTTGCCAACCTGCGGCGAGCGCTCGATCCGAGCAACTTCGGCCCCGTCGTGTTCGGCTCGGCCGCCGTGCTGGCGCTGGGTTTTCTGCTGGTGCTGGGCCTGGTGGGCGGATGGTGGCTCGCCGGGCGCATGCTCGCTCCGCTGGATCGCATCGGCGACGCCACGCGCCTGGCCGCGAACGGCTCGCTGTCGCATCGGATCCGGCTTTCGGGACGCAGCGACGAGTTCCGCGAACTGGCCGACGTGTTCGACGCCATGCTCGCCCGGCTCGAAGCGCACGTCGCCGAACAGCAGCGGTTTGCCGCCAATGCCGCGCACGAACTGCGCACGCCGCTGGCGGTGACGCAGGCGATGCTCGATGTCGCGCGGCAGGATCCGCGTGGCGACACCGGCGAGCTCGTCGAACGCCTCCATGCGGTGAATGCGCGGGCGATCGAATTGACGGAAGCCTTGCTGCTGCTCAGCCGCGCCGGCCAGCGTTCGTTTGCGCGGGAACGCGTGGACCTGTCGCTGCTGCTGGAAGAGGCGGCCGAAACGCTGCTGCCGCTGGCGGAAAAGCGCGGACTGGCGATCGAGGCATCGGGCGAGGCGGCCCACGCCTTCGGCTCCCCGGCGCTGCTGCTGCAGATGATCGCCAACCTGCTGCATAACGCGATCGTCCACAATCTTCCCGAGCATGGCGTGGTGCAGGTCCGCACCGCCGCGCGTGATGGCGCGGTCGTGCTGACGGTCGAAAACAGCGGCGAGGTGCTGCCGGCGCCACTGGCCGCGACGCTTACCGAGCCGTTCCAGCGCGGGGCCGAACGTGTCCGCGGTGGCCATGCCGGGGTCGGCCTGGGCCTGGCCATCGTCCAAAGCATCGTCCAGGCGCACGACGGCACCTTGGCGCTCACGCCTCGGGATGCCGGCGGGCTTCGCGCTACGGTGCAACTTCCTGCGGCCTGATCGGCGAAGCAGCTACACTCGGTCGCCGATGCATGGACGGAGACGCCTGGTGAAGACCGCGAAGCAAGCGCCCACAGCGCATGACGAGGCCGCTCTTGAAGCCTGAAGACCTGCAGCGGCTGGTCACGGTCACCATGCCTTATGGCCGCTACCAGGGCCGCCTGATCGCCGACCTGCCGGGTGCCTACCTGGCTTGGTATGCGCGCAAGGGTTTCCCGCCCGGCGATCTCGGCAACCTGCTCTCGCTTGCGCTGGAAATCGATCACAACGGCCTGAAGCGGCTGCTCGACCCCTTACGGAAGCGCTCATAAATGGATGCCGCGATGAAGCGATGGCGTGTCGTTCTTGGCGTGGCCCTGGCGCCTGCCGTGCTGCCGCTGGCTTATGCGCTGGCGTCGCTGCTGTTTTCGGGGTACGTGTTCGATGCGCCGGGGCATCCGGATAAGTTCTTCCTCGAGATAGCCGCCATCGCGATCGTCTGCTACGGCGCGAGCTATCTGCTCGGCGCGCCCGTGGTCATCGGCTTGCTACTGGCGCGGCGCCTGAGCGTCCTGCCTTGTGTTTCGCTGAGCGCCCTGGTCGGGGCGGTGGCGGCGGTGCTGATCTACCTGCACTACCGGGAGGGCGGTGTGGAGAGCGGGCTGGCCGCCCTGCTGGGTGCCTGCGCCGCCGTGCTGGTGTCCTCGGTTTTCTGCGCGCTTGCCGGCGTGCCCTGGCGGCGCCGCATCATCACCGCGGCGGCTTGATGCTGCCGCGCGTCGCGGTTCGATATTCGCAATTAATTGCTTGAATGTAATTAATTACGCCGCCGACATTTATATTTTACGAATAAATCCATAAGCTTCTGATGCACCGGTAAATGCACTCGCATTGCATCGATATAATGCGTTTTCTCGCCTAAGTCATTTCACCAAGCCTTGATTTATCTCCCGTGGATTCGTGATTTGAATCACGGGATTTTCTGTTGACGCCCCGAGACGTCGAGCCCTACGTTTATCGAATTCATCAGTCGGGAGCTGATGAATGATCCTGTGACTGGCGCGGCAATTACTTGCGCACTTCCAGAGGGCGGAAGAGCGTATTTCGTGCAGAAGATGGGGCAGGGGCTGCAACGCGCCTCGGATCGCTGGGCAATTCCGGAAAACACAAAAGCTGCCGTGCCCAAGCACGGTTTTCATTGATGAGGGTTCACGCAACCCCACGGGGTTCGTTTGTCCTCAAAAATCCTTCGGAGTATTCCATGCCAAGTCATTTCCGCCATAAAGCCATGCAGAACGGTGATTCCTTGAAACGCCACGGGCTGGCCAGCCGGATCCGGTTGGTGCTGGGTCTGTCCGTGCTGGTTGCAGCATCGGGTCTATGCGTGATTCCCCCCGCCAGTGCGGCCGATGCCGGCGTCGTCGCCGTTGGCTCCGTGGCAACCCATCACGTGCCGCTGGCCGTACGCAATGGCGCGGCGCCGCTGATCAGCAATCTGGATACGCAAAAGCACCTCAAGCTCGCCCTCAGCCTGCAGCCGCGCAACCAGGCCGAACTCGACCAGCTGCTGCGCGACCTGCAGGATCCGCACAGCCCGCAGTACCACCAGTACCTGAGCGTGGAGCAGTTCACCGCGCGCTTCGCGCCGACGCAGGATGACTACGACACCGTCGTCGCCTGGGCGCAGGCCAATGGCCTGACGGTCACCGGCACCACGGCGAACCGCCGCCTGGTCGACGTCGAAGGTCCGGTCGATACGATCAACCGCGCCTTCAAGGTGAAGCTGGGCAACTACGCGCATCCGACCGAGAACCGCACCTTCTTCGCCGCCGACCGCGAACCCGTGCCGGCCGGCCTGAGCGTGCCGCTGCTGCACGTGTCGGGCCTGGACAACTTCCGCCTGCCGCACACCAACTACCACAAGAAATCCGACGCGGCGCCGGTGCAGCATGGCGGTACGGGCCCGAGCGGCGAGTTCCTGCCCAGCGACATGCGCAAGGCCTACTACGGCAGCGGCTCGCTGACCGGTTCCGGCCAGACGGTGGGCATCTTCTCCTTCGACGGCTACGTCACCAGCGACATCTCGCTGTACTACAGCAGCACGGGCATGTCCTCGAGCGTGCCGGTGAGCAACGTGCTGGTCAGCGGCTTCGACGGCAAGTGCGGACACGTCGGCAGCAGCTGCGACGACGGCGAGCAGATCCTCGACATCGTCAACGTGATCGGCATGGCGCCGGGCCTGACCAAGGTGCTGTTCTATGAAGGCGACAGCGCCACCGACATCCTCAACAAGATGGTCTCGGACAACCAGGCCAAGGTGCTGAGCTGCTCGTGGGGCGGCGGCGACTTCGACAACGGCACCGACGACCCGATCTACCAGGAAATGGCCGCGCAGGGCCAGACCTTCGTCAACGCCACCGGCGACAGCGGCTCGTACAACGCCTCGTCCAGCGCCTACGATCCGCCATCGGCCGATTCCAACGTGCTGGAAGTCGGCGGTACCGACCTGACCACCAGCAGCAGCGGCGCGTGGTCGGCGGAAACGGCATGGTCCGACGGCGGTGGCGGCTACACCAGCGCCTCCGGCGAGAGCACGCCCAGCTACCAGAAGCTGGCCGGCGTGATCACCTCGGCGAACAAGGCGTCGGCCACCTACCGCAACGATCCGGACGTGTCGGCCGAAGCGAACTTCGACAACCCGACGGTGAGCAACGGCTCGTTCGAAACCGGCTACGGCGGCACCAGCTTTGCCGCGCCGCGCTGGGCCGGCTTCCTTGCCCTGGTGAACCAGCAGGCCGTGACGAACGGCCACGCTACGGTGGGCTTCGTCAATCCGGCTATCTACAACGTCGGCATCGGCACCAGCTACACCAGCAACTTCCACGACGTCACCAGCGGCAGCAACGGCTTCACCGCCGTGGCCGGCTATGACCTGGCCACCGGCTGGGGCAGCCCGCAGGCCGCGCTGGTCGCTTCGCTGGCCGGTTCCGGCGGCGGTGGCGGCAGCACGCCGGTGGCGAACTTCGGCGACACCATCAGCGGCCTGACGGTGAACTTCACCGACAGCTCGACGGATACGGGCGGCACCATCAGCACGTATGCGTGGGACTTCGGCGACAGCAGCACCTCCACCACCAAGAACCCGAGCCACACCTACACCGCGGGCGGCACCTACAACGTCAAGCTGACCGTGACCGACAACCTCGGCGCCAGCAACAGCAAGACGCAGGCGGTGACGGTGAGCGGCGGCGGCGGCGGTTCCTCACAGCTGCTGGGCAACACCGGCTTCGAAAGCGGTGCGGCCTCGCCGTGGTCGATGAGCTCCGGCGTGCTGTGCAGCAACAGCAGCTGCTCCGGCCAGACCGCGCATGCCGGCACCTGGTTCGCGTGGATGAACGGCTATGGCTCCAGCCATACCGACACGGTGTCGCAGTCGGTGGCCATTCCCAGCGGCAAGACCACCGCCACCTTGCAGTACTACCTGCATATCGACACGGCGGAGACCACCAAGAGCACGGCCTACGACACGCTGAAGGTGCAGGTGCTCAACAGCTCCGGCACGGTGCTGGCCACCCTGGCGACGTACTCCAACCTCAATGCCGCCAGCGGCTATGCGGTGCACACGGCGAACCTTGCCCCGTACATCGGGCAGACGGTGACGATCAAGTTCACCGGCACCGAGGATTCCTCGCTGCAGACTTCGTTCGTGCTGGACGACGTGACCTTGAACGTGCAGTAGGCAGTCAAGCGCTGTTGAAAAAAACACCGGCCCGCGTTGCGCGGGCCGGTGTTTGCGTGTTCAGGGCGTGGCGGGCAGCCGCGCCAAGGGCAGATCCCACACGCGACCGTCGGAAATACGGATGCCCGTCACCTCGCCTTGGGCATTGAATACCGGCCGCAATACCGTGTCGTCGGAAATAAAGGCGTTCGTGTAAGCGGGGACGAACAGCCTGGGCTCACCCGGGCGGTCTTCGGCGATAACCTGCAAGCCTTGCTTCGTGGCCGTGATCCGATACGTCACCGGAACTTCCGCGCTGTGAAAACGCCCGGCGATGCGCGCGAGCTCTGCCGGTGCGGGCGAGTAGGCTTGCTGCCGGGCAAAGAACGTCGCATCGCCTTCGCGATCGATGTGGATACGCCCGTTCGCAGCGACGGCGCCGGTCATGGCGACCCTGCCGTCCTTGCGTTCGAACGCCAGGGTGTCGTGCGGTCCCGCCATCACCACCAGGCCATTGCCGGTGCGCAGCTTGCCGTCGTGGAAATCGAGCTTCAGCAGGCTGCCATCGCGTTCGCTGGCGTAGATTCCAGCGAGGCTGGAAGGCGGCGTGGTGGTGAAGCGATGAGATTCCGGCTTCGCCTCGGGAAGATAACGGTCGACGATGGCGTGCGCATAGTTGGACGGAATGGCATCGTCGCTGTTGCACAGCAGGGCGATCGACAGATGCTGGTCGGGATAACGCCCCAGCCATGTGCGATAGCCTGCCGTGGAGCCGTCATGCGCGATCTCGCGCATGCCGTGATAGTTGCTGAGGAACAGGCCGCGCGCGTACACCGTGGGCCGTCCATCCGACAGCAGCGTGCGGGTCTGCAGGGCCTGGGTCACCGCGGCGCCGAGCTTGCCCCCGGTCAGCGCCTGGTTCCAGCGCAGCAGATCGCTCACCGTGGTCAGCAGGGCGCCATGGCCATAGGTGTTTTCGAACGGCATCAGCTGCTGATAGACGCCGTCGGATACTTGCTCGTAGGCCATCGCCCGGCCGGGAACGATGCGACGAAAATCGTCGCGCCACTGGGTGTGCGCCATGCCCAGCGGCTTGAACAGGCGGTCGCGGGTGAAATCGACGAAGCTGGCGCCGCTGACCCGCTGCACGATCATCGCCAGCAGATTGAAGCCGGTGTTGGTGTACGACCACGCGGTGCCCGGCGCGAAATTCAACGCGCGTTGCCGGGCGGTGATGTCCAGTACGTCCGCCATGGCGTAAACGCGTTCGGTCCGCGGCCACCCGGCGATCGCTTCCAGCTCGCCCCAATCGCGCAAGCCGCTGGTATGCCCCAGCAGCTGCGCGATGGTGATGGGGTGTCCGTAATCGGGCAGCTCGGGCAGATAGTTGCGGACGTCGTCGTCCAGCGACAGCTTGCCTTCGCTCACCAGGATCAAGGTTGCCGCCGCGGTGAACTGCTTGCTGACCGAGCCGGCCTCGAACACGGTGTCGGCGCCGATCGGCACGGCATGTTCCAGATCGGCCGTGCCGAAGGCGCGGAACTCCGGCGTGCCGTCGCCGCTTTGCACGCCGACCGCGCAGCCCGGCGCATTCGCCGGGCCGGCAAACGATGCGAGCGCGGTGTCGAGATTGGTGGCGGGGGAATCTTTGGCGGCTGCCGTCCCGGCTGCGAGAGCCAGGGCGATGGCAAGTATCGGCGTCTTCATCGAATTTCCACTGCGTGAAGTTAAGGAGCTGCCGGGACGGTGGCGCTCGCGATGGCACGGGCGCCAGGAAAAGCGCCGGCGATCCTCGCATGCAGGTGTTGGGTGGGAAAGCATCGATGCCTGCGATCGAAAGGCGTGCATGGCGCTTGTGCAGGATGGCGTGGGCGTGGTCGGTGAAGGTCGCCGGCAACTTTGCGCGCAAGGTCCAGGCTAGGGCTTGACTCTGGACCTTGATCAATGGTCTAGACTTTGCCCATGGACACCCAAACCCCCACCCTCACCATCGGTGCCGTCGCCAAGCGCGTCGGCGTGAATATCGACACCATCCGCTTCTACGAGCGCGAAGGGCTGCTGCCGGAGCCGGTGCGCCGGGCGTCGGGCTACCGCAGCTACGACGAAGGCGCGGTGCGGCAGTTGCGTTTTATCCGGCGCGCCAAGGACCTGGGCTTCACGCTGGAGGAGATCCGCGACCTGCTGGCGCTGTCGGCGGACCGGCATCGCGGCGTCAAGGCGGTGAAGAAGCGGGCGGAGGAGCGGCTGGCCGCGATCGATGCGCGCATCGCCGAGCTGACGCGCGTGCGCGACGGGCTGGAGGAACTGATCGAGGCCTGCCCGGGGCATGGCTCGCCGGACCAGTGCCCGATCCTGCGCGCGCTGTCGGACGAGGAGGACGAGGCATGAGCGCGCAGGAGAAGGCCTGCTGCGGCTCGCATGCCAAGGTGCCGGAAGTGGTGGCGGCGGAGTCGGCCGCTGCAGGTTGCTGCCACGCCAAGCCATCGGCCCATGAAGACCATGCGCAGCACGATCACAGCCATCACAGCCATGCGCACGATCACCACGCGCACCACGCCGTGAAAGACCCGGTCTGCGGCATGTCCGTCGACCCGCACACCGCCAAGCACCGCGCGGACTTCGAAGGCCGCACCTACTACTTCTGCGCCGCACGCTGCCGCGAGAAATTCCTCGCCGACCCGGTCAGCTATCTCGGCGAACGCCCCAAGCCGCCCGCTGCGCCGCCCGGCACCATCTACACCTGTCCGATGCACCCGGAAGTGCAGCAGGTCGGCCCCGGCGACTGCCCCAAGTGCGGCATGGCGCTGGAGCCGATGATGCCCAGCCTGGACCAGGACGACGGCGGCGAATTGCGCCATCTGTCGCGCCGCTTCTGGACCCTGGTGGCGCTGACCTTGCCGGTGTTCCTGCTGGCGATGGGCCCGCATCTGTTCGGCTGGCATCTGCCGATGCCGTGGGATGGCGTGGCGGCGTGGACCGAGGCGCTGCTGTCCAGCGTGGTGGTGCTGTGGGGCGGCGCGTCGTTCTTCGCGCGCGGCTGGCGTTCGCTGCGGCCGTGGTCGCCGAACATGTACACGCTGATTGCGCTGGGCACCGGCGTGGCCTGGGCTTACAGCATGGTGGCGTTCTTCCTGCCGGATGCGTTCCCGGATGGCTTCCGGGATGCGCACGGCCGGGTCGGTCTTTATTTCGAATCCGCCGCGGTGATCGTCACCCTGGTCACGCTGGGCGATTTCCTCGAACTGCGCGCACGCCGCCGCACCGGCGCCGCCTTGAAAGCGCTGCTCGGCCTGGCGCCGAAGACGGCGCGCCGCATCAACGCGGACGGCAGCGAACACGACGTGGCGCTGGAAGACGTACAGGCCGGCGACGTGCTGCGCGTGCGGCCCGGCGAAAAGGTGCCGGTGGATGGCGTGGTGCTGGACGGCAACAGCCACGTCGACGAAGCCATGCTGACCGGCGAGCCGCTGCCGGTGGCCAAGCGCGCTGACGATCGCATCACCGGCGGCACCGTCAACCAGGACGGCGCATTGACCATGCGTGCGGAAAAGGTCGGCGCCGACACCCTGTTGTCGCGCATCGTCGCCCTGGTGGCGCAGGCGCAGCGCAGCAAGGCGCCGCTGCAGCGCGTGGCCGACCGCGTGGCCGCGTGGTTCGTGCCGGCGGTGGTGGCGGTGGCCGTGCTGGCCTTCGCCGCCTGGGCTGTATGGGGGCCGGAGCCGCGGCTGGCGCATGCGCTGATCGCGCTGGTGTCGGTGCTGATCATCGCCTGTCCGTGTGCGCTGGGCCTGGCCACGCCGATCTCGATCATGGTGGCCAGCGGGCGCGGCGCGCATGAGGGCGTGCTGTTCAAGGATGCGGCGGCGATCGAAACGCTGCGCGACGTCGACACCCTGGTGCTGGACAAGACCGGCACGCTTACCGAAGGCAAGCCTGCGCTGCAGGACGTGGTGAGCACCGGCGCGTTGCCGTGGGATCAGCTGCTGGCCGTGGCCGCGGCGCTGGAACGCCCCAGCGAACATCCGCTGGCGCGCGCGATCCTGGCCGGCGCCGCGGCGCGCGGCGTCAAGGTGCCGGAGGTGGACGCGTTCCGCACGCTCACCGGCGGCGGCGTGCAGGGCAGGGTGGCCGGGCGCGACGCGGCGCTGGGCAACGCGCGCCTGTTCGAAAGCTTAAGGATCGCCATCGGCGACGACGCGCAGCAGCGCGCCGACGCCATGCGCAAGGACGGCGCGACGGTGATGTTCCTCGCCGTGGACGGCGTACTCGCCGGCCTGCTGGCGGTGGCCGATCAGTTGAAGCCGACCACGCCGCAGGCGATTGCGGCGCTGCATGCCGCCGGCCTGCGCATCGTGATGCTCACCGGCGACAACGCCGTCACCGCGCAGGCGGTGGCGAAGACGCTGGGCATCGACGCGGTGCATGCCGATGTGTCGCCGGCCGACAAGGCCGCGGTGGTCAACGCGCTGCGTGCCGAAGGAAGGCGTGTGGCGATGGCCGGCGACGGCATCAACGACGCGCCGGCGCTGGCCGCGGCGGATATCGGCATCGCCATGGGCGGCGGCACCGACGTGGCGATCGAAAGCGCGCAGCTGACCCTGGTGAAGGGCGAGCTGACCGCGATCCTGCGCGCGCGTGCGCTGTCGCAGGCCACGGTGGCGAATATCCGCCAGAACCTGTTCTTCGCTTTCGTCTACAACGCGCTGGGCGTGCCGCTGGCGGCGGGCGTGCTGTATCCGTGGCTGGGCCTGACCTTGTCGCCGATGGTGGCGGCGCTGGCGATGAGCCTGTCGTCGGTGTCGGTGGTGGGTAATGCCTTGCGGCTGAGCCGGCAGCGCGCGTAGCAGGCGCCCGGTGCAGGTTGGGGTTCGCCTAGGGCTCACCCCAACCTACGTGGCGCAGTCCGTCCAGCTCCAGCAGTTCCACGCCGCTGCGTGTCACCCGCAGCAGCCCCGCATCGCGGAATCGCGCCAGCAGGCGGCTGACCGTTTCGGTGGCCAGGCGCAGGTGGTTGCCGATGTCGGCGCGCGACATCGGCAGCGGCAGCAGGGTGCCGGTGTCGCCCAGCGCCGTGCGGCGTTCGTGCAGGTCGACCAGGAAAGCCGCCATGCGTTCGTCGGCCGAACCGTCGGCGGCGTCCAGGTGCTGGCGGTGGATCAGGCAGCTCATCGCGCACAGCAGGTGCGCCTGCACCTCCGGCTGGCGGGTGGCGAGTTCGCGCAGCGCGGCGAACGGAAAGCGGCAGCATTGGGTGCGCCCCAGCGCGACGGCGGCGCTGTCGTGCTGACCCTGCCAGATGGCGTCCAGCCCGAACAGCTCGCCGGGAAGGTGAAACGCCAGCACGCGTTCGCGGCCGGCGCGGTCCACCGACACCGTCTTGGCCATGCCCGATTGCACCGCGTACACCGCATGGAAGGGCGTGAGCGGGCGGTACAGATATTCACCGTCGCGCAGCAGGCCGACGCGCTCGGCGATGCAGCGCAGGCCGTGCAGCTCCGGCCGGCCGTAGCCGGCGGCCTGGCAGGCCGGGAGATGGGCGCAGCCGGTGCAGCGGGTGGGCGCGGCTTCGGCCGGCGGCGTCTGGATGGCAAAGGCGACGGACATGGCGGCGGCTCCCTCGTTGCGCGACGCCGTTCATGATGAGCCGGCGATGCCGTGGCGCCATGCCCGTGTGCGCTTATGCCGCGCGGCTTTGCGCCGCGTCCGTGGCCAGGAAGACACCGAAACGGGAGCGGAGGGTCATGAAGCCGCCAGCCGGCTGAAGTATCCTTGTGAGCCATCTGCCGCGATCCCAGGCGCGGCCGCCATCTCCAGCCATCCGCAATCGGTTTCCCCATGAGCGACCAGTCTTCTTCCACTCCCCGCACCGCCGAGCCCGAGCAGCGCCGCCCCAGCGTCGGCGTGCGCATCGGCAAGGTGACGGTGGGCGGCGGCGCGCCGATCGTGGTGCAGTCGATGACCAACACCGACACCGAGGACCCGGCCAGCACCGCCAGGCAGATCGCCGAGCTCGCCCGCGCCGGCTCCGAGCTGGTGCGCATCACGGTGAATACGCCGGCCGCCGCCGCGGCGGTGCCGCGCATCCGCGAGCGGCTGGACATGATGGGCGTGGAGGTGCCGATCATCGGCGACTTCCACTACAACGGCCACCAGCTGCTGGAGCAGGAACCGGCCTGCGCCGAGGCGCTGGCCAAGTACCGCATCAATCCCGGCAATGTCGGCTTCGGCAAGAAGAAGGACAGCCAGTTCGCCGCCATCATCGAAAAGGCCATCCAATACAACAAACCCGTGCGCATCGGCGCCAACTGGGGTTCGCTGGACCAGAGCATGGTCGCTGCGCTGATGGACCAGAACCACAGCCGCGCCGAACCCTGGGACGCCGCCCTGGTGGCGCGCGAGGCGCTGATCCGCTCGGCCGTGGACTCGGCCATCCGCGCGGAGGAGATCGGCCTGCCGCGCGAGCGCATCATTCTTTCCTGCAAGGTTTCCGGCGTGCAGGAACTGATCGCCGTCTACCGCGACCTGGCCCGGCGCTGCGACTACGCCCTGCACCTGGGCCTGACCGAGGCCGGCATGGGCTCCAAGGGCATCACCGCCTCGAGCGCCGCGCTGGCGGTGCTGCTGCAGGAAGGCATCGGCGACACCATCCGCATCTCGCTCACGCCCGAACCCGGCGCCCCGCGCACCGGCGAAGTAGTGGTGGCGCAGGAGCTGCTGCAGACCATGGGCCTGCGCGCGTTCACCCCGCTGGTCACCGCCTGCCCCGGCTGCGGCCGCACCACCAGCGAGTTCTTCCAGGAACTGGCCAAGACGGTGCAGTCGCACGTGCGCGAGCGCATGCCGGAGTGGCGCCTGAAGTACGACGGCGTGGAGAACCTCACCCTGGCCGTGATGGGCTGCGTGGTGAATGGCCCGGGCGAATCCAAGCACGCCAATATCGGCATCTCGCTGCCGGGCAATGGCGAGGCGCCGGCGGCGCCGGTGTTCATCGACGGCGAGAAGGCCATGACCTTGCGCGGCGAGCGGATCGCCGAGGAGTTCATCGGGATACTCGACGACTATGTGGCCAGGCGGTATCAGCCGCTGCCGGGGTGAAGAAGCCGCTCTTCGGGACCAGCGCGATGCATGCTTCGCCTGGTCCGGACTCGCGCAGGCATGCGTTGTTCTTGCCTGAACGTCATCGGCCGTACGCTCGCGGATAAGAAATTTCCGGTTGGTCAGTACCTTGGGGGTGCTTAGGCTGCGTCGCTCCTATCCCCAACCCAAGAGTGAGCGACATGAGGAAGTTCGTAGTGATGGCTTGCGTGCTGATGATGGTCGGCTGTGCGCCCATCAAGCCGGATCCGGGTTCAGAGAAAGTGCGGCTGACCAGCAGCGAGCCGCAGGGCTGCAAATTCCTTGGCGACATCACCGGCGGGCAACAGCAGCCATTCATGACCAACGTGAATCGCGAGACCGGCGCGCGCAATGATTTGAAGAACCATGCTGCAGCGATGGGCGGCAATGTGGTGCACATACTGTCCAGCCGCTCCGGCCAGTCGTCTTACCACGGCACCGGGGACGAGGTCAGTGTTACGTACGCAGGCACCGTCTACTATTGCGCACAGGGGTAAGCGGCAGTCTGGGCCGGCATTCGCGTCGAACGGAATGCCATGACGGCAGCTTGGCCCGAGTAAGGCCCGTATTCGCCATCGGTGAGGAAACGCTTGGACGATCGCGCCCAGCCCTTCGAGGCCGCCATCCTCAGTGTATGGCGTGAAAACGCCGAGCCATGGACCGTGGCCGTGCAGCAGCGGCGCATCGAAAGCCGCCGGCTGGTGACCGACCGCGCCATCGTTGATGCCGTGCTGTCGCGCAAACCGCGCAGCGCGGTCGACCTGGGTTGCGGCGAAGGTTGGCTGGCGCGGGCGCTGTCGGCACAGGGCGTCGACGTGCTGGGTGTGGACGCGGTGCCCGAGTTGATCGACACCGCACGCGCGCAGGGTGGCGGACGTTTCGAAGCGATGAGCTACGCGCAAATCGCCGCCGGCGCGCTCGACGCCAAGGCCGACGTGGCGATCTGCAACTTCTCCCTGCTCGGCAAGGCATCGGCCGAGGCCGTGCTGGCCGCGGTGCCGCGGCTGCTCGAACCGGGCGGCGCGTTGCTGGTGCAGACGCTGCATCCGCTGACGGCCTGCGGCGAGCTGCCTTACCAGGACGGCTGGCGCGAAGGCTCCTGGGCCGGCTGCGGCGGGGGCTTCGGCCAGGCCGCGCCCTGGTATTTCCGCACGCTCGGCGGCTGGCTCGATACCTTCGCGGCCGGCGGACTGCGCGTGGCGCGCATCGAGGAGCCGCTGCATCCGCACAGCGGGCGGCCCGCGTCGATCATCTTCGTGCTCGAACCCTCCACGACTTGACGCACGTTCCTTCACGGGCGAATGGCGGTAAGCTCGCGGTTCTCGTTCCCGGGACGGAGTTTCCCGGGGCGGCAAGGGGAAGTCGGATGAGACTGAAGCCTCAAGTACGCACCGTGCTGGCGTACGTGATCGTGTCCAGCCTGTGGATCTGGTTGTCCAACCGCGTATTGCGCCTGCTGGTGGAAGACACCGACACGCTCAGCCTGATGCAGAGCCTGAAGGGCACGCTGTTCGTCGTCGTCACCGGCGCCTTGCTCTACGTGCTGATCGACCGCGACCTGCGCGGCATGACGCGAGCCAATCGCCTGCTGCTCAAGGGCAACGAGCAGGCCCTGCGCGCGCTGGTCCACGCCATGGACATCCGCCACAAGGAAACCAGCGACCACTCCGACCGCGTCATGCGCATGACCGTGGCGCTGGCCCGGCTGGCCGGACTGCGCGGCGAGGAACTGCGCAAGGCGCGCTTCGGCGCGCTGCTGCACGACATCGGCAAGCTCGCGCTGCCGGACGCGATCCTGATCAAGCCCGGTCCGCTGAGCGAGGAAGAGATCGTGGTGATGCGCACCCATCCGCAGGTGGGCTACGAGCTGCTGCAGCAGGTGGATTTCCTGCGCGATGCCGCGGAGATCCCATACAACCACCATGAGCGCTGGGATGGCGGCGGCTATCCGCGCGGTCTGCGCGGCGAGGATATTCCGCTGGTGGCGCGGGTGTTCAGCGTGGTCGATGTGTGGGACGCGCTGAGTTTTCCGCGGGTGTACAAGCCGGCATGGCCGGAGGACGAAGTGATCGCGTATCTGCGCAAGATCGCGGGGAGTCAGCTGGATCCGGCGGTGGTGGAGTTGTTTCTCGCGAACTACGAGAGCATCAAGCGGGTAGGGCTGGAAGATTAAGTCGGCGTAGGTTGGGGTGAGCCATAGGCGACTGCGAAGGCAGGATGCCGTAGCGAACATCCGCGTAGCGGATGGCCCGAAGGGCTGGCTGCTGATGCAGCCAGTAACCCCAACATCGTCGTCCTGCAGCGCCCTGCACCGTTGGGGTTCGCCTGCGGCTCACCCCAACCTACGCATCAAGCGGCCTTGCCCGCATTGAAAGTCCGCCGGTAATTCGCCGGCGAGGTGCGAAACGCGCGCTGGAAATGCTGCCGCAGCGTCACCGGCGAACCCAGCCCCACCGCGTGGGCGATGCGATCCAGCGGCAGTGCGGTGGTCTCCAGCAGGCGCTGCGCCTCGCTCAGCCTTTGCGCCATCAGCCAGTCGCCGAAGCTGCTGCCGGTGAGCTGGCGGAAATGCCGCGTGAAACTGCGCCGGCTCATCGCCGCGCGCTCGGCGATTTCGTCGAGGTTGTGCGGCTGCTGCAGCTTGCGGCGGATCTCGTCGAGCAGCTTCGCCATGCGTTCGTCGCCGGCCATGCTCGGCACCGGCTGTTCGATGAACTGCGCCTGCCCGCCATGGCGGAATGGCGACACCACCATGCGCCGCGCGATGCGGTTGGCGCTTTCGCTGCCCAATAGCTGGCGCACCAGGTGCAGGCAGCAGTCGATGCCGGCGGCGGCGCCGGCGGAGGTGACCACCTGGCCGGCATCCACGTAGAGCACGTCCGGGTCGACTTCGGTGGCGGGGAAGCGTTCGGCCAGTTCGCCGGTGGCGATCCAGTGCGTGGTGGCGCGCCGGCCATCGAGCAGGCCGGCATGGCCGAGCACGAAGGCGCCCATGCACAGGCCGACGATGCGCTTGCCGCGCGCGGCGGCACGGCGCAGCGCTTCCAGCAGGGCTTCCGGCGGGCGCTCTTCCGCGCTGCGCCAGGACGGCACGATCACGATGTCGGCATTGCGCAGTTCTTCCAGCCCGTAGTCGGTGGCGATCATGAAGCCCGAGGCGCTGCGCACGCGCTTGCCCTCGGCCGAGCACACGCGCAGGCGGAACGGCGATTGCTCGTCGCGCAGCACCGCGGCGAACACGCCGCAGGGTACGGACAGATGGAAGGGGAGGATGTCGTTGAACGCCACGACGGCGATGCGGATCTTGCGCATGGGGAATTCCGGTTGGCCCGATCACATCGATCATTGTCCTTCAGGCCACTCCCGCGCAAGTGGCCCGGAGCGCAGCATGTGCACACCTTTTCCACACCAAGGAGCTGTGCCATGACTGCCACCCAACCCCGCCGCGCGCTGATCGTCGTCGACGTGCAGAACGAATATTTCGACGGCAACCTGCAGATCGAATACCCGCCGGTGTCCGACAGCCTGCCGAAGATCGTCCGCGCCATGGACGCCGCCACCGCGGCCGGCATTCCGGTGGTGGTGATCCGCCAGGATTCGCCCGCCGATGCGCCGGCCTTCGCCGAAGGCAGCCACGGTTGGCAGCTGCATGCGGAAGTGGAGCGCCGCCAGCGCGACGTGCTGTTCGGCAAGCCGCTGCCGAGCGCCTTCTCTGAGACGGGCCTGGGCGAATGGTTGCAGGCGCGCGGTATCGATACGCTCACCGTGGTGGGCTACATGACCCACAACTGCGACGACACCACCATCAAGCATGCCTTCGATCGCGGCATCGAAGTGGAATTCCTGCACGATGCCTCGGGTGCGGTGTCGTATGCCAACCGCGCGGGCTATGCGACGGCCGAGGAAATCCATCGCGTGTTTGCGGTGGTGGAGCAGTCGCGCTTCGCGGCGGTGCTCAGTGTCGAGGAGTGGGAGCGTTGCCTGGCCACCGGTGAAGCGCCGGTGCGGGAGAACATCCTGGACTCGTATGCGAATGCGCGGAAGTTGCGCGAGGCAAAGGCGGCCTGAGCTTCGGCGACATGGCGTAGGTTGGGGTGAGCCGCAGGCGAACCCCAACAATGCGAGGCGCCGGAGGGGGGTCGGGGTTTGGGGTTGCCAGGGGGGTGCCCCCCGGCCACCCCAAACTTGGGTTGGGCATTGGGGGGGGCGAGTGTTGGGGTTCGCCTGCGGCACACCCCAACCTACGCCGAGCGTCAGCGGCGCAGCGCCGCCATCGTCTCTTCCACCAACGGCGTGAATTCCTTCCAGCTCCCGGGCTGCCCCGGCAGCTTCACCAGCTGCCTTACCGTCTTCAGGAACGTCTCGCGCGGATACTCCACCGCCCCAAGACTCAACAGATGGTTGTTCGTCACCTGCGCATCGATCAACGGATAGTCCCATCGATGCAGCAACCGCCCCAGCGCCAGCAAGGCCAGCTTCGACCCGCCGCTCTCACGGCTGAACATCGACTCCCCGCAGAACAGCCGCCCCACGGTCACGCCGTAGATCCCGCCGACCAGGCGCTCGCCTTCCCACACTTCCACGCTGTGCGCATGCCCCATCTCGTGCAGCTGCGTGTAGGCCTCCGCCATCGCCGGCACGATCCACGTGCCCAGCTGCCCGGAACGCGGCGCGGCGCAGGCTTCGACGGTGGCGCGGAAGGCATGGTCGAGGGTGATGCGCCAGGGCTTGCGCCCGATCTGCCGGCGCAGGCTGCGATTGGCCAGCAAGCGGTCGGTGTGGAACACGCAGCGCGGATCCGGCGACCACCACAGGATCGGCTCGTCCTCGTTGTACCAGGGGAAGATGCCGCCCGCGTACGCGGCCAGCAGACGGCGCGGCGTGAGATCGCCGCCGAAGGCGAGCAGGCCGTTGGGGTCGGCCATGGCGCGGCCGGGATCGGGGAACTGCTCGGGATGGGCGGCGTCGAGCAGGGGCAGGCGGATCATGGTCAGGCGTCGCGGTGGGCGTACGGGCTGTGTTCGAGCAGGTCGGCGGCGTAAGCGTCGACTGCTTCGGCCTCGCGCGCAAGCGCGGCGTGCACGGCCTTGCGGAAGCTGCCATCCGCCAGGTAGTGGCGCGAATGCGTGCGCACCGGCAGGAAGCCGCGCGCCAGTTTGTGCTCGCCCTGGGCGCCGGGTTCGAAGCGCTGCAGGCCGGCGCGGATGGCGTGCTCGATGCCCTGGTAGTAGCACAGCTCGAAATGCAGGCCGGGCACCTCGACGCGGCTGCCCCAGTAGCGGCCGTACAGCGCTTCGCCGCTTTGCAGGAACAACGCCATCGCGGCCATGCGCTCGCCCTCCCAGGCCAGCGCCAGATGCGTGGCGGCGCCGAGTTCGCCTTCGCCCAGGGCGCGGAAGAAATCGCGCGTCAGCGCGGCGTGGTTGCCCTTGGCGTCGAAGGTGCCCTCGTACAGGCGGTGCGCCTGGCGCCATTCGTCCGCACTCAGGCTGTCGCCGCGGCGCACTTCCAGGCGCAGGCCGGCGCGCGCCACCTGGGCGCGCTCCTGGCGGATGTTTTTCCGTTTCTTGTGATTGAGCGCGGCGAGGAAATCGTCGAAGCCGGCGTAGCCACGATTGGGCCAATGGAACTGCACGTCCGAGCGTGCCAGCCACTGATCGTCGAAGGCGGGCAGGTCGTCCGGCGCAAGAAAGTTGGCGTGGATGGACGACAGGCCATGCGCGTCAGCCAGCTGGCGCATCGCCCGCACCAGGGTTTCGCGCCGCTGCGGTGCTTGCGGACCATCGCCGGCCAGCAAGCGGGCCCCAGGCACGGGCGAGTAGGGCACGGCATTGAGCAGCTTCGGGTAGTAATCGCCACCCGCACGCTCCCACGCCGCGGCCCAGCTCCAGTCGAACACGAACTCGCCGTGCGAATTGCCTTTCACATAGAGCGGCGCCGCGGCGACCAGCCGTTCGTCCTCGTACAGGCCCAGGTGGTGCGCCTGCCAGCCCCAGTCCTCGCGGATGCAGCCGGTGCGCTCCAGCGCGGCGAGGAAGGCGTGCGAGAGGAAGGGATTGCCGTCGGTGCGCAGGACATCCCATGCGGCGGCGGGCATCTCTTCGATGCGCGGATGGAAACGGGCTTCGAGCACGCCGGACCGGTCGGCGGCCATCGGCGAGCGATGGCCGCGCGTCATTCAGTGCACCGCCGGCAGGCGGGCCGCGATGCGTTCGACGAAGGCCTCGGGCCGGCCGTAGTCCTGCTGGACCGGCAGCACCTGCCGCAGGCCCTGGACTTCCAGCACCAGGGTGGGGAAGCCCTGGCCGCCCACTTCGCTGAGCAGGCGCCGGCTGGCGGTGACGTGTTCGATCGTCTCGCTGCCGCTGGCCAGGCCGAACGCTTCGGCGAACTGCGCCGCATCCAGGCCGAGCTCTTCGGCCAGCTCGGCCAGCACGTCGGCTTCCGCCACGCGCAGGCCGCGCTGGTAGTGCGCGTGCTGGATCGCCGCCAGCATCGGGTAGCCGGCGTCCGGATGGAGCCGTTCGGCTGCCAGCACCGCCGCGATCGGCGGCAGCGAATACAGCACCGTGCCTTGCTCGGCCAGCAGGCCTTCGGTGTAGGCGTCGCCGAAGGGCTGGCCGCTGATCTCCTCGATGCGCTCGTCGGCGCGCACGATGTGCTCGGCCATCGCCGGGGTCAGTTCCTGCGGCTCGGCGAACAGCGCGCCGCCGTGCAGGCGCAGCGCCAGGCGGTTGCCGAGCATGGCGAGCGCGGCGCCGACCAGCGGCTGGGCGCCGTAGCACCAGCCGCACAGCGGGTCGTGGATGTAGTGCAGGGTGGCGTGGCTGGCGCTCATCAGGCGGCCGGGGTCTGCTGGTCCAGCCAGCGCTCGGCGTCCAGCGCGGCCATGCAGCCGAAGCCGGCCGAGGTGATGGCCTGGCGGTAGACGTGGTCGGCCACGTCGCCGGCGGCGAACACGCCCGGCACCGAGGTCAGGGTGGCCATGCCTTCCTGGCCGCTGTGGATCTTGATGTAGCCGTCGTGCATGTCGAGCTGGCCTTCGAAGATGCCGGTGTTCGGCGTGTGGCCGATGGCGACGAAGAAGCCGGTGGCCTGGATGTCGCGGGTGGCGCCGCTGTTGACGTCCTTCACGCGCACGCCGGTGACGCCGCTGCTGTCGCCCAGCACTTCGGCCACGGTGTGGTTCCACACCAGCTCGATCTTGCCGGCGGCGGCCTTCTCGAACAGCTTGTCCTGCATGATCTTTTCCGCGCGCAGCTTGTCGCGGCGATGCACCAGGGTGACCTTGCTGCACAGGTTGGACAGGTACAGGGCCTCTTCCACGGCGGTATTGCCGCCGCCGACCACCACCACTTCCTGGCCGCGGAAGAAAAAGCCGTCGCAGGTGGCGCAGGCGGACACGCCCTTGCCCTTGAAGTGCTGCTCGCTCTCGATGCCCAGGTACTTGGCGGTGGCGCCGGTGGCGATCACCAGGGCGTCGGCGGTGTACTCGCCGGAATCGCCCTTGAGGCGGAACGGGCGCTGGCTCAGGTCCGCGCTGTGGATATGGTCGAACACCATCTCGGTCTCGAAGTGCTCGGCATGCTCGGCCAGGCGCTGCATCAGCTCCGGACCCTGCACCGCCTTGTCGCCCGGCCAGTTCTCCACGTCGGTGGTGGTCATCAGCTGTCCACCCTGCTGCAGACCGGTCACAAGGGTGGGCTTCAGGTTGGCGCGGGCAGCGTACACGGCCGCGGTATAGCCGGCGGGGCCGGAACCGAGGATCAGCAGGCGGCTGTGCTTGGGGGTGCTCATGGTTATAATCCTTGGGTGTTATCAGCAGCTTGGAATTGCTATTCGATCCGGCCTTTACGGCCGTTTCCTCACACCGGTTCAAGGCTCCGGCGAAAGGTTGGAGCCCGACAGAATGGGGAAGACGGGTGCGCGATTCAAGGCAGCTGAACCGGCAACCGGCGGTTGGCGGGCCCCAGGGCCCGGCGCCTGCGGACCGGGCCGCGGGGGGCGGTATCGAGGTATCTGGAGTCCTGGCCTTTGCCCAGGCGACGCAGTAGAAGCAGGTCCCTAGGACCGGCACGCGAGGAATACGGTGGCGCGTAGCGCGAACGTCAAGAAAGACAAGAACAAGGAACCCAGCGGCCTCAGCGAGGAGCTGAAGCGCCGCCTGCGCGAGGCCGGCGCGCTGCTGCTGCTGCCGCTGGCGCTCTATCTGCTGGTCTGCCTGTTCAGCTACAACGACCAGGACCCGAGCTGGGGCCATGCCAGCACGGTGGAGCACGCGCGCAACTTCGGCGGCGCGGTCGGCGCCAATATCGCCAACCTGCTGCGCTACATCTTCGGCCTGGTCGCCTACTGCTTCCCGCTGCTGCTGCTGGGCCTGGGCGTGCAGGTGCTGCGCCACCGCGGCGTGCGCACGGTGCAGCCGTGGGAGCCCTCGCTGCGGCTGATCGGCTCGGTGTTCTTCTTCATCACCGCGCCGGCCCTGCTGTACCTGAAGTTCAGCGACGAACCGGTGCTGCCCCAGGGCGTGGGCGGCATCATCGGCATGTGGGTGGGCCGCGGCCTGCTGCAGGCTTTCGGCGGCACGGGTGCGCCGCTGCTGCTGCTGGCGATCTTCCTGATCGCGGTGACCCTGGCCACCGGCCTGTCCTGGTTCAAGCTGATGGACCTGACCGGGCAGGGCATGCTGAAGATCGCCGGCTGGTTCGGCGGCAAGCTCAAAGAAGCCCCCGAAGTGCTGGCCGCGCGCCAGGCGCGCGCCGAGCGCGAGGTGGTCAAGAAGGTCGAGGCCGTGAAGCAGGCCAAGCGCGAGCCGGTGCGCATCGAAGCACCGCCGCCGCCGGCGCCCAAGAGCGAGCGCGCCCGCGTCGAAACGCAGATCCCGCTGTTCACTGGCGCCTCTGAGGCCGGCGAGTTGCCGCCGCTGTCGCTGCTGGACGAGGCGCCGCCGCAGGGCCCGGGCTATTCCGAAGAGACCCTGGAAGTGCTATCGCGCCAGGTCGAGCTCAAGCTCAAGGACTTCCGCATCGAGGCCAAGGTGGTGGGCGTGTATCCCGGCCCGGTGATCACCCGCTTCGAGCTGGAACCCGCCGCCGGCGTGCGCGGCTCGCAGGTGTCGAGCCTGGACAAGGACATCGCGCGCGGCCTCTCCGTGGTGAGCGTGCGCGTGGTCGACGTGATCCCGGGCAAGAACGTGATCGGCCTGGAGATCCCCAACGCCAAGAAGCAGATCGTGTACCTGTCGGAGGCGCTGCGCTCCGAGAAGTACGACCTGATGAAGTCGCCGCTGGCGCTGGCCCTGGGCAAGGACATTGCCGGCCGCCCGGTGGTGGCCGACCTGGCCAAGATGCCGCACCTGCTGGTGGCCGGCACCACCGGCTCGGGCAAGTCGGTGGCGGTGAACGCGATGGTGCTGAGCCTGCTGTACAAGGCCAGCCACAAAGACGTGCGCATGATCATGATCGACCCGAAGATGCTGGAGCTCTCGGTCTACGAGGGCATCCCGCATCTGCTGGCGCCGGTGGTCACCGACATGAAGGAAGCCGCCAACGCGCTGCGCTGGTGCGTGGCCGAGATGGAGCGCCGCTACAAGCTGATGGCCGCGGTGGGCGTGCGCAACCTGGCCGGCTTCAACAAGAAGGTGAAGGACGCCGAGAACGCCGGCCAGCCGCTGCTGGATCCGCTGTTCCGTCCGAACCCCGAGATGCCGAACCTGGCGGCCGAGCCGCTGGAGCCGCTGCCATACATCGTGGTCATCATCGACGAATTCGCCGACATGATGATGATCGTCGGCAAGAAGGTCGAAGAGCTGATCGCCCGCCTCGCGCAGAAGGCGCGCGCCGCCGGCGTGCACCTGGTGCTGGCCACGCAGCGCCCGTCGGTGGACGTGATCACCGGCCTGATCAAGGCCAATATCCCCACCCGCATCGCGTTCCAGGTCTCCTCCAAGATCGACTCGCGCACCATCCTTGATCAGTCCGGCGCCGAGACCCTGCTGGGTCACGGCGACATGCTCTACCTGCCGCCCGGCACCGCCACGCCGGAGCGCGTGCACGGCGCCTTCGTCGACGACCACGAGGTGCACAACGTGGTGGCGTGGCTGCGTGCGCAGGGTGCGCCGCAGTACATCGAGGGCGTGCTGGAGGAAGTGCAGGCCACCTCGGACGGCAAGTTCATCAACGACTCCGGCCTGCCGCAGGACGGCGAAGAAGGCGGCGATGCCGACGCGCAGCTGTACGACAAGGCGGTGCGCATCGTCACCGAGTCGCGCCGCGCATCCATTTCCGGCGTGCAGCGCCATCTGCGCATCGGCTACAACCGCGCCGCGCGCCTGATCGAGCAGATGGAGCAGGACGGCGTGGTCAGCGCGCCGCAGCACAACGGCAACCGCGAAGTGCTGGCGCCGCCGCCGCCGAAGTAAATCATTAAGCCGAATTCCATTAAGCGGTCCCGGCGCAGACTGCGCCGCCATCCGCGACACGAAACAGGGACCTTATGAACCGCTTCCTCGCCCTCTGCGCCGCGCTGGCCCTCACCGCCGCCGGCGCCGTCCACGCCGCCGCCGGCCCGGCCCGCGCGCGCCTGGACACGTTCGCCACCGGCCTGCATGCGCTGACCGGCCAGTTCACCCAGATCCTCACCGACGCCAACGGCAACAAGGGCAAGAGCAGCTCCGGCACCTTGTCGCTGGAAGCGCCCCGCCAGTTCCGCTGGGAAACGCTCACCCCCTACAAGCAGACCATCGTCGCCGACGGCAGCCGCGTGTGGCTGTACGACCCGGACCTGGAGCAGGTCACCGTGCGCGTGCAGAGCACCGAAGAGGCGCACAGCCCGCTCACCGTGCTCACGGACCTCAAGCAGATGGACCGCGACTTCAAGGTGACCGAGCAGGGCGAGCACGACGGCCTGGCCTGGCTGCGCCTTACCTCTACCGCCAAGGATCCGCAGTTCGACTACGCGGACCTGGGCTTCGACGCCAACGGCCTGGCGCGCATGACCTTCCGCGACCAGCTCGGCGCGGTCACCGAGATCCGCTTCGCCAACTGGCAGCGCAATCCCACCATCCCGCCGGCCACGTTCAACTTCGTGCCGCCGAAGGGCGCCGACGTGATCGGCGATGCGCCGGTGATCCAGACGCAGCCGCTGAAGGACTGACGCTTCCTCCATGCTGCGCCAGCTGCCGCGCTGGGCCTGGATCGGCGGAGGGCTGCTGGCCTTTATCGCCGGCATGATCAACGCGGTGGGCTTCATGGGTTTTCGCCATCAGGCGATCACGCATCTGACCGGCACTGCCACGCTGATGGGCGTGGCGGCCGCCGAAGGCAACCGCGGCGAGCTGTTGCATTGGGCGCTGGCGATCCTGGCGTTTCTCGGCGGCGCGGTGCTTAGCGGCTTTATCGTGCAACAGCACACCTTGAAGCTGGGGCGGCGCTATGGCGTGGCCTTGATGGTCGAATCGGCCTTGCTGTTCGCCGCGGTGCCCTTGATCCACGCCGGCAACGATGCCGGGCTGTATCTCGCCTCGATCGCCTGCGGTTTGCAGAACGCCATGGCCAGTACCTACAGCGGCGCGACGTTCCGCACCACGCATCTGTCGGGCATCTTCACCGACCTCGGCATTTATCTCGGCCAGCGCCTGCGCGGGCTGGACGTGGACCGCCTGCGCATCCAGGTCTGCGTGCTGGTGGCCGGCAGTTTTATCGCGGGCAGCGCGGTGGGGGCGCTGGCGTTCGGGGTGATGGCGGAGCGCACGTTGCTGTTGCCGGCGGTGATGACGGGCAGCATCGGGCTGGCGTATGCGGTCTATCGGCAGCGCCATCTGGCCGATTAGTAGCTCGTCATTCCGGCCTGCGCCGGAATGACGAAGTGGTGAGGCCGCCTGCCGAGCACCGGGTACAGCCCCCGCGCTATCATTGCGCCCTATGTCCGCCCGCGGTTCCTCCCCCGACCTCTTCCCCGAATCCGACGAGCTGAAGCCGCTGGCCGAGCGCATGCGGCCGCGCGGCCTCGACGAGATCGTCGGCCAGCAGCGCGTGCTCGCGCCGGGCAAGGCGCTGCGCCGCGCGCTCGAAGCGGGCCGCGTGCATTCGATGGTGCTGTGGGGCCCGCCCGGTTGCGGCAAGACCACCGTGGCCCTGCTGGTAGCGCGCTACGCCGATGCCGATTTCCGTGCGATTTCCGCCGTGCTGTCGGGCCTGCCGGAGGTGCGCAAGGCCTTGGCCGAGGCGGAAGCGAACTTCGCGCAGGGGCGGCGCACCGTGCTGTTCGTCGACGAGGTGCACCGCTTCAACAAGGCGCAGCAGGATGCCTTCCTGCCGCATATCGAGCGCGGCGTGATCATCTTCGTCGGCGCCACCACCGAGAATCCGTCGTTCGAACTCAACTCCGCCTTGCTCTCGCGCTGCCGCGTGCACGTGCTGGAAGCGGTGTCGGCGGACGACATCGTCGGTGCGCTCAAGCGCGCATTGCAAGACAGCGAGCGCGGACTGGGCGGGCAGGGCCTGAGCATCAGCGACGCATCGCTGCAGCTGATTGCCCGCGCCGCCGACGGCGACGTGCGCCGCGCGCTCACCTTGCTGGAAATCGCCGCCGAGCTGGCCGAGGACGGCCGCATCGACGAAGCCACGCTGGAGCAGGTGCTGGCCGACCGCACGCGCCGCTTCGACAAGGGCGGCGAGCAGTTCTACGACCAGATCTCGGCGCTGCACAAATCCGTGCGCTCCTCCGACCCCGACGCCGCGCTGTACTGGATGTGCCGCATGCTCGACGGCGGCGTCGACCCGCTGTATCTGGCGCGCCGCATGACCCGCATGGCGGTGGAAGACGTGGGCCTGGCCGAGCCGCGCGCCTGGCGCATGGCGCTGGACGCCTGGGACACCTACGAGCGCCTGGGCAGCCCCGAAGGCGAGCTTGGCCTGGCGCAGCTGGCGATCTGGCTGGCGATGGCACCCAAGAGCAACGCCGCCTACACGGCCTACAACCAGGCGCGCGCGACGATCCGCGACACCGGCACGCTGGACGTGCCGATGCATCTGCGCAATGCGCCCACCAGGCTGCTGAAGGGGCTGGGCTACGGCGAGGGCTACCAGTACGACCACGACGCCGAAGGCGGCATCGCGCTGGGCCAGCAATGCCTGCCCGATGCGCTCGACGGCACCGTGTTCTACGAGCCGGTCGAACGCGGCCTGGAATTGAAGCTGCGCGAGAAACTGCTGAGCCTGCGCGAAGCGCGGCGGCAGGCGCGCGGCAAGTAAGCGGTCTTTCTTCGGCGTTCCGCGTGGGCGCCGCCGTTCTGCCGTAGCCCGAGGCCATCGCATGTCCATCGTCTGGTACTTCGACTTCGTCTCCCCGTTCGCCTGGCTGCAGTGGCCGCGCATCAAGGAACTGATGCGCACGCACGAGGTGACCTTGCGCCCGATCCTGTTCGCCGGCGTGCTCGACCGCGTCGGCCAGAAGGGCCCGGCGGAGATTCCCGCCAAGCGCGAATTCATCTATCGCCACGTGCTGTGGCGTGCGCGCGAGACAGGGCAGCCGCTGCGCTTTCCGCCCAAGCATCCGTTCAATCCGCTGGCCGCGCTGCGCCTGTGCATTGCCGCCGGCAGCGATGCGCGCGCCACCGAGGCGATCTTCGAATGGATCTGGGGACAGGGACAGGTGGGCGACACCGCCGAGACGCTCGCTCCGGTAGCCGGGCAACTTGGCATTGCCGATGTTGCCGCGGCGATTGCCGACCCCGCCGTGAAAGCGCAACTCAAGGCCAACTTCGACGCAGCCATGGCCGACGACATCTTCGGCGTGCCCACCCTGGCCATCGACGGCCGCCTGTTCTGGGGCGGCGACGCGCACGACTTCGCGCTGGCCTATCTGCGCGATCCGGCGCTGTGGGACGAAGCGGAAATGCACCGCGTCGCCACCTTGCCGATCGGCGCCTCGCGCCTCTAGGCAAGCTGCTGCGCACGCCCTTGCTAGGCCTCGCCACGCGGGCATAGATTCCGGCCACCGCAGCGCGGTTAACCGGGGGAGGGACGGATATGCGCGTACTGGTGGCCGCCTTGATCGGCGGCATCGTGATGTTTATCTGGGGCGCCGTGGCACATATGGCGCTGGGCCTGGGCGAAACCGGCATACGCCAGCCGGCGGCGGAAAACGTGGTGCTGGACAGCCTGCATCAGGGGCTGGGGATGCAGGCCGGTGTCTATATCCTGCCGTCGTTCGATCCCGCCAAGATGTCCGACGAGGCCGCGGTCAAGGCCTATTCGGAGAAGGCCAGGTCCTCGTCGTACGCCTGGATCGTCTATATGCCGCAGGGCGACGATCTGATGCAGATGGGCCCGCAGCTGGGCCGGCAATGGGCCTCGGACACCTTGTCCGCCCTGGCCCTGGCCTTCGTGATGGGCCTGGCCGCCTTCGGCTTCCGCAAGCGCCTGGGCATTGCGGTGGCGGCGGCGCTGTTCGCCTGGCTCAGCGCCATGGTGCCGTACTGGAACTGGTACCGCTTCCCGCTGGACTTCACCCTGGCCGCCCTGCTGGAACAGGTGGTCGGCTGGCTGCTGGCCGGCGCCGCCATGGCCTGGTGGCTGGGCCGCGCGGAACGGCGCGCCGCTTAAGCCGAACCGCATCACAGGCCGCGGCGGGCGAGGGCGCGCCGCGGCCTGTCGCATTGCGGCAAGTCGGGCCCGGCCGCCATAATCCGGCGTTCACTAGCCATCATCCGGACCCATCATGCTGGACCCCGCCCTGCTGCGTTCGCGCCTGGCCGACACCGCCGCGCGCCTCAAGGAAACCCGTGGCTACGAACTCGACGTAGCCGCCGTGGAAGCGCTGGAAAGCGAACGCAAGCGGCTGTCCACCGAGACGCAGGAACTGCAGAACCTGCGCAACACCCGCTCCAAGGCGATCGGCCAGGCCAAGGCCAAGGGCGAGGACGTCGGCGCGCTGATGGCCGAAGTCGCCGGCCTGGGCGACAAGCTCAAGGCCAACGAGCATGCGCTGGTCGAGGTGCAGGCGAAGATCGCCCACATCGCGCTGGGCATCCCGAATATCCCGCACGAGTCGGTGCCGCCGGGCAAGGACGAAAGCCAGAACGCCGAACAGTTGCGCTGGGGCACGCCGCGTTCGTTCGATTTCGAGGTGAAAGACCACGTCGACCTCGGCGCCCGCCACGGCTGGCTGGACGCCGACGCCGGCGCCAAGCTCTCCGGCGCACGCTTCACCGTGCTGCGCGGCCAGCTGGCGCAGCTGCATCGTGCACTCGCGCAGTTCATGCTCAACCTGCATACCGGCGAGCATGGCTATCTGGAATGCAGCGTGCCGCTGATCGTCAATACCGAGACGATGCAGGGCACCGGGCAGCTGCCGAAGTTCGAGGAAGACCTGTTCTCGACGCATGTCGGCGATGCCAAGCGTTACCTGATTCCCACCGCCGAAGTGGCGCTGACCAACCTGGTTGCCGACAGCATCGTCGAAGCCGACACGCTGCCGATGCGCCTCGCCGCGCATTCGATGTGCTTCCGCGCCGAAGCCGGCAGCTATGGCCGCGATACGCGCGGCATGATCCGCCAGCATCAGTTCGAGAAGGTGGAGATGGTGCAGATCGCTTCGCCTGAGCAGTCGCATGCGCAGCTCGAAGAGATGGTCGGCCACGCCGAGAAGGTGCTGCAGCAGCTGGGGCTGCCGTATCGCAAGGTGCTGCTGTGCACGGGCGACATGGGGTTTGCGGCGCAGAAGACCTACGACCTGGAAGTATGGCTGCCTAGCCAGAACACCTATCGCGAGATTTCTTCGTGCTCGAACTGCGGAGATTTCCAGGCGCGAAGGATGCAGGCGCGGTGGCGCAATCCGGCGACGGGCAAGCCGGAGCTGGTGCATACCTTGAATGGGTCGGGGTTGGCGGTTGGGCGCACGTTGGTGGCGGTGATGGAGAACTATCAGAACGCGGATGGTTCGATCACGGTGCCGGAGGTGTTGCGGCCTTACCTGCACGGGGCGGAGAAAATCGCCTGAGCCTGTGACGAAAAGCCCGGTCTTCGCCGGGCTTTTTCTTATGGGCCGCCACAACGCTTTTAGGGAAGATGTCGACGGGGGCCGCCGATCGCGATGGCTCAAGCAGTGCTTCGATCCATTCGAACAGCGAAGACGACATGATCAAGACGCAGACGCGAAGCTTGGGCCGGATTCTATGTTTCATGGCCTGCGGGCCCGCGCTCGCCGCAGCGGCCCAGTCGCCGCCCGCGACACCGGCCAGCCTGCCGGGGCGCTATATCGAATCGCTGAAACTGCATCAGGCCAGGCAATACGCCGAGGCCGCGGCGATCCTCGAGCCGTTCTACACGGCGGGCCCCAATGGCATGGATTGGCATTGGAATGCCGCCATGTACCAGCTCGCACGCGATGAAGCGCTGGCCGGGAACAAGGACAAAGCCATGGATGCGCTGATGGCCGCGCAAGCCAGAGGCGGCAGCGTTGCGGCGGACCAGCTGGCAGCGGAGGCCGATCTGGCATCGCTCCACGGCGACCCGCGATTCAAGCCGCTGATCGAGGCGGCGCGCAGCCAGGAGCGCCTGTGGGCGCGCCAGCCCGGCCAGGATCTGCCGTTCGCGCCGAACCTGAGCGAGGACGCGAAGATCGCGGGCCTGTCCAGCCTGTGGGCGGAGGCCCGCTTCAACTTCGCCTTCTTCGACCGCCAGCCCGAGCTGGATTGGAACCAGGCCTACCTGGACTTCCTGCCCAAGGTGCGGGCGACGGCATCGACCGAACAGTATTACCGCGTGCTGATGCGGTTCGTTGCACTGCTGAAGGACGGCCACACCAATATCTATCCGCCCGAGCCTTTGCGTGACGCCTTCTATGGCCGGCCGGGCTTGCGCACGCAGTGGGTGGAAAACGCTGTCGTGGTGATGGGCATCGACGATCCCGTGTTGTCCGCGCAGCATTGGCGTGTGGGCGATGTGCTGGTGAAGATCGATGGCGAAGACATACGTTCTTATGCGCAGCGCGAGATCGCGCCTTACCAGAGCTCCTCGACGGCGCAGGATCTGCAGGTGCGCACCTATGACTATGCCTTGCTCGGCGGGCGTGCTGGCAGCCAGGTCCACGTCACTGCCAGGAATGCCGAAGGTAAGGAAGAAAACCGGGTGTTGACCCGGCTGACGCTGGCGGAGCAATCGAAGCTCAGGATCGGCGGAGTGTCGTTCAAGCTGAGGCCGGATGGGATTGCCGTCCTTACCATCGATGAGTTCGACGACACGGAAGGCACCAAGGCGCTGCTTGCGAATCTGTCGGTGGTGAACGCATCCAAGGGGTTGGTTATCGATGTGCGTGCCAACGGCGGTGGCAGCACGCCTGTGGACTTGCTGCAGTTGTTGACGCGGGAGCCGATTCGGGGGCCGTTGATTCGTACGAGAAGCTATGCCGCGGCGGATCGGGCGCGTGGTGTGTTGCCGGGGTGGAGCGATGTGGTGCCGTTCGAGGTGCCGGCGGATGCGGAGCATCACGTGGATGTGCCGGTGGCGGTGTTGACGAGTGCGCGGACGTTTTCGGCGGCGGAGGATTTTGTCGCGATGTTTGGGGCGATGCGGCGGGGGATTACGGTGGGGGAGACTACGGCTGGAAGTACAGGGCAGCCGTTGTTCTTTTCGCTACCTGGGGGAGGGGGC
>NZ_JAHFVJ010000017.1:0-66788 GCF_018599165.1 Dyella sp. LX-66
AACTCGTCGGTGAAACGTTTGCTGGTCATAGATCCTCCGATCCTCAATAGACACTATCAGGTGTCTACGGAATCGGGGGCGTACCACGGTGCTGCGGCCACTGAGGGCGCCGAAGTAGCGACCGGTCTGCTTTGCTTTTGGCAATTTCACCGCTGCGCTTCTCAAAACGCGCGCGCCATGTTTCTAGCACCGTGATGTCGGCAAGCAGTTCATCCGGATCGGGCACCGCGACACCCCATCGACGCCTTGTCATGCTCAAAGTTCGAACATTTCGTCATGCCGGTAGTGATCTGCGCATAGTCTTCGTCGTCGACAATGACCCCGGCGACTCGCTGCGTTCCCACAACCGAGCTCGTGCGCTACATGGTGGGCAACGAACCTAGCGAACGTCGAGCACTAGCCATAGTCGGCATGAGCGCAAGCGCCTATCGCTATCAAGGTCGCTCCGATCGCAACGTGGCGCTTCGCGATCGCATCGTCGGCTTGGCGCAGCGCCAGCGACGGTGTGGCGTCGGCATGATCTACCTGAAGCTTCGGCAGGAAGGACTTGTGGTGAACTACAAGCGCGTCGAGCGGCTGCACCACCGATCCTGCCCTAAGTTTGACCAAATGAGGTTTGTCCTCTCGCCGTAGGTATTGAGTGACTCCGTCTGAGGCTGTTCGCGCAACATATCTATATGTTGATCAGCAGGCTAAGGCTTGAGTGCTGACCTCTTCTGCGCCAAGCCACTGCCCCGTCTTGCGGTGAATGCGAAGCACCCGAGGGTGACCGCCATGCGGTATTAGGACCAGATCTAGCGCAGGGCCGGCTGGCTCGTCGGGCTCAACTCCCACTCGGTACACGACGATACGGGCGAAGGTGTCGGCCACGAGTTGCCGTGCTTTCAGCCGCGCATCGTAATCCTGGCTCTTCACGCCAATCACTAGTTCACGCCAAGCGTCGGCGGTCGTCGGCGCCTTCCGAGATACGGCTGCCCATTCCGCGTCGGCGTCCGCCATCTCGTGCCGCAGCCGCTCGCCTTCATTCTCCAGTTCGCGGACCTTACGAAGAATGATCGCTGGCGCTGCCCCGTCGTCTTGCAGCAGTGCATCGGTCAGGCGCTTGAGCTGCGTCTCCACGTCGGCAACGCGTGCCTTGGCGACGGCGAGTTTCTGGCGAGCAGGCGGATCGACGGCGCCGCGATCCAGCAGGGCATCCAGGTTGATCTGGTCCGAACAGAAGTCCAACAGCGCCCGTTCGATCGGGGCAATGCTCGTGCTGCCGCCCACAGGACAACGGCGATAGGCCTGCCCTGAGCCGCATGACAGGCGACGGTAGGTGTCATGGAGCCGGCCGTCATCGTCTTTTTTCCGGCTCATGAGGTTCTGAGCCACCATGGCCGACCCGCAATACCCGCACTGAGTAAGGCGCAGGCCGGTGATGATCCCCGGCAATTCGCCTTTGCCCTTGCGCCGGCCCCGCTGTCGGATTTGGCCCTGCAGTTCGTCGAACGCCTCTGGACTCAGCAGGGCGGGGTAGTAGTCGGACAGGGTGTAATCGACGCCATCGACCGACAGGGTTTTCGTACCACGCAGGGCGGGCAGACGAAATAGCTTATAGAGATGGGTTGCCCGGCTCCCCTTAGCTGAGATGGACAGCCCGGCGGCATTGAGCCGATCCACGATGGCCAGCGGACCATGCCCGGCCCGAAACAAGTCGATGGCCATGCGGACGGCTTCGACCCGTTCCGGGATGAGCTTCCAGCCATCCGAATGCCACGCCAGCCATTGGGGATCCTTGCCATTGCGAATGCGACTGCGGTAAGCGCCGTCCAACCACCGCTCGCACTGACGTCGAATGGCGGCTTTGACCCGCTTGCTCTTGGTATCGCTTTCCTCATAGGCCCGAATCATCACCAGCAAGCTGTGGATCAGCTCCATGGGATTAGCCTTCAGTCGTTCCCGGTTGTACTCCCTGCCATCGCTGGCAGTCACCACGGTGATGCCGGCATGGATGATCTGGGCGAGCTGTGTCTGGGCTAGGAGAGGTTCGGCGCGGCTCAGTCGATCCAGGCCTTCCACGACCAGCACGGACCCCGCGGCAATCCGGCCCTCGTCCACGGCGCTGAGGAAGGTGCCCAGGGCTCCTTGTTTCACATGGCGCTGGTGGTAGGCGCTCAATCCTTCGTCACGGAGGGAGAGCGATGCATCGAGCTGCAACTGTCGGCTCTTGGCCCAGGTAGCCGCATACTCGGTCTGGCGATCGGCACTACTGCCGGTGGATTGTCGAGCGTCACTGAAGCGTAAGTAGCTATAGACCTTGATGTTTGTATCCACGTGAAGCATCGATCCCTGAGTAGACTGCGAAGTCTATATGGAATCTCATATGGCTGCCCAAAGAAGAAGTAACCAAGAAGAAAGGGCACCCTGCTTGGCGCCCTCAGCAGCGCAGCTGCTGAGGGTCCGTGAGGGCTGGCCGGGCTTTTTGACAGGGCATCCTTGCCCTGATCAAAAAGGCGGGGACATCGTGTCCCCGCCCCCTGCGGGGCCTTTTCGTCCAGCCCTCACCGCCGGCGCCAAGGGGACCCTGAAGATCAAGAGCAAAAGCGCACAAGCGGAACGCCGCGGCTGCGCCGCATGCTCTTCGTTCGATTTTCGCCCCGCCCGTCATCTCCCTCTCCCCGCCGGGGAGAGGGTTGGGGTGAGGGGCCGGTGCTGGCCCCACCGCTCACTGTTGGCAAATCAAAAGCCCTTTCCTTTACCCGAGATCAGCTACAAGATCGCCCCTTCGCCTGGACGGCCATACCCCGAGCCACCACGCCATCCTCAGCAATTTCACCCCGAGCGAGTGGCCCCGAGCCGCGTACGTGACCGACATTCACTCCCCCAGCGGCTCCACATCGAACAAGACCGTCAGCGCCCGCCACCGGACGCTTCACAGCCGCTGCTGCTCCATGCTGCTGCTCGTCTGCGCTTTGCTCGGAATCAGCGCTACGGTCAGAGCAAACCCGGCCTTCGACTACCGCGTGGGCATCCGCCTCTACAGCGGCGACGACGGTCTCCCGCAGTCGCATGTGAATGCCATCGTCCAGGCCCGCGACGGTTATCTGTGGGTTGGCACCTTTGGCGGTCTGGCCCGTTTCGATGGCACCACCTTCACTATCTTTCATGGCCGCTCGCGTTCGGGATCGGGACGCATCGACGCTCCTGCCAGCGATCGCATCACCTCGCTGCTCGAAAGCCGCGATGGAAATCTGTGGATCGGGACGGAAGACGCCGGATTGAGCATCCGCGGCCGCTCCGGCTTCCGGCATCTGCCGGTATGCGCCGCGAGCTGCCAGGTCAACGCGATGCTGCAGGGAGGGGATGGTGCGATCTGGGCGGCTACCAATGCGGGGTTGTTGAAGCTCGATCCGGTCAGCGGGGAGGTGCGCTGGAGCGAGCATTCGAGTCCGGTGGGCGACAACCAGCTGGCGATGGATCGGGCGGGGACGTTGTTTGTCGGTGGCAATAACGGCTTGCATAGGGTCGACGGCGATGCGTTTCGGAACATCGCCTTGCCGGCGAACGACCGCACGGTGTGGCTGCTGCGACTGGATGGCGACAGCTTGCTGGTCGGCACGGAGACCGAGCTTTACCGCTATACGCCGGCCATGCAGCGCTGGCTGGCGCTGGGCGTGGCGCAGCCCAGGGATGCGGCGCAGGCGCCGGACGGGCGCTGGTGGGTGGCGCAGGCCACGGGGGGCGTGCTGGCGCAGGACGGGCGTGGGGGATGGCAGGAAGCGCCCGAGCTGTCGGTGCCGGGCGTGGCCAATCTCACCTGGGACAACGAGGGCAATCTGTGGGCCGGCAGTGGGCATAACGGCTTGCTCAAGGTGCGTGCGCCGCTGTTCGGGCTGGTGGGCGAACGCAGGCTGGGTACCGCGATGGCTGGCCGTGCGATTGCCGCCGATGGCGAGGGCGGGCTATGGCTGGGTTCCGCCTGTGGCGGTCTCTTTCATTGGGATGCCGACGGCCGCGCGCGTGCGGTGCCGATGCAGCCGGCGCTCAGCAGCTCCTGCGTCTTCAGCCTGCTGCTGGATCGCCAGGGCCGCCTGTGGATCGGCACGGCGAACGGAGACCTCGGCCTGCTCGACAACGGCGCGGTGCGGCGGGTCGACACCTGGCCGAGCAAGGAGCCGGTCAATGTGTGGCAGCGCGGCGACGGTGCTTATCTGGTCTCCACCGGTGGCTCGACGTTCGCGCTCGACATCGATGCCGGCGGACGCATCGTCCGCCGCCAATCCATCGACGCCCTGCGCGGCATGCGCATCGGCAGCGTGAGCAAGGCGCTGCGTGGCGGCTACTGGTTCGTGGGCGATCATGGCGCGTGGCGATTGCAGGGCGGGCAGGTCGCCGAGCATTGGACGGTGGACGACGGGCTGTCCTCGCGCTTTGCGCGCGCGCTGCACGAGGACGCCAGCGGCAGCTTGTGGATCGGCACCTACGGCGGCGGACTCAACCGCATCAAGGACGGCCGCATCCAGTACTACGACCGCAGCAACGGCCTGTTCGACGACACCGTGTCCTGCATCGAGGACGACGGGCGCGGGCGCCTGTGGCTGGCGGGCAATCTCGGCGTGACGGTATTGCCGTCGCCGGGGCAGGCGGGCGCTTCGATCGAGTCGGTGCGTTTCGCCGAGCGCGACGGCCTGATCCCCGCCGAAATCAACGGCGGCGGTTCCGTCGCCTGTTATCGCGACGGGCAGGGGCGGCTGTGGTTTTCCCTGGTGTCGGGCTTCGGCGTGCTCGATCCGGCCAAGGTGCCGGGCACCGATCCCGCGCCGCCCACCTCGCACGTGGAATACGCGGCGGTGAACGGCCATGCGCTGGATCTTTCCGGTCCGCAGCTGGTGCTGCCGCCGTTCTCGCGCAACCTGGAAATTCGCTACACCGCGGTCAATCTCGGGCGCCCGCAGGAAACCCTGTTCCGCTTCCGCCTGGCTGGCGTGGATCGCGACTGGGTCGATGCCGGGCAGAGCCGCAGCCTGCTGTATCCGGTGGTGCCGTGGGGCGTGCACCAGCTCGAGGTGCAGGCGCGCGTGGTGGGTGGGCCGTGGGTGTCGGCACCGGCGGTGCTGACCATCGTGCATCCGCAGCCCTGGTATCAGCGGCCGTGGATCTGGACCCTGATCACCTTGCTCGGCCTGCTGGTGCTGGTCGCCGGCGGCCGTTCGGACGGGATCGGCGCTTCGGCCTGGCGGCGCCTGCGCTCGTAGCGGCTTTCAGGCTTCCGCCGTCTCGCCGCCGGTCGGCGGCAGCCGTATCTCGATGCGCGTGCCGCGGCCGGGCTGGCTGTCCATGGCGATGCTGCCGCCGCAGTCGGCCACGAAGCGGTGCACGATGCTGAGCCCGATGCCGGTGCCTTCGCCGCGCGGCTTGGTGGTGAAGAACGGCGTGGACGCATGCGCGAGCACGTCGGGCGCCATGCCGACGCCGCCGTCCTCGATGCGGATCAGCGCATGCGTGCCGTCGACGTGGGCCGAGACGCTGAAATGGCCGCCCTGCGGCATGGCGTCGGAGGCATTGCTGGCCAGGTTCAGCAGGGCCAGTTCCAGTTCGTCGCGATCGGCCCGCACCAGCAGATCGCCGGCGGAGATATCGAATTCCACCTTGATGCGCGGATGGAACATCGCGGCGATCAGCGCCGACATTTCGTCGATCGCCTCGCCCAGGTCGAACACCGCCATGTCGCGGCTCTGCGGACGGCTGAAGCTGAGCAGGCGGCGGGTGAGGATGGTGCCGCGCCGGGCCGCGCGCTCGATGCGCGACAGCGCCATGTCCGGCCCGCCGTTGGAGGCGGGCGAAGCGACCAGGCCCAGGATCACGCTGAGGATATGGTTGAAGTCGTGGGCCACGCCGGTCGACAGGCGGCCGATCGCTTCCATGCGCTGCGATTCCAGCAGCCGCGCATAGGCCTGGTCCTTCTCGTCCATGGTGCGCTGCAGTTCGCGGTAGGCGGCATCCAGTTCGTGGCTGCGCGCGATGGCGCGCTGCGAGGAAAGGATCAGGCGATCCAGGATGGTCGCCAGCACCAGGAAGTTCATGCCGGACAGAAACAGGCTGGACCAGGTTTCCGCGCCGGCCACGGCATTCGTCGCGCCATGCAGGTCGCTCCACGCACCCAGCAGCACCGACAGCACGCTGCCCAGCGCCACCCACCACACCGCGGCGCGGCCCAGCAGCAGGCCGGCCAGCAGCAGCGGCAGCAGGTGGATCATCAGCAGGTCCGGCTGGGCCTGCAGTCCGTAGACGGCGTAGTTGATGCCGATCAGCAGCAGGCTGCCGATCACCGTGAGGCTGGCCGAGCCGCGGTAATAGCCGGCGCGTGCCAGCGCGAAGCAGGCCCATGCGTAGGCGCCGATGGCCATGGCGGTCCACGCATCCTGGGGTTGCGCGGCATCGGTACCGCGCTGCGTCGCGATGGCGGCGATCGAGGCCACCGTGCCGACCGCGGCGAGAATCGCCTGCAGCATCCGGTCGCTGCGCGGTTCGGCGGTAGGGAAGGGCAGCGGCCGCCGATGCGTGAAGGACTGCAGCGGATTCGAGGAGGCTTCGGTGGACATGGCGACCGTGTCGACAGGTGGAATGGGGCGGGGATGCCACGGCGGACACAAGGATCAGGCGCACCGATTCGCGCCGCTGCCTTGTGCCGGGCACGCATTGTAGGGCGCTCGCTGCGCAAGCCCAGCTTCGCACTTTATCCGTGACATCGGCTTCACACCCGAGCGTTGTAGTCTCCGGGCGTTTTCAGGGGGCTGAATCCACGATTTCCGCAACAAAAGCATGCCGGCGTCCGTAGGTATTCACGGCGTCCACATGCGGCTGTCGCCCCCGTGCTGTGGTGGTCTTGAGGCACCTCGGGGAGTCCAGCCAGCTCGCCCGTCCATGCGTCGACGTTGGCTGGAGCACATCACTTCTAAAGCGTAGTGGGGCGGACCGACAGATCGGTCCAGGGAGCGCTCTATGAAAGACATCGTTCGCCTGCGGGCAGCCGCTTTGCGTATTCCTGCGCGGGTCGCAACGACCGTTCTGCGCAGCCATGCCGAATGGGGCAACACGGAATAGTTCCATCCATCCGCGAGGCGGTGCAATGCACTCGCCCCGGCACGCATGCGTTAACCGGCGGACATTTCATTTTCTTTCTTTGCGGTAACGACGGAAGCGGCGCACGGCCCGGCCGGCTCGTGTCGCGCGCCTCCATTCTTCAGACAGGGGGAATCGTCATGGCAGACAGCAGCAGCACCACCAATAAGTCCCGTTCGATCAGCACGGCACCGGCGTCGATCTCGACCGCCACCTTTACCGTGGCCGATTATCTGTTGACGCGGCTCAAGCAATTGCAGGTCACCGAGGTCTTCCAGATACCCGGCGACTACGTCAAGCACTTCACCCAGGCGCTGGAATACTTCGACGGCGTCACCGCAATCGGCGCCATCAACGAACTGGATGCGGCCTACGCCGCCGACGCCTATGCGCGCACCCGCGGCCTGGCCGCCGTGTCGCTGCAATTCGGCGTCAGCACCTATAGCGCGCTCAACGCGATTGCCGGCGCCTGGGTCGAGCGCAGCCCGATCGTGGTGATCAGCGCCACGCCCGGCGCCGACATGCGCGACATCACCGACATGTACGACGTGCTGTTCCACCACTCCACCGGCGACCTCAATTCGGACCGCGCCATTTACGAGTACGTGACCGTCAAGGCGATCACGCTCAGCACCAACGTGGGCGCGGCCGAACAGATCGACGAGCTGCTGGTCGAGGCGATCACCCAGAAGCGCCCCGTCTACATCGCCTGCTACAAAGAGGTGTGGGGCCAGCCCTGCGCGCGCCCGCCGGCCACGCCGCTCAAGCCGCGCGTCACGCGCAGCCCCGAGCTGGCGCTGCGCAATGCGGTGGACCAGGCCTGGATGCAGATCACCCAGGCCAAGCAGCCGCTGATCTTCGCCGGTGTCGAGGTGCTGCGTTTCGGGCTCTCCGGCCTGCTGCAGAAGATCATCGACGCCAGCGGCCTTCTCTACACCACCACCAGCCTGGGCAAGGCGGTGCTGGACGAGCAGGGCGACAAGTTCATCGGCACTTACTCGGATGCGGCCTCGATCGAGGCAGTGCGCGAGATCGTAATGGCCTCGGACTGCGTGCTGACCCTGGGCGCCATCATCACCGACGACTACCTCGCCTTCATCGAGAGCAAGTACGGAAGCATGGTGCTGGCCGACACCGACGGCGTGCGCGCCGGCTATTTCAAGTACGGCGACGTCACCATGCAGGACTTCATGGAAGCACTGCTGGCGCGCTTCGTCGCGAGCAAGGCTTACCCGATCAAGGCCAAGGCGCCGCCGCAGCCGAAGTATCCCAACCCGTGGGCGGCCAACTCCGACCCGGTCTACGACGTCGATCCGCAGATCATCACCTACAACCGCTTCTTCGCGAACACGATGAAATTCCTGCAGGACAAGAACCTGCTGAAGGACATCGTGATGACTTACGGCGTGAGTTCCGCCATGTACGTGGCCACCAACTGCTATGGCCTGTCGCAGGGCAGCTTTATCGCCTCGGCGGCGTGGCAGTGCATCGGTTTCGAGACCGGCGCGGCCTCCGGCGCCCAGCTGGGCAGCGGCAAGCGCGCCTGGACCGTGGCCGGCGACGGCGGCTTCATGATGGTCTGCCAGTCGCTGTCCACGCTGGCGCGCAACCAGCTCAACGCGGTGATCTTCGTGATGAGCAACCAGGTCTATGCGATCGAGCAGGTCTACGTGGACATGTCCGCGTTCAAGCCCGGCCCGAAGCACAAGTTCGATGCCTTCGACATCCTGCCCAAGTGGGACTACCTCGCCCTGGCCCAGGCCTTCGGCGCGGAAGGCATCCGCGTGACCACGGTGGACGAACTCAATGCGGCGCTGCCGCGCATCGCCAAGATCAAGAACAAGCCTGTGCTCGTCGAAGTCGTCATTCCGCAAAAGGATCTGCCCGGCCAGATGTACCGCCTCGGCAGCGAGTAATGCTGCCAGCCACTCTCATACAGGGAGCTACAGAACCATGACACAGAAGACCTATGCGATCTTCGGGGCCGGCGCCGCCGGCCTCTACACGGCCTGGCGGTTGCTCAGCGGCCAATCCAAACAAGCCAAGTTCAATGCCAAGCAGCTGAAGAAGGGCGACATCCTGGCGCTGCACGACTGGGGCCGCTACGACTTCACCAAGCGCCATCCGGGCACCCGCGCCGCGGGCGCGCGCGTCTGCACCTGGCATTACAACAACGACAAGACCAACTCCTACGTCGAACTCGGCGGCATGCGCTATTCGCACTGGAACCGGATTCCGACCAAGGAGTTCCCGGATCCGAACAACGGCCTGGCGCCGGGCCACCGCGTGGTCACCGCGGTGATTTCGCTGCTGGGGCTGGACAAGTATTCGGTGCCGTTCAATGTCACCAATAACCAGCTGTTCTATCTGCGCTCGCGCAATTTCTATCTGAACGGCATCACCTCGAATACGCCGGCGCCGTATGCGGTGAACAACTTCGGCGCGTCCACCACGCCCGACCAGGGCTTCACCATCGTGCAGGACCTGGCGACCACCAAGCCATGGGCCGATTTCACCCGCCGCGACTGGTGCTCGTTCTATCAGCACGGGCGTATCACGGCGAAGCTGCCGGAGGCCAGCGTGTTCCAGCAGGGCGATTACCTGAAGGATATCGGCTACTGGAACCTGCTTTACGATCAGCTCGGTTCGGAAGGCTACGACTACGCGGCCGACGGCAACGGCTACAGTTCCAATGTGATCAACACGCATGCCGGCGTGTCGTTCAATATCAACAACGAGTTCACCCCGGGCAGCCAGTACCGCACGCTGTCGATCGGCTACTCGGGCATGTTCAATGCGCTGTTCGAGGAGATCCTGAAGCTGGCCAAGGCCAAGGGCATCGACTTCCGCTACCACCCCGACACGCGCCTGCATTCGATCCTGTCGAAGTCCGGCAAGGCGGTTTACACCACCGCGCTGCGTGCCGATCCCAATCTCCCCGTGGGCGGGGGCGAGGCCGATGCCGCGTGGATGGCGATGCCGCGCGCCGCGATCGACCTGGTGGCGCAGGCCACGCGTTTCCGCGCGCCGGCCAAGGGCGAGGTGGACGTGCTCAATCACGAGAAGGTGAGCCTCTATCTCGAAGCGACCATCATGCAGCCCTCGTACAAGATCGGCATGTTCTTCGACCAGCCGTGGTGGTCGCCCGACATCGACAATCCGGCGCCGTATCCGGCCATGGTGGTCGGCTACACCATTACCCCCGACACCATCGCCGGGCTGCGCGCGCAGAAATTCCCCGCCGCCGCGTTGAAGGCGATGGCGACGATGATCGAGGTTCCGTACGAGTCGGCCGGGGACATGGTGAAGGCGATCGAGAACATCACCGAGCAGGCCTTGACCATTCAGCAGGTCAAGCAGCTCACCGCGGCGTCGCGCAACGACACCATCGGGCCCAGCGTCACCAATTCGCCGATCCGCATGGTGGTGTACTTCGGCAACAACGCGACCACGCCGAAGAAGAAGCCGGTCTACGGCATCCTGGCCAGCTATGACGACGAGGACAACACCGCGTTCTGGCACGAGCTGGAACTGGGGCCCAAGCGCCTGCGCGAGATCCCCAGCTCGTCGGACACCCAGCCCCTGGAGGGGCCGCGCAAGGTGCCCGCGCGCATGGTGAAGATGCTGCGCAAGATGCTGGCCGAGCTGCACTTCGGCCCGAACACGGACTACACCGCCGTGCCGGAGCCGCTGGAATCGGCCTACATGGACTGGGCGCTGCCGCCGTTCAATGCCGGCTATCACGAATGGGCGCCGCACTACGACATCGGCGACGTGCAACGGAAGATCCGCAAGCCCTCGCAGCTGATCAAGGGCGCCGATGCCGACATCTTCATCGTCGGCGAGGCTTATTCCAACGACCAGGCCTGGGTGGAGGGCGCCTACTGCACCTCGGAATCGGTCTTGAACGATTTCTTCGGCATCGAGCCGATCATCGACAACAAGGCCTATCCGTTTATCTGTCCGGAAGAGTCGGTGGTCGGCAATGCCGACGACGTCGAGAAGTTCCTGCGTAATATCGACCCGACGCGGCAATCGGAGGAGTCCGAGCCCGTGTAAGGGATCGCCTGCATGTTGTACGAGAAAGCCCCGCGATGCGGGGCTTTCTCTTATGGGCAGGACGGCGGGGGATTACTTGGTGGTATAGCCGCCGTTGATCAGGATGGTCTGGCCGGTAATCCACCAGCCTTCGCTCACCAGATGACGGATGAACGGCACCACGTCCTGGATATCCGTAAGGCCCGTCTTGGAGAACGGCGACAGCGCCGCGGCCCCTTTGTGATAGGCCACCGCATCCGCGCCTTCGGCCGGATAGAAGAACGGCGTATCCATCGGCCCCGGACCCACGGCCGTGACCGAGATGCCGCGCTCGCCGAACTCCTTGGCCGCCGCACGGGTGAAGTGTTCCACCGGCGCCTTGGTACCGGCGTAGGACGCATAGAACGGAGTGAAGGCACCGAGCAGCGAAGTGACCAGGGTGACCACCTTGCCGTTGTCGTTGACGTGGCGGCCGGCTTCCTTGAGGAAGAAGAACGCCGTCTTGGCATTCACTGCGGACATCTCGTCGTATTCCGCCTCGGTGATCTCCACCAGCGGCTTCTTCAGCACCTTGCCCACGGTATTGATGGCGATATCCGGCCGGCCGACCGCGGCGACCGCCTCGGCGAACAGCTTTTCCACCGCGGCGGCGCGGGTGAGATCGGCCTGGATCGCCACCGCCTGCGCACCCGTGGCTTTCACGGCGGCCACGGTCTCGTCCGCGGCGGCCTTGGTGGCGGCGCTGTTGTAGTGGACGACCACGGCCTTGGCACCGTGCTGGGCCAGATCGCGTGCGATCAGGCCGCCCAGGTTCTTGGCGCCGCCGGCGATCAGCACGGTTTTGCCCTTGATGGAATGATCTGCCATGACTTGTCTCCTGAGAGGTGAGGGTGAGACGAGTCTAGGCAGCGGCCTGCCGCGGATCATCCCGCTGCGGCGGGATGGATCATCCAGAAATTCAGACTAATCCTTATAGGAACAGGACGATCCACCGAGTCACTCGATGGATCGCACCTGTCGTCAGACGTCGTCGATACGAGTTTCGGAAAGCGCACCGAGGCTCAGCGACTCGGCGTATTCGCTAAGAAAGCGCACGGCGACGAACAAGCCTTCCACATAGGTCGGCGGCAACGGCCATTCACCGGGTGCATTCGGCTGTCCACTGGCTTGGCGCTCGCGGAAGGCATCGCTGTTGGCGAGCAAATCATTGATCACATTCACCGCCATATGTATGCCGGCCAGGCGGGTAAGCAAACGTTCTTGAGAATCTTCGACCTCGTCAGTGAGATAAATCGGGCGACCTAGGGGATTAGTCGCGGTGTTAATACGCAAATCGTCCGCGGAGGGGATGGTGTAGATATCTGCCGTATGATCCTTGCTAGCCATGATCGACTTTCCTATAGGAGTTGGTTGTGGTCAGCGGGCCGGTCGGGGTTGCAGCCCTACCGGCCCGCGCTTTTTTTGTGCTGAAAGAAGGATGGTCGCGTGCGAAGTGATGCAACACGCAACTTCGCCACGCTAGCAAAGCATGGTGTGAGTGTCTGTCGGGTGAGGACGACAGGAGAGAGGGGATTTGCGTAGGCGTGTTGCGGATGCGCGTGGTGCGTGGGAATGGCAATCGCGTTGAGGTTGAAGAGTTGTGGTGTCAGTGAGGTGCTTCAAAGGGCGATGTGTTAGTTGGAGTGCGATGTTTGTTGTGGATCGCTTCGAGTTTTTAAGAGCGAGTCGCTACGAAGTTCATCGCATCGCTCCGACCGGCCCCTCACCCCAACCCTCTCCCCGGAGGGGAGAGGGGGATGACGGCAGACGCGAAAATCGAGCGAAGAGCATGCGGCGCAGCCGCGGCGTTCCGCTTGCGCGCTTTTGCTTTCGCTCCTGCACTTGCTCTTGATCTACCGGGTCCCCTTGGCGCCGGCGGTGAGGGCTGGACGATCAGGCCCCGCAGGGGGCGAGGACAGGAGTCCTCGCCTTTTTGATCAGGGCATGGATGCCCTGTCAAAAAGCCCGGCCAGCCCTCACGGACCCTCAGCAGCTTTGCTGCTGAGGGCGCCAAGCAGGGTGCCCTCTCTTTTTGGTTACTTTTTCTCTGGGCACGCAGAGAAAAAGTAACTCGGGCCGCGGCAGCGGCACGAAACACTCGCCAAAGGCGAGACACCCAAGCGCCAGCGCAACATCAAGCGCAAAGGCCCTGGATTCCAGCTCTCGCTGGAATGACGAGCAAAGCGGATTCCGACCTACGTCGGCACAACGAGTAAGGGCGGATTCCGGCCCAAACCGGAATGACGAGAAGGTAGCGTCTCACGCCACCCCCATCTCCCTCTCAAGGTTCCCCACCACCCTCTGCAACAACCCCATCAACACCAAAACCTCCCCCTCCTCCAACCCCGCCAGCATCCTCCGCTCACCAAGATTCAACACCCTCTGCGCCTCAGGCAACTTGCCCAAAGCCAACTCCGTAAGGTGCACGAAGCTGCTGCGCCCATCCGCCGGATCGGCGCGCCGCTCCACCATCCCGTCGCGCTCCATCCGCGCCAGCGTCTGCGCCATCGACGGCTGCTCGATCTGCGCCATCTCGGCGAGCTGCTTCTGCGTCATCGGCCCGTGGTGCTTGAGCATGGCGACCACGGGAATCTGTGCGCCGGCCAGCCCCAGCGGCCGTAGCCGCGCATCGCCAGCGCGCAGCAGCAGCCGGCTGGCGCGGTTGATCAGCTGGCCGATGCGGGGGCGCATCGGGGTGGAAGCGGTCGATTTGCCCATTGACATAGGCTCCTATGCATCTCAGGATAAATAGCATCCTATCTTTTTCGGCGAGGGCCGGCAATGAAACCTCGTATCGCGATCGCGGGCGGCGGCCCTGGCGGTCTTACCCTGGCGCGCATCCTCCATCGCCATGGCTGGCAGGCCACGGTATTCGAGCGCGAGGCCGACCCGCTGGCGCGGCCGCAGGGCGGCACGCTGGATATCCATGAGGAGTCCGGCCAGCACGCGCTGGCGCTGGCGGGGCTCACCGACGAGTTCCTGCGCATCGCGCGCTACGAGGACCAGGGTTCGAAGCTGCTCGACATGCACGGCCGCGTGCTCTACGAGGAAGCCGACGCCGCCGGCGGCAACCGGCCCGAGGTCGACCGCACCGCCTTGCGCGCCATGCTGCTCGCATCCTTGCCTGACAACTGCGTGCGCTGGAACAGCGACGTGCGCGAAGTGCGGCAGAACGCCGATGGTGGCTGGCAGCTGCTGCTGGCGGACGGCTTCGCCGGCAACTTCGACCTGGTGGTCGGCGCCGATGGCGCATGGTCGCGCCTGCGCCCGCTGCTGTCGCCGTACCTGCCGCAGTACAGCGGCCTGGCTTTTATCGAGTTCGGCATTGACGAGGTGGACGACCGGCACCCCGCGCTGTCGCTGCTGGTGGGGCGCGGCAAGCTGGATGCGGAAGGCGAGGGCAAGGGCTTGATCGTCCAGCGCAACGGCAACGCGCACCTGCGCGGCTATGCCGTGTTCCGGGTGCCGATGGCGTGGGTGGAGCGCCGCTTCGATGTCGCCGATCCGGTGGCCGCACGCGCGGAGCTGCTGCGCCAGTTCGCAGGCTTCGCGCCGGAGCTGCTGGACCTGATCCGCGCGAGCAACGACGCCATCGCGCCGCGCTACATCCACGCGCTTCCCGTCGGCCATCGCTGGCCGCACCGCCGCGGCATCACCTTGCTGGGCGATGCCGCGCATCTGATGTCGCCGTTCGGCGGCGAGGGCGTCAATGCCGCAATGCTCGATGCGGCAGAGCTGGCCATGCAACTGGTGAGTGGCGGCGACTGGGATGCCGCGGTGGCGGCTTACGAGGCGCATATGTTCGAGCGGGTCATCGAGGCGGCCGAGGGTTCGGCGGAAGCCGCGGCGACCCAGCTTTCGCACGATGGGCTGGCTTTGTCGCTGGAGCATTGGCGCAGCCATGCGGCGCGACCCCAGGCGGCCTGAAGGCCGCCGCGGGAGAGGGCGCGGCGTACTCTGATAAGTCGCCAGGCGAGCTACGATATTTCGTGGTTACTTATCGGACTATTCCATGCCAGACCGAATCATCGAATCCGTTACCATCGAAGCGCCCCCGTCCACCGTATGGGAAAGCCTCACCCAGCCCGACCTCATGCGCGACTGGATGGGCGAGCCCGCCATGAAACTCGAAGTAAGCGCGGACTGGCGCATCGGCGGCGCCGTCAGCGTGCGCGGCGTGCACACCGGCCGCTTCGAGAATCGCGGCAAGGTGCTGGCCTTCGAACCGGAACGGCGCTTGAGCTATACGCACCTCAGTTCCGTATCCCGACTGCCGGACGAGCCCTCCAGCTACACCGTCTTGGAGTTTCGCCTTACACCGCTGGGCGAACAGACCCGGCTGGACTTCGAGGCGCACACCTTCCCCACTGAAGTGATCTTCCGCCATCTCGCTTTCTACTGGGGCGGCACGCTGGATGCGATCGCGCGACAGGCGGCATCCCGCCATGGCCGCGAAAAGCATGCGTGATATTCCTAAGAAATCAGAATTGACTGAATGAGCCACGCCGGGAAGCCGCTCGCACATTAGGTTTTTCTGCGACTTTTCCTGCTTTTGCAGCCTGCGGTCCCTTATCCATTTCCTAGTGTTTTGGATCGCGCCGATTGCTTTTCTGCGCACCGCTGTTGGAACGTTGCTGTAGGCGAGCGGGAAGAGCGTTGTAGGCCATCGGCATGGGAACGAGCAGATTCTTGATCGGCCGGCTACCGGCGATGGCCTTGGCAGCCTGCCTGTGTTTTTCCGGCGCGGTCCGCGCGGCGGACCTGTACTGGTGCGACGGATGCACGCCGGAACAGGAGAAGGCCATGCTCGGGCGCGTCGAACACGGCCAGGCGTGGTCCGAGGTCTATGTAGGGGATCCCTCCACGCGCACCCTGCACAAGTACGGCGTGGCCCGCAGCTGGGGCCAGGCGCTGCCGTACGATGTGCGGCGCAAGTGGACCGAGCCGGAAGTCGAATCGGCGTTCGCGCAGCTGCTGCGCTTTCACGACGCGGCGCCGATGGGTTGGAAGAAGACCTACACGCTGCGCATCGTCGATTCGGCCAGGGAGGCGGTGGATTACTTCAACCGCAAGGTCATCCCGGTCTCCGACTACCCCGATCCCGGCATCTCGGTCTACGACGTGCTGGAGGACGCGCGCCAGCGCCGCTATTTCGAAGGCTATGTACAGGCGGACATCCTGCGCCGGATTCCGCTGGACCTCGGCATCACCCGGCGCAGCCTGGCCTATCTGCACACCACCGACAGCGCGCGCAGCCCGGTGGTCAGCGTGCTGGTGCAGTTCACCGACGGCAGCCGCATCGCGGCCAGGCTGGATATCGCCGACGGCCTGATGGTGAAGATCGACGAGCGCAGCGCGCGCGATCCGCGCAACCGCGCCGTCTCGGCCATGCCGGCCGCGGATGGCGGGCGGGCGCGCATCCATGCGGCGGAAGCGGGCGAGGGCGGCAGCTGGGCAAGCCGCGATTACATCGCCGACGCACTGCCCGGCATGGGCGGCTGAGCCGCAATTTCAGAGTTCGCCGCATGGCGCGCGGCGTCGTGCTTGCCCATGCTGTACCTGTCCCGGCACCGAAGGCGGCGCTCTCCGAGGCGCTGGGTCCGGGGCAATAGCCCGTGCGTTCCTGCGGTGACGCATACCGCAGTCGTTCTTCCCCCGAGACGGATTTCTCGGGGGTTTTTTTTGGGCCTACCCCCAAGGCCGCGCCGCGCATCCAGGAATGTGACGAGGCCAGCAGATGCCTGCCATGGCGGCTTGCGCCTCTCCACTCCTTGCCGCCATTGCGCTAGCTTCCGCCCGGTATCCACGCGCGCCCCGGCGCCGGCCTGACGTTGCGCCTGGCCGACGCCTACGACCGTGTCATCGGGCGCCGACATTGAAGGAAGGGGGAGTACCCGATGTTCGTTCGCCGTCCGAGATGGCCCGCCTGGCCGGTGCTGCTGGCTTCGCTGTGCCTGGCCGCCTGTGCCCAGGTGCCGCTGAAGTCCGGCCAGCCGGTGGTGGTGGCCGACCATGCGCGCTTCTCCTTTCTTACGCCGACCCTGGTGCGCATGGAGTACTCCCCCGGCGGCGCCTTCGTGGACGCGCCCACCGCGGTGATGCAGAAGCGCGACTGGGCGCCGGTCACCGTGCACGTATCGCGCGAGAAGGGTTGGCTGGTGGCCGGCACGGACGCGATGACCCTGCGTTATCGCCTGAACTCCGGCCCCTTCAACGCCGACAACCTCAAGGTGACCTGGACCGCCGGAAAACCGGGTGAGTGGCACCCCGGCGCGGACGACGCGCAGAACCTCGGCGGCCTGACCTATTCGCTGGACAACGTCAGCAAGGCCAACCTCACCGGCAATCCGCTGGAAAGCCCGGTGAATGACGTGATCCCCGGCATCGAGGTGAAGCTGGAGAAAGCCAAGCCCGGCCTGCTCAGCCGCAGCGGCTACGCCTTCGTCGACGACAGCGGCACGCCGCTGTGGAACAAGACCTCGCAATGGATCGAGCCGCGCAAGGAGCGCAGCGGGCAGGACTGGTATCTGTTCGCCTACGGCAACGACTACCGCAAGGCGCTGGGCGAGTACGCGCAGTTGAGCGGCGAGATCCCGATGATCCCGCGCTACGTGCTCGGCCCGTGGATCACCGATTTCAATTTCGAATACTTCCCCGGCACCGCGGAAGCGAAGCAGCCCGCGTTCCAGCGCTACAACCGGAAGATGCTGGAGGACGAGGTCAGCCGCCTGCGCGCCGCGCGCATTCCGTTCGACACCCTGGTGCTGGATTTCGCCTGGCACAACTACGGCTGGGACGGCGGCTACGACTGGAGCCCGCTGATTGCGCAACCGGACCGCTTCGTCACCTGGCTGCACGGGCGCGGCGTGAAGCTCGGGCTCAACGATCATCCGGGCTATGCCAATACCAAGGAAAGCATCCTGTCCTTCGACGACAGCCATGCACCCGGCGTGCTGGAGGCACTGGGCAAGCCGCCGCTGGTGAGGCCGTCGTTCGATCTGGACCTGTCCGGCCGCTGGCGTTTCGCGATCGATCCGCGCGACGTGGGCATCAAGGCCAAGTGGTACGCGTCCGACTTCGATGCGCGCAGCTGGAAGAGCATCCAGACCGACCGCTCCTGGCAGGTGCAGGGCCAGCCGAACTATGCGGGCGTGTCCTGGTACCGCAGCGACGTGCGCCTGCCGGCCGATCTGCCCAAGACGCTGTATCTGGTGCTCGGCGAGGTGGACCAGAGCTACCGCATCTTCGTCAACGGCCAGGAGCTGCAGCACAGCCAGATCCAGTGGCCGCAGCGGTTGACCTATACCGACGTCGCGGCGGTGACCAAGCCCGGCGAGACGATCCACATCGCCCTGCGCGTGGAACCCGGCCGCGGCGGCGGCGGCCTGCTGCGCGGGCCGGTGGCGCTGCGCGACGTGCATCCGCCGGAACCCATCGCGTTCGATCTGTCCGACCAGCGCCAGGCGGAGGTCTTCATGCGCCGGCTGCACGAGCCGCTGATGCGCCAGGGCGTGGACCTGTGGTGGGTGGATGGCGGTGGCGGTGCCACCGGGATGCCGGGCCTCAATTCGCAGTTGTGGACCAACAAGGTGTTCTACGACTTCAGCGCGCAGGCTACCGGCAAGCGCGGCTTTATCCTCGGCCGCTACGGCGACTGGGGCAGCCAGCGCTATCCGGGCTTCTTTACCGGCGACACCTATTCGGAATGGCCGGTGCTGGCCTATGAAGTGGCGTTCACCGCGCGCGGCGGCAATGTGCTGGTGCCTTACATCAGCCACGATATCGGCGGTTTCCACGGCGCCAAGATCGACTTCGACCTCTACGCCCGCTGGATCGAGTTCGGTACCTTCAGCCCGCTGCTGCGCATGCACAGCGCCCATGCCAATCCGCGCGAGGGCAATACGCGCATGCCGTGGATGTATGGCGACAAGGGCCTGGCGCTGATGCGCAAATACTTCACCCTGCGCACCCAGCTGATTCCCTACATCTATTCCTACGCCTGGCTCGCGCATACCGAATCACTGCCGCTGCTGCGCCCGCTGTACCTGCAGCATCCGGAGCTGGAAGAGGCCTACAAGCAGCCCTACGAATACTTCTTCGGCGAAGACCTGCTGGTGGCACCGGTGCTCGACACCAGCGGCCAGCGCACGGTCTATCTGCCGCCCGGTCAGTGGGTCGATTTCTTCAAAGGCAAGCGCTATCAGGGCGACACCACCTTCACCGCCCGCTACGCCTCCGATGACACTCCCGTATTCGCCCGCGCCGGCGCCATCGTGCCGATGCAGCCACCGAGCGACTACTCGGACGCGAAGCCGCTGGACACGCTGATCCTGCACGTATTCGGCGACGGCGACGGCAGCTTCTCGCTCTACGAGGACGACGGCGTATCGCTGGATTACGACAAAGGCGGACACGCCATCACCACCATGCACCACAGCACCGGCCAGGACGGCACGCACGAGTTGACGATCGACGCCGCGCAGGGCGAGTTCAAGGGGCAGGTGCAGAAGCGCGCATACGAGCTGCGCCTTCATGCGGCAAAAAAGCCCGGTGCTTTGACCGTGGACGGCAAGCAAGGGCAGGCGTGGAAGTGGAATGCGAAGGAAGGCGTGGCGACGGCGACGGTGCCAGCGCGGTCGGTGCGCGAAGCGGTGCGCTTGAGTTGGCATTGAATGAAGCGACAATCCCGGCGTAGGTTGGGGTGAGCCGCAGGCGAACCCCAACACCCACACCTTCACGCACCTCGCCACGTTGGTATGGCAGGGTTTCACGTTGCGCTCCGAGAGACCCCTCACTTCTCCCTCTCCCCGGAGGGGAGAGGGAGAAGTGGGGTGGCGTCGCATACAGGGGCGAAGAGCAAAAGCTGGCCTCAGTCGCGGAACGTCCTCTCGGCAACGGCACGTTGAAGGACGCGTCACGTAAACGCACTGCCGTTTCGTGTCGACTCTGGTTAATCCGTTTCCACGGCCGCCACTGCTCCTTCTAGTCGCGTCGCGAGCCGTTGCTCTCAGGCCATTTCTTTTGGGTTACTTTTTCTTTGGGCCAGCAAAGAAAAAGTGACTCGGGCGCCGGCAGGCGTCCGAAATGCCCGCTGCATAAGCGGCCAAGTCGCGGTAACGCGACAATCGAACGATACCGTTACTGGATCCCGGCCTACGCCGGGATGACGAGCAAGTGCGGGACGACAACTCAGGGCGCCCCCTGCGCCCCACACCCCACCGGCAACGGCAAAAACATCGGCCTCGCAGCCACAGCCTGATCCCGCCAAATCACATCCCGCCCCACCCGGCGCACATCCGTCTGCCCCGTAAGCGCCATGCTCACACTCAACTCCTTCCGGATGATCTCGATCGTCCGCGCCACCCCTTCCTCCCCCATGGCCCCCAACCCATAAAGAAACGCCTTGCCGATCAACCCGGCGCGCGCCCCCAGCGCCAGCGCCTTCAAGACGTCCTGTCCACTGAGAATCCCACCATCGAACAAAACTTCGAGATCATCGCCAACTGCATCGGCAATCCGCGGCAACACCTCGATACTCGCCGGCGCCCCATCGAGCTGCCGCCCACCATGGTTGGACACCACGATCGCATCGACCCCATGCGCCGCCGCCAGCCGCGCATCCTCCTCGTCCATGATCCCCTTGAGGATCAACTTCCCCGGCCACAACTCGCGGATCCATTCCAGATCCTTCCAGTTGAGCGTGGGATCGAACTGATTGGCGATCCACTGCGCCAGCGTGGTCAGGCTGCCGGTGCCCTCGATCCGCCCGGCCAGATTGCCGAACGAGCGGCTCGGTGCGCGCGCCATGCTCCAGGCCCAGCGCGGCTTGCTCATGATGTCGAACAGATTGCGCAGGGTGACCTTGGGCGGCACGCTCAGGCCATTCTTGATCTCGCGGTGGCGCTGGCCCTGCACGGTAAGGTCGGCCGTCAGCATCAGCGCGGAGCAGCCGGCGTCCTTGGCGCGGCGGATCAGGTCGCGCGCGAAGCCGCGGTCGCGCATCACGTAGAGCTGGAACCAGAACGGCGCATTCACCGCCGCGCGCACCTGCTCGATCGAGCAGATCGACACGGTGCTGAGGCAGAACGGAATGCCCGCCTTCAGCGCCGCGCGCGCGCCGAGGATTTCGCCGGCGCCGTGCTGCAAGCCAGTCAATCCGGTAGGCGCGATAGCCAGCGGCATCGACACCGGCTGGCCCACCACGGTGGTGGCGAGCGAACGCTGGTCCACGTCCATCATCACGCGCTGGCGGAAGCGGATGCGCTCGAACGCGGCGCGGTTGTCGCGCAGCGTCAGCTCGTCGTAGGCGCCGCGGTCGGCGTACTCGAAGAACGCCCGCGGCACACGGCGGCGGGCGAGTTCGCGCAGGTCCAGTACGTTGGTGATCGGCGTGGCCATGCTCCGGCTCCTGCTCAGCGCGCCGCCACGGCCGGCGGCTCCTGCCAAACAGGGCCATCGGGGAAGCGGTACTCGGCCAGCGTACGCTCATGCATGCGCGCCGAGAAACCGGGGGCGGTGGGCGCCAGGTAATGGCCGTCGCGGATGGTCACCGGGTCGTCGAAATGCTCGTGAAGGTGGTCGACGAATTCGATCGCGCGGTCGTCCTTGCGGCCGGTGATCGCCACGAAGTCGGCCATCGCCAGATGCTGCACCAGCTCGCACAGGCCCACGCCGCCGGCATGCGGGAATACGCGCACGCCGAACTTCGCCGCCATCAGCAGGATCGCCAGGTTCTCGTTGACGCCGCCGACGCGCGCGGCGTCGATCTGCACCAGGTCGACCGCGCCGGCCTGGAACAGCTGCTTGAACATCACGCGGTTGTGGGTGTGCTCACCGGTGGACACCGGCACCGACACGGCACGGCGGATCGCGGCGTGGCCGAGCACGTCGTCGGGGCTGGTGGGTTCTTCGATCCAGGCCAGGTCGAAACCTTCCAGGCGTCGCAGCCAGTCGATCGCGGCGTGCACGTCCCAGCGCTGGTTGGCATCCACCGCGATGGCCACGTCGGGGCCGACGGTTTCGCGCACCAGGCGGCAGCGGCGCACGTCGTCTTCCACGCTCAGGCCGACTTTCAGCTTGATGGTGCGGAAGCCTTCGGCCACCGCTTCGCGCGCCAGGCGCAGCATTTTCTCGTCGGTGTAGCCGAGCCAGCCGGGCGAGGTGGTGTAGGCGGGATAGCCTTCCTTCAGCAGCTGTTCGATGCGCGCGGACTTGGCCGGCTCGGCAGCGCGCAGCATCTGCAGCGCCTCGTCCGGGGTCAGCGCGTCGCTGAGATAGCGGAAGTCGATGGCGGCGACCAACTGCTCCGGCGAAAGCTCGGCGATATAGCGCCACAGCGGCTTGCCGGCGCGGCGCGCGGCGAGATCCCAGCCGGCGTTGATCACCGCGCCGATCGCCATGTGCATCACGCCTTTTTCCGGCCCCAGCCAGCGCAGCTGCGAGTCGCCGACCATGCGCGCGGCGAAGCCGCCCAGATCATCGGTCACTTCATCCAGGGTCAGGCCGACCACATACGGACGCAGCGCATCGAGCGCGGCCTTCTGCACGTCGTTGCCGCGGCCGATGGTGAAGGCCAGGCCGTAGCCGGCCAAGCCCGCCGGATCGTCCGTGCGCAGCACCGCGTAGGCGGCGGAGTAGTCCGGATCCGGGTTCATCGCGTCGGAGCCGTCGAGCTGGCGCGAAGTGGGGAAACGGATGTCGTAGGTATCTAGCGCGGTGATCTTCACCGGAGCACGTGTCGCCATGCGGCCGGCCTCCCTCTGCCGGTTGAAAAAAGATGGGCCGGCGCTCAGCGCGCGTCGGCCGGGTGGGCGTGGACCTGCTGGCGTTGCCGGCCGAGGCCGTCGATGCCCAGCTCGATCACATCGCCGGGACGCAGATAGGTCGGCGGCTTCAGGCCCAGGCCTACGCCGGCGGGCGTGCCGGTGCTGATCACGTCGCCGGGCAGCAAGGTCATGTAGCGGCTGATGTAGCTGACCAGTTTGGCCACGCCGAACACCATGTCGCTGGTGCTGCTGTCCTGGTAGCGGTGGCCGTTCACTTCCAGCCACAGGTGCAGGTTCTGCGGATCGGTCACTTCGTCGGTGGTGACCAGCCAGGGGCCGAGCGGGCCGAAGGTGTCGCAGCTCTTGCCCTTCACCCACTGGCCGCCGTGTTCCAGCTGGAACTCGCGCTCCGAAAGATCGTTGATCACGATATAGCCGGCCACGTGTGCGAGCGCCTCGTCGACGGATACATCGCGCGCGGTCTCGCCGATCACCACGCCCAGCTCCACTTCCCAGTCGGTGCAGATGGAGCCGCGCGGAATCACCACGTCGTCGTTCGGGCCCATGATCGCGGTGGTGGCCTTCATGAACAGCACCGGCTGCTCCGGCACCGGCTGGCCGGTTTCGGCGGCGTGGCGCGCGTAGTTCATGCCGACGCAGATGATCTTGCTCACCGGCGCCACCGGGGCGCCGAAACGCGGCGTGCCTTCGACCGCGGGCAGGGTGGAAGGATCGAGCGCGGCCAGGCGCGCACGGCCTTCGCGGTTGATCACGTAGGGATCGATATCGGCAACGTGCTCGGACAGGTCGCGCAGCACGCCATCCTTGTCGATCAGGCCGGGTTTCTCGTTGCCATGGGCGCCGTAGCGAACCAGTTTCATGTTCGATTCCTCAGTTGGACCAGCCGCCGTCCACGATGTGCACGGTGCCGGTGGTGAAGCCTGCTTCGTCGGAAGCCAGATACAGCGCCAGCATGGCGATCTCCTCGGGAGTGCCCAGGCGCCCCATCGGCTGGCGTTCGACAAAGCCGCGCCACACCGCGTCCTCGTCGCCGCCCAGCGCGCGCACGCGGTCGCCGAGCGAGGGCGTCTTCACCGTGCCGGGGCAGATCGCGTTGCAGCGGATGCCGCGCGATACGAAGTCGGCGGCGATGGACTTGGTCAGGCCGATCACCGCCGCCTTGGTGGTCGAATAGGCGAAGCGGTTCGGCACGCCCTTGATGCTCGACGCCACCGAGGACATGTTGACGATGCTGCCGCCGCCGCGTTCCAGCATGGCCGGCAGCAGGCGCTGGCACAGGTGGAACATGCTGTCGACGTTGATCGCGAACGAGCGCTTCCAGGCCGTGTCGTCGGTGTCCAGGATGGTGCCGGCGTGCACGAAGCCCGCGCAGTTGAACAGCACGTCGAACGGCGGATGGCTGGCGACCAGGCGGTCGATCTGCGCCGGGTCGGTCACGTCCAGGCGTTCGGTGTGCACGTCCGGCGCTTCGGCGGAAAGCGCGGCCAGCGCCTTTTCGTCGATATCGGTGGCCAGCACGCGCGCGCCTTCGCGGGCGAAGGCGAGGGCGGTGGCGCGGCCGATGCCGGCGCCGGCCGCGGTGACCAGTGCATGCTTGCCGGCGAGACGGCCGCTCATGCCGGCAGCTCCGGCGTGGTGTCGATGGAGCGAGCGATCATGGCGTGGTCTCCTTGCGGTGCGGATAAGTCATCGGCGCGAGGCGATAGAAGGCAGCGGCGTTGCCGCCGAAGATCGCTTCCTCGTGGCCGGGGGCGAGGCGCTGCACATAGGCGCGCGCCAGTTCGAACCAGTGCGCGTAATCGCCGCGCAGCGTAAGCACCGGCCAGTCGCTGCCCCACAGCAGGCGCGCGGGGCCGAAGCAGGCGAACAGGTGCTCGATGTAGGGCGCCAGCGCGGCTTCCGCCAGGTTCGGCGCGAGCTGGGTGAGCAGGCCGGAGAACTTGCAGTGCAGCGAGGTGCGCGCGGCCAGGGCGGCGATCGGCCCGGCCCAGGCATCGAAGCTGGCGACGCCGTCGACGATGGGCTTGCCGCCGTGATCGAGCACGGCGCGCAGTTGCGGTTCGCGTTCCAGGCGCGCGAGCAGCGCGGGCAATTGGTCGGGGCGCACCAGCGCGTCGAAGGCCAGGCCGTGGCACTGCAGGCTGGCGAAGGCGGCGTCGAGCTCGCTGCGCGCGAGCCAGTCCGGATCGTCGATGTCCTGCGCCATCGGCCGCAGGCCGAGCAGCAGGCCGTTGCCGTCGCGCACCAGGGCAGCGATGCGCGCGTCGACGTCCGCCGCTTCGACATCCACCCAGCCGACCACGCCGGCCACGGCACGGTCCGCCTGCGCCAGTTCGAACAGGAAGCGCGTTTCCGCCTCGGTCGGCGCGGCCTGCACCAGGATCGCGCGCTGCACGCCGGCGGCGGCGCGGTGCGGGTTCAGTTCGAACGGCAGGAAGTCGCGGCGCAGGACGTGCGGCGCGTCGTCGAGCCAGCCGTAGTCGCCGCGCTGCATGCGCCAGTAGTGCTGGTGGGCGTCGATCGCGTTCATGGCGTCACGGCATGTTCGCCCAGCAGGCCGGCGTCGCGCAGGCGCGGCCACAAGTCGGCGGGTAGCGCCGCGTCGCGCCGGGCGGCGGCGGCATCGGCTTCGTCCGGCGTGCGCATGCCGCAGACCACGGTGGCCACGGCCGGATGGAACAGCGGGAACTGCAAGGCGGCGGCACCGACGCTGGCGCCGGCTTCGGCGCAGACGTCGTAGAAGCGCTGCGCCCGCGCGCGCACCGCGGCGTCCGCCGGCGCGTAGTTGTAGGTGTCGCCGGGCCGCTCGCCGCCGAGCAGGCCGGAGTTGTACGGCGCGGCCGCGAAGATCGACACGCCGCGTTCCAGCGCCTGCGCCATGACCTGCGCGCTCTGTTCCTGCTCGAACAGGGTGTAGCGGCCGGCCAGCATGATCACGTCCAGCTCGAAGCGCGGCATCACTTCCAGGCACACGGCTTCTTCGTTCACGCCCAGCCCGATCGCATCGCACACGCCTTGCTCGCGCAGCTCGGCCAGGGCGGGCAGGGCTTCGTCCAGCGCCTGGCGCAGCACGCGCAAGTGTTGCGCGCCATGGGTGAGGGCGCCGATGTCGTGCAGCAGCAGTACGTCGACATGGTCGACGCCCAGGCGGCGCAGGCTGGCTTCCACCGCGCGGTGCACGCCGTCGCGGCTGTAGTCGAACACCGCGCGCTTGCCGGCCACGTCGAAGCCGTCGGCCAGCGGGTCGCGGCCGGGCGCGTCCTCGATCAGGCGGCCGACTTTGGTAGACAGGGTGTAGCTGGCGCGCGGTACGCCGGCCAGCGCGCCGCCGAGGCGTTCCTCGGCCAGGCCGTAGCCGTAGTAGGGCGCCGTGTCGAAATGGCGGATGCCGTGCTGCCAGGCGCGCTCGACCGCCAGGCGGGCGCTCGCTTCGTCCACTCCCGCGTACAGGTTGCCGATGGGGGCACCGCCGAAGGCGAGCCGCGACACCGCGGGACCTCGCCGGGGCGGGCGCCGCTCGGCGCCTCGCGGGTTGGGAATGCCTGGATCGGCCATGCAGAAACTCCGCTCGCTGGGCGCCCCCGGTACCGGCCTCGGTGAGGGCTCGGACGGGGACTTTGGCCCATGCGCGGGTCCCCTCTCAAATGCCCGCGCCGGGTATCGAATCAGTGTGCACCTATGAAATGTGTATTTACAAGTGGAAATCGGCCAGTGCGTAAGACAGATGAAATTTGTGTTGCAACGCGACTTGAAACGATCTAAGTAAATATGAACCATCGGTTCGCCGGTGAAGTCGGCGAAGTTCCACTCGGCCGGCGAAATCGCCGCCGCAGCGGCATCTGGGGAAGTAAGGGGAGGTTTGGCGTGGACCGGCACGAAACCACTTCAGCGCTCGCTGGGGCCACTTGGCCAGCGGAGAGCGTGCTTGGCGCGCTGCCTCCGGCAGGGCGCGGCCCCGGCCGTCCCACCGTGGTTCCGGATGGTGCGCCCTCGACCGGCGCGGCCGCCAGCCGCGCTCCGTTCCTGGCCGCCGACGTCGGCGGCACCCATGCACGCCTCGCGCTGATGGCGCCGGGCAGCGGCGCGGGCGGCCCGGTGGTGCAGGCGTACCGGATCTTCCGCTGCGGCGAGCACGCCAGCTTCGCCGCCATCGTGCGCGCCTTCCTCGACGGCCTGGCCATGCGGCCGCGCGAACTGGTGCTGGCCTGCACCGGCTGCGCGCACGAAGGCGTGCTGATCAACGAAAGCCTGCCCTGGCGCATCGAGCCGGCGGCGCTGGCCGCCGAGCTGCGGCTGGACGAAGTCCACCTGATCAACGATTTCGTCGCGCTCACGCATGCGGCGCCATACATCGACACCGCGCGTTCGCCGGTGCTGCACACCGCCGCGCGCGCCGCCTCCACGCCCGGCCCCATCGTGGTGGTCGGGCCGGGCACCGGGCTGGGCGCCGCGGTGCGCCTGCCCGGTTCGCCGCCGGTGGTGCTGCCCAGCGAAGCCGGCCAGATGCAATTGGCCGCGCGCGTGGGCCGCGAGCAGGACGTGATGCGCCTGCTGGCCGACCGCGATGCGCATATCTCCTACGAAGCCGTGCTGTCCGGCCCCGGCGTGCTGCGCGTGTACGAAGCGCTGTGCCGCGAGCAGGGCAAGGCGCCGGCGTGCGCGGAACCGGCGGCCGTCACCGCCGCGGCGATCGCCGGCAGCGATCCGCGCGCCAGGGAAACGCTGGACCTGTTCTGCGGCTGGCTGGGTTCCTTCGCCGGCGACCTGGCCATGCTGTACCAGGCCACCGGCGGCATCTATCTGGCGGGCGGGTTCCTCTCGCGCATCGCCGGCTACGTGCGCGCGAGCAGTTTCGTCGAGCGCTTTCTCGACAAAGGCGTGATGCGTCCGTTCCTGCACAACGTGCCGGTGCGCGTTGTCGACCACGGCCAGCTCGGCGTGATCGGCGCCGCCAGCTGGTACCTGGACCAGCCGGCGCGGCACTGATGCGGGCATCGATGCACATGCTGGCGCTGGTGCTGATCGCGGCCTCGTTCGCGGCCGCCGCCGGCACGCCGGATGCGCGCACCATCGAAGCGCAGTGGCGCGAGGCGAACCGGCCTTACGACGGCGCACGCGCCGCGCTGCTGAAAGACGTCGACGCACAGGCCTGGCAAGGCCCGTTCTCGCCCGACTGGGACACGCTGACCCACTACCGCGCGCCGGACTGGTACCGCGATGCCAAGTTCGGCGTGTTCATCCACTGGGGCGTGTATTCGGTGGCCGCGTACAAGGGTGAGTGGTATCCGCGCCATATGTACGAACGCGAAGGCAAGTACGCCGATTACCACCAGCACCAGGTCGACACCTATGGCGCGCAGGCAGGCTACAAGGAGCTGATTCCGCGCTTCACGGCGGAGAAGTTCGACCCCGCCGCCTGGGCGAAACTGTTCCGCGAAGCCGGCGCGCGCTACGTGGTGCCGGTGGCGGAGCATCACGACGGCTTCGCCATGTACGACTCGCGCTTAAGCGACTGGACCGCGGTGAAGATGGGTCCGAAGCGCGACGTGATCGGCCAGCTCGCCAAGGCCGTGCGCGCCGAGGGCATGAAGCTCGGCCTTTCCTCGCACCGCGCCGAGCACGACTGGTTCTTCTCCTTCGGCCGCCAGTTCGATTCCGACGTCAACGACCCGCGCTATGCGGCGCTGTACGGCCCCGCGTATCCGCTGCAGGGCGCCAAGGGCGAAGACGGCAAGGAACACGACTGGACCTTTGTTTCGGACGCCTATCTCGACGACTGGCTGGCCCGTTCCGGCGAGATCGTCGAAGGCTACAAGCCCGACCTGATGTACTTCGACTGGTGGGTGGACCAGCCGCGCTTCCGCGGCGCGCTGGCCCGTTTCGCCGCGTTCTACTACAACCAGGCCGCTGCGCGCGGGCAGGGCGTGGTGCTCAACTACAAGCTCGACGGCATGCGTGCCGGCAGCGGCACCTTGAATATCGAACGCGGCCAGGCCGCGGACATCCGCCCGCAGCCGTGGCAGACCGAAACCTCGGTCAGCCGCGAATCCTGGGGCTATGTCGAGCACGACAGCTACAAAGACCCGGACGAGATCGTGCACCTGCTGGCCGACGTGGTCAGCAAGAACGGCAACCTGCTGTTGAACGTCGGCCCCAAGGGCGACGGCAGCATGCCGCCGGAAGCGGTGGCGATCCTGCACGCGGTGGGCGGCTGGCTGCATGCCAACGGCGAGGCGATCTACGGCACGCGTCCCTGGCAGCGCTACGGCGAAGGCCCGACGCAAGTGGCGGCGGGCACCATGCAGGACAGCAAGACCAAGCCCTACACCGCCGAGGACTTCCGCTTCACCACGCGCGACGGCCGGCTGTATGCGATCGAGCTGGGCCAACCGAAAGACGGCCGCGCGGTGATCCATTCCATCGGCGCCGATCAGCGCGTACGCCGCGTCACCTTGCTGGCCAGCGGCGCCGACATTCCCTTCGAGCAGCAGGCGGACGGCCTGCATCTGCGCCTCCCCACTCTCCCCACTGGACCGCACGCCTATGCCTATCGCATCGAACTGCACTGAGCCGCGCCGCCCGCGCCGCCGCCTTGCCGCCGCGCTGCTGTGCGCCTGCGCCGGCTTCGCCGCGCACGCGCAGGACGCCACCGCGCCGACCGCCAAGACGCAGAGTCCGCGGCGCAACAGCGAGCTGTGGGAGCAGGCCAGCGCCAAGTTCGAACCGCAGCGCCGCGCGCTGCTGGCCGAGGTGGAGAAGGGTGAAGCCGCCGGTCCGTTCCGCGCCGACTGGGCCTCTTTGCAGGGCTACCGTTCGCCCGGCTGGTACGACGACGCCAAGTTCGGCATCTTCATCCACTGGGGCGTGTATTCGGTGCCGGCCTTCGGCAGCGAGTGGTATTCGCGCAACATGTACGTGCAGGGCAGCAAGGAATTCGCCCATCACGTGGCCACCTACGGCCCGCAGGCGAAGTTCGGCTACAAGGACTTCATCCCGATGTTCAAGGCGGAGAAGTTCGATCCCGCCGCCTGGGCCAAGCTGTTCCACGATGCCGGCGCGCGCTACGTGGTGCCGGTGGCGGAGCATCACGATGGCTTCGCCATGTACGACTCCAAGCTCAGTGATTGGACCGCGGTAAAGATGGGTCCCAAGCGCGACGTCATCGGCCAGCTGGCCAAGGCGATCCGCGCCGAAGGCCTGCACTTTGGCCTCTCTTCGCATCGCGCCGAGCACGACTGGTTCATGGGCAACGGCCGCGAGTTCGCTTCCGACGTCAACGATCCCAAGTACGCCGAGTTCTACGGCCCCGCGCAGCTGCGCATGAGCGGCCCGGACAGCGACAATCTTTCCGGCGACTTCACCTACGTCTCGCAGGCCTGGCTGGACGACTGGCTGGCGCGCACCACCGAGCTGATCGACGACTACCATCCGGACCTCATCTACTTCGACTGGTGGATCGGCCACCCGACCTTCCGCAACTCGCTGCCGAAGATGCTGGCCTACTACTACAACCAGGGCGCCACGCGCGGCGGCGTGGTGGTCAACTACAAGTTCGGCGAGTTCGCCGACGGCGCCGGCACCTACGACGTGGAGCGCGGCCGCCTCACCGGCATCAATCCCACGCATTGGCAGACCGACACCTCGATCAGCAACGACTCCTGGGGCTTCGTCGAGCACGACACCTACAAGCAGCCGCAGGAACTGATCCAGCTGCTGGTCGACGTGGTGAGCAAGAACGGCAACCTGCTGTTGAATATCGGCCCGCGCGCCGACGGCAGCATTCCGCAGGCCGCGCAGGACACCTTGCATTCCATCGGCCGCTGGCTGAAGACCAATGGCGAGGCGATCTACAGCACCACGCCCTGGCGCCAGTTCGGCGAGGGCCCGACCGAAGTGGTCGGCGGCTCGTTCCAGGACACCAAGAGCAAGGCCAATACCGCGCAGGATTTCCGCTTCACCAAACATGGCGACAAGCTCTACGCCATCGAGCTGGCCTGGCCGGCCGACGGCAAGGCGGTGATCCATGCCGTCAAGGCCAGCGACGGCGTGAAGGCGGTGAGCCTGCTCGCCAACGGCAAGGCGGTGGCGTTCAAGCAGCAGGACGACGGCCTGCACCTGACCCTGCCCGCCAAGCCGGTTGGCGAATACGCGTATGTGCTGCGCATCGAACTGGGGGCTCCGTGATGCGGCGCCTGCTACTGCTTGCCTTGTTGTTGCTGCTGCCGGCGCTGGCCAGCGCGCGCATTCCCGGCGCGATGTTCTATCTGATGGGCACGCCCAAATCGATGGCCTCGTTCGAGGCGCACGCCGACAAGATCGGCGTGGTGGTGCCCACCTGGTATCACGTGGACGAAAGCGGCCTGGTCTCCGGCGAACCGAATCCGCTGGTGATGCAGATCGCCAAGCAGCATCGCATGCCGGTGATGCCGATCCTTTCGGCCGGCGGCGTGCGCGACAAGTTCCACCAGCTGCTGCACGACGAGGCGGCGAAGAAGGCAATGATCGCCGCGCTGGTGGAGCAGGGCACCAAGCACGGCTACCTCGGCTTCCAGTTCGATTTCGAGAACATCGACTGGAACGACCGCGACGCACTCAGCCTGATGACCAAGCAGACCGCGGAAGCGCTGCACAAGCACGGCCTGCAACTGTCCATCGCGGTGGTGCCGAATGCGCCCGGCTACGCGGGCGGAGGCGGTTTCGCGCAGTGGATGTGGAAGTTCTGGCGCGGCGCCTACGACCTCAAGGCACTGGGCCAGTCGGCCGACCTGATCTGCCTGATGACTTACGACCAGCACACGCGCTGGACCACGCCCGGCCCGGTGGGCGGCATGCCGTGGACGGTGCAGCACCTGGAATACGCCCTGACCCTGGTGCCGAAGGACAAGCTCTCGGTGGGCATCGCCACCTACGGCTATCACTGGTACACCGCCGATCCGCGCCGCGACGACGGCAAGGAGGAGTCGAACATCGCCGCCTCGTACATCGACGCGGACGAGTCCTTCCCGCTGGCCCGGCAGTACGGCGCCACCATCCAGTGGGACCCGGTGGAGCACGAGAGCTGGTTCTGGTTCTACCGCGACGGCATGCGCGAATGGGTGTTCCTGCCCGACGCGCGCGCCTTCACCGATCGCGTGGCCCTGGTCAAGCAATACGGCCTGCAGGGCTATTGCTCCTGGGTGCTGGGCGCCGAGGATCCGAAAGTATGGGACGCACTGCCGGAGGCGACACGATGAGGAAGCACAAGGTGCTGCGCCTGGGACTGGGCGCGCTGGCGCTGGCCTGGTGCGCGTTCGCGCATGCGGGCCTGGCGCTGCTGCCGTATCCGAAGCAGGTGGAAGAGGGCAAGGGCAGCTTCGTGCTGGACAAGAAGGTCGCCATCGAGGCGCCGGCCGATGCGCGCTCGAAGGAGATCGCCTCCTTCCTGCATGACGCGGTGCAGGCGCAGGCGGGTCTCGATCTGCCTATCGGCAGCCGGGGCCGGCGCATCGCGCTGCAGCTCGATCCGCAGATTGCCGGCGAAGAGGCTTATCGCCTCGACGTCACGCCGCGCGGCATCGAGATCCGCGCATCCACCGACAAGGGCCTGTTCTGGGGCGTGCAGACGCTGCGCCAGCTGCTGCCGGCGGATGTTGCCGGGTCGGCCAAGGTAACGATACCAACGGTACGCATCGAGGATGCGCCGGCCTTCGTCTACCGCGGCCACATGCTCGACGTGGGCCGGCATTTCTATCCCGTGTCGTTTATCGAGAAGCAGCTGGACCTGATGAGCTACTACAAGCTCAACGTGTTCCGCTGGCATCTCACCGAAGACCAGGGCTGGCGCATCGAGATCAAGCGCTATCCCAAGCTCACCGAAGTCGGCGCGTGGCGCACCGAGGCCGATGGCAGCCGCTACGGCGGCTTCTACACGCAGGACCAGATCCGCGAAGTGGTCGAGTACGCGCGCCAGCGCAACATCATGGTGATTCCGGAGATCGAGATGCCGGGCCACAGCTCGGCGGCGATCGCCGCTTACCCGGAGCTGTCCTGCGCGAAGAAGCCGATTCCCGTGCAGACCGGCTGGGGCGTGTTCAGCGACGTGTTCTGCCCGGCGGACGAGAACGTCTATGTGTTCCTGCAGAACGTGCTGGACGAAGTGCTGCCGCTGTTCCCCTCGCCCTACGTGCATATCGGCGGCGACGAAGTGCCGGCCGGCGCATGGAGCCATTGCGAGGCCTGCGACAAGCTGATCCGCGACGAAGGCCTGGAAAACGAAGCGGGCCTGCAGAGCTATTTCATCCGCCGCATGCAGGTGTACCTGGCCGGCAAGGGCAAGACCATGATCGGCTGGGACGAGGTCCTGGAAGGCGGCGTGGACTCCGCCGCCGTGGTCGAGGTGTGGCGCGGCGATGCCGGCTTCCATAAGGCGTTCGCCAACGGCAATCGCGTCGTCAATGCCAGCCCGTACTACCTCGACTCGCCGCTGTCGCGGCTGAGCGTGGAAAAGCTCTACCTGGTCGATCCGCTCGGCGATGCCGACTACGCGCAAAGCAAACTGGTGCTCGGCGCCGAGGCGCCGCTGTGGAGCGAGCGCGCCGATCCGCTGAATGCCGAGCAGCGCCTGTATCCGCGCCTGCTCGCCTTCGCCGAGCGCCTGTGGCGCGGCGGCAGCGCCGATGCCGCGGCCTATGCGGATTTCCACCAGCGCCTGGCCGCGCACTACCCGCGGCTGGATGCGTGGCAGGTGGCATACGGGCCGGAAGACCGCAACACCGCCGACTACACGGTCACCGCCAACGCCGCCCACGACGGCTGGCAGGTCAGCGCGCAGCGCGGTTTCGACGACGTCGTCACGCACTACACCACCGACGGCAGCGAGCCCACCGCGGCCTCGCCTTCGTTCACGGATGTATTGGATCTGAAACAGCCCGGCACCTTGCGCGTGGTGCCGTTCCGCCGCGACCGCGCCTACGACCATCCTCGCGCGTTCCAGCTGGAGCGCAGCGCCAGCTTCGGCGCGGCGGCCAGCGCGGATCCGGCCCCTGACGCGGCCTACAGCGGCCACGGCGCCGCCACGCTCACCGACGGCGTGCTGGGCAGCGGCGAGTTCAAGAGCGGCGCCTGGCTGGGCTGGGAGGAAATCGATCCCAAGCTGAGCCTGGATCTGGGCAGCGTCACCGAGCTGCACGAAGTGAGCGTGGGCGTGCTGCAGCAGGACGAATCCTGGATCTGGTGGCCGCGCAAGGTGCGCTTCGCCGCCTCGGAGGACGGCAAGCACTGGACCACCCTGCGCGACGTGAAGATCAAGCCGATCGAACGCGATCATGTGGCCCATATACAGCGTGTGGCCTATACGGCCGCGCGCCCGTTCCGCGCACGCTATCTGCGGGTGGAACTGACCCGGCATCCGGCGGAAGACCAGCGCCATACCTGGACCTTCGTCGACGAAATCCTGGCGCGCTGAGGGAGCGCGCCGGCAACAGGAGCAACAAGCGGTACGTCACGCCTTCGGGGGAAGGCATCCATCTAACGGGGAGGAGTTAAACCATGTCGCACATCGCACTACGCCGTCACAGACTCGCCAGCGCACTCGCGCTGGTGCTGCTGCCCACGTTCGCGCTGCACGCGCAGGACGCCGGCACCAACCAGGCCCAGTCGCAGGACCAGGCCGCGCAAGGGGAAAAGAAGGCCAAGACGCTGGACAAGGTCGTCGTCACCGGTTCGCGCATCGCGCGCGCCGAAGTGGAAGGACCGGCGCCGGTCAACATCATCAAGGGCGAGGACATCCAGAAGCAGGGCTTCAACACCGTGTTCGAGGTGATGAACTCGATCACCCAGGCCGGCATCGCCGAAACGCCGCCGAGCTGGGGCAGCACCTCGGTCAACGCGCGCCAGCTCAACCTGCGCAACATGGGTTCCAACCGCAGCCTGCTGCTGATCGATGGCCATCGCGTCACCGATTACCCGATGCCGGCCAACGGCAAGACCAACTTCCAGAACTACAACAACATTCCCACCGGCATGATCGACCGCATCGAGGTGCTGGCCACCGGCGCCTCGGCGATCTACGGTTCGGACGCCATCGCCGGCGTGGTCAACATCATCCTGAAGAAGAACTACCAGGGTGACGACATCAAGGTGCAGGTCGGCAGTTCCACCCGCGGCGGACGCGACTTCGGCGACATCAACTTCGTCGGCGGCCGTTCGGGCGACAACTGGAGCGTGGTGTACAACCTGCAGCGCAGCCACCGCACGCCGCTGTGGGGCCGCGACCGCCGCTATACCGATTCGGATGCCGACGCCGGCTACGGCGCCTGGGACCAGAACGCGCGCATGTTCGGCTACCCGCGCTACACCGGCCTGATGCTGGCCGACGGCAACGGCAACTACATCACGCCGCCGGCGGGCGCCTGCAACCAGCGTGGCTTCAAGAACAACTTCAGCCAGTACCACAAGCAGAGCGTGGCGACCAACGGCAACACCGTCGATCCCACCAACATCACCGACCTCGGCAGCTACTGCGCGCAGAACGACCTGTTCGGCAACTGGGTGCTGACGCCCGGCCGCGACGACCGCGATGCCTACGTGTCCGGCACCTACGACTTCGGCGGCGGCCTGCAGGCCTACGGTTCGGTGGGCTATTGGGAAACCCATGGCGTGTCCAACACCGAGCTGCCGTTCCTGTATCCGATGGGCGGCATCCCGGGTTCGTTCTACGACCAGGGCACGGGCCAGGTGATCACCAACTATTTCCGCCAGCTCACGCCGGGCGAAATGGGCGGCTACGGCAATACCCACGACGACGAAAAGAACTGGGACATCCACGCCGGCCTGCGCGGCACCCTGTTCGACAACCGCTTCAACTGGGACTTGAACGTCGGCCACGCCAAGTACATCGTGCGCGAGAGCTACACCGGCCTGAACGAGCAGGGCATGTTCAATTACTTCTTCGGCCCGCAGCAGGGCACCACCACCGTGGGCGGCGAGGAGTATCCGGTCTATACGATCAACCAGCAGCGCTTCTGGAATCCGATCTCCACGGCCGACTACCGCACGTTTGCCGTGACCGGCCAGAACACCGCGGTGTCGTGGATGGACCAGGCCTCGCTGAACCTCACCGGCGACCTGTTCAACACCTGGGCCGGCCCGGTCGGCTTCGCCGGCGTGCTGGAAGCCAACCACCAGGGCTACAAGCTGACGCCCGATGCGCGCGGCAATACCACCACCTTCGGCGATCCCTTCCAGGACTACAACGCCGGCGGCGGTACCCGCATGCGCCTGTCGGCCGGTACCGAGTTCCGCGTGCCGCTGTCGGACACGCTGACCTGGAGCCTGTCCGGCCGCCTGGACAAGTACCGCGACGCCAGCGATGCCGACATCGCCCGCACCTGGGGCACGGCGATCGAGTGGCGCCCGGTGACCGGCCTGCTGCTGCGCGGCACCTACGGCACCAACTTCCACGCGCCGGACATGCAGTACCTGTACAAGCAGGACTCGCTGTCGACCAAGGGCATCTACTCCGACTACTACCAGTGCATCGCCGCCAACCAGTCGGTGTGTCCGGCCATCCAGCACACCACGTACTACACCTTGCATGCCGCCGGCGGCCAGAACCTGCTGCCGGAAGAAGGCCATGCCTGGACCTATGGCTTCGTGTGGGACGTCAACTGGGTCGAGGGCCTGTCGATCTCCGCCGACTACTGGCACATGGGCATCGACAACGCCATCGATAACGTCGGCGAAGACGACGTGCTGAAGGACGAGGCGGGTTGCCGCACCGGCCTGCAGGTGGGCGGCGCGCCGTACACCCTGCATCCGCAGGGTTCGGAGTACTGCAAGCAGATCATCGCCAACGTGATCCGCGACGGGCAGGGCAACATCACCGCCGTCTACACCGGTCCGATCAACCAGAACAAGCTGTACGTCAGCGGCGTGGACGCCAACGTCAGCTATCGCTGGAAGACCCAGAACTGGGGTGCGTTCAACTTCTCGCTGGACTGGACCGACAACCTCTCGTACAAGCTGCGCAAGTACGCCAGCGATCCGTTGCTCAACACCCGCTACGACCGCGTCGCCACGCGCACCCGCGCCACCCTGAACTGGCTGAACGGCCCGTGGGACGTGACGGTGTACGGCGAACGCCAGGGCGGCGTGCGCGCGCCGCACTACGGCGGTTGCGAGGTGCTGGCCAACGGCATCACGCCGTCGCTGGGCGATCCGTCCTGCGTGGTCTACCACGCCTACACCTCGCCGTGGGTGACCTTCAGCAGCACCGTGGGTTACCGCTTCGACGAGAAGCTGCGGCTCGGCCTGACCGTCACCAATCTGTTCGACAAGGTCGGCAAGATCCCGTACTACGCGGGCGGCTTCGAGTTCATCCCGACGCTGCAGGGCGCCAACTACAACGGCCGCGAGATCTCGCTGCAGGTGGAATACAAGCTCGACTAAGGCAGGACGGCGGGGCGCTCGTTGGCGCCCCGCCGGTTGGTCCGGCTGCCCCGGCCGGGTAACTCACAACATAAGCAGGAACAACACATGTCGAAGTGGTCGCAACGTCTCCTCTGCCTTGCGCTCGGCGCGGGCCTGGCTTTCACCGCCCATGCGCAGAACGCCGTCGGCCTCACCCCGTCGCCGCAGCAATCGCACTGGCAGGACCTGGAGTTCGGCGTGATCGTGCACTTCGGCACCAACACCTTTCTCGACCGCGAATGGGGCGACGGCAAGGCCGACCCGAAGGTGTTCAATCCGGACAAGGTGGACCCCGTGCAGTGGGCGCGCGCCAGCCGTGCGGCCGGCGCCACCTACATGGTAATGGTGGCCAAGCACCACGACGGTTTCGCGCTGTGGCCCACCGAGCAGAGCAACTACTCGGTGAAGAGCAGCCCGTGGATGGGCGGCAAGGGCGATCTGGTGAAGCTGGCCTCGGACGCCGCCGCCAAGGAAGGACTGGAATTCGGCATCTACCTGTCGCCGTGGGACCGCCACGAGCCGCGTTACGCCGACTCCAAGTCCTATGACAACTACTACGTGGCGCAGCTGGGCGAACTGGTACAGCACTACGGCATGCTCGCCGAGTGGTGGCTGGACGGCGCCGGCAGCGCCGGCCACGTCTACGATTTCAAGCGCTATATCGAGGAGCTGCGCACCTACCAGCCCAATGCGGTGGTGTTCGCCGACATGGCGCTGTTCGAATACGGCGACGCGCGCTGGGTCGGCCAGGAAGACGGCCATATCCGCTACGAGAACTGGAACGTGATCGACCGCCACGGCTACGAGCGCTGGCGCCCGGTGGAAGTGGACACGCCGCTGCACAAGCTCCACTGGTTCTGGCACGCCAACGACGAGGCCTCGCTCAAGAGCGTGCCCGAGCTGATGGACATCTGGGAAAGCAGCGTGGGCCGCGGCGGCCAGTTGATGCTCGGCATCGCGCCGGACAATCACGGCCTGCTGCCGGAAGCCGACGTCAAGCGGCTGGAAGAGTTCGGCAAGGCGGTGCAAGCGCGCTACGGCGACGCCGCCAACCTGGCGCGCAAGCATGCGAAGACCGACGAGAACACCGAGCGCGCGCTCGACGGCAACCGCGACAGCTTCTGGTCCGCCCCCGCCGACGCGCGCAGCGCCACGGTGGAAGTGGACTTCGGCAAGCCGGTGACCTTCGACCGCACGCTGTCGATGGAATGGCTGGACGAGGGGCAGGCGGTGCGCCGCTATGCGGTGGAAATCTGGGACGGCCAGGCCTGGAAGGCAGTGGCGCGGGCCGAGGCGATCGGACACAAGAAGATCGATACCTTTGCGCCGGTCACGGCACAGAAGGTACGGTTGCATATCCTGTCCAGCGCGGGCGTCGCGCGCATCCGCGAATTCCAGGTGTTCGACGCCCGGCATTAAGCCCCTCTCCCCTTGGGAGAGGGGTTGGGGTGAGGGTACGGGCGGAGCGCTAGGGTGATGTGCACCGCTCCGGCCGAACCCTCATCCGGCTGCCGCCACCTTCTCCCGGAGGGAGAAGGATTCCAGATCGAAAACTCACGACTACATCGGAACTTTTCATGCAGAGAAGCGCAACGTTCCCCTACTGGTCCGCATTGGCGGTGTCGCTGCTTCTGGCCGGCCCTGCCGCAGCCGCGCAGCTAAGCACGCAATCACTTGAGCAAGGTTGGCAATTCCACATCGCGCCGAAATCGGCCGAGGCCAAGGCTCACGCCGAAGCCGCCGAATGGCGCGCCGCCGAAGTACCGGGCAGCGTGCAGACCGATCTGCTCAAGGCCGGCGTCATCACCGATCCGTTCTATCGCGACAACGAGGCGCGCCTGCAGTGGATCGGCCTGGCCGACTGGGATTACCGGCTGAGCTTCAAGGCCGACCCGGCCACGCTCAAGCGCGGCCACGTGGAGCTGGTGTTCGACGGGCTCGACACCTATGCCGACGTCACCCTCAACGGCCGCAAGCTGGTCGCCGCCGACAACATGTTCCGCCGCTGGCGCGTGCCGGTGAAGGGCGCGCTGCGCTCCGGCGAGAACAAGCTCGAAGTGCACCTGCATTCGCCGATCGCGCGCCTGCAGCCGTGGCTGCTCAAGCAGCCGTACGCGCTGCCGGGCGAGTTCGATTCGGCCTTCGGCGACGAGCCCAAGGGCAAGCAGAGCGCCAACTACATCCGCAAGGCCAACTACCAGTACGGCTGGGACTGGGGCCCGCGCTACGTCACCCTCGGCATCTGGCAGCCGGTGCGGCTGGAGAGCTGGGACGACGTGCGCATGAGCGATTTCCACATCGCCCAGCAGCACGTCGACGCCGACGTGGCCGAACTGCATGCGGAAGCGAACGTGCAGGCCGACCAGGCAGGCAAGGCGAAGCTCACCGTGAGCTGGTCCGACCCCGATGGCAGCCGACAGCAGGCCAGCCAGGACGTCGAACTGCGCAAGGGCGACAACGCGCTCAGCCTGCCGATCCGCATCGAGCATCCGCGCCGCTGGTGGCCGGTCGGCTACGGCGCGCAGGACATGTACCGCTTCGAGCTCACCCTGAGCCGCGACGGCGGCACGCTGGCCGCCGCCAGCCGCGCCACCGGCCTGCGCAGCGTCGAACTGCGCCGCGACAAGGACCAGTGGGGCCGCGGCTTCGCCTTCGTGGTCAACGGCGTGCCGATCTTCGCCAAGGGCGCCAACCTGATTCCGTTCGACAGCTTCCCCAACCGCGCCACGCCCGAGCGCATGGCGCAGATCCTGCGCTCCGCGCGCGACGCCAACATGAACATGCTGCGCATGTGGGGCGGCGGGCATTACCAGAGCGATGCGTTCTACGAGGAAGCCGACCGGCTCGGCCTGATGATCTGGCAGGACTTCATGTTCGGCGGCGCCATCCCGCCCTACGACGAAGCCTTCCGCGAGAACACGCGCATCGAAGCGGTGGAGCAGGTGCGCCGCCTGCGCGACCATCCCAGCATCGTGCTCTGGTGCGGCAACAACGAAGTGCAGACCGGCTGGGAAGCCTGGGACGACCGCAAGAAGTTCAAGGCCTCGCTGGCGCCGGACGAACTGGCGCGCATCGAAAACGGCATGAAGGCGCTGTTCGGCGAAACCCTGCGCAGCGTGGTGCACGAGAACGCGCCCGACGTGCCGTACTGGGCCAGCTCGCCCAGCACCGACTACGAAGGCCCGGCCAACCAGCTTACCGACGGCGACTACCATTCGTGGAGCGTGTGGTCCGGTTCCAAGCCGATCGAGAATTACTTGAGCGAAACGCCGCGCTTCCAGTCCGAGTACGGCCTGCAGTCCTTCCCGGTGATGGCCACCGTGCGCGCCTTTGCTGAAGAGCGCGACCTGGAGCCGAACTCGCCGGTGATGCGCGCGCACCAGAAGTTCGCCAACGGCGACGGCAACGACCGCCTGCTGCTGTATATCCGCAAGTACTACGGCGAGCCGAAGGATTTCGAATCGTTCGTCTATCTGAGCCAGGTGATGCAGGCCGAGGGCATCGAGCTGGCCGCCGAGCATCTGCGCAGCGTGCGGCCGCAGGCGATGGGTTCGCTGTATTGGCAGTTGAACGACGTGTGGCCGGGTGCGTCCTGGTCCAGCGTGGATTACTTCGGCCGCTGGAAGGCGCTGCAGTTCCACGCCCGCCGCTTCTATGCGCCGGTGCGCGTGGTGGCGGTCCATAACGACGGGCATAGCGACGTGTTCGTGGTCTCCGACCGCACCGAGCCGTTCCAGGCCACCTTGCGCAGCCGCGTGATGAGCATGGACGGCAAGGTGCTGCGCGAGAGCAAGCAGGCGCTCAAGGTGGGGCCGTTGGCCAGCGCCAAGGTGGCCAGTCCCACCGATGCCGAACTGCTGCGCAAGGCGGACCCCGCCGGCAGCTTTGCCGTGTACGAGCTGGTGGACGACAAGGGCCGGCTGCTGTCGCGCCACCTGCTGTTCGTCAAGCCGCCGATCGAACTGAAACTGCCCGATCCGGACCTGAAGGCCGAGCTGCGCGACAACGGGCAGGGCGGCCTGCTGGTGATCAGCGCCAAGCGCCTGGCGCGCGAGGTGTGGGTGGATTTCGGCACGCTCGACGCCACGCCGGAAGACAACGCCTTCGACCTGCTGCCCGGCGAGACGCGCGAACTGCGCATCACCAGCGAAGCCGGGATCGACGCCTTGCGCGGCGCGCTGCACGTGCGCTCGCTGGCCGGCGCCACCAAGGGAGACGCCAAGCCGTGAATGCCAACCGCCGCGATGTACTGAAAATGATGTCGTTCGCGCTCGGCGCCGCCGCGGTCGGCGGCCCGGGTCTGATGGCGACTGCGCGTGCCGCCGCCGGCGGTTTCGTCAGCAAGCGTCCGCCGCTGGCCAAGCGCAAATTCACCAGCAAGGCGGTGGAGCAGGTGATCGCGCGCACCAAGGCCAAGATCGCCGACCCGGAACTGGCCTGGCTGTTCGAGAACTGCTATCCCAATACGCTCGACACCACGGTGGAGCTGGGCACGCTGCGCGGCAAGCCGGATACCTTCGTGGTCACCGGCGATATCGACGCGATGTGGCTGCGCGATTCCTCGGCCCAGGTCTGGCCCTACGTGCCGCTGGCGAAACAGGACGCCGACCTGCGCCGGCTGTTCCGCGGCCTGATCCGCCGCCAGGCCGTGTGCATCGCGATCGATCCGTATGCCAACGCCTTCCTGCCCGATCCCACCGCCAAGACCAATCTGGACTGGGCGCAGCACGACGTCACCGACATGCGCCCCGGCGTGGCCGAGCGCAAATGGGAAATCGATTCGCTGTGCTATCCGGTGCGCCTGGCCACGGCGTACTGGAAAGCCACCGGCGACCGCGAGCCCTTCGACGACGACTGGCGCGCCGCGATGCGCCTGGTGGCGAAGACCTTCCGCGAGCAGCAGCGCAAGGACGGCCCGGGGCCGTACCGTTTCCAGCGGCAGTCGCTGATTCCCACCGAAAGCCTGTTCCTCGGCGGCTACGGCAGCCCGGCCAAGCCGGTGGGGCTGATCCATTCGATGTTCCGTCCTTCCGACGACGCCTGTCTGTATCCGCTGTTCATTCCCGCCAACCTGTTCGCCGTGCACGTGCTGCGCGAGCTGGGCGCGATGACGCAGAGCCTGTTCAACGACGCGGCTTTTGCGCAGGAGTGCAAGGCGCTGGCCGACGAAGTGCAGCAGGCCGCCGAAAAGTACGGCGTGATGCGCGACGAGCAGGGCAGGGAGTTCTGGGCCTACGAAGTGGACGGCTACGGCAACCAGCTGTTCATGGACGACGCGAATGCGCCGGGCCTGCTCAGCCTGGCGTATCTGGGCTGCTGTCCGGTGGACGATGCGCGCTATCGCCGCACGCGCGAGCTGGCGTGGAGCACGCGCAATCCGTATTTCTTCTCGGGCAAGGCCGCCGAAGGCGTCGGCGGTCCGCATGAAGGCCTGCGCATGATCTGGCCGATGTCGATCATGATGCGCGCCTTCACCAGCACCGACGAAGCGCAGACGCGCCAGTGCCTGCAGTGGCTGAAGACCACGCATGCCGGCAGCGGCTTCATGCACGAGGCGTTCGACCAGGACGATCCGGCGCATTTCACCCGGTCCTGGTTTGCCTGGGCCAATACGCTGTTCGGCGAACTGATCGTCGAATTGGCGCAGCGGCAGCCGGCCTTGCTGCGCGCTTGAGGCGTATCCTGCTTTTCCCCCTCCATCCCCCTCTGGAGTTTTTCCCATGGTGACACGCAGGCGATTCCTGCAAGGCGCAGTGGCCGCGGCCCTGCTGGGCAACCGGCTCGATCCTTTCAACGGCATCGCCCAGGCGCACGCCGCCGGCGCCAAGGGCGGCGGCGCAGGTGAAGCCGCCACCGGCGTGTCGCGCTATGTGGACGTCTTTATCGGCACCGGCGGCCATGGCCATACCTTCCCCGGTCCGTCGCTGCCGTTCGGCATGGTGCAGCTCAGCCCCGACACGTATGACGCGCAGTGGGACGCCTCGTCCGGCTACCACCAGGGCGACGGTTCGATCATGGGCTTCTCGCATACGCACCTGAGCGGCACCGGCGCGGCCGACATGCTCGACGTGCTGGTGATGCCGTGCACCGGCCCCGTGCGCCTGCAGCCGGGCGACCGCGAATACCGCGGCACCAACTACCGCTCGCGCTACGACGGCGTGCCGCCGACCAATACGCCCACGCCGTCGCGCCAGGGCCAGCCGGCCACGCGCGGCTACCGCTCGCGCTACGACGTCGCCACCGAGCACGCGCATCCCGGCTATTACCAGGTGCAGCTGAAGGATTACGACGTGCTGGCCGAGCTGACCGCCACGCTGCGCGCCGGCCTGCATCGCTACACCTTCCACGGCAAGGACGAAGGCCATCTGCTGGTCGACTTCGCGCATGGCTTTCACGACGATCCGGCCAAGCCGACCAAGGTCAGCGACGCGAGCTTGCGCCTGGTCGGCAAGGACACCCTGGTCGGCAGCCGCCGCGTGCACCAGTGGGCGAATGGCCGCTATATCCATTTCGCGCTCAAAGTTTCGCGTCCGTTCGACAGCGCGGTGCTCTACAACAACGATGCGCCGCTGGCCGGTGCGAAAGATGCCAGCGGCACCAACTTGAAGGCCACGCTGCACTACAAGCAGCCGGGGCAGGCGCCGCTGCTGGTGAAGGTGGGCATTTCCGGCGTGGATATCGACGGCGCGCTGCGCAACCTCGAGACGGAAGTGTCGGGCTGGGATTTCGACGGCGCGCGCCATACCGCGGAAGCGGCGTGGGAGAAGGAACTGGGCCGCATCCGTGTCGATGCCGCCTCGGAAGACACCAAGAAGGTGTTCTATTCCGCGCTGTACCACACCATGCTTGCGCCCACGCTGTTCAGCGACGTGGACGGCCGCTACCGCGGCATGGATCTGAAGATCCACCACCTGCCCGAGGGCAGCCACAACTACAGCACCTATTCGCTGTGGGACACCTACCGCGCCGCGCATCCGCTGTACACGCTGTTCCAGGCCGAGCGCGTGCCCGACCTGGTCAACGGCCTGCTGCGCATGGCCGCGGAAAGCCCCGACGGGCCGCCGGTATGGCCGCTGCAGGGCGTGGAGACCGGTTGCATGATCGGCTACCACTCCGCCGTGGTGGTGTCCGAAGCGGTGGCCAAGGGCTTTGCCGGAGTGGACCCGAAGCAGGCCTGGCCGCTGTTCCGCAAGCGCGCGATGGAGGACGACTATCGCGGCCTTACCTATTACCGCAAGCTCGGCTACATCCCCGCCGACAAGGAATGGGAAGCCGTCAGCAAGACGCTGGAATACGCCTACGACGACTGGGCGCTGTCGCACCTGGCCGACGCCGCCGGCGCGAAGGACGACGCGGAAGCGCTGCGCAAGCGCTCGCGCAACTACCGCAACGTGTTCGACAAGAGCGTGGCCTTCATGCGCCCGCGCGGCGAAAACGGCCAGTGGCTGGAACCGTTCGATCCGCGCAGCATCGGCCACAGCAAGCAGTGGCGCGACTTCACCGAGTCCAATGCCTGGCAGGCCACCTTCCTCAACCAGCACGATCTGTACGGCTATATGGAACTGTTCGGCGGCCAGCCCGCGTTCGAGCGCAAGCTGGACGAGCTGTTCACCACCAGCTCCGAACTGCCGGCCGATGCGCCGCCGGATATCGCCGGCCTGGTCGGCCAGTACGCGCACGGCAACGAGCCGGGGCATCACATGGCCTACCTGTATGCCTACACCGGCGCGCACTACAAGACGCAGTCGCGCGTGCGCATGCTGCTCACCGACATGTACCGCGCCGACCCCGACGGCCTGGCCGGCAACGAGGACTGCGGGCAGATGAGCGCGTGGTACGTGCTGGGCGCGATGGGCCTGTATCCGGTGGACCCGGTGAGCACGCATTACGTGTTCGGCAGCCCGGTGCTGGACCGCGCGGAAGTGGATATCGCCGGTAAGAAGCTGGTGGTGGAGGCCAAGGGCAATGCGGCCGACAGCCCGTACATCCAGTCTGTCACCTGGAACGGCAAGCCGTGGAGCAAGAGCTGGATCGCGCATGCGGATCTGGCAGCCGGCGGCACCCTGGTGTTCCAGATGGGGAAGGCGCCGAACAAGCAGTTCGGTGCTGCGCCGGGGGATCGGCCGCCGTCGTTTGGGGCGGTGATGAAGGCCTGATGTCCCTCAATGCTCGCCTCTGAATCCTTCTCCCTCCGGGAGAAGGTGCCGGCAGGCGGATGAGGGTTCGGCCGGAGCGGTGCACATCACTCTTGCCGCTCCGCCCGTACCCTCACCCCAACCCCTCTCCCGGGGGGAGAGGGGCTTTACGTCTCAGTGCCCTTGATGCTCGTCGTGCCCCCGCGGCGCCTGCGCATGCGCCGCCGGTTGCGGACGCCCGCCACCCTGCTGCGGGTGATACGCCGACATTGGCGCCGCGCGATAAGCCGGCGGCGCATAGGCATGTGACGGCTGCGGCCGCGGCATTTCCCGCTGGCCCGCATACGAAGCGCGCTGCGGAGCCTCGTTGCGATAGGCCGGTGCGGTGTTGTGCATCGGCTGCGCCGGTCGCGGCGAGGCCATGTCGAGGCTACGCGGTTGCGGCGTCGGCGCACGATTGGCATGCGGCGCGAAGGAGGCCGATGGCAGCGTGGCATGCGGCACGTGCGCCTGGGTGTTGTTCGGCGCCATCGCCGCATGCGCGGGCATCGCTTCGCGCGCGGCGAACGCACCGACACGTGGCGTCGCTGCAATGCTGGGCGCACCATGGTTCGCACTCGCGCGCAGTTCGCGGTTCTGCGCCGCCATGCTCATCTGCTGGCGCTGCGCGGCCACCGGTCCGTTGCGCTGCATGCGCGCGGCCTGCAGCTCCTGCGCGGTGGCGCGCGCGGCGATGCCGCCGGGGCCGCCGTTGTAGCTGGTGTGGTTGACCGTGATGTTGTTGATCACCGTCTTGTTGTAGACGTTGGTGATGTGCGTGCTGACGTTGTTGACGCTGCGGTTGTAGTAGAAGCGGTTGCGGTTCCAATAGCCGCCTGCGTAACCGACGCCGGTGTAGCCGAAGCCGTAGTTGATGCCGCCGTAGAAGCCCACGCGCGGCCCCCAGTAGCCGGTATGGAACACGTACACGCCGCCGCTCCAGCCCCACCACGCCGGGGTCCACAGCGCGCCGGTGTACGGCGGTTCCACCCAGGTGCCCGGCACCCAGAAATAACCGCCGTCGTCGTCGTAGGCCCAGTAGCCCGGTACCCACAGATAGCCCGGTGCGGGGATTGGCGGCTGCACGTAGACCGGCAGCGGCGGCGGGGCGATGTTGACGGAGACGAAGACGCCGGCCGTCGCGGTGGAAGGCAGCATGGTGGCGCCGCCGGCCAGCAGGGCCAGGCCGAGCAGGCTGTGCGACAGGTGGATGCGGAACGGAACGCGGTTCGATGCGAAGGACATGGCAACTCCTCGTCAGCGGCGTCGTTGCGGTGATGAGAACGGCGCGGGAGGCGCCGCGCTGACCGCTGCGGGGGAGGAGTTCAGGGGCGGTTCCGCGCCGCCGCGCCGGGCGTTCATGTAACGCCGCGTAACGCAAAAAAAGACGGCGCCTCGCGGCGCCGTCTTTCGGGTGTTGCGTGCAACGCGCGGCTTACAGGCCCAGCGCGGTCTCCGCCTTCACATACGGCAGGCCGTGCGCCTGGGCCACCGGCTCACACACCACCTTGCCGTCGATCACGTTCAGGCCGTTGCGCAGGTGCGCGTCGTCAGCCAGCGCCTTCTGCCAGCCCTTGTTGGCCAGGGCCAGAGTGAAGGGCAGGGTCACGCTGTTGAGTGCGAAGGTGGACGTGCGTGCCACGGCGCCCGGCATGTTGGCCACGCAGTAGTGCACCACGCCGTCCACCACGTAGGTCGGGTCGGAATGGGTGGTGGCATGCGAGGTTTCCACGCAGCCGCCCTGGTCGATCGCCACGTCGACGATCACCGAGCCCGGCTTCATGGTGCGCACCATGTCGTGGGTCACCAGCTTCGGCGCGGCGGCGCCCGGCACCAGCACGGTGCCGATCAGCAGGTCGGCGCGGCGCACCAGTTCCTCGATGGCCGAGCGGGTGGAGAACACGGTGGAGATCGAGGTGCCGAACTGCGTGGCCAGGCGCTTGAGCGCGTCGGCCGAGCGGTCCACCACGGTGACCTTGGCGCCCATGCCGACGGCAATCGTGGCCGCATGGGTGCCGGACACGCCGCCGCCCAGGATCACCACTTCCGCCGCCGGCACGCCCGGCACGCCGCCGAGCAGCACGCCGCGGCCGCCCTGGGCCTTCTCCAGCGAATGCGCGCCCACCTGCGGGGCGAGACGGCCGGCGACCTCGGACATCGGGGTCAGCAGCGGCAGCGCGCCATTGGCGGCGGTGACGGTTTCATAGGCGATGCAGACCGCGCCGGAGGCGATCAGGTCGTGGGTCTGCTCGGCGTCGGGCGCCAGGTGCAGGTAGGTGAACAGGATCTGGCCCTTGCGCAGCTTCTTGCGCTCGACGGCCAGCGGCTCCTTCACCTTCACGATCATGTCGGCCTCGGCAAAGATCGCGTCCGCGCCGTCGACGATTTTGGCGCCCGCGGCGACGTAGTCGGCGTCGGTCAACCCGGCGCCCAGGCCGGCGCCGGCCTGGATCAGCACTTCGTGCCCATGGTGTACCAGTTCCTGCACCGACGACGGGACGAGGCCGACGCGGTATTCGTGGTTCTTGATCTCTTTCGGTACACCGATGCGCATGGCTGGGAATCTCTCTTGAGAGTGGGGTTGCGACTGGCTCCGGCACGGGCGCCGGAAGCACAGCAGTATGATCGGTGCCATGAGCAATTTCTCGCTCATTTAGGCAGGATTGGCGCTAAGATGTCGAACCTGATTCGACTAATGGCCGAAAGTGCGGATATTTATGCCAAGCCTCGATCCAAGCCTCGACGACCGCGACCGCGCCATCCTCAAGCTGCTGCAGGAAGACGGCCGCCTGACCAATCTGGAGCTGGCCACCCGCATCAATCTCTCTCCGTCGGCCTGCCTGCGGCGGGTGAAGCTGTTGGAGGAGCGCGGGCTGATTTCGCGCTATGTGATGTTGCTGGATGAGAAGGCCGCGGGGCTGGCTGGCACGGCGTTTGTGCTGGTGACGCTGGATCAGCAGGGGCGAGCGGCGCTGGATGCGTTCGAGGCGGCGATTCAGCGGCATCCGGAGGTGACGGAGTGTTGTTTGTTGGCTGGCGCGGCGGATTACATGGTTAGGGTGGTGTATGCGGATTCCGCGGATTTTGAGCGGATTCATACGGATATTCTTACGCAGTTGCCGGGTGTGGTGCGGGTGCAGTCGACTCTGGCGTTGCGCACGGTGAAGCGGACGACGGCGCTGCCGGTGTGATGTTTTTCGCGGGGGGCGCGACTCTTTAGCTCGTCATCCTGGCGTTGCCCTCTCTACTCGTCATCCCGGCGTAGGCCGGGATCCAGTAACGACCACGCGCGATTGTCGCGATAGCGCGACTTGGCCGCTTATGCAGCGGGCATTTCGTGCGCCTGCCGGCGCCCGAGTTACTTTCTCTTTGCTGGCCCAAAGAGAAAGTAACCAAAGAGAAATGGCCTTAGAGCAACGGCTCGCGACGCGACTAGAAGGAGCAGTGGACGGCTGCGGTAGTCTGATTAACCTGGGTCTACACGAAACGACTGTGCGTTTACGTAGCGGGTGCTTCAACGTGCCGTGGCGAAGAGGATGTTCAAGGACTGGCGCCAGCTCTTGCTCTTCGTCCCTGCCTGCCTCACGACTTCACCCCTCTCCCCTCCGGGGAGAGGGCAGGGTGAGGGGCCGGGGCTCGCTGAAACGTAGCTACAAAGGCGCGCTTAGGCGTAGGTTGGGGTGAGCCGCAGGCAAACCCCAACGTTACGGTGCGCTTGGAGGTGACGATGTCGGGGTTCGCCGTAGCGCTGTTCCGAAGGTGCATTTACGGTGCTTTTCGTCCCGGCGTCAGCATCAACACATACGCCGCCGCCGACCAGCTGAAATTCGCCGACTGATAGCCGTTGCCAGTCAGCGGATCGTAGTTCTCATAAAACGGCGCCTGCGCCGTCAACCCGTGCGCATTCAACACCAACCGCCGCGCCATCTCATCCGCCTGCTGCGCATAGCCATTACGCCGCAGTGCTTCCACGCCGAAATACGCCTGGTCCAGCCACACTGGGCCGCGCCAATAACCCTTGATCGGCGAGAAGTGCGGATCGTCTGCAGCAAGTGTGGGGAAGGGCATATGCGTGGCGAACTTCTTCGGATCGAGCATCACCTGGCTTACCGCACGCGCTTGCGCAGCGTCGGTAAGGCCGGCCCATAGCGGCGTCCAGCCTTCGGCGCCGTACACGCGCACCGGCGAACGGTCGCTCAGGTGGATGTCGAAGAAATAGCCGTGCTCGCGATCGAACATGCGGGTGCGCACCGCGGTCTGGATGCGCTCTGCTTCTTTCTGCCACGCGGCGTGGTCATCTGCCTTGCCGAGTATCTCGGCGATACGCGCCAGATCGATGGCTTCGCGATACAGATAGGCATTGAGGTCGACCGAAGCCTGATCCAGCGACCATGCCCCGGGGCCGTTCGCGAGCATCTTTGCGCCGTCGAAGCGCACGGCGTTGTCCATGCCGCTTTCCCAGGCGGCGGCGATGCGGGTGCCGTCGGTGGAGCCGAATTCGGACAGGCCGTCGTGGTCGTGGTCGCGGGCGGTCCACCACCAGCGGTGGTAGCGGGCGAGTTTGCCGTACATCTCGGTGAGGAAGGTGCGGTCGGCGGTGGCGTCGTAGACCGCCAGTACGGCCCAGGTGGCGAGGGGGGGCTTGGTGTTGCGCCAGTTGTTGTCCTTGGCGTCCAGGTAGACGCAGTCGGGCACCATGCCGTCGGGGCGCTGGCGGTCGAACATGGCGCGGATCTGGTCGCGGGCGAGATCGGGTGCGAAGCGGGCCAGGGCGGCGGCGTGCTTCCAGGAATCCCAGGCCCAGAAGCCGTTGAAGTCGGGGTTGGAGTACGAGGGGATCACGCCATCGTGGCCGAGGTCGCCGCGTGCGGCGCGCCAGTTGGCGAGCAGGGTGACTACGGCCTTGGCGGTGACACGGCGGGCGTCGTTGTCGCTAGCGCCGGGCAGGTGGGCCGTGTCGGCGAAGGCGAGGTAGGCGTCCCAGCGTGCGCGGTTGCGCCGCCAGGCGTCGGCGTGGTCGACCAGCGGCGGCTGTTCGCGCGCGTTGTCGACCACCAGGGTCTGCTCGACATACAGCGTGATGGTTTTTCCCGCTTCCAGATGCAGCGTGCCGGCCGGCTCCAGCCGATAGCGCGGCCCTTCCGCTTTCGCCTGCACCGCGCGGCCTGCGAACAGCCGCGTGGCGAGAAACGAGCGGCGACCCAGCGTCTGCACGATGCCGCCGTCGTCCGCGCGCGGAGCGCCGCCCATCGCTTCGCCTTCCACCTGCAGATGCACGTCGCGGCTTGCGGTTGCGCTCAGTTCGATGCGCGCGACCGCGTGCCACGCGTCGGCGAAGAACAAGGTTTCGCGTACCGACAAGCCCGCGCCGGCATGCCTGCGTTCCAGATAGCCGGGGCCGGCGTGGCTTTCCGTTGAAGCCAGCTCGATCGGCTTGCCCGCGCTGCTCTCCAGCGTCCACGCGGCGAATCGACGCCCCGCCCAGCGTCCGCCGTCGAGACTGTGCACGAACGGACCGCTGAAGCCGGTGCCTTCGTCGCGCGCCGGCAGGCTGTAGCCGTGCCAGGCGCCGGCGTCGAAGAACAGGTTGAAGCGGCGGTCGGTGGCCGAGGTGGGCGTGCCGTGCAGGTCCAGCAGGTCGAGATAGCGGCCCGGTGTTTCGGCATGCGCGCCGGGGGCAAGCGTGGCGGCCAGCAGCAGGGCGAACAGCGGTCGGCGCATCCGTGGGCACTCATGGCAGGGAACCGGCGATCTTTGCCGCAAACGCGGTGCGCTGTCCTGTGCCGTTCGCTGAGCTAGCGTTTCGGCTCGGCCTTGCGTGCGCCCACGCGGAAGCGGCAGCAGGCGCCGCCGCGCACGATGCATTCCAGATGGCGCACTTCGCGACCGCCGGCGGCTTCGAGGTAGGCGATGTCGAAGCGGCATACCTCGGGGTGGCGGCGCGCCATGTCGTGGAACACGCAGTTGAAGGCTTCGATCTGCCATTCGCCGTCGCGCCGCGCGGGTACCGCTTCATAGCCCAGGCGGTCCAGCTGGGCGGCGAGTGCGCGGGCCACGCTTTCCTGCGTATTGGCTTCGCCGGGCGCCACTTCGCGCCGGCCCAGCGCCTGGCCCATGTCGCGCATCAGCTGGTCCAGTTCGGCGCTGCCCATGCGCTCGCGCAGCAGTTCCAGCAGCGCGGTGGCGATCGCGCCGTAGTTGCGTGGAAACAGTTCGCGTCCGGCTTCGGTCAGGCGGAAGACGGCCAGGGGCCGTCCTCCGCTGGGGCGCGCGTGCGCGCGTTCGACATAGCCGTCCGCGATCAGCGCGGCGAGGTGCTGGCGCACCGCGTTGTGGGTGACGCCCAGGCGCTGGCACAGCAGTTCCACCGTGCCGCCTTCCTGCGCGCCGAGCAGCGCGCGCAGCAGGCGCTGGCGGGTTTCGCCGAGCTGGCGCAGTGCGCTCATTCAATGCGCCTTGTCGGGAAACTGCTTGGCGATGCCGGCGGCCAGTGCATCGGCGATGGTGTCCATGTGCTGCTGCATGGCTGCCCAGGTGGCGGTTTCGCCCTTGCTGTCGCCGGCCATGATCTGGCGGATCTGCGTGGCGTGGTGGGCGACGTGGCCGGTCAGCAGGCTGAGCAGGGTGGGCTCGGGCCAGTTGGGGTTGGCGCCGGCGAGGAATTTGGCGATTTCCGCACCGTTGGCACTGAGCGTGTCCATGGCCTTGGCTGCGCCGGCCTGGTCGTTCTTCGCGGATGCATCGGTCAGCGCCTTCACGCCGCCCCAGTGGCCGGCCAGCAGGGTGAGCATGCGTTCGCCCGCGGGCTTGCCGTAGAAGCTGCCGACCGCGTCGGCGAGCTGCTTGGCATCGCTTACCACCGCATCGGCGGCGGCCTTGGCCTTCGCATCGTCGTGCGCGTGCACGGCCATGGCGTAGTCGCGCGTGGCGACGATATGGCCGTGCCACAGGGAGCGCAGCGCGGCCTGCAGTTTCGGTGCGGCGGGTGCGGCGGCGGCGGCGTGGTCCGCATGCGGCAAGGCGAAGGCCAGCGGTGCGCTGCCGGCGAGGAGGGCGGCGAGGAGGAGGGTTGAGGGCTTCATAAAGTGCTCCGGAAGGGGTCGCCCAGTGCGACAAGGCGATCTTCCAGGTGTCAGGAATACGCTCAAGGTATCTATGTGTAAAGACCGCCACACAAAGTCATTCCGGCGAAGGCCGGACGAGCGCGTAGCGCGAAGAACGCCCGCAGGGCGGCCCCGAAGGGGTGAGCGAAGCGAATCATCCAGTGGCGATATCGTCTGGTTTTCGTCGTAAGACCCAAAGGCAAACTCTTGGACGCCTGGCTTCCATAAAGGCTATCGCTACTGGATTCCGGCCTGCGCCGGAATGACGAGCGTTGCTCATCCGCCGATCCCCCCGTTTCGTCGGCGGTTGCGGCACTTCCATCGCAACCACCGCGAAACCCCCGAACACCCCCGCTATGCTCCGCCCCGTCATCGCTTCCGGGGAAAGCCTTCCATGACCAGTTTCTTCTTCGTCATCCGCCTCACGCTCGCGTGGTTCCTGGCCTTCATGCTCGCCGTGATCGTGTGGAACGGCATCAACGAGGGTTATCACGGCCCGGCCTGGCCCTTCGTGCTGTTCTGCATGGCCTTGCTTGGCATGGTGATCACCGGCGCGTTCTCGCATGTGCGGCGCGTGCGGCTGATCATGGGCCAGGTCAACGGCAGCAGCCTGAGCAGCCGCCAGCGTCGCCAGATCGAGATTCCGTTCGAGGCCGGCGAGGCCTTCCGCCTGCTGGATGCGGCGGTGCGCGAGCTGCCGCGTAGCGAGAACGTGGAAAGCGCACCGGACAGCCTGCAGCTGCGCGCCAAGGTGCGCCGCATCGATCCCTACGGCAACCGGCAGCCGCGCCGCTTCTCGCTGTTCGGCTGGTTCAACCATCGCGACAACCAGATCCTCGCCACGGTGCTGCCGGGCGACGGCAGCAGCAGCGTCACCCTGATCTGCGAGCCGTGCAGCGGCGCGTGGAGCGACTGGTTCCGCGTCGACGACGGCACCAACCTGGAGAACGCCGAAGGCATCACCCGCGCCATCACCCGCCGCGTGGCCGAGCGCCGCCGCGGCGAACAGGCCGCGGCGCGGCAGACCGCCACCGAGAAGGAACTCACCGTGGCGCGGCTGAACCTGCTGCACGCGCAGGTGGAACCGCACTTTCTCTACAACACGCTGGCCAGCGCGCAATACCTCACGCGCACCGATCCGGCCCGCGCCGACGAAATGCTCGGCCACCTGATTGCCTATCTGCGCCACTCGCTGCCGCGCACCGGCGACGCGCTGTCCACCCTGGCCGACGAACTGGAACGTTCGCGCGCCTATCTGGAGATCCTGCGCATCCGCATGGGCGACCGCCTGAAGCTGGAGATCGACGTGGCGCCGGACCTGCTCGCCACGCCGCTGCCGCCGATGATGCTGCAGACCCTGGTGGAGAACGCGGTCAAGCACGGCCTGGAACCCAAGCCCGGCGGCGGCACCATCTGGCTGCTCGGCCGCGCCAAGGACGATGCGGTGGCGATCACCGTGGCCGACGACGGGCAGGGCTTTTCGGAAGCGGGCAGCGGCACCGGCATCGGCCTGAAGAACGTGCGCGAACGCTTAGGCCTCGTCTACGGCAATGCCGCTTCGCTGGCCATCCTCGCCAACTTCCCCAGCGGCGTGGCGGCAACGCTCACCGTGCCCACCAAGGCGGTGGCCCATGGCTAAAACCGTCGTTGCCGAAGACGAACCGCTGTTGCGCCAGGCCTTGTGCGAACAGCTGGAGCAGGCGTGGCCGGAGCTGGAGATCGTGGCCGAATGCGAGGACGGCGCCGCGGCGCTCGAAGCGATCGCCGAGCATCGTCCCGAGGTTGCCTTCCTGGATATCCGCATGCCCGGCCTTACCGGCCTGGAAGTCGCCGCCGCCGCGGCGGAAGCGAGCCCCGCCACCCAGGTGGTGTTCGTCACCGCCTACGATCAATACGCAGTGGATGCGTTCGAACGCGGCGCGGTGGATTACCTGCTGAAACCCATCGCACCGGAACGCCTCGCCGCCACGGTGCAGCGGATCAAGCTGCGCAGCGCGGGCGAAGGCCTGGCGGGCGAGGCGCTGGCGGCGCTGGTGCGCCAGCTCGATGCCGGCCGCTTCGCCGAGGCGCGGCCGCCGCTGACCTGGATCACCGCCAGCGCCGGCCGCGAGACGCGGCTGATCATGATCGACGACGTGGCTTATTTCCGCGCCGACCACAAATACACCACGGTGGTGACCGCCGAAGGCGAGGCGCTGATGCGCAAGCCGATCCGCGAACTGCTGGGCCTGCTCGATCCGGCCGTGTTCAAGCAGATCCACCGCTCCACCATCGTCAACCTGAAAGCGGTGGCGGCGGTGATCCGCGACGACAGCGGCAAGGGCACGCTGCGCCTGCGCCAGCGTCCGGAGACCTTGCTGGTCAGCCAGCCCTTCATGCTGCTGTTCCGCAATATGTGACGCGGCGGCGCCCAGGAGAGCTCACCATGCGCAACGTACTGGCCCTGCTTTACTACCTGCTCGCCGTGGTCGGTTGCACCGGCGGCCAGGTCACCGACATCCACAGCGAAGCGGACGGACGCGACATCGTGCACGGCAGGATCGAACTGCGCGCCGGCGTGGCGAAATTCATATGCCTGGCCAGCGCGACGGGGGAATGCCATTTCGCGCTGTTCGATCCGGCCTGTGTCGCCCCTTCTGCAAATTGCGACAAGCCGCCGGAGCGCTTCGCCCTGGCTCAAGGTGCGAGCCGGGAGATCGTCGGCCTGCCGGCGGGATTCCGCCCTTGCGTCAGCGCGCAGGGCGAAGCGGCGCAGGCCGACTGCAAGAGCGCGCGCTGAATCCTTAAGGCCCGAGGATCGACTGCACGCACAGCCGCACCAGGAAATCCAGCAGCGACAGCGCATGGTCCGCGGTCATGCGCAGCGGCAGCAGGATCGTCCCGGCCATGCGCTGGCCGGCATCCTGCTGGATCTCGGGCGGCGGCGCATCGGCATGCAGCGCGGAGCGCTGTTCTTTTTCGTAGACCTCGCTCCAGTTCAGCAGCCTGGGAACGGCGCCACGACAATCCGGCGCCGGCGTGGTGCTGGCCGCTGGATTCGTATCGCATCCATGCGTGCGCTCGGCGGCGCCAGCCCAGCCGGTGATGGCCAGCGCAAGCAGCAAGGCGCTGAGCAGAGTGCGCGGCATCTTCATGCTTCGCTTTCCTTTCGCGGGCGTCATTGCGCGAAATCCAGGTTGGATGGCATCGCGGGCAGGGCCGGACGGTCGGTGCCGGTGACGGGAACGTCCTTGCCCACCGGCTCCATGTGGAAATCGTCGGCCAGCACTTCGCCCTTGCCCTCCAGCAGGAAGCCGAAGGCGATCGCCTGCGCGCCTTCGGGCACGTCCAGCACGATGTCGTAGCGCTTCCATTCGGTGTCGCCGCTGAGCGTGCGGCTGCTCATATTGTCGAACCCCAGGGGCTGCTGGAAATTGCCGTCGATGCGCATCCACATCGCCGCGCTCTTGGCATCGCGCGTGCGCAGATAGCCGGACAGGCGCAGGCGCTTGCCGCGGTAGGCGTCGGCGCCGATGGTCTGCATCAGCGTGCCGAAGCCGCGATGCTGGGCCTGCGCGCGGATGTAGGCGTTGCGGTCGCCCGCATGGCGGTCGCCGGGCTGCACGCCCATGTCGTAGCTGTCGGGCGAGGAGCCGGCCGGGAACCAGCCCTTCGGCGCGTCGCCGGCATGCAGCGAGACAGCCAGGAGCGCGGTGGCGAGAGCGAAGGCGAGGCGATGGGTCACGGAGCGTTCTCCAGGCTGTTGCTGTTGATGTCGGCGTACAGATAGGCGGTGGTGTGCGACAGCCCGTCGGCATGTTGCTGCGGCGGCCGGATGTCCATGTGCAGCAGATAGGTGGCTGTGGCGTCGTGGTGCGCCTGCATCTGCGGCGCCGGCGGCATCGGCATGGCGTGGAACACCATCAGCCACAGCGCGAAGCTGGCCGCCATGGCCAGCCCCAGCCAGGGCCAGGCGCGATGCATGCGGCGCGCTTCGGCGGCGCGCAGCACCTTGGCGTCGACCCGGCGCGGCGCGGTCTCGTTCGCGCTCTGGCGGTACAGCGCGACCAGCTCGTCGAGGACGTCGTCGTTGTCGTGATGCATGGCCGTTGCTCCGTTCACAACCAGGGTTGGAGGGCTTCGCGCAGGCGCTGCTGGGCGTAGCGCAGGCGGCTCTTGACGGTTTCGCGCGGCACGCCGGTGGCCAGGGCGATGTCTTCCAGGCTCAGGCCGCCCTCGGCCTTCATCAGGAAGGCCTCGCGCTGCGGCAGCGGCAGGGTGCGCACGGCCTGCTGCAGGGCGCTGCCGAGCGCATCGTTATGGGCGTGGCCGTCGGGCGAGAGGGCGATGGAGGCGGTGTTCTCATGCACCGCCTCGGTCTCTTCCGCATCGGCGGCATGGACGCCGTCCGGCGCATGGCGGGTGAGGGAGCGCCAGCGGTCGGCGGCGCGGCGATGGGCGATCGAGAACAACCACGCCGCGAACGAAGCGCCCGGTGCGTACCCGTTCTTGCCGCGCACCACCGCCAGCCAGACCTCCTGGAACACTTCTTCGGCTTCCTGCGGATGCGCGGCCAGGCGCAGGGTGTAGCGGTAGAGACGGTCGCGGTAGCGCAGGTAGAGCACGCGGAAGGAGCGTTCGTCGCCGTCCTGGTAGCGCGCCATGCAGTCCTCGTCGCTGCGCCCGTCGATGCGCAACGGCGGTGGCATCACCGCCTCGTCCTTGGCCAGCCAGGGCCATTGCGACTGCAGGAAGCCGATGGGGCCGGCCAGGGGCGAATCGAAGGGGAGGGCGTGGGCGGTCATGGGGGCATCCATTCCTCGGGGAGTAACAGGGTATTCGCTGCCCTGTGAGGAATGGGGTTAAGCCAGGGCGAACGGCTTCCATCCGGCGTAGGTTGGGGTGAGCCGGAGGCGAACCCCAACGGCGCGGCGTCCGTTGGGGTTCGCTGCGCTCACCCCAACCTACCCGTTGCGCGCCTTCCGTTCGGCACGCAACTCCAGCCATTCATACAAGGTAGGCAACAGCACCAGCGTCAGCAGCGTCGAGGTGATCAGCCCGCCCACCACCACCGTCGCCAGCGGCCGCTGCGTCTCCGCCCCCACGCCGCTGGACAGCAGCATCGGCACCAGGCCGAGGATCGCCACGCTCGCCGTCATCAGCACCGGCCGCAGCCGCAGCGCCGTGCCGCGCAGCACCGCCTCGCGCGCGCTCAGGCCCTGGCCGCGCTGCTCGTTGAGGAAGCTCACCAGCACGATGCCGTTGAGCATCGCCACCCCGAACACCGCGATAAAACCGATCGCCGACGGCACCGACAGGTATTGCCCGGTGATGGCCAGGCCGACGATGCCGCCGATGGTGGCGAAGGGCACATTGGCAAGGATCAAGGCCGCGTACTTCATCGAATTGAACGCCGTGTACAGCAGGATGAAGATGAAGAAGATCGTCGCCGGCACGATCAGCGACAGGCGCTGCAGCGCGCGCTGCTGGTTCTCGAAGGCGCCGCCCCATTCGGTGTAATAGCCCGTGGGCAGCTTCAGCTTCTGCGCGATGGCGGCATTGGCCTCGCGCACGAAGCCGTCGATATCGCGGCCGCGCACGTCCATCTGGATCACCGCATAACGCTGCAGCTGCTCGCGGCGGATAAACGAATAGCCTTCGGCCTGCGTCACTTCGGCCACCTGCGACAGCTGTACCAGAGCGCCGCTGGCCGAGCGGATCGGAACGCGCTCCAGCGCCGGCAGCGAGGCCTTGCTGGCTTCGTCCAGCCGCACCGCGATATCGAAGCGGCGCACGCCGTCCAGCAAGGTGGACACCGGCTCGCCGCCGATGCCGTTCTTCACCACGGTCAGCACGTCCTGCGCATTCAGGCCGTAGCGCGCCAGCGCGTCGCGGTCGACGCGGATGCGGATCTGCGGCTTGCCCAGGTTCGCTTCCAGGGCCAGGTCGGCGACGCCGGGCACGCCGGCCAGCACGTCCTTGATGCGGCCGCTGAGCCGGTCCAGTTCGCCCAGGTCGTCGCCGTAGAGCTTGAGTGCAAGGGTGGCGCGTACGCCGGAGATCAGTTCCTCGATGCGCATCTGGATCGGCTGCGTATAGCTCACCACCGCGGTGGGCAGGGCGGCGCTCAGTTCCTGCTGCATGGCCGCTTCGATGCTTTCCAGCGTCTGCCCCTTGCGCCATTGCTCCTTGGGCTTGAGCGGCGTGTACACCTCCATATAGTTGACGTCCGCCGTCTCGCCTTTCTCGGCGCGGCCGATCATGGCCAGGGTGGTGTCGACCTCGGGGAATTTCTGCTTGATCAGCGCCTCCACCTGCTGCGAGATGGCGATGGATTCGTCCAGCGAGGCCGAGGGGATCGAGGTGATGCGCCACATGATCGAGCCTTCCTTGAGGTTGGGCATGAACTCCTTGCCCAGGAAGGGGAACAGCGCCAGGCTGCCGGCCAATGCCGCCAGCGCGATGACCACCACCGTGCGGCGCCTTGCCAACGACCAGTCGAGCACGCGCGCATAGTGGCGCTTCAGGAAGGCCACCAGGCGCGTGTCTTTTTCTTCCTTGGGCTTGAGCACCAGCGCGGCCAGCACCGGGATCAGGGTGAGCGCCAGGATCAGCGAACCGGCCATGGCGAAGCTGATATTGAAGGCCATCGGCTTGAACATCTTGCCTTCCAGCCCCTGCAGGCTGAACAGCGGCAGGAACACCACGATGATGATCAGGATCGCGAACGCGATCGGATTGGCCACCTCGCGCGCCGCGGCGAGCACGGCAGCCGTGCGGTCCACCGGCAGGCCGTGCGCCTTGCGTTCGGCCATGATGCGGAAGGCGTTCTCCACCATCACCACTGCGCCATCCACCATCATGCCGATGCCGATCGCCAATCCGGCCAGCGACATCAGGTTGGCGGACAACCCCGCCTGCTCCATGCAGATAAACGCGATCAGCATCGCCAGCGGCAGGGCGATCACCACCACCAGCGCGCTGCGCAGTTCGCCCAGGAACAGGAACAGCACGATGGCGACCAGGATGGAGCCTTCGATCAGCGCGCGCACCGCCGTGCCCACCGCCTTGTTCACCAGCTCGGTGCGCTCGTACACCGGCTTCACCACCACGCCTTCCGGCAGCGCCTGTTCCACGGTGGCGAGCTTGGCTTTCACCGCGTCCACCACGTCCTTGGCGTTTTCGCCGATGCGTGCCAGCGCCTGGCCCATCACCACTTCCTTGCCGTCGCGGGTGACCGCGCCGGTACGCGGCGCGCCGGCTTCGACGATGCTGGCCACGTCGCGCACATAGACCGGCGTGCCGTCCTCGGTCTTCAGCACGATATTGCCGAGGTCGCGTGCATCCTTGACCAGCCCCAGTCCGCGCACCAGGTATTGCTCGCGGCCGACGTCGACGAAGTTGCCGCCGACCTGGGCGTTGTTCGCTTCCAGCGCTTCCATCACCTGCTTGAAGCCGAGGTTGTGCGCGATCAGCTTCATCGGATCGATGCGCACCTGGTACTGCTTTTCCTGGCCGCCCCACGAGGTGACGTCGTCGACGCCGGGCGCGGTGCGCAGGATCAGGCGGATGTTCCAGTCCTGCAGGGTGCGCAGGTCCATGTCGCCGGGCGCGTTCTTCAGCTGCTTGTCCGCGCGTTCCACCGTGTACCAGAACACCTGGCCCAGGCCCGAGGTATTGGGGCCCATCTCCGGCTTGCCGTAGCCGGCGGGCAGGCGGTCGCCCACCTGCTGCAGGCGTTCGTTGACCAGCTGGCGCGCGAAATAGATGTCCATATCGTCTTCGAAATAGACGGACACATAGGACAGGCCGAACAGGCTGACCGAGCGGATCTCCTGCACCTTGGGCAGGCCGGCCAGCGCGGATTCCACCGGCGTGGTCAGCAGCTGCTCCACGTCTTCCGCGGCGAGGCCGGAGGCTTCGGTGTAGACATTGACCTGCACCGGCGTGACATCCGGAAACGCATCGATCGGCAGCGAGCGCACCGCCTGGTAGCCGGCCACGCCGACAATCAGGAACAGGATCAGCACCAGCAGCTTGTAGCGCAGGGAGAGTTCGACGAGGCGACCGAGCATCATTCTTCTCCCAGCTGCGCGCGCAGCAACCGCGCCTTCAAGGCGAAGGCGCCCTTGCTCACGTAGGTGGCGCCGGCTTTGAGGCCGTCCTTGATTTCCACCCAGCCGTCGCGCGTCTCGCCGGCGATCACCGGCGCCGGCTCGAACTGGCCGTTGCCCTTGGCGACGAACACGGTGCTCTGGTTCTGCAGCAGGATCACCGCCTCGGCCGGCACCGCCAGCACCGGCTTGCCCGCGCCGACCGCGAGCCGCGTGTCCACCAATTCGCCCTGGTGCAGCAGGTCGCCGCGGTTGTCGACTTCGATGCGCACCGGCACGGTGCGGGTGCGTTCGTCGGTCTGGTGCGAGCGCTGCACCACGGTGCCGGGCAGGGTGGTGCCATGGACCAGGATGCGCGCATCGCCGCCGGGCTTGATGCGTTCGGCATCGGCGGGCGGCAGCTGTGCTTCCACCCATACCGAGTCTTCCTTGATCAGGGTGAACAGCATGCGGCCGGCATCGACGCGTTCGCCGACCAGGAACTGGTCGGTGGTGATGCGGCCGTCGGTGGGCGCGAGCAGCTCATAGCTGCCGTCGGCGCGGGACGAGCCGTTGCGCAGCACGTTCTTGATCTGGCCGTCCGAGAGGCCATAGGCGCGCAGCTTGGCCTGCGCCTGGTCGCGCTGCACTTTCACTTCGGTGTAGCGGCGGCCGGAGACGGCCTGCGCGCCGAGCGAGGCGACGCGCTGCCAGTCCTGTTCGGCGACGATCAGCGCGCCCTGCGTTTCGGCCACCTGCACGCTGGACAGCACCACCAGCGGCTGGCCGGACTTGACCACGTCGCCCAGCTTGACCAGCCGCTTGAGCACCATCGATTCGATGCGTGGCGCCACCAGCACGGTGGAGTAGGCGTCGGCTTTCACTTCGCCGGGCGCCTTGATTTCGTCGGTGAGCGGGCGCGCGCCGAGCTTGGCGAGAACGATGCCGGCTTCCTTGATTGCCGGCGCATCGAGCGCGAGCGGGTTGGCGCTTGGCGTTTCCTTGCCGTCTTCGGCATGGGCGGCAACGGCGGTGAGGGCGAGCGAGAACAACAGCGAGCGGAGCAGGGGGCGGCTCATGGGGAGGCATCCTTGTTGCCGCCGTCGATCCAGTCGGTCAGGCGGCCGGCGGCGGAGAGATAGTCGAACCAGGCCTGCCAGGCCTGGGCTTGCAGGTCGAGGCCGGACAGCGCGGTGTCGAGGCTTTGCTTGAGCTGGACCAGATAGTCCGACGTGCCGAGCTCGCCGGCGCGCCAGAGTTTTTCCAGCACTGCGGTGCGCTCGTCGAACGCCGCGGCGCGGCTGATGCGGAAGGCCTGCGCGGCGCCGAGCAGCGCGTCGTAGCGCGCCTGCGTTTCGCGCAGGCGAGCCTTGGCGACCAGCTGTTGCGCGTGCACGCCGGCGGAGGCGGCGTCCGCTTCCGCGCGTGCGGCATCCACTTCGGCGCGTCCGGTATTCAGCACCGGCAGGGGGATGGAGACGCTGACGCCGATGACGCGGTCGTTGACCGGGCCGCTGCGGACCTGGCCGCCGGTGAGGCTTACCGTCGGATCGGGAATGCGCGCGCGTTGCGCCACCTGCACGCCGGCTTCGGCGCCGGCCTGCAGTGCGCGTGCCCTGACCAGTTCCGGATAGTCGTCGAATGCGAGCGGCGCGATGGTGGCGGAGGCGGGCGGCAAGGCGTTCGGCAGCTTGCCTGCGCCGGTGGCAGCGTCCTGGCTGATCGAGGCCAGCGTCGCCATCGCCGCGGCCTCGTCGCCGACCAGCGAAGCCTGCTGGATCTGCGCCTCGCCCAGCGCCAGCCCGGCGAGGTCGCGTTCCGGGCTGCTGATATCGCCGACCTTCAGGCGCTGCGCCGCGAGCTCGTCGAAGCGGCGCATCAGTTCCACGCGGCGTTCGCCGAGCTGGCGTTGTTCGGCGGCGAGCGACAGCGTGGACCAGGCTTTCAGCCAGCGCGTGGCGACGTCCCGGCGCAGCAGGTCGTAGCCGGCCTGGCTGGCCTGCAACTGCGCCGTGCCTTGTCCGGCGCGTGCGCGGCGTTTGCCGGAGAGATCGAGTGCGAGGCTGAGGCCCGCCGTGCGCCGGTTGACGTCGGCGTTCTCCGCATCGAGGGCGAGCGTGGGGTTGTACAGCGGTTGCGCGGCGGCGCGCGCACGCGCCTGCGCGGCGTTGAGCTCGGCGCGCGCGACCTGCACGTCGGGACTGCCGTCCCATACCGAACGGACCGCCTGCCGCAGCGAAGGATTGGCGAACAGCGCCGGCTGGCCGGCGTTTTCCTGCGCGGCCGCCGCCCAGGCGGTACCGGCGCAAAGCATGCAAGCAACCCCCAGCAGGGCTGCACGTAGCACGGACATAAATAACATCTCCTAAAAACCATCAGGGCGCCGCGCTGCAAAAGCGCGGCGGTGTCGAGGGTTTTCAGGCGGCGATGGGCGGGCGCAGCAAGGTGGCCGTGCGTTCGGCGCGATGGCCGGACGAGGCTGCAGGCAGCTCGGAGGGAAGCGTTTCGGCGGCGAGGTGGAAGCTCACCATCGCCGGCAGCGGCACCGCATGCGTGCAGGCGCAATGGCAGGAACCACCTTCGCCCAGCAGGCAATCGCCACTGCCGTCGTCGCTGGCGGCAGCGGCTTGAACGAGGGCGGAGCGCTGCGTGTCCTTGGCGGCGTATTGCAGGCCATCGGCCGCACACAGCGAGCCGCCGACCAGCTTGATCATCAGCGCGAACACGGCCAACAGCCACAGGCCGCGGAAGCGGCGCAGGCGGGTCAACAGTGGCCGGGATGGACGATGCATAAGGCGGGATCGTAGAGGGCGGGCGGGTTGTTAGACAATCTCATCGACGCGCATCGCTCGCCGACAGGAACGCACATGCCCTGGATCATCACCAAATACCTGATCACGGCCGCCGTGGTGGTGGCCGTGTCGGAACTGGCCAAACGCAGCGACCGCCTGGGCGCCGTGCTGGCCTCGTTGCCCCTGGTCACCCTGCTGGCGCTGATCTGGCTGCACGTGGAGAAGCAGCCGGTGTCGAAGATCGCCAACCACGCCTGGTACACGTTCTGGTACGTGGTGCCGACCTTGCCGATGTTCCTGGCCTTTCCGCGCCTGCTGAACCGCTTCGGCTTCTGGCCGGCGCTGGGCTGCAGCGCGGTGATCACCATGCTGTCGTTCGCGCTGTTCGCCCTGGCCGTGCGCCCGTTCGGGATCAAGCTGCTGTAGGCCTAGAAGCCCAGCTCGCTCAACTCCGCATGCCCATCCGGCCGCCGGCCCTGCGGCCAGTGATACTTGCGCTCCGACTCGGCGATCGGTTTGTCGTTGATGCTGGCATGGCGGTTGATCATCAGGCCGTCGTCGTTGAACTCCCAGTTCTCGTTGCCGTAGCTGCGATACCACTGGCCTGCGTCGTCGTGCCACTCGTAGGCAAAACGCACGGCGATGCGATGCCCGCCGAATGCCCATAGTTCCTTGATCAGCCGGTAATCCAGCTCGCGGTCCCACTTGCGGCGCAGGAAAGCCTTCACCGCTTCGCGGCCATCGAGAAACTCCGCACGATTACGCCAGTGCGTGTCTTCCGTATAGACCAGGGCCACGCGCTCGGGGTCGCGCGTATTCCACGCATCCTCGGCGAGGCGCACTTTCTGCAGGGCGGTTTCGAGGGTGAAGGGAGGCAGGGGAGGACGGGTGGTCATGCGGCACCTCGGGGATGGAGAGGAGGACGGCGGGTCTATGCGTCGGGCAGCCGGTGCAGGAAGGCTACAGGCACCTGCTCCGTCAGCCACACCCCATTATCCGCCTGAAAGAAGGCAAAGCCCTGGCGGTGCATGGCATCGGCGTCGATGCCTAGAATCACCGGTTCGCCATAGCGGCGCCCGACCTCGGTGGCGGTAGCCAGGTTCTCGGAAAGGTGTACGTGATGTCGCTGCCCAGGGCGCAGGCCCTCGGCAAGGATCGATGCGAGAAACCGCGTGGCCGTGCCGTGGTAAAGCATCGCCGGGGGAATCCTGGCTTCATGCGCAATGGCTACCGCCTGGGTGGAATGCCCCTGCACGGCGCGGATGCGCTTGCCGTCGTCGGACAAGGCAAAGCGCTTCTTATCGTTGCCCGCTACCACGGCATGAATCAGCGCGCGGTCGAGCTGCCGTCCGGACGCGCTGGCGCCGTCGATCAAGGCATCGAGATCGGCCCAGCCTTCGCTGTCCAGGGTGAGTCCGATGGACTGGGGTTCGTGGCGGAGCACGTAGCTGAGGAATTTGCTGGTGCGGGTATGTTGGTCGCTCATGGGCGCGCAAAGGGGCTGGTTTCCATTGGCGCGAGATGATCCGGGGGAGTGGCCGGATATTCAAGTTCGCAACGCCGCCCGGCATGTGCAGCTGCGCTGGGTCGGATGCATTGGGTAGGGTCCTCTGTCAGCCGGGCCCACACGGGATTGAGCTCGATATATCGGCAGCAGCGCCCCATTTTCTCCCCCTGATTATTCCTCTCATGAATAGCCACGCATGAGCGCCTGAGGCAATATAGGCGGGCGCTCCTACTGAGTGCCTACAGGGGAAAATAAATGATTGTCCGTCTCGCCAGTGCGCGCATGGTGCGCGCGGTGCTGTTCGCTGTGCTTGCCAGTGTCACGCTCTCCGGCTGTCTTTCCGCCAAGATGTACGTGGACCCGAAACTGCCGACCGTATCCAAGAGCGACATGGTGGTGGTGCCCTCGCCGGAGCCGGTCCAGGTCTTGTTCGAATTCCGCACCAAGGGCAGTGCGAACGTAAAGGCAACCGGCCAGCTGGAGCCGCGCGTCGTGTCCGTGGCGTCGGAGTTCGGGCTGTTCAGTAAGGTCTCCACCTCCGCGCCGGGTCAATCCGCCGGCGTGCTGAAGATCGTCATCGATAACGTTGCCTTGACCGACAATGCCGTCGCCAAGGGATTCGGCACGGGCCTTACCTTCGGTCTCGCCGGCAGCATCGTGACCGATGGATACACCTGCACCGCCACCTATACGCACGCCGGACAGACCACCGAAGCCATCGTCCAGCATGCGATATACACGACCATCGGCAACCATTCCGCGCCGATGGGGTTGACCGCCATGCAGCCCGACGACGCTGTCAACAAGGTTGTGGACCAGATCACCTGGAACGCGCTCAAGCAGCTTTCCGACAAGCACGCGTTCAATTGAGGACATGGCCATGAAAGCATATTCGCTTGTCACCCTGCTGCTTTTCAGCCTGCTGCTTGGCGGATGCGCCAGCGTGCCTGTGCCTTCTTATAAGCCGCCCATTGCCAACACGGAGTCGCTGCTCCAACACCAAGGGAGCAAACTGGATGTGGGCCAGGTAACGGCGGCGGGCGGTGTCCCCAACACTCGCCTGTCGGTGCGCGGCAGCTCGCTGGAGGGCACCGGTGCGAACCACACGTTCTCCGCTTATCTGCAGGACGCGCTGACCAATGAGCTTACGACCGCGGGGCGCTTCGACCACAACGCCGCCACCCGCATCGACGCCACGCTGACCCACAACGAGCTGGACGGCAGCGGTTTCAGCAAGGGTACCGCCGACCTGGGCGCACGCTTCGTGGTGGTTCGCGATGGGCACTCGATCTACGACAAGACGTTGTCGGTGCATCACGAATGGGAGTCGTCGTTTATGGGCGCGATTGCGATTCCAGCGACTATCCAGAACTATCCGGTGGCGGTGCAGAAGCTGGTTGGGAAGCTGTTTCAGGATGGGGATTTCGTCAAGGCGGTGGATGGTGATGCGGCGCGAGTGAGTAGCGGGGCGCCTTAGAACCAATGAACAATGGGGTCAGGTTCACTTTTCTTCTTAGGCCTGTGCATGTCTCTCGTGATCTGTAGTGATCCCGATGCTTTGTGCTGGCGTATGCACGGCGGCGTGGAAGAAGTGAATCTGGACTACCCCCGATTCCTCGGACGGTTTAAATCGTCACCGTAAGCGTACGCTCAAAGCTGTCCGGAGATTGATACCCGAGACTGCTATGCAAGCGTTTGCGGTTATAGAAGATCTCGATGTACTGG
>NZ_JAHFVJ010000018.1:0-64356 GCF_018599165.1 Dyella sp. LX-66
GCAAATGGCGAAGCGTTCAACTGGAGGCGGTCTGTGGCTGGTCTTCGGGGCAGTGATTCTAATCGCCATGGTACCCAAGGGGGTCTGGATTGGGCTTGGCGTGATGGCCAGCATTGCCCTTGTCGCTTATTTAGTCATTAAGCATTTGGGCCAAAAGGCGAGTAATCCCAAGTCTTCCCTGAACGACGATTCCTACCGACACGAACCCACCCTAGCCGAACTGATCGCCACGAATCAGCTGGAACGACCTATCCACAAGCACGTGCGCCCCACCACTCAACCCAAGGGTGCCCTCCCGCCCCAGATGATGAGTCAGGGACCGTCACAATCAGCGGCGCCCAGCCATACGGTACCGCTACCGCCTAAGACGACAGCCTCTGACCGCACAGACCCCCCTGTCGATGCAGACAAGTTCTATGTCTCTCCTGCCTCGCCCCAAAGTCACGCCCCGTCGCACGTCATCCCGAAAGCACCTAGTGGTTTCGGCGATGCGCGCTGGGTTCTCCCTGGCGAGAGCATCGAAGTCGCAGGTGTATGGTTGCCTGGCGGGATGCTCTATGTTGGCGGAAGGCTGAAAGCGCTCAATGGTGACATCGAACCGTGCCTGATAAGTGGCCAGCACACCGTAGCGCGCGTAGGTAACTACCGCGTACGTCAGATGGGCTATTGGCCCAGCTATGCAGAGGCTTCCCCAGAGGAACGGCGTGCCTATCTGAATTGGTTGTCGGAAGGGCGATCGGATCCCGACTGCGACATCGGATACGTGTTCTTGTTCTTCTATGGGCTCGAACGTCGAGTCATCGTGGACGCTCGCGCTGACCCGATGGCGCGAAGTGATTGGCCAGCCATCATCGTCGAGCTCCGACGACTGCTTGCGATCTATGGCGAAAAATCCGGATCGTTCAAACGATACGCCGGTGAACTCTTAAGTTGGGTCGAGTTGGACGGAAAGTCTGGTGAACTCTACAAACAGCCTATTCCGGATTTTCCGAAAACCTATGAGCTACCACCGTATCTTCGACTAGCTCTCGGCCAGGCCGCCGTCAATCGGGCTCCGCTTTCCGCACCGCTCGCGCTGGCCTGGGTCCGCTTGAGTCCAGAATGCTACCTGCGCACCGCAGCCACTCGGTGCCACAGTGAGTTCGGGCGTCTATTCGCTCAGCGCTATCATAAAGTCCTTGGCCAAGGACTGGTGCTTCCGAAAAACCGCACCAAGCTCAAGTTCGTCTACCAGGCCGCCTCGGCGGGACTGCGCGGCGCCAACATCACGATGGCTTTTGGGGATGTTCCGGACGTCACTGCCTTGACCGCTCCAATCAAGAAGCTGATGGAGATTGCGAACGAATGCACGGATGAGCTTGGACCCTATAGCCGCCTCGTCGGAAAGGATCCTGCAGCAGCTGGAGCGCTGGAAGGGCTTTTGCTTCTGCCCATCACTCTCTGGCCCGATGCCACTCAGGAAAAATTGAGCGTACTGAAGGCCCAATTGCGCGAAGGTCGACTCTCATTGTCTCTGAAAGAACTCCTGGCCACATTGGGGGGTGCCAATCAAGTGATGAATCGGGATCACATAAAAGGCCTAGCGCGGGCGCTTGAAAGTGTTGAGATTGGGATGGAGCCGCATATCCTTGCTGGCGCAAGAGTCCCTGGCGAGCAGGACACGGTCGTATTGTTTGCTCAGTCGCAAGCGGATTCGAATATGAGCTCACGTGCCGAATATCAAACGGCGGCGCTGACTCTGCAGCTGGCCTCGGCCGTGGCACAGGCCGATGGAGTTTTCCATGACCGAGAGGTCGCATATCTACGTGCGGAAATCGAAGGATGGTTACACCTCACCCTCGCGGAGCGCCGTAGACTGCACGCGCATCTTCAATGGTTGACCGCATCGCCAATGAATTTGGCGTCGCTGAAAAAGAAGTTGGAGCCCTTGCCCACCTCGGCACGCGAAACGCTCGCCGCCTTCATGGCAACGCTCGCGCAAGCTGATGGCTTTGTCTCTCCCGATGAAGTGAAGTTTCTGGAAAAGGTCTACAAAGCTCTCGGCGTAGAAGCCAGGCGCGTCTTCAGTGATATCCATAGCGCTGGTTCCGGCGGCGTGCCTGTGCCCGCTGCTCGAGCCGAGAACCAGGGCTTCCGCCTGGATGCTGGGCGCATCGCAGCATTGCAAGAAGACACGGTACGAGTCTCGGCATTGCTGTCTAAGATATTTGTTGAGGAGGTTGACTGTACGCCCGCGCCGTCGACATCCGATCCGCAACCGGATCTTGAAGACCGTAAAGATGAACCGCTGGGCTTGGACGAAGATCACTCTGCCCTGCTTCGCCTGCTGCTATCACGACCCGAGTGGAGGCGCGCAGAACTGGAGGACGCGGCTTCCGACTTGAGCTTGATGCTCGACGGTGCAATGGAACAGATCAATGAGGCTGCTTTCGAGGCATTCGACGAGCCATTGTTCGAAGGCGAAGACCCCATTTCCGTGAACACCAAACTACTTGAGAAGATCGAAGCATGAACGCTGCCATTCGCCCGAAGGATCGCGACGCCGTTATCCAATCTCTGCGTGCCGGCGTAGTGCCCCGCGCGGGACAACACTTGATTCAGGTCGCCCGAGGGCGGGAGATCGAAGCGATGGTCGCGGACATCGACCGCGTTGCCGATGATGGCTCATCATTTCGCTTCGTCATCGGCGAGTACGGTGCAGGCAAGACCTTCTTTCTGAACCTGATCCGCGCCATTGCGATGGAGCGCAAGCTTGTCGTGGCGAACGCCGACCTCAATCCCGATCGACGCCTGCATGCGTCTGGTGGGCAGGCGCGATCGCTTTATGCCGAGCTCATGCGCAACTTAGCCACTCGAACCAAACCGGAGGGCGGCGCCTTGTCCGGCGTCGTTGAGAAGTTCATCGCCACCGCCAAGTCCGAAGCCAAAGCGCAGAACCTGCCGACCGAGAATGTCATTCGGTCAAAGCTGGAGCAGCTGACCGAACTCGTCAACGGCTATGACTTTGCCGATGTCATCGCGGCCTATTGCCGTGGCGTTGAGGAAGGAAACGAGCAGCTAAAATCAGGCGCCGCCCGCTGGATGCGGGGCGAATTCGTAACTCGGACCGACGCGCGCACGGCATTAGGTGTTCGTACGATCGTCGATGACGCATCGGTCTACGACCAACTAAAGCTTATGGCCAGGTTCGTGCGCTTGGCCGGATATGCCGGGTTGTTCGTGTGCCTGGATGAAATGGTCAATCTTTACAAACTTCCGAATTCGCAAGCACGCAGTTCCAACTACGAGCAAATTCTGCGTATGCTCAACGACTCTTTGCAGGGCACAGCCGTAGGCCTAGGGTTCGTATTAGGCGGCACGCCGGAGTTCCTGATGGATACGCGTCGAGGGATTTACAGTTACTCGGCGCTCCAAAGCAGGCTTGCTCAAAACGCTTTCGCGACCAATGAGCTTGTCGACTTCTCGGGCCCCGTGCTGCGCCTTTCGAGCTTGACGGTGGAAGACTTCTACCTGCTTCTTGGGAAGATACGCCACGTATACGCTACCGGAGACGCCGCCCGGTATCTACTTCCCGACCAGGCGATCGCGACCTTCATGGAGCACTGCGCCAATCGTATCGGCGACAGCTTCTTCCGCACGCCACGCACGACGATTACCTCTTTCATCAATCTCTTGGCCATCCTGGAACAGAATCCCGGCACCGACTGGAGAAGTCTGATCGGCGAGATACAAGTGGAAATTGATGAAGGCGGCAAGAGTGATATGGCCGTGGATCCGGAAGACGAACTGGCTTCCTTCAGACTCTGATGGCAGCCTCCCAAGCTTTCCTGCAGCTCGATCCGAGGATACAGCGTTATCTGTGGGCTGAAGGTTGGGGCGCGCTTCGTGACGTTCAGGAACAGGCCATTCCGTTGATCCTTCCAGGCAATCAAGACGTCATCTTGGCAGCCAGTACCGCCTCAGGAAAAACTGAAGCTGCCTTCCTTCCTGCCCTGACCCATCTGCTCGGCCGACCAGACGATGGCTTGATCGTGTATATCAGCCCGCTGAAAGCGCTGATCAACGACCAGTTTGAACGCCTGGGCCGCCTTTGCGAGAACTTGGAAGTGCCCGTCTGGCCATGGCACGGGGATATCACCTCAACCGCCAAGCGGAAGTTTGTACAAAAACCCACTGGCGTGCTCTTGATCACGCCGGAGTCTCTAGAGGCCACGTTGTGCAATCGTGGCACGGGCATCGCCGCCCTATTCAAGCAGATGACCTTCTTCGTCATTGATGAACTTCACGCTTTCATCGGCACTGAACGCGGGAAGCAGCTGCAGGCACTGATGCACCGCATTGAAGTGGCACTGGGGCACACGGTGCCTCGTATTGGCCTTTCTGCGACATTGGGCGACATGAGCTTGGCGGCCCAATTTCTGCGGCCCGGCCATGCCGTGGCCATGGTCGATGCATCAACCGAAGGGCAATTGCTGATCTTGGTTAAAGGTTATGAAGAGCTCGCTGCAGTCAACGGAATGAGCGGCAAGAACGATCCGGAAACGGAACGTGCACCACTAGCGATTGCTCAGCATATATTCAAGGCTTTGCGTGGCTCTAATAACCTCATCTTCCCAAATAGTCGCCGAGAGGTCGAGCGCTACACACATCTTTTAAATGAATTGTGTGAGCAGGCCAAAGTCCCCAGCGAATTTTGGCCGCATCACGGCAATCTATCGAAGGAAATCCGCTACGAAACCGAGACTGCACTGAAACAGCGTGACCGCGCGGCAACTGCCATTTGTACAAGCACCTTGGAATTGGGCATTGATATTGGTGCGGTCAAAAGCGTAGTGCAAATCGGTACGCCACCTTCCGTTGCGAGCCTCCGACAAAGACTCGGACGCTCTGGCCGACGCGAGGGTGAGCCCGCAATTTTGCGCAGCTATGTCATTGAGGATGCCTTAGACGGGGGAGCTAGCTTAAAAGCGCAGCTTCGACTAGATACCGTGCAAACCTCGGCCGTCATCACGCTTTTGCTGGAAAACTGGTTCGAGCCGCCCGCTGTCCATGGGACGCATTATTCCACGCTCGTGCAGCAACTCTTATCTTCCATCGCGCAGTATGGCGGCCTTCAAGCCGCCCAGCTGTTCCGCCTCCTTTGCACGCCGCCCGGTCCGTTCGAGCAAATTTCCAAAGACGCCTTTGCCGAACTGCTACGTGCCCTCGGAGAAAGCAAGATTCTGACGCAGGATCACTCAGGCCTACTGCTCCATGGCCCCATTGGCGACAAGATCGTCAATCACTATTCCTTCTATGCGGCGTTCACCAGCGATGAGGAGTTCCGCATCATCTCGGGTGGCAAAACATTAGGGACACTGCCCGTCTCGCAAATAATGACACCCGGCCAGCGAATTGTATTTGGGGGGCGCACTTGGCTAATTGAAGGCATCGACGAAGAACATAAGACAATCCATGTCGCCCCCGCCAAGGGCGGCGCGCCGCCGCTTTTCAATGGAGGTGGCGGGCGTGTACATACTCGCGTGCGGCAGCGCATGCGCGATATATATCTCAAGCAAGACGAGCCGCCCTTTCTCGACCCTACGGCGCGACGTTTCTTGAGAGAGGGGCGCGAAGCGTTCGCCACATTGGCCTTGGACGAGCGCTTGCTGCTGGATCAGGGAAGCCATGCGATCTTATTGACTTGGCTGGGCGATGCGATCAACGAGGCCATCGCTTGTCTTCTGATGCTGCATGGGGTGCAGGCATTCACAGGCCAATTGGGAGTCGAGATCCAACGTGCTGGCCGTAGTATCGAAGAGATAAAAGGGTTGCTTGCGCTGATCGCCACGAAGCCGGCCGTTCCTGTGGACGAGTTGCTCGCGAAAGCAGGCAATCTCGTTCGCCAAAAATGGGACGGATTGCTTTCGCCGAACCTGCTACGGCAGAGCTATGCGAGCTCTAATTTGAATCTTGATGAGGCCCTGTTCTGGTTACGCACAAAGTTTGGATCGCGATCGCAACAAAGTAGCAGTGGCCCCTAGGCTGTCCGGACAAACACGGGGAACAACAGATGATTACCCTCACCACCGACAAAGGGCTGGTGCGCCTAGAGTCATGGGATGACGTGCTGTCCCGGCCAGGCTTCGTCACCGACCTCAACCCGCGGAAGGTCAAACTCGAACGCATCATCGGCAGTTATGCTCTTTTCCCGTTCCTTCCTTGCGGTCTCTCTAGTTGCCACAGGTCCCACGGAAAGGGATACCTAGTCGCCACCAGCGACGGGCGCGAGACCAACATCGGGAAGGACTGCGGCAAGAGGCATTTCGACGTCGTCTTCGAGCGTCTGTCCAAGGCGTTTGATCGAGACCTGCGGAATAAGGAACGCCGGGAAACCCTAGTCGCTCTCCAACACCGCATTCCTGCGATCGAAGAACGTATTGCCGCGCTCATGGATGGGACCTGCGGAGCCAGGTGGATCAACAAATATGCCGGTCGCCTGCGCGACCCTGTGAAAGGGCCACCTACTACGGTCATTGCTATCGTCGACGGCCTGGTGCGACGTCGCAGCGGCGCCCTCACCCGATCGCGGGTCGCGACAGCGGAAGACCTGGATCACATGCGCGCCGTGGGCCAGCGCATCCAGCCAGGCGACAACTACATCGAGGAAGTCGTCGGCCAACTGGACGGCGTGGCAACCCTATACAAGGAAAACGACCTGCGTCGGCTGCTGGTGCTCGGCATGGCCAACCTGGCCACCGTGAAGGCGCTGGACGTTGATGGCGCGAAGGAGAAGACGCTACGGGACCTCGCTAAATGGAACGAGAGCATTGAACCAACCTTGGCTCAGGCCGCGGAAGTCATCGCGCTTGGACGGCGGCTGTTGACTCAAGAGAACCTGCGCCGCCTGCTTCCAATGCTATCGAACAAAGAGGACCGGCAGGGCTTCAATGCGTTTCTGGCTGAACTCCCCGAAGGGGAGATGCTAGAGGCTTGAGCAACGCTAAGCATTACAGGGTTTTGGTTTGGCTTTGAGCGTCGTGTTGGAACAATACTAAGACGCGCACTTCGCTTCATGCTGTGGCTCTGCTTTGCCCGCGTACGCCTTACACCGAACGAATGAGATCATCGACCGACGCGCGCAAGACTTCCCAAGAGGTGCGGCACGTTGCCTCATCAAAATTCGCCTGCATCGACACCTCTACCCAGGGATGCACAGCATTCCTGGACTCCCGCAAGGCATGACTGAACTTCCCGCGATCACTCTTGAGCCAGCCCACATCCACGGCTACGTCCACCAAAGCATTCAACGTCCAGTCCTGGATGGCCGGTGATTTGCCGCCCTTATCCTTAGGGGCTTTCGCCGACTGATAGGCCACGGACGGGTGCAACAGAAAGCGCGCAAGCAGAAGCGCTTCAAGCACGCTGCCCATCATGATGATGCCCGAGGTGAAGCAACCGATGTGCACGCACTTCTGCGCTTCGCGCCATCGACGTTCGACCGACTCTTTGAGTAACGGGACCGTGACGGTCAGCTTGGACACATCGGGCGGCGCGATGATTTGCTTCTTGGCCGGCACAGCGGGCGCCGCGTTCAGAAATCGTTGCGCGCTTTTGATGTGGGTGGCCAGTGCCTCAAGCCGCACCCGCCGACTCGATATTTCGAAGTTAGGGTCGTTGTCGAACTGAGCCAGCATGTTGGGTGGCAACCCATCCACGCCTTCGATGACATGCCGGACCTCCCTAACTTTAGCGTCGACTTCACGCAGGCCGAGGAATGCGTCGGTCGCGGCCCTCCCATCCGGAAGGGTAATGTCGTTCAAGATGGCCGCCAGCAGCACAAGCGCAGTCGTTCGATCCATGCTCCCCCTCCCGGTGACGTGCGGGGATTCGGAGCCGGCCCTACCTCCCCTCGCACACACTACCTCACCAAGTACCCCTTGATGGAATGAGTACCGCATCGCTCTCACCCACGGCCTCAACCGCGATCGGCGCGATGCCCGGCTCGGACACCACCATCACGCCTGCGTCGACGCGCCCATCGGCCATCAGCAATCCCTTAGCCAGTGATAGCCAGCCCACGGCATGGCCTGTGGGCGATTCTGCTCGCCAGCGGGCAGAGCGACGAGCAGGCAATTGATGCCTTCCGGTGCGGGCACGGGGCTTTGTACACCGTCGTGCTGTCCGACGATCACATACGCAGGCCCAGCCTGAGGCATGTCCTTCGCCTCGATATAGCGACTGACGGGCTCGCCGTTTTCCAGCTCGGCAGACAAAGACAGCCAAAGCTGGAAGCCCCGGATGCGCGGCACGTCGTCTGGCGTCATTTCCTTACCGTGCCACACGTCGGCGCGCATCCATTCGACGCCGCCGTAGTCGATCGCGCCCGTGCCACTAGCCGGTTCGTTGAAGTGCATGCGCCCTTCGGTAAAGACCGTGGCAGTGGCATCTCTTTCATCAGCCGCAGCGTCACGCCGCTTGCACTAGAGATGTCGAGGAACACGAACGGCTTCAACAGCCGCCCCAGATCGGAGGGGCTCATTAAGCGGGGCGGCCACGGCTCTTGCTTGCCGTCGATCTCATACAAGAAACCCCATCGTGTCTTGGCCGATGTCCAGCCATCTAGCAGATACCCCCGCGCGAGCGCCAGCATGCCCCCCTGAGATGCGCGGTTACCCCCGCCGCACCCGCGCACCCTTTGGAGGTCGATTTCGACGAAGCTGCCCACCGAGGGCGGAAGGCCCTACGACGCCTACGATGCCCCTTAACCTGTGCGACGCGCGACGCGATATGACGCAACTAAGGGGACGTAGTCATCAAAAGTGAGCGTGGCGGGGCTGACCACTCGACACCACATGCTTTTGTCTCGATTTCGCACTATCTCGAACGCCAAGCAGATGCCCAGGGGATCATACAGAGCTTGCCCAGGCTTAGCTGTCGAGCACGCGAAGCTCACATGTAGGCTCGTAGTGTGAGCGTCTGTGCGGCCTCAAGTGATGAGGGGGTGGACTCTTCGAGACCTCGGCCTATGTGGGCGCATGTCATGTCGGAGGCGTTCGCCGCCGGAGTAGCCCATGAACGAAATGCCCCTGCGCCACCCGGTCGGCATCCCCTGGTTCACCAGCGACGACTACGACGCATTCCGCCTGCTTGTTCCCCAGCGCAGTTGGCACGCGACGTTCGACCATTGGGAGATAGCTGCCACCAAGGTTCTAGATCAGCAGCGGCGTGCCGGTGTCATCGTATTCAAGGTGGAGGTGCAGTCCGGCGCCTTCGCCCTTTGGTGCTTGAATACTGGGCGCGAGGCCGATCGCCAGGCACTCTCAGCGTACGCTAGCGAGTTCGCGCACAGGCTGCTTGCTTCGAATGACAGCGACTGAAACGTCATCTCAGCCCCCCCTTCCATGTGCAACCGCTGCTCGCCTGAGGCAGGCAGCATTTATCGCGACCATCCGCGAGGCATGTGGACCAGCTAGACAGCAATCGAGCACCTGGCCGACATGAGTCATCAATTCAAGACATAGTGGATAAGGCGCAACTGCACGCCATCAACCTCACTGGCCTCCGGAGTTACTTCATGCCTACTAGGGCCAGCTCGATCGAGATCATTGATGAGTGGGGGCTTCGGGACGTCGCTTGGTCGCTCACACTGATGATTCGCGTCGGAACCGTTGCCGATCCGGATGCCATGGAAGAAGGTCCCGTCGGATACCAGCTCTCGGACGGCACCGTGCTTAATGTCATCGACGGCGGTTTCGAGGCCCCTGATGGCAAACGCCGCTTCAAACGCGCATAGCGATCGAAGCCTCAGTTACCGCACACCTGCCTATCGGTAGCGTAAAGCGGTATCCATCGATACCTATCGCGAGACCTCACCCTGTCCAATGAATGCCTTGCCAGCAGCCCACGCCTCCGCTTTGGACAGAAACCCGCGCGCGTGATCGCCGATCTCGCTGTTGAAGCGACCGCCACCAAGGGACATACGAGCGCCAAATCGATATGTAGTAACTCTCGGACTGGTGGAATGCCTGATCTCAGTAAGAGATAGCTCCCAGTCTCCAATCATCTCGCGACGAATAACGCCGTTCATAGCGTCGCCCAGTAAGCTGGACTATGACCCAAGTCACGGCCGCTGAACGAAACTGTCTATGAAAGTTGCGCCTCACACCTTCGGTGCAACTCGCTACCCCTCAATGACGACGTATGGGCAAGCATATGCCGCCATCCGAACCTAACTTCTGAGTTCAACCCGTAGCCGGAGCAAGATCGCTCGAAGCCAGGAACCGGCATGACAGCAGGCTCGGTCGGCAATGACGCCATTCATACCCCTTCAACACGAAGGCGTATTCACTGAATCACTTATGCAAGAGCCTAAGACCCTGCCGCAGGGCAGCCTCTGTACTCAAACTAACCAACTGCCTGCGCGTATATTCACCCCGCGTGTCGGCGCGATGCATCAACGCTGCAAGTTCTTGGCACGCAAAATCCAATGCGATACGTAGCGAACTGCATTCGGTGACCAGTGCCGCGTACTCGGCGTTATCCATTAGCCTTCCAATCTCCGCTCGCACCTTATCTGGGTCGTCTCGGTTCATGGGCAGCCACCCCTGGTAGTTGATCGCCTGATGATCGTAGCACTCCACCAGGAGCATCAGCGCAACCGGTGAATCAAAGACAACTCGCGGAATCAATCTGCGACCTGCGCGTTAGGAAATCAACTTCCATTCTTCCACGCCGGTTCACGCCCCATCAGTTGAAGGACTGGTACGCCCCCGATTCCGTAGACACCTGATAGTGCTTATTGAAGATCGGAGGATCTACGGCCAGCAACGCGCTACAAATGACGCTGATGCCGCGCCAGCCAAGCGAGGAACTGATGACCAAGACATGCATGCAGGCCTGCCAGTAGCAACTGGGCGGAGCTGGCCTTCTGGCCAGCATGCGCCGCAAGGGCATGCCCCCTGCGCAGCCCCCACCCTTGGCGATCGGCCTGTGGTCCGGGAGTGGGGGCGCCCAACCGTATCGACATCACCGTGCTAGCACCTGCGCCAAATGACGCAGGTGCTAAGCGGAGATTTCCGCTCGCCGCCCCTAAACAAGATTTTCACTTTCTAAGCCGCGATCGTGGACAAGACTCCCTTGTGACAGTTTTCTAGAGCCCTGCCCGGGACCTAAAATCGCACTGCCGAACCGCAGTGGAGGAACCTATGCCCTCGGCTAATGACCCGCGACAGAATCGGCTACTCGCCGCATTACCAGAAGCAGAATTGGCGCATTGGCTGCCGCATCTTGAGGCGGTGGAAATGCCACTCGGCAAAGTGCTCTATGAATCTGGTAGCCGATTGACTCATGTGTACTTTCCAACCACCTCGATTGTGTCGTTGCTATACGTGATGGAAGACGGAGCCTCGGCGGAGATTGCTGTCGTCGGCAACGAGGGCATTGTCGGCATTTCGCTCTTCATGGGAGGGGAGTCGACACCGAGTCGCGCCTTAGTACAAAGCGCTGGTCAGGGATATCGGCTTAAGGCTGCTCTCATGCTGCAGGAATTCAGTCGAGCCGGTGCTGTCATGCATCTCCTGCTTCGCTACACCCAGGCCCTTATAACGCAGATGGCGCAGACGGCAGTATGCAATCGCCATCACTCCCTGGATCAACAGCTGTGCCGATGGCTCCTTCTGAGTCTAGACCGACTGCACTCCAAAGAGCTGGTGATGACGCAGGAACTGATTGCCAATATGCTGGGCGTTCGTCGTGAAGGTGTCACGGAGGCCGCTGGCAACCTGCAGCAAGCTGGGCTGATCCAGTATCAGCGCGGCCATATCACGGTGCTCGATCGCGAAAAACTGGAGCGGCGAACCTGTGAATGCTATGCCGTGGTCAAGAAGGAGTACGACCGCCTTCTCCCTCCTCCGATAGCGATGTAAGTGATGCTACGGAATCAACTTCTCGTGCACAGGCAGATCGTGGCGCTACTCAATAGTGGGCGCGCAGTGATCCCGCAAACGTCATGGCGGTAGGCGGCGCGCCAGGCAGCAAAGGCCAGGGGGGCATGACACCGATCATGGCCGCCTCAAACGATCGCAACCTCCAGATATCACGCCGCGCTTCGGCATGCGATGCAATCAGCGAGCCGCAGCAAGGATGACAAAGAGCGCAGAACGATCCATGACAACCAAGCGTAAGCTTTGCCTCATTTGCTGAGGCCTTTCCAAGGCAGCTCACCGGCGACTGACAATCCCATGTGATTCTATGGAATCGATTTGCCGATAAGCTCGCCCCAAAGAGCGTTCCACGGATCGAATCTGCAAGGCACCGGACGGATGCTGTAACAACTCACGCCTCAGTAGCTCGTTCTCTTGCATGATGCGCTGGTTCTGGTCAAGAAGGGTATCAAAACGCTTCTCCAGGCCAGTGAAACCAGCTTCTTTGGAGATCGTCATAGCTGTCCTCGGCGGATTCGATCGACGAACCAACTTGAGCGCCAGCACAGGCTGGCTCACCCAAGGGCCGTACTCTGCGGCGCCGCGGCGATAATGTCGGTGCGCTAGCGTACCTTGCATGTGGGAGCCAGTCTGCGATCGTGCCACTCTTAGCGATGCCGCACCGATCGCGAATGACTGAAATCCACATGGCTCTGCTGATCGCGATCTTTGCCTCTATCCTGTCTGTCGTTACGACGCCCCTCTTCTCAATGTTCGAAGCCGCACATTGCCACTCTGATGTGCGCTGGCGCACCGATGCGAAGCTCTCGGCGCGCTTACTGTTCCCGCGTCGGGAGGAAAAGGGACTTTCCTTCCGGCCTGCGATCATTGCGATTGTCAAGGCGCCCACCGGAGAGATGCTGTATGGCGTTGCCAGTGCCATCAAAAGCCGGCTCTACGCCTGCGCTGAGACGCCTTATCTACTGCAAGAGTTGTCATCGTGCTTTACTACGCACTCATATTCTTTGCTGTTGCACTGGTATCCGGAACCCTTGGCTTCACCGGCATCGCCGGCGCCACCGCTGGTGTCGCCCAGTTCATCTTCTTCGGATCCTTGGCTTTGTGCGTCACTTTATTCATTTTCAATAGGCACGGGCATTCCGTTACGGTCAGCTGGCATGACACTGACGACAAGTCATAGCCCCCATCTACTTCTCGCGGATAGCACTCATGGGGCTGACCAGTAAGTCTCGCTCTATAAATGGCACGACGCCAGGCGATGATGTGATCGCCGAACAAAGGCGGCAATGCCATGCCCACCCCGGGAAGCCGCTTAGAGCTAGCGCTTGAAAGTACGCAACTAGGCAGCTCAGGCACGCCGTGCAAGCGATGAAAAGTGCGTCGATAGCTACTGCATCAAGCCTTGCTGACCCAGGCACACTCAATGCTGTCCTTGATGACCTGCTGCAGATCAGCTATCGACAGTTCAGAGACGTCGAAGACTCTCCCATGCCGTGCCCCCCTATAGTCACCGTCAAGGCGAAACGTCGCCGCCCAGACAACGCTGTTCAAGACAGCTGCGACATACATGGCTGTGTAGTCGAAACCGTCGCTCGTCACCCCTGCAATATCAGACATGGTTGCAACCTCTCCGGGTGAGATGCTGATAGGTAGCCTTGCCGCCTTACAGGCTTGGCTCACTAACTGCGATGCTGGCTTAAGGCATCGATTCCCAAACCTCCGCGTGCGTAGCAGCCTGGGCGCCGATCCGCTTTCGTGTAATGCCTGCCCCGTGGTTCTTCATGCCGATCGACCTGGGATCATCGAGTGTGCCGAGCAGCTCAAATGGCGGCCTGACCAGGCTGCGCACATCATTCGATCTGCCCTCGCCGTGAACACGTTGGTTAGCTTGCCCAGGCTAGTATGCCGAGCTGAACTTTGTTGGCCAGCATCGTCGCGCAGCACACCCCGAAAGTAATGCTTTGGCTAGGCACGGTGTGTGGTTGCGAGATACGTTGGCCGGCGAAAGACAGAGCGTCTTCCAGTCATTGTCGCTATGGCAAGCTGGGCGCCGAAGCAGGCTGCTTGCCAGCCATACGTACCGTGCATATCAGGGCCGCTTGGAAGAAGTCGCTATCCTTGTTTAGTGGGCATCTGGCTTGGCGTGGACGGTGTTACTTCATCATCAGAAGCAAGCGCATGGCCACCCTCTGACACGAGGTCATTCAACGCATGGGCCAAGCTCCACTCCGCCGCCTTAACAGGGCTACGGTTATCTTCGGTCCCGGTGCCGGCAGGGCCATGGATTAAAGTCGATTCGCCGGCGTCGCCATGGCTCTCATCCACATGTACGGTTGCGCCACGCGCGCCTAGCGCCCATGCGAGCGCTGATACCGGGTTCATGCTATCGACCATTGAACTAGGAATGAGGATGGTGGTACCGCGCTCCTTAGTCGTCTCATAGATGATATTCATAGCGCGCAACTGGAGTGCCGTCGGCTGATCGGAATAGACCTTCGCCGCGCTGACGAACTTGCTCGCAATCTCGGCCTCGGCTGACCCAAGGATAATGCGAGCCTGCTTCTCTCGTTCGGCTTGAGCCTGCCTCGACATAGCGTCTTGCAGCGCCACAGGAATAGCTACGTCGCGTATTTCCACTGAGCGCACCGTCACCCCCCATTCGGTGGTCTTGTTCCCGATTTCAGTGCATAGCGCCAGATCGGCGGATTGGCGGTCCGAAAGCAGTGATGCCAGCATCGATGAACCAATCATCTCGCGCAGTGACGTTTGAGCCACACGGGCGATGGCCTTCTGATAATCCGTAATGGCTAACGCGGCTTTTCTGGCGTCATGCACGTGCCAGAAGATGATGGCATCCACGTTTACAGGTACCGTGTCGCGCGTGAGCGCCTGCTCAGCGTTGAAGGCCGTCGTCTGGATGCGCTCATCAATGACCGCTACCACCCGATCGATCACTGGGATGATTAGGAATAAGCCAGGCCCACGCACCCCCAGTAGTTTTCCTGCTCGCAGAACGACAAACTTCTCCCAAGTGTTGGCCATCTTTAGCGATTGCGAAACGATTGCGGCGAAGCCCCAGAAACCAATAGCCATGCCCACATTGCCGCGATACATGAACAGGCCGCCCATGGCGGTCAAGACGGCAACGATGAATAGGGTAATGGTGTTCACGACGTCACCTCGCTTGCCAGTGGCGAGTGAATGGCAGTGACTTACGTTGCCGTCGAAGTGGTCGCCTGTCGGTGCGCTGGCGCACGCACACGCTCTTCCTTACATCGATTCAAATGAATCGGGTCATGGCCTCGGGCCATCGCGCCCTCCCGGTCGTTGCGATTATCCGATGCGTCGAGCCCGACGACTGCATCGACCGCCCAGGGTGAGGCATCGCTCAGACCACGTTGACAGATACGTGGTTCTTTAAGGGGCGCTGAGTGCCTCGCTATAAACCACACTCATTCGGCCAGCCCATGCAGCTGAGGACGCGAACGTCCACATTAACCGCTGAGGAGAGTCAATAACGTTCGATGGGTAGGATCGTACAATCGACGCACCGCGTGGCTTTGTGCTTCGCCTAGCTGGATCGTTCCCAGACAAGCTCAATGTCGTCCATAACGGCTTCTCGAAGCTCGCTAAGCGATATCCCTAGAAGTTCATTGATGCCACCATGTCGCATGCCAAAGAAGATTCCATCACGCCGGTAGGTGGCGCTCCACCTGACACGATCCGAGTGGGTGAGCTCGTATTCGCCGTCGTACGTAAAGCCATTCGTAGTTTTGCCAGATACATTGGTCATGACGACTTCCTTCGACAGTGATCATCCCTGCACCCAGGGTCTCTCGACAGACACGGGCGCAAAGATCAACCATCGTATAGCGACGCGGGCGCCCATCGATCACGATGAGCCACGGGTTGTACTGGGTGCTCCATCGTCGTCCATGCGATCCGAATCGATACGATCTCGGGCCCTGGCCGATGCCAACTGGTCGAGCTTGGGTGCGCCGCCATCTTGTTGGCGCGGCGGCAGAGGTGTCGCCGGGAAGGGTGCCGTCCACACTGAATGGCCCGAAAATCGCTGTGTGCGGCGATCATTATTCGCAACGTCCATGATCGGCGAGAAGTGCATCTTGTGAGGGTAAAAGTAGAGCAAATTAAGTTGATTGAGGATGTACATGGAAAGGCCTCGAGTGCGGACCTGCGTCCTGCAGGGCGTGCGCATGCATCAGCCACAACTCCGATCAGGGCGGAGGAGGCTCAGAGACCTTGGAAGAAAAATCCCGGGCAGTCTGAGGTGCCGGAGGCATGACAGCCTGAGCCGTGGCGCGTCTTCAACATGCGCTTTCTTTCGTTACGCCGCCGTAACGTGTCGTCAAGCCCCTTGCGCCCGGGCTTCGACAGGCATGCAAGGCGATCGCGTCAGATATCACGTCTGCCTCGCCCCTCGCGTTACCCCCACCTAACAACGACAGGAGCATGCTGCGTTGGCGCCAGGTAGACAGCCTCCTCCTTGGCAGGCGCCTCAGTCACGCGGTCCTATCCCTAACGCCACCTGAGTACTTCTCCGATCCTTATCGGAGTTGCGGTTTCGGCCGCTCCAGATCCGCCACTCGGATCACCACTCAAGGCACATGTATGTCCAACCCTGACTTCAATACCGCTCAAGCCCCTGGCAAGAACATCGTCGAGACAGCTGCCGCAAATGGATCCTTCCATACGCTGGGCAAAGCTCTCGAAGCTGCGGAACTCACCCAGACCCTGAAGGAATCAGGCCCCTATACCTTTTTTGCGCCAACGGATGCGGCGTTCAAGAAGCTGCCGGAAGGCACCCTGGAGAACTGGCTAAAGCCAGAGAACAAGGCGGAGCTTATCTCCGTGCTGAAGTACCACGTACTACCTGGAAGGGTATCGTCTACCGACGTCGAGAAACTGACCACACCGAAGATGATGCAAGGCCAGACGGCAGCGATCACGAAAGACGGCGATAAGCTCCGCATCGGTGGTGCGACCATCACTGGGCGAGACATCACCTCAAGCAACGGCATCATCCATGCCATCGATGCGGTGAACGTACCCGCCAAGAAGTAACCACCAGGAACTGGTGGTGGGGCCAGCCTCACTACCAGTTTCATCACGCATCGGCCCACTACCTGACTCCGACTGCTGTTTCGACTTGTAGAGGTTCATCCATTGAGGCGACCGCCATGACCACTCATATTTCACGCACCGCCCATCGTCCCATGTCACTGCTTGGCAAATGGGTCACACACCTGGGTGATCTGTTCGATCATCTGACCAAGACACCTCCTTTGAAACCTTTGCCGGTGATGTCTCGAAGGCAAAAGCTCGCTGCAGTGATAGACGCCGCGAAGCGGATCAAACGAGGCAGCCATCGATGATTCTGGGCACATTTGCGAGATTCACCTACTTCTTCCGCCCTTTCCGACGGGGCGCATACCGTCACGCGCCATCGATTGAAGAGTTGGCCAGGATGCGCCAAAAGCACACAGGATGGATGCGGCAGGCAATTCGCCTGTATCAATCGCCATGGCGCCGGTCAACCTTAGAGCCCGCGCGCGTCGTGAAGTCGCGTCGCGAATAGGAACAAAAGAAGGTCTCGTTCGGCTGAAGGCGCTTCAAGGGTAAGGACGTCGCGACGGCGACTCATTTCTACTCAATGCCACCCAACCGAATTGTCATAGTTCTTCCGGCCGATGTCTGCACTTGACCGGCCTGTCATGCGCCATCTTTTATGATACTCGGGTGTCCAGGTCGTTAGCCGACTCGCCCCCGAGTCACGACGGATGGAGGCCTCTATGAATGGCAATCCACTGATTGATTGGTGTGAAAAAGTGGCAGCACCGGCCCTGGAGGCGGCGGCGGCCGGGCAGCCGATCAGCTTTGCAGCGAAGCAAGCACTTCTTCGCCTATCGGACATACTGGCATCGCAAGATATAAGCGAAGGCGGATCATCCGCCGAAAGCGGTCGTCACCCGCTTGATCAGTTCGGCGTTCTAGAACGGTTATCTGGCACCCGCAAAAGCTGAGTGCCCACTGGAATTAACGCGCTACACATGTCGATAGGACTACACCAAGGAAGGCCTTGGTGCTTATAGGCCACCTGTCACGTGTATGGTCAACGATTGGTATGCCTGACTCGCCTTTGCTTCAGTCGCTGGAGATCTCGATCATGACAGGCATTCAAGGCTCATACCGAGGCTTGATCTACATCGCCATCTACCGCCGAAAGAGGGACGCCGTGAGCTGGTCGGCGAGTCTTGAAGACGACGACGGGGAAGTGACGTTTGTCGCAAACCGCTTCCTCTGCAGCCTTGGAACAGTCGACTGCGAAAGTGCAGTTCGCCAGCGAATTCTGACCAGCATCGACGACTACCATCGCCGCCACGAGACACCGATTCTCCACTAATGCCAGGAGAAGAAGGCCGTCAACGCTTCGGGGCGGCGGCGACATCACCAGCCCGATTCTCGCGGACGACATGACAGACAACGCCTTGCCTCAAGGTAGCCACTAGGTCATCCATCTTCCGACGGACACCACAACCTCCAGTGGTGTCATTTCCAGTACGAGAACGCTCATCGTCGAATCGCGCAGCCGCCTCCATTCTTGCGGAGCCATAGCGCGTCCACGATGGGGTTCGTGGCACCGCCCCCGAAATGAAGCTCCGTGCAGACAAGGCCCACGCCCCGCTGAGCATCAGACTCGAAGCGGCGCGTCAGGAGGGCGCGGATAGAGCAGTTGGGAGGGCGCTTCGACGCTCGCAGGAGAACATGCTCCTGGCCTGCGCGGTTACCCCCGCCGCACCCGCGCACCCTTTAGAGGTCGATTTCGACGAAGCTATCCACAGCCCGCCGGAACCGGCCTGCTGCGGCATGTAGGGTATGAAGTGCGAGACCGTGGCGACGCACTTTGACGCACGCGATAGACGCCGATGCCACCGCACGATCATTCCTGACGGTGAATGCGCAGGTTAGGCACGTGCCAACGAAAACGATCCGCGTCGAGGGGAGTTCCGACAACCCGAGGATCCCGCAGCGGCCGCCTTCTGCCCTGCTTCGGCGAGGCTTTCTAGGCCATCCGTCGCAACGCTTTCCCGTGGGGACCCTGGCTGCACCGGAAACAGGTAATCGAGGTAATCCGCCGCTTTTTGGCGCTCAAACCATTGATTCCACGCAGATCAATGATTACCTCCAAGAGGTAATTCGAGGTGACCCCAAAGGTAATCACTTTCTAAGTGATTGATCTTTCGTGGCCAGCCCCATCTGCATGATTACCTTTTAAGGAGGTAATCCATCACCTTCTAATTACCTCAAAGATTACCGTTCAGACCCGCCTTTATCGCATTGATCTCACGCGAAAAACCTATCTACGAAAAAGCATGATCACCTTGATTACCTTTTTCCGATGGAGTCACACATTTTCCAACTCATGAAAGAGCGACGCGTCCCCATCCATCGTGATCGACGACAATCTCCACGAGCGCGCAGTCGCACGCCGCCGGTGGTACTCGGGTGGCACTCATCAGAACGCCACCGCCCTTTGTCCCATAGCACGCTCCTACCGACAGCGTCGCGTCGTCGCCTCCCTCGCCGCGCCATCGCTTGTGTACACGTCCACTCATACACCTCAACGAGCTTGCCCAGGTGGCTCGCCGTGCCGACGATTGTGGCCTCATCCACCACGCTCCCCCCCCCTATGCCGCACACCCATGGTTCTGGGAGACCTCATTCAGAACGGCCTCTCCTTGCCCAACTTCGCGACGACCGTAATGCTGCTTGTCATCACCATGACCGCGCTCGTGGATGTCACCGCACCTCCCCGGTGACGTCCGCCGAAGCGCTCGTATTCCGTCCCTTCCCCTTGCTGGAGCGTGCATGATCGGCATCCCCTCAACCGGCGGCCTGACTCAGGCTGTCCTTACCGCGGTCTGCTTCGAAGGCCTTTCTGCTGAGACTCGAGAGGGACGGAAAGCGACGCTCGCCATTATCGACGAGAATGGAAAGGTCATCGAAAGAGGCCCCGCCGTTGCGCGGGAGGCCTGGAATGTCACGCTCGCCTGCTACAAGAATTTCCTAGTGGGACAAGGACACCTCCGGGTGTTCTCTGGTCCGCCAAGCGCTGCAAACTGAGACAATATAAAGCGGCCTGATGGCCGCTTTTTTTGTGCTCACGAAAAGTTTATATAGACTTGACTTTGGGCACGCAAAGAAGAAGTAACTCGCCCCGCGGCAGCGGGGCGAAATACTCGCCAACGGCGAGACCCACACGCGACAGCGCATCGCCAGCCCCGTTGGGGTTCACTGCGTTCACCCCAACCTACGCCGGGACGCGGCGCAAAGCCGCGCCGCACAAACTCGGCGGAAGTCAATCTTGCCCCGCCCGCAAGCGCCAGCTAGCCTCCCCAAACTCACCGCGTGAGTCAGAATGACCGTCCGCTTCGCCCACCTCCACCTGCACAGCGAATACTCGCTGGTCGACTCGACCATCCGCATCAAAGCGCTGGTCGACGCCTGCGTGCGCGAAGGCATCCCCGCCGTCGCGCTCACCGACGAGACGAACATGTTCGCGCTGGTGAAGTTCTACAAAGCCTGCAGCGCGGCCGGCATCAAGCCGATCGGCGGCAGCGACCTGTGGCTGTCGATGCCGGACGACCCGCGCCCCTCGCGCGTCACCCTGATCTGCCAGAACCGCGACGGTTATCTGAACCTGTCGCGCCTGGTCTCGCGCGTGTGGCGCGAAGGCCAGGGCAACGGCAAACCGATGGCCGAGGCGGGCTGGCTCACGCCGTCCGCCACCGAAGGCCTGATCGCCCTGATCGGCCGCGAACACGAAGTGGCGCGCATCGCGGTCAACCAGGGCGTCGCTGCCGCCGCGGCGCGGCTGCGCCCGTTCGCACGGCTGTTCCAGGACCGCCTGTACCTGGAGCTGACCCGCTGCGGCCGCGAGGGCGAGGAAACCTGGAACGCCGCCGCGCTGGCGCTGGCCGCCGAACTCGATCTGCCGGTGATCGCCAGCAACGACGTGCGCTTCCTGCGCCAGGACGACTTCGAATCGCACGAGGCGCGCGTCTGCATCCACCAGGGCCGCGTGCTGGCCGATCCCAAGCGCCCGCGCGACTACAGCAACCAGCAGTACCTGAAGACGCCCACGCAGATGGCCGAGCTGTTCGCGGACATCCCGGAGGCGCTGGAAAACACCGTCGAGCTGGCCAGGCGCTGCACGCTGGAACTGAGCTTCGGCACCTATTACCTGCCGAACTTCCCGGTGCCGGAAGGCCACGACCTGGGCAGCTATATCCGCGAGCTGTCGCACGAAGGCCTGAAGGAGCGCCTCGCCACCAATCCGCTGGCGCCCGGCTACACCCTGGACGATTACATCGCCCGGCTCGACCGCGAGCTGGACGTGATCGTCAAGATGGGTTTCCCCGGCTACTTCCTGATCGTGGCGGACTTCATCAACTGGGGTAAGCAGAACGGCATTCCGGTGGGTCCGGGACGCGGCTCCGGCGCGGGCTCGCTGGTGGCCTGGGTACTGAAGATCACCGACCTGGATCCGCTGCCGTTCAACCTGCTGTTCGAGCGATTCCTCAATCCCGAACGCGTGTCGATGCCCGACTTCGACATCGACTTCTGCATGGACCGCCGCGACGAAGTGATCGACTACGTCGCGCGCAAGTACGGCCGCGACCACGTCAGCCAGATCATCACCTACGGCTCGATGGCCGCGAAGGCGGTGCTGCGCGACTCCGGCCGCGTGCTGGGCATGGGCTACAACGCGGTCGACAAGATCGCCAAGCTGATTCCGCCGCGCCCGCTCGACCTCACGCTGTCGTGCGCGCTGGGGCGTTCGGAAAAAGCCAAGAAAGAACCCGACCGCGTCGTCAAGGAATTCTGCGACCTGTACGACCAGGACGAGGAAGCGAAGTCGCTGATCGACCTGGCGCTGAGCCTGGAAAACCTCACCCGCAACGCCGGCAAGCACGCCGGCGGCGTGGTGATCGGGCCGAAGCCGCTCACCGAATTCGCCCCTCTCTACTGCGAAGCCGGCGGCGCCGGCGTGGTGACACAGTACGACAAGGACGACGTCGAAGCCGTCGGCCTGGTGAAGTTCGACTTCCTCGGCCTGCGCACGCTCACCATCATCGACTGGGCGGTAAAGGCGATCAACGCGCGCCGCGCGAAGGAAGGCGGCGAAACGCTGGACATCGCCGCGCTGCCGCTGGACGACGCCGCCACCTACAAGCTGCTGCAGCAGGCCAAGACGGTGGCGGTGTTCCAGCTCGAATCCTCCGGCATGCAGCGCATGCTCAAAGATGCGCGCGCCGACCGCTTCGAGGACATCGTGGCCCTGGTGGCGCTGTACCGCCCCGGCCCGATGGACCTGATCCCCAGCTTCGTCGCGCGCAAGCATGGCCGCGAGGAAGTGCAGTACCCCGACCCGCGCGTCGAACCGATCCTGAAAGAGACCTACGGCATCATGGTCTACCAGGAGCAGGTGATGCAGATGGCGCAGATCGTGGGCGGTTACTCGCTCGGCGGCGCCGACCTGCTGCGCCGCGCGATGGGCAAGAAGAAACTCGAGGAAATGGCGAAGGAACGCGCCAAGTTCCGCGAGGGCGCCGCCAAGGACGGACTCTCCGGCGAAAAGGCCGACGAGATCTTCGACCTGATGGAGAAGTTCGCCGGCTACGGCTTCAACAAGTCGCACGCCGCCGCCTACGCGCTGGTCTCGTACCAGACCGCGTGGCTGAAGGCGCACTACCCCGCCGAGTTCATGGCCGCGACGATCTCGTCGGACATGGACAACACCGACAAGGCGGTGACCTTCATCGACGAGTCCAAGGCGATCGGGCTGACCGTGCTGCCGCCGGACGTCAATGCGTCGGAGTTCATGTTCGTCGCGGTCGAGCCGAAGGTGATCCGCTACGGCCTGGGCGCGATCAAGGGCGTGGGCCAAGGTGCCTGCGAATCGATTGCCGAAGAGCGCAAGCGCGGCGGCAACTACAAGGACCTGGCGGATTTCTGCCGCCGCGTCGATTCCACCAAGCTCAACCGCCGCGTGCTGGAAGCCTTGATTCTTTCCGGCGCGCTGGACGCACTGGCGCCGACCCGCGCCAGCCTGATGCTGCAGCTGCCGGATGCGATCAAGGCGGCAGAGCAGCATCTGCGCGACAAGCAGTCGGGCCAGAACGATATGTTCGGAGCCATGATGGGTGCGGTCGCCCCGGTCGTGCAGATCGACCTGCCCACCGCCCCCGAATGGGCGCTGGAGCAGAAGCTGCAAGGCGAGCGCGACACGCTAGGCCATTACCTCTCCGGCCATCCCACCGACCCGTGGCGCGAAGAGCTGCTGCAGCTGTCGACCTGCCTGCTGGGCGAGATCGCCGACCGCTACCAGCCGCCGCGCCCGCGCAAGGGCGACGAGGACAACCGCTTCCGCCGCGGCCCCGACACGCCCTGGACCGTGGCCGGCATGGTTACCGCCATCCGCAAGCGCGGCGAGAGCGACGCCTTCGTGCGGCTGGAAGACGGCACCGGCATCATCGAGGTGAGCTTCTTCGGCGAGCTGTACCAGCAGGTGGCGCCGCTGCTGACGCGCGACGAAATCCTGGTGGTCGAGGGCGGCCTGCGCATCGACGATTTCTCCGGCGGCGGCTTCGCCGTGCGCGCGCGCAGCGCCCACACCCTGGCCGACGCCTGCCGCCGCTTTGCCCGTGTGCTGCATGTGAAGCTGAACGGGGTCGGCCCCGGCTTCGTCGACCAGCTGCGCCAGATCCTGGCCGGCTACCGCAACGGCCGCACCAGCGTGGTGCTGCACGGCTACCACAACGCCATCGCCCAGGCCGACCTGGAGCTGGGCGACGAATGGCGGGTGGAAGCCATCCCGGCCCTGCTGCGCGCCGTGCGCGCCGTGCCCGGGGTGCAGGCGGCCAAGCTGCGCATCGTGAAGAGCGACGACCGCCCCTCGCGCGGCGACTGAAACCCCTCCGCCGGCGCCCGGGCAAGCCATACGGCCCCGTTCTCCGCCTTTCCCGCCGCCCCGGTATACTGCGCGGCTTCTGCGTCCTTCAATAGCATCGAATGAACCCGAACTTCCTCGATTTCGAACAACCCATCGCCGAACTGGAAGCGAAGATCGAAGAGCTTCGCCACGCCAGCCATGGGCAGGCGTTCAACATCGAGGACGAGGTGGTCCGGCTGCGCGAGAAGCTGAAGGTGAAGACCGCGGAAATCTTCCGCAACCTCAGCTCCTGGCAGATCACCCAGCTGTCGCGCCACCCGGCCCGCCCCTACACGCTCGATTACATCAGCGTGATCTGCGACGAATTCCACGAGCTGGCCGGCGACCGCGCCTACGCGGACGACGCCGCCATCGTCGGCGGCATCGGCCGCATCAACGGCCGCTCGGTGGTGATCATCGGCCACCAGAAGGCACGCGACACCAAGGGCAAGGTGCGCCGCAACTTCGGCATGCCGCGCCCCGAGGGCTACCGCAAGGCGCTGCGCCTGATGAAGCTGGCCGAGCGCTTCAAGCTGCCGCTGCTCACGCTTATCGACACCCCCGGCGCCTACCCCGGCGTCGGCGCCGAGGAGCGCGGCCAGAGCGAGGCGATCGCGCGCAACCTGCTGGAAATGGCCGACCTGCGCGTGCCCATCGTGTGCACCGTGATCGGTGAAGGCGGCTCCGGCGGTGCGCTGGCCATCGGCGTGGGCGACCGCACCGTGATGCTGCAGTACTCCACGTATTCGGTGATCTCGCCCGAAGGCTGCGCCTCGATCCTGTGGAAGAGCGCCGAGAAGGCCAAGGATGCCGCCGAGGCCCTGGGCCTCACCGCGCCGCGCCTGCTCGAGCTGGGCCTGATCGACAAGGTGGTGCGCGAGCCGCTGGGCGGCGCCCACCGCAATCCGCACTCGATGGCGGTGCGCCTGAAGGCCGTGCTGATGAACCAGCTCGACGAGCTGGAGGCGCTGCCGATCGACGAGCTGCTGGAGCAGCGCTATCACCGGCTGCGCGGCTACGGCGCGTACAGCGAATAAAGCGCGTAGGTTGGGGTGAGCCAAAGGCGAACCCCAACAGGCCTCCCACGCCATCGTCATGTTGGGGTTCGCTGCGCTCACCCCAACCTACGCCGCGTTTCCTTAGCGCTATCATCCCCCGGCCCATCCCGCCGGAGGCCGCCATGGCCAGCGACAGCACCAAGCTCGCCGTCCTGATCGATGCCGACAACGCGCAGCCGAATCTCGCCGAAGCCCTGCTAGCCGAAGTGGCCAAGTACGGCACCGCTCACGTCAAGCGCGCCTATGGCGACTGGACCAGCCATCACCTGAAGACCTGGAAGGAGCAGCTGCTCACGCAGTCGATCCAGCCGATCCAGCAGTTCGGCTACACCAGCGGCAAGAACGCCACCGACTCGGCGATGATCATCGATGCGATGGACCTGCTGTACTCCGGCCGCTTCGACGGCTTCTGCATCGTCTCCAGCGACAGCGACTTCACTCGGCTGGCCGCGCGCATCCGCGAATCCGGCCTGATCGTGTACGGCTTCGGCGAGCGCAAGACGCCGGATCCGTTCGTCGCCGCCTGCGACAAGTTCATCTACACCGACATCCTGGTCGCCAAGCCCGACGAGGAGGCGCCGCGCCAGCCGCGCACCGCCGCCCAGCTGAAGCAGGACAGCGGCCTGGTCAACCTGCTGCGCAACGCCGTGGAAGCGGCCTCGGACGACGACGGCTGGGCCGGGCTCGGCGGCGTCGGTTCGATCATCACCAAGCAGCGGCCGAACTTCGATGCGCGCAGCTACGGCTACAACAAGCTCAGCGAACTGATCGCCGCCACTACGCTGTTCGAGATGGACGCGCGCAGCCCCGGCGAGGGTCGGCCGAAGGTGATCTACGTGCGCCATAAGTCGAAGAAACCCGTGACTCGTGAGTAAGGCCGAGCCACTCGCCGCGCGGTTGCGGCAGGCTTTGCGCGAACAACCCGCAGGCGGCCTGTGCGTCGCCTTCAGCGGCGGCCCCGATTCCACCGCACTGCTGCATGCCCTGGCCGGGCTGGAAGAAGCTCGCGCGCGCGGATTGCGCGCGGTGCATGTCGACCATGGCCTGCATGCGCACAGCAGCGCGTGGGCCGAACAGGCGCGGCAGTTCTGCTCCGTGCTGGAAATCGCATGCAGCGTCGTACGCGTAGAGGTGCAACGCCAAGGCGGCGAAGGACTCGAAGCCGCGGCGCGCCACGCACGCTATGCCGCATTCGCCGGCGTGCTGCGCGAAAACGAACTCCTGCTGCTCGGCCATCACCGCGACGACCAGGCCGAGACCGTGCTGCTCAAGCTGTTGCGCGGCAGCGGCCCGGAAGGATTGGGCGGCATGCGTGAGTTGCGTCCGCTCGGCGCGGGCATGCTGTGGCGTCCGCTGCTGCGCACGCCGCGCGAGGTGTTGCGCGATTACGTGCAGCGCCATCGCCTGTCGGCGATCGACGATCCGTCGAATGCCGACACGCGGCTGTCGCGCAACTATCTGCGCCATCAAGTGCTGCCGCGCGTGACCGAACACTGGCCGCACGCGATCGATGCCATCCTGCACGCCGCCGCGCACCAGCGCGCCGCGGCGGACACACTGCGCGAGCAGTGGCTGGCGCAGTTCGAACGGCTGCACGACCGCGCCACCGGCAGCCTCGACGCGGCGGCATGGCTCGCCTTGCCGCCCGCCTTGCGCGATCCCCTGCTCGATCACTGGCTGCGCGCACGCGGGCGCCGCATCCCGACCCTGGCCCAACGCGCACAGATCGAACGCCAGCTGCGCGAACTGCGCGAAGGGCGCGTGCCGTGCATCCACTGGCCGGATACCGACCTGCGCATCTGGAAAGGCCGCCTGTGGGCCGTGCCGCCCGCACAGGCGCCCTCGCCGGACTGGGAGGCCTCGTGGCAAGGCCAGCCGCTGCCCCTGCCCGATGGCGGCCTGCTGGAGTGGCAAGGCACGCCGCTGCGCGAGCCGCTGACCGTGCGCCTGCGCCGGGGCGGCGAACGCCTCCGCCCCAGCGGCGACCGCCACACGCGCGAGCTGCGCGATCTGTTCCAGCAGGGCGAACTGCCACCGTGGCAGCGTGCGGCCTGTCCGTTGATCTATGCGGGCGAAGAACTGCTGGCCGTAGCCGACCGCTGGCGCAGCGACGCCGCCGTGGACTGGTTCCGCGCTGCCGGCGGACAGCCGCGCTGGCGGCCTGCCGGCTGAGCCGCGGCGCTGCGCCGCCAGCCCGGCCGGGCGCTTTCCGACACGCTTTTCAGCCTCGCGCGGATTGATTCCGCGCGGGTGCTGCGTTAATTTTTCCGGCCATGGCCAAGCCCGCACCCGCCCCTGCCGAACCCGCTGCTCCCGCCGATTTCGAACATTCGCTGGACGAGCTCGAACAGCTGGTGGCGCGCATGGAAGGCGGCGACCTGAGCCTGGACGACTCCCTCGCCTCGTTCGAGCGCGGCATCGGCCTGTATCGCCACTGCCAGCAGGCCCTGGAACAGGCCGAACTGCGCGTGCGCCTGCTGCTCGATCCCGAACACCCCGACAGCGCAGAACCGTTTGAACCCGAACTTTGATCTAGGTCCGGCGCTCAAGGCGCTGATCGCCCGCGCCGACCAGGCTCTCGCCCAGGCCCTCCCCGCCGAAGAACGCTCCCCCGCCGACCTGCACCGCGCCATGCGCTATGCGGTCCTGGGCGGCGGCAAGCGGCTGCGCCCGCTGCTGGTCTACGCCGCCGGCCACGCGCTGGGCGAAGACGGCCCGGCGCTGGACGCACCGGCCTGTGCGGTAGAACTGATCCACGCCTACTCGCTGGTGCACGACGACCTGCCGGCGATGGACGACGACGAGCTGCGCCGCGGCCGCCCCACCTGCCACGTGGTGTTCGGCGAGGCCATGGCGATCCTGGCCGGCGACGCGCTGCAGGCGCTGGCCTTCGAACTGCTGGCCAACGACGGCCACACCGACCCGGCCCGCTGCCTGGCCATGCTGCGCAGCCTGGGCCGCGCCTGCGGCGCCGAAGGCATGGCCGGCGGACAGGCGCTGGACCTGGGCGCGGTCGGCGGCACGCTGAGCCTGGCCGCGCTGGAACACATGCACGCCTGCAAGACCGGCGCGCTGATCCGCGCCTCGGTGCGCCTGGGCGCGCTGGCCGCCAGCGCCGACGAAGCCACGCTCGACGCGCTGGACCGCTACGCCCACGCCGTGGGCCTGGCCTTCCAGGTGCGCGACGACATCCTCGACGTGGAAGGCGAGTCCGCCGTGATCGGCAAGACCGCCGGCAAGGACGCGGCCGACGACAAGCCGACCTTCCCTTCGATCATCGGCCTGGACGCCTCGCGCGCGCGGCTGGACGAACTCACCGCCACCGCGCTGCAGGCAATCGCCCCGCTGGGCGAACGCGGCGCGCTGCTGGAACGGCTGGCGCTGTACGCGGCGCGGCGCCATCACTGAAACGCAAAGAGGCAGCCCATGGGCTGCCTCTTTCGTTGGCGCCGGCAAGCCGGCTTACTTGATCAGGCGCAGGCAGAACGGATAGCGGTAACGCTCGCCTTCGTTCGACTTGATCGTCGCCATGATCACCAGCACCAGCCACGCGATGCCGATGATGATGCCGGCCGGCACGGCCAGGATGATGCCTATGCCTAAGGTGAGCACGGTGATCAGCAGCAGCACCACCGCGATGATCGCCATGGTGATGTTGAAGTTCAGCGCTTCCTTGGCCTGGTCGTCGACGAAGGGCATCGTCTCGCGCTTCACCAGCCAGATGATCAGCGGCCCCAGGAAGCAGCCGATGCCGAACCAGGCGCCGGTGACCAGGGTGCCCAGCAGGGCCGACAGGTGGGCCAGCATGGCCCATTGGCGCTCCTCGGCGCTCGGCATGTCCGAGGGCGGTGTCGGATCGGTAGGCTCGACGGATTCGGGTGGGACGCTCATGCGTGCTCTCCTGGCCATGCGGTGATCCGGCCTCGATGCCGGTGGCGCCGATGCTAGCAAGGGGCGCGGCGGTTTGCCGAGCCAACCGTAGACCTAGCCTCAGCCCCCAAACTGGAACCCTTCTCCCCGTTCACCAGTTCTGTGCACGGGGAGAAGGTGGCGGCAGCCGGATGAGGGTCCGGCCGGAGCGGCGCACATCACTCTCGCGCTCCGCCCGTACCCTCACCCCAACCCCTCTCTCCCACAGGGACTACCTTCGGGTCGCCGGCGGGAGAGGGGCTCAAGCCAAAGCTCACTCGCCCGCGATGGTCATTTTGTCCAGCAGGACCGAGCCGGTCAGCAGGTGCGAGCGCGGGTCCACGTCCGTGCCTACCGCCTGGATGCCCAGGTACATGTCGCGCAGGTTGGCGGCGATGGTGATTTCCTCCACCGGGTAGGCGATCTGGCCGTTCTCGACCCAGAAGCCCGCCGCGCCGCGCGAATAGTCGCCGGTGATGGTGTTCACGCCCTGCCCCATCACTTCGGTCACCAGCAGGCCGGTGCCCAGGCGCCGCAGCATGCCGGCGAAGTCGTCGCGGCCCCGGTCGGCGGCGCCGGCTTCCACGATCAGGTTGTGGATGCCGCCGGCATTGCCGGTCGACTCCAGCCCCAGCTTGCGCGCCGAATAGCTGCCCAGCACGTAGCGGGCGAGCACGCCGTCCTCGATCAGCGAGCTGTCGCGGGTGGCCACGCCCTCGGCGTCGAACGCGCCCGAACCCTGCCCACGGCTGAGGAACGGCCGCTCCACGATGTTCAGCCACGAGGGCATCACCTGCTTGCCGGCGTGGTCCAGCAGGAAGCTGGCGCGGCGGTACAGCGCACCGCCGGAGACCGCGCCCACCAGGTGGCCGATCAGGCTGCGCGCAAGCTCCGGCACGAACAGCACGGGGCTCTGGCGGGTGGACAGGCGGCGCGCGCCCAGCCGTGCCAGGGTGCGCTCGGCGGCCTTGCGGCCCAGGGCTTCGGCGCTCATGAAATCGTCGGCGCTGCGCACGCTGTCGTACCAGTAGTCGCGCTGCATGCCGTCCTCGTCGCCGGCGATCAGCGACAGCGACAGCGAATGCCGCGTGCCGCGCTCGCGGCCCAGAAAGCCGTGCGAATTGGCGTACACCGACAGGCTCTCGCCCGCCTGCACGCTGGCACCCTCGGAATTGGTGATGCCGGCCTGCGCGCGGCCGGCCTGCTCCACGCGCTGGCCCAGCTCGATCGCGGCCGGCGTGTCCAGCGCCCAGGGGTGCCACAGGTCCAGCTCGGGGAAGACCGTGGCCATGCGCGCGGGGTCGGCCAGACCGGCGGCGGGGTCTTCCTCGGTATAGCGGGCGATCGCGCAGGCCTGGTCCAGGGTGGCCTGGATCGAGTCCGGATTGAGGTCGGCGGTGCTGGCCGAGCCCTTGCGCTGGCCGAAGTACACGGTGAGGCCGAAGCCGCGGTCGCGGGTGTGCTCCACCGTCTCCACCTCGCCCAGGCGCACGTTCACGCTCAGCCCGGTGTCGATGCTGGCGGCCACCTCGGCCTGGCTGGCGCCGGCGGCGCGGGCGCGGCGGATGACGTCCTGGGCGAGCTCGGCGAGGCGGTCGAGATCCTGCTGGCTGCGGTCGGAGGGAACGGAAATCGCGCTCACATGGGCTTCCTGAAGGCTGGCGGGTAGAATACGCGGCCCATTCCAAGCAGCAGCCGCGCAGCCTCCCGACGTGGGGGCGCCGCGGCCGATGCAAAGCCTCGCCGCGGAGAAAAGCGCCATGGTGCCGGAGACCGGCCTGTACCGTCACTACAAAGGGCAGCCTTACCGCGTGCTCGGCACCGCCCGCCACAGCGAGACCATGGAAACGCTGGTGGTCTACCAGGCGCTGTACGGCGAGCACGGCCTGTGGGTACGTCCCGCCGCGATGTTCTGCGAGACGGTGCAGGTCGATGGGAAAACCGTGCCGCGCTTCGCGCTCGAACGCGCCGAACCCGGCATCGCCATTGGCGCGGCCATCGCCGCGCCCTGAAGCAGAAAGAGACTGAACCCGTGCATCGCACCTATACCGACAATCCCGATCACGACTACGGCCCGACCCGCACGCAGCAGCGCCGCGATGCGCTGGCCGTGCTGGAGCTCGCGCAGCAGCTGGTCGAACTGCCGCCCAGCCGCCTGGCCAAGCTCGACCTGCCCGAAGACGTGCTGCGCGAGATCGCCAACACCCGCAAGATCACCTCGCATATCGCACGCAAGCGCCAGCTCGGCTTTCTGGCCAAGACCATGCGCAAGCACGACAACGAGGTGTTCGACGGCGTGCGCGCCGCGCTCGGCGAGAACCGCGAGCGCCAGCGCCAGGAAACCGCGGCGATGCATCGCCTGGAAGCCACCCGCGACAAGCTGCTGGCCGACGAGGAAAGCGCGCTGCCGGAACTGATCGCCACCTATCCGCAGCTCGACCGCCAGCACCTGCGCTCGCTGCTGCGCCAGGCGCGGCTGGAACGCGAGAAGAACAAGCCGCCGCGCGCGTACCGCGAGATCTTCCAGCTGCTGAAGGATCTGGCCGCCGCGGGCGACGCATGACACGTAGGTTGGGGTGAGCCGCAGGCGAACCCCAACCTACACCGGCAGACACGACAAAGGGGCGCCTCGCGGCGCCCCTTTGCATTTGCACGTGGCGAAACCTCAGAGACTGCTGTTGAGGTTGGTCACGATGGTGCTGCCGAAGCCGCTGGCATAGTCCCAGCCGGCGGTCGCCGTCTCGCCGCCGTTACTGCCGGAGGTGATGTCGTGATAGACCGTCGCCGGCACCTGGTACAGATGCGGACCGGCAAAGCCCAAGGTCGAATGCCCCGCGAGCATGCGCGCCCAGGTCGCCGCGAACAGCGGCGCGGCCAGGCTGGTGCCGCCGTACTGCGCGTTGCTGCCGTTGACGATGATGATGGAGCCGGAGTTCGGATCCGCATCCATCGCCACGTCGGCCACGTCGCGCGTGGTGCCGCCGCCCTGGGTCTGCCAGCTCGGCTTGGGCTCGAGCGTGCTCGGGCTGCCGCCGGCCTTCGCCCACAGCGTCTCGCCGGTCCAGCTGTTGCCGGTGCCGGTGCTCAGCGTGGTGCCGCTCACGGCGACGACGTACGGCGAGCTGGCCGGATAGCTCGGCGTGGTGCCGCGCGGCGCCTTGCTGCACTCGTTCGAACCGGAATCGCCGGTGGAGACCGAGAAGGTCTGCCCCTGCGCGACGCCCAACGCAAAGATCTGGTCGTCGGCGGCCATCGAGCCGTCGCTGTGCGCGGAGGTCTCGCACTCGCCCAGCGACACGTTGATCACGCGCGCCTGGTTGTCGGTCACCGCCCGGTTGTAGGCCTGGGTGAGCGCGCTGTTGGACAGCGAGTTGGCTGCGTAGAAGATCAATTTGCCCACGCCGCCGGACATCGCCACGATGTCCTGGCTGTCCAGGTCCCACTCCGGCGTGCCGCTGGTATCGGTGCCCGCCGTGCCCACCGTCACCACCTGGGTGTTCACTGCCGGCAGGCCGTTGGCGCTGGTGAAGCTGGCCAGGTCCTTCAGCGGCTGGGTCATGTTGCCGTCGCTGATGATGCCGACGGTAATCGTCGATGCGTTCGGTGTGCTGCCCACGTTGTAGATGGTGGGGAACGCGGTCGGATTGTGGCCGGTCACGCCGGTGGTTGCGTTGGTGCCGCTGCGCGCGGCGAGCTTGAGCATGGTGTGCGGGTGCGCGACGGTCTGCAGGCCGACCACGGCCAGCACGGAGTCGCCCAGATGCGCCGGCACTTTGGCGTCGTCGATATTGGCGTAGGCCGCGCGGCCTTCGGCGTCGTGCGCCTTGACCAGGCGCGTGGCGAACGCGTTCTGCGCGGTGCCGGCGTTGCCGTCGGCGGAAACGATCAGGCGGTTGGCCGACACCTGGATGTTGCTGAAGCCGGCGCCGCGCAGATGGTCGACCACCGCCTGCACCTGCGCCTGGCTCGGCGAGAACATCGCCTGCGCATCGGCGGTGCTGAGCCGGGCGTGGAACAGTGCGCTGGCCGGGTCCTGCGAGGCCTTGATGAAGTCGTCGAGCGCCGAGCGGTTCTGCAGCTTCAGCACCACTTCGACGTGCACCGGCAGGCTGGCTTCGGCCAGATCCGCGGTGGTCGCCGTCGCGGCCAGTTCATGCGCGTGCGTGGCGGTGTTCGCCCACGCGTTGTTCGGTCCTGCGGCCATGGCGGGTGCGGCTGCGATCGTCCCCACGATCGCGGCGAGCGCCAGGCACAACGAGGTCTTCTTCATCTGCATGAAAACATCTCCAAAAGGTTGTCTTCGATGCCCGTGATGGGCGTGAGTACCGGCGGCACGCCGCCGGACGCAGGCAACCCGGATACCTCGCCGTTCCTTGTCTGGATGTCCCCCTGTGAAGCTCCCGTTCCCCGGCAACGCACCGCCCCTCCCCGCGTGCCGCTAGCACACGGGAAGAAGCTTTCGTTTGGCTTTTAGAAAGCGAGAAAGTCCTTGCGAATAAAGCGGAATTTCTCGCGAAAGAACGCATGCGCGAACGCGCATGCGCGATGGATCAAGACGCCGTGCCGCCCACCGTCATGCCGTCCACGCGCAAGGTCGGCTGGCCCACGCCCACCGGCACGCTCTGCCCGTCCTTGCCGCACACGCCCACGCCTTCGTCGAGCGCGAGATCGTTGCCGATCATCGACACGCGGGTGAGCACGTCGGGGCCGGAACCGATCAAGGTGGCGCCCTTCACCGGCCGGGTGACCTTGCCGTCCTCGATCAGGTACGCCTCGCTGGCGGAGAAGGTGAACTTGCCGCTGGTGATGTCGACCTGGCCGCCGCCGAAGTTCACCGCGTACAGGCCGCGCTTGACCGAGCGGAGGATCTCCTGCGGGTCGTGCTGGCCGGCCAGCATGTAGGTGTTGGTCATGCGCGGCATCGGCAGCTGGGCGAAGGATTCGCGGCGGCCGTTGCCGGTGGGCTGCATGCCCATCAGGCGCGCGTTGAGCTTGTCCTGCATGTAGCCCTTGAGGATGCCGTCCTCGATCAGGGTGGTGCACTCGGTCGGCGTGCCTTCGTCGTCGATGCTCAGCGAGCCGCGTCGGCCCGGCAGGGTGCCGTCGTCCACCACGGTGACGCCCGGCGCCGCCACGCGCTGGCCGATGCGGCCGGCGAAAGCGGAGCTGCCCTTGCGGTTGAAGTCGCCTTCCAGGCCGTGGCCGATCGCCTCGTGCAGCAGCACGCCGGGCCAGCCGGGGCCGAGCACCACGGTCATGCTGCCGGCCGGCGCGTCGACCGCGTCCAGGTTCACCAGCGCCTGGCGCACGGCTTCGTCGGCAAAGGCCAGGGCGCGGCCGTTTTCCATCAGCTCGCGGTAGCCGTAGCGGCCGCCGCCGCCGGAATGGCCCTGCTCGCGGCGGCCGTTCTGCTCGGCGATCACCTGCACGCTCAGGCGCACCAGCGGGCGCACGTCGGCGGCCAGGGTGCCGTCGGAGGACGCCACCAGGATGGTGTCCATCACCGCGGCGATGCTCACGATCACCTGCTTCACGCGCGGGTCGCGCGAGCGCGCATAGGCGTCCACCTCGCGCAGCAGGGCGATCTTGTCGGGGTTGGGCAGGCTTTCCACCGGGTCGATCGCCGGATACAGCTGGCGCGCGCCGTTGAGCGCCAGCGGCTTGCCGGCGCCGTTGCCGTCCTGGGCGATCGCGCGCGCGGCGCGCGAGGCTTCCAGCAGCTGCGGCAGCACGATCTCGTCGGAATAGGCGAAGCCGGTCTTCTCGCCGGCGATGGCGCGCACGCCCACGCCCTGCTCGATCGAGTGGTTGCCGTCCTTGACGATGCCTTCCTCGAGGATCCACGACTCGCTGCGCGAATGCTGGAAATACAGGTCGGCGGCGTCGATCGACGGCCCCATCAGCTGGGAGAACACGCGGTCGAGATCGGTGGCGGCCAGGCCGCCCGGCGCCAGGAGGCGGCGCTCGGCCTGGGCAATCAATGAATCCATGGGGTGACGGCCTGTGCGATGGGACGTAAGACTGTAGCAAGTGGGGGCCGCCGCCATGCGTTTAAAGCCGTGGTGGAGCGGCACGCCCCCGCCCGGCTACCATGCTCCAGGCTGGCCGGAACCGCCGGCGCCCCACGTGAAGGACCACCGATGAGCGACACCTCCAAACGCGAGCTGGCCCAGAAGGTCATCGACCGCACTGTGAAAGCCCCGCTGGAAGACACCCGCGAACTGCTGCACCGCGACGGCGAGCTGAAACCCGGCCTGGGCAAGATCAGCAGCGTGCTCGCACTGTCGCTCGGCGTGCTCAGCCTGCTCGGCGTACTGGCTTTCCATTTCCCGCAGTACCTGACCACGCCCGACCTGCGCCACAAGTATTCGGTCGACCTGCTGCGCCAGCTGCTGCTGGGCGCGCTGCTGATCGCCGGCGGCATTTCGCTCGGCAACGTGATTCTCGGGCGCCTGCGCAATATCAACATCGTCGCGTTCGCGCTGGTGGTGGCCGCCACCGCGATGGGCGGCTCGCGCGTGCCGGTGGGCAATTTTCCGGATCACACGCCGTATATCGGGCTGGACTGGTTCATCCTCGACCTGCTCGGCTCCACCCTGATCTTCGTGGTGATCGAGAAACTGTTTCCGCTGTACAAGGGCCAGTCGCTGTTCCGCAAGGAATGGCAGACGGACCTCAAGCATTTCGCGGTGAATCATTTCATCGTGGGGCTGGCGCTGCTGGTGGTGAACTTCCTGCTGCACCATCTGTTCGGCTGGCTGGTCAGCAGCGGCTTCCAGCAGACGGTGCGCGACATCGCCTTCGTGCCGCAGCTGCTGCTTTGCATTCTGGTGGCGGACCTGGCGCAGTACTGGACGCACCGCGCGTATCACGAGGTGCCGTTCCTGTGGCGCTTCCACGCGGTGCACCACAGCGTGAAAACCATGGACTGGCTGGCCGGCTCGCGCCAGCACATGCTGGAGCTGATCTTCACCCGCGTCTGCGTGCTGGCGCCGCTGTACATCCTGGGCTTCAGCGAAGGCGTGATGAACGCCTACATCATCGTGGTCGGCTTCCAGGCGGTGTTCAACCACGCCAACGTGCACCTGCCCTGGGGCCCGCTGAAGTACGTGGTGGTGACGCCGGATTTCCACCACTGGCACCACGCCTCCGACGACGAGGCGATCGACAAGAACTACGCGGCGCACTACGCCTTCCTCGACTACTTCTTCGGCACCGCGGTGAAGTCGACGAAGAAGTTTCCGGAGAAGTACGGCGTGGTCGGCGACTACATGCCGGACGGCTTCGTGCGCCAGCAGCTGTTCCCGTTCCGCGGCAGCACCAAGCCGGTGGAACCCGGCGAGTCCTGAAACCGGTTCAGCGCGCCGCGCTGCTCGCCGGCGCGGGTGCCGGCACCGGCGCGGCGGGTGCCGGCGCTGCCGCCGCGGCTTCGGCGGCGGAGAGGTTCTTCTTCTCCACCAGCGAAATATCCGGCTTATCCCAGCTGCCGCCGATGTGATAGCGCGCACTGGCCACGCGGTTGAGGCCGCGTCCCAGCAGGCCCTGCGCGACGAAGCCCGCGGCCGCGCCCAGCGGACCGGCCACCACCGCGCCGACGATCGGCAGGCTGTTGCCCACGTGCGGAATCACCAGCGCCTGCTGGTCGTAGTCCTTGCTGCGCAGGCCGGTGCGGCCCTTGATGGTGATCTCCACCGCAGGGCCGCGCATGGCCAGGTTGTTGGTGGTGGCATTGCCGCCGGCCAGCGCGAAGTCGCCGGTGATCGAATCGAAGGCCAGGCCTTTGCCGAACACGTCGCCGAAATCCAGCGTGAGACGGCGCGGCAGTTCCACCAGCGAGACCAGGCCGAACAGGCGGCCGACGCCGGGCGCGACTTCGGGAATGCTGCCGTCGGTGACCTGCATGCTCAGCTTGCCGTCCATATTGGCCAGCTCCATCGCCGAGGGTGCGCCGGGCCAGGTGGCGTCCAGGTGCGCGCGCGTCTTGCCGCCGTTGAACATGCCGGCGAAGCCGAAGGCGCCGAGCATGTCACCGAGGTTTTCGGCGGCGAAATCGATGCGCAGATGCGTGTGGCTGTTGGTGGCCGTGCCTTCCCAATCGCCGCTGGCATTGATCTGCACGCTGCGCGACAGCGCGCGCAGCTGGTCGAAATGCATGCCGCGGTCGGTCGGCCAGGTTTCCAGGCGCGCCTCGCCGAGCTTGGATTCGCCGAAGCGCAGGTCGCCGACCCATAAATGGAATGGCGGCAGCGCGGACGGCGTGATGCCGGTGTTGGCCGGATCGGTTTTCAGCTGGTCGCCGGGGTTGTTCTTGTTGTCGCCGGACTGGCCATTGGTCTTGGGCCAGTACAAGCGCTGCAGCCGCGCCGTGACGCCGCGTTTATCGAGATCGGCGGTCGGCACCACAAAGCGGCCGACGATGTCCGCGCTGTCCACGTCCACGTTCAACTGGCCACCTTCCGGCGCCGCCTGGATGCGCATGGATGGAAACGCGTGGCCGAACACCTCGGCCTGGTCCGCGCTGACGTCGATGCTCTCCAGCCCCGGGCCATCGCTGCTGCTGCCGGCCGCGGCGCGCTGCACCCAGCCGGTGACGTCCATGCGCGCGGCACGGCCGCGCACGCGGATGCCCTTGTCGGGCACGGTGTCGGGCATGCGCGTGCCGAAGTTGAAGGTGGCGGCGAGCGGACGCTTGTCGTCGGGCAGGCGGAAGCGCTGGCGCATCACCTGGCCCAGCGCGATCTGCAGGTCGGCGCCCGACACCGGCAGGGTCAGCGCCAGATGCGTCGGCAGGCTGCCGTCGGCGGATTTCTTCAGCGGCGCCGGCAGATCCAGCGCCATGCCGGCGAAATTGGTGTCCAGCGTGAGCAGCTGCGCGCTGCTGGCCACGGTGTCCTGGCGCACGATGTCGAAGCCGACGGTGGTATCGCTGCGGCCGCTGGCCACGTCCTTCAGCCAGTCGAGCTGGGACAGCCCCTGCACCAGTTCGGCCATGCCGTAGCGGCCGCTGAGGCGCGCGGAGAACTCGGTATCCGGCCGCCCGGTGGCGGCAGCGATGGCGATGTCCAGCTTGGAGGGCTGGCCGCGGAAGACGGCATCCAGCGGTCCGCCGTGGAAGCCGTGCGCATCGAAGGTGGCCGGGCCGCTGATGTTGTCGAGCTTGAGGTTCCAGTCCGGCGCGTTGAGGTCGACGTCTTTCAGGTCGGCCGTGCCATTGAGGAAGAAGTCCTTGGAGTCCTTCATCGGCAGCGACAGATGGAAATCGAAGCTGCCGGTGCCGCCCAGGCTCAGCTTGTTCAGCGCATCGGCCTGGCGGCTGCCGATCGGGCTGTGCTTGACGAAATCGATCAGGCTCGCGCCGCTGCCGGAGCCGTGCACGTTGAGGTCCAGCACGGTGTGGGCGAGATCGGGAATCAGCGCCACTGCCCGTTCGGCCTTGACCCCCAGCGACTGCCCGTCGCTGGCTTCCACCAGCATGCTGTTGTTGACGAAGCTGGCCACTGCGTTGATGCCTTCGGCACGCGGCCAGTTCTTGCCGTAATCCAGGTTCAGCCCGCTGATTTGGGCGCGCGCTTCGAAACGGCCTTCGTTGGCATGGAAAGGCCAGTCCTTGAGGTCGCCGCGCACCAGCAGGTCGCTGCGCTCGATCTTGCCGGAGACCAGCGCGCGGTCCAGCCATTCGATCGCCTGCGGCGACATCGAGTCGGTCGGCCAGAACAGCTTGGCGGCCTCCATGTCGGCGTGATCGAGCACGGCGTACAGGTCCAGGAACGGACGCCCGCCGGCGTCGGGCAGGCGGATCTCACCGCGCGCATTGCCGCCGAAGCCTTCGCCGTCGAAGTCCAGCGGCTCGATGCCCAGATGCCAGTCGCCGTCCTCGTGCCAGGCCGCGAAGCTGCCGGCCAGGCGCGACAGCACGAACGGTTTGCGGAAGGTGTGCGGAAAGCGCAGCACGGTGGCCTGCGCGGGCAGCTCGATCGAGAGCGCGCCGGCATCGCCGCGCAGGGTGCCGTCGAGATGGTCGATACCGGGCAGCTTGCCCGCCGCATCGATGCCTAAACCGCTGAAGCCGACCGTGGCACTGGCCAGGCCGTCGGCGCGCGTCCAGCGCAGCGCCACGTTGCCCAGCTTGCCGCGCGGCTTGCCGGTGCCCAGCCATTGCGCCATGCCGGGCGAGAGTTCGGGTTTGAGCGCCGCCCACGGCGCCAGCGCGCTGAGCTGCAGGTCGCGCGCGGCGATCAGCGCCTCGTCGGCATGGCCGTCGCCGCCGTTGCGCACGTCCAGCGCCAGCGCGCCGCCGTCGTCCGCGCCCCAGCGCACGCGCAGGCCCTGGTCGGTCTTGTGCAGATCGCCCAGCGCATGCAGCGAGGCGACGCGGGCCTGGCGGCCTTCCGGGTTGGTCAGCGCCAGGCCGTCGAGATCCACGCGGGTGAGGTTGCGCACCACTTTCGCGTCGCGCCAGTCCAGCCAGCTGGAGAAGCTGCCGCTGCCGCTGTCGACCGTATAGCCGCCCATGTCCACGCCGGCGGTAAAGGCGTGCAGGTCGACCTTGTTGCCGCTGATCCACAGGCGGCCGTCGGCGCCGTCCTCGCGGAAATTGCCGGCGCCGCGCAGCTCGCCGGCCACGCCTTCGCGCTGCAGGATCGCGCCCATGCGCACGCGGCCGCCCTGGCGGCTCACGCGCAATTGCCTGGCCAGCAGCGCGTAGTGCTTGCCGGTGGCTTCGTCGGCGATATCCAGGCGCAGGTCGCGCAGCCACAGTTCGACGGAGAGCCGGCCGAAGGAAGGATTCTGCCGCTCGCCGCCGCCGGCCACGCCGATGCCGTTGACGTGCCAGCTGCCGTCCTTGCCGCGCGCCAGGTCCAGCTGCATGCCGCGCACGCGCAGGTTGACCAGGTGGCGCGACGGCATCAGCCAGCCGCCCAGGTCCAGTTTCAGCTCGGTCTCCGGGATGCTCAGCGGACTCTCGCCCGGCCCCGCCGCCACCACCATGTTGCGCATCACGAACAGGGGGCCGGACGGCTCCCAGCGCCCTTCCAGCGAGGTGAACGACACCGGCCGCTCCAGCACCTTGCCCAGCTGCGCCGCCACCCATTGCGGATGGCTGGCCAGGGTCGGCAGCAGCAGCTGGATCAGCCCGGCCAGCACCGCCAGGCTGATCAGGGCCACGCCCAGAATCCAGCCCAGGGCGCGGGCGATCCGGTGCAGGTGGCGCACGGAAACGTTCACCGGCGGCTCTCGCCGCGCAGCGAACTAGAGGAGAACGACATCGAACTGTTCCTGCGAATAATGCTCTTCGGCCTGGAAGCGTATGCTTTTGGAGATGAACTCCTCCAATTCGGCCACGGCCACGGACTCCTCTTCGAGGATGCGGCCGACCACCTTCGGGCTGGCCATCACCAGCAGCTTTTCGGCATTGAACTGGCGGACCGCGCGGGTGATCTCGCGGAAGATCTCGTAGGTCACCGTCTCGGCGGTCTTCACCGTGCCGCGGCCGCCGCAGGCGGGACACGGCTCGCATAGCTGGCGTTCCAGGCTTTCGGTGGTGCGCTTGCGCGTCATCTCCACCAGGCCCAGCGCGGACATCGGATACACCGTGGTCTTGGCGTGGTCGCGCAGCAGGCCCTTTTCCAGCATGCGCAGCACCTGGCGCTTGTGTTCCTCGTCGGTCATATCGATGAAGTCGATGATGATGATGCCACCGAGATTGCGCAGGCGCAGCTGGCGCGCGGCCGCCTGGGCGGCTTCGAGGTTGGTGCGGTAGACCGTTTCCTCGAGGTTGCGCGTGCCCAGGTAGCCGCCGGTGTTGACGTCGATCGTGGTCATCGCCTCGGTCTGGTCGACGATGAGGTAGCCGCCGGATTTCAGCGGCACTTCCTTGCGCAGCGCGCGCTGGATTTCGTCTTCCACGCCGTACAGGTCGAAGATCGGACGCTCGCCGGAATAGTGCTCGACGCGGTCGTCCAGGCTCGGCATGAACTTGTGCACGAACTTCACGACCTTCTCGTAGGTCTCGCGCGAATCCACGCGGACCTTCTCGATGTCGTCGTTGAGCATGTCGCGCAGGCTGCGCAGCGGCAGCGAGAGTTCCTCGTACACGCGCTCGCCGACCTTGGCCTTGGCGATGTTCTCCTGCACCACGCGCCAGACCTTGCCCAGGTAGGTGACGTCGAAGGCCAGCGACTCGGCGGTCTGCTCCTCGGCGTTGGTGCGCACGATGTAGCCCAGCGGGTTTTCGCCGATCAGCGAGGTCATCACCTCTTTCAGGCGCTGGCGCTCGGCCTCGTCCTCGATGCGCGCGGAAATGCCCAGGGTGCGCGCATGCGGCAGCAGCACCAGGTAGCGCGAGGGAATCGACAGGTGGGTGGACAGCCGGGCGCCCTTGGTGCCGATCGGGTCCTTCACCACCTGCACCACGATTTCCTGCCCTTCGTGCACCAGTTCGCTGATGGACGGGGTATGGCCGTTGCCGGCCGGCACCACCACCGCCTCGCCCTCGGCGGCCACCGGCAGCGGCGGGCGCACGATGTCGGAGGCATGCAGGAAGGCCGCGCGCTCCAGGCCGATATCCACGAACACCGCCTGCATGCCGGGCATCACGCGCTGCACGCGGCCCTTGTAGACATTGCCCACGTAGCCGCGGCGGGAAGCTCGCTCGACATGCACTTCCTGCAGCATGCCGTTTTCGACCACGCCGACGCGGGTTTCGCGCGGCGTCACATTGATCAGAATCTCTTCACTCACCGAACACTCCCCTCTCGGAGGGTCTTTATAGCGGCTGGGCGGACGGTCGTCGATGCGCCCGTGCGCGGGCCGCGAACCCGTTCGCGCCGTGGCCGGGCGCCCTGTGCTTTGAGACAGGCGCGGGGGCCGCGGGTTTCACGGCCGGCTAGCGCTCCGCCGGCTCCGGCGCGGCGGCGGCCCCGCCCTCCGGCCCGGGCCGCCAGTCGACCCGGGTCAGCGGCAGGCAGTCCGGGTATTCGCGCCGGACGAAGGCGATCAGGCCTTCGCGGATGCGGCAGCGCAGGTCCCAGCCCTGGCCCGAGTCGGCCGAGCTGACCAGGGCGCGCAGCTGCATGGCGCGCTCGCCGGCGTCCACCACCTGCAGCACGCAGACGCGGCGGTCCCATTCCCGGGTTTCCCGGCACAGCCGCTCCAGCTCGGCGCGCAGGGGATCCAGCGGCAGGCGGTAATCCACCCACAGGAACACCGTGCCGATCAGCTGGGCGCTGCGGCGCGTCCAGTTCTCGAACGGGTTCTCGATAAACCAGTTCAGCGGCACCACCAGCCGGCGCTCGTCCCAGATGCGCACCACCACATAGGTGCCGGTGATCTCCTCGATGCGGCCCCATTCGCCCTTCACGATCACCACGTCGTCCAGGCGGATCGGCTGGGCCAGGGCGATCTGCAGGCCGGCGATGAGGTTGCTCAGCACCGGCTTGGCGGCCAGCCCCAAGGCCAGGCCGGCCAGGCCCGCCGAGGCCAGCAGGCTGGCGCCGAACTGGCGCACGCCGGGGATGGTCATCAACACCGCGGCCAGGCCGGCCAGGATGAACAGCACCATGGTCGAGCGGCTCAGCACGCGCACCTGGGTGACCACGCTGCGCGCGCGCAGGTTGTCGGCCAGGTCGACCGGATGCAGGCGGATGACCAGGTCTTCCAGCGCGCCGATGCAGCGCACCACCAGCCAGGTGATGGTGGCGATCAGCGCCACCAGCAGCAGGTGGCGGACGTCGCCCATGAAGCGCAGCGACTCCACGTCCGGCGTGACGCGCAGCGCCACCGCCACGGTCAGCAGCGGCACCAGCCATTCCATCGGTGCATTGGCGCGGCTGACCATGCCGTAGGCCGCCGGGTGCCGGCGCGACAGCCGCCGCAGCACCGCGCGCGCCACCCGGCGCAGCACGAAGGCGAGCGCCAGCGCGATGGCCACCGTGATGCCGAGGCGGCCGAGCGGATGATCGTTCCAGAAACTGGCGAAATCGATGGCCATACGTCGCGGGGAAGGCGTAGGGGAGACAACGACGTCCTACCGTGCCGCAGGGGATGTCCAGATTCCGTGGTCGATCGATGAACGCACGGTGCCCCGTTACAGTGCGCGTCATGCCCGCGACTCCCCGCCCGCTCGCCGCCGCGCCGGCGCACATCCTTCCCGACGTGCTGCGCCCAGGCCTGGCCCTGGTGTTCTGCGGCACCGCCGCGGGCAAGCGCTCGGCGGCCGAGCAAGCCTATTACGCGCATCCCGGCAACATGTTCTGGCGTGCGCTGCATGCCTGTGGCCTGACGCCGCGCCTGCTGCTGCCAGCCGAGTATCCGCAGCTGCCGGATTACGGCCTGGGCCTGACCGACGTGGCCAAGCTGCACTCAGGCAACGACGACGAACTGCCGCGCGGCGCCTTCGACGCACCGGCCCTGCACGCCAAGATCGAACGCTACGCCCCCGCCCTGCTCGCCTTCACCAGCAAGGCCGCCGCACGCGCGGCGCTGGACCGCGCGGCGGACTACGGCCTGCAGCCGGAGCGCATCGGCGCAACGCGTTTGTTCGTACTGCCCTCGCCGTCCGGACAAGCGCGCGGGCATTGGGATCTGGCGCCATGGCGAACGCTGGCGGACGTTGTCCGCCGCAGCCGCGGCGCGTAGGGTTGCGCATCACCCACCAAGGAGGACTTCCCATGCTCAAAGGCAGTTGCCACTGCGGCGCGATCACCCTGGAAGTCGACAACGCCGAGCCGCCGGAGCAGGCGATGGAATGCAATTGCTCGCACTGCAGCCGCAAGGGTTATCTGCTGTGGTTCGTGCCGCGCGAGCAGGTCCAGGTGCACGGCGGCGAAGACCAGCTCGGCGTGTATCACTTCAACAAGCACGTGATCGCCCACCACTTCTGCAAGCAATGCGGTTGCGCGCCGTTTGCGCTGGGGACGATGCCGGATGGGAAGTTGATTACGGCGGTGAATGTGCGGTGCTTGGAAGGTGTCGATCTGGCGGCGATCAAGCGCGTGCCGGTGGATGGACGCAGTTTCTGATCCGCAACACGGACGTAGGTTGGGGTGAGCGCCAGCGAACCCCAACGCTTCGATGCAGGTGCAGGTGAGGGCGTTGGGGTTCGCTGGCGCTCACCCCAACCTACGCAGGCTCGCCATCAATCGATCGGCGTATGCCGGTACTTGATCACGTCGCGCTCCTGCACCAGCGGCGCGTCGTTCCCCCACGACTGGCGGATGTAGGTGGCCACCGCCGCCACGTCGCTGTCGTTGAGCTGCTGCGCGAACGGCGGCATCGAGTACGGGCGCGGGTTGCCTTGCGTCGCCGGCGCGAAGCCGCCGAGCAGCACCACGCGGATCGCGTTGATGCCGGTCGGCTCGTTCACCGAAGAATTGCCGCGCAGTGGCGGATACACGCCGGCCACGCCTTCGCCCTGCCTGCCGTGGCAATCGGCGCAGCGCTCGGCGTAGACCTTGGCGCCCTGGTCGAGGATCGGCTTGGTATCCAGCGGCGAAGGCTGGTACGACACGCGCGGACGCGCCGGCAGCGACTGCAGATACGTGGCGACCGCTTTCAGGTCCGCCTCGTTCATATGCTGGGTGCTGCGCGCCACCACTTCGGCCATCGGCCCGAATGCGGTGCCTTTGGCGGACTGGCCGGTCTTCAGCAGGTCGACGATGTCCTGCCCGCTCCAGCCGGCGAGGCCGCCGTTGGCCTGCGTGCTGAGATCCGGCGCGTACCAGTTCTGCACCGGGATCTGGCCGCCGGACAGCGACTGGTCGCTGCGCATGCCGCCGAAGGCATCGCGCTCGACGTGGCATTCGTTGCAGTGGCCCAGGCCCTGCACCAGGTAGGCGCCGCGGTTCCACTCCGGCGACCTGGTGTCGTCGGCCACGTATTCGCCTTCGCGGAAATACAGCGCGCGCCAGGCCTTCAGCGTGTTGCGCACGTTGTAGGGGAAACCGAGGCCCGGCTGCTTCGCCGCCTGGTGCACCGGCGCCAGCGATTGCAGATAGGCAAAGATGGCCAGCGCGTCGTCGCGCGACACCTTGGTGTACGAGGTGTACGGGAAGGCCGGATACAGGAACTGGCCGTTGCGGTCGACGCCGTTGTGCAGCGCCTGGCGGAACGCCTCGAAGCTCCAGTCGCCAAGGCCCGTCTCGCGGTCCGGCGTGAGGTTGGGCGCGGGGATGTCGCCGAACGGCGTGCCCACCACGCGGCCGCCGGCAAAGCGCGCGCCGCCCTGCTCGGTATGGCAGGAGGCGCAGTCGCCGACCAGGGTGAGGTAGGCGCCCTTGGCGATCAGCGCCGGATCCTTCAGCGCGGCGGCATCCACCTGGCTGGCCGAGCGCGGCACCGACGGCTGGCCGCCGCGCAGGAACAGCCAGCCGGCCACGCCCAGGCCGGCCAGCACGACGACGGCGAAACCGATGCGGAAGATCTTCATGGCTTGGCCTCCGCGCTCAGCACGCCGCAATGCAGCGGCGGCGTGATCGAACCGGCCGGCTGCGCATGCATGTCCGCCGGCAGCTCGCGGCCGGCCAGCCAGGCCGAGACCGCGCTGATGTCGTCGACACTCAGGCGGCTGGCGATCTCGGCCATGCAGTCCGGCGCCACCGTGGCGCGTGTCTTGGTGCGCCAGGAACCGAGCTGCGAGCTGAGGTAGTCGTACGGCAGGCCGACCAGGCCGGGCACGTCCGGCTGCACGCCGGTGAGCTGGGTGCCGTGGCACGCAGCGCAGGGCGGAATCTGGCGCGACGGGTCGCCCTTGGTGGCCAGTTCCTCGCCGCGCTTGAGCGCATCCGGCGCGATGCGCGGCATCGGCGAGCGCGCGTAGGGCACTTCCTGCGCGGCGAAGTATTCGGCGATCTCGCGCATGTAGTCGGGGGTGAGGTAGCGCGTGGTGTATTCCATCGGACCGTACTTGCGCAGGCCCTGCTGGAAGTCCTTGAGCTGGCGCGCCAGATAGCCGGCGGGCTTGCCGGCCAGGCGCGGGAAAAAGCCGCTTTCCGGCGTGCCTTCGCCATGTTCGCCATGGCAGGCGGTGCAGCTGGCGATGCGCTGCTTGAGCGTGTCCGGCACGTGCGGCGGGTCGTTGTCCGCCGCCTGGGCGTGCACGGCGCCGGCCAGGGCGATGGCGGCGATCAACAGGACGGCGGAGCACACACGCCTGGCATGGCACAGCTGGGCTCGGTTCATCGGCCGATTATAGGCGCCGCCCTTCCTCGCTCCGTGGTCGAAGCCGCTAAGCTGCCGCTTCGCGACATCATGCCGCGCCCAGGAGACACGCCGTGACCCGCCTGACGCTCTCGCTTTCGCTCGCCGCCCTGTTGCTTGCCAGCACGTCCCTGCCCGCACAATCGGCGGATCCCGCCTTGGCCTGGGCCTCGATCAAGGATCTGCACCAGCGCATGGACGCCGGCCAGCTGCGCAGCGAAGCGCTGGCGCAGCTGTTCCTGGAACGCATCCAGCGCATCGACCGCGACGGCCCGGCACTGCGCTCGGTGCTGGAAACCAATCCGGATGCACTCAAGCTCGCCGCGCAGATCGACAAGCAGAAATCCAAGGGCGCGCTGCGCGGCATCCCCGTGCTGCTGAAGGACAACATCGATACCGGCGACCGCATGCTCACCACCGCCGGCTCGCTCGCCCTGGCCGACGCGCCGCCGGCATCGCGCGATGCCGGCCTGGTCGCGCGGCTGCGCAAGAGCGGCGCGCTGATCCTGGGCAAGACCAACTTGAGCGAGTGGGCGAACATGCGTTCCAGCCACGCCAGCAGCGGCTGGAGCGCACGCGGCGGGCAGACGCGCAATCCCTATGTGCTGGATCGCAATCCCTGCGGCTCCAGCGCGGGCTCCGGCGCGGCGGTGGCGGCAGGCCTGGCCACCGCGGCGATCGGTTCGGAAACCGATGGCTCGATCATCTGTCCAGCCGCGGCGAACGGCATTGTCGGCATCAAGCCGACCGTGGGCCTGGTCAGCCGCAGCGGCATCATCCCGATCAGCCACAACCAGGACACCGCCGGCCCGATGGCGCGCAACGTCGCCGATGCGGCGGCGGTGCTGGGCGCGATCGCCGGCAGCGATCCACGCGATCCGGCCACGGCGGAAGCGGACAAGCACGCCACCGACTACACGCGCTTTCTCGACCCGGACGGCCTGAAGGGCAAGCGCATCGGCGTGGTGCGCGGGCTGGCCGGCGCGGAGCCGAATGCCGACCGCATCCTGGAGCAGTCGATCGCGTTGATGAAGGCGCAAGGCGCGGTGATCGTCGACCCGGTGGAGCTGCCGCATCTGAAGGAACTGGGCGATCCGGAACTCACCGTGCTGCTGTATGACCTCAAGCACGACATGCAGGCGTATCTCGCCACGCGCCGCGGCACGCCGATGAAGACGCTGGCCGATCTGATCGCCTTCAACAAGCGCGAGGCCGAACGCGAGATGCCGTGGTTCGGGCAGGAGCTGTTCGAGCAGGCGCAGGCGAAGGGGCCGCTGACCGACAAGGATTATGTGCAAGCGCAGGCCAAGGCGAAGCGTTTCGCGGGACCGGAAGGCATCGACGCCGCGCTGGCCAAGGATCACCTCGATGCGCTGCTGGCGCCATCGTGGGGTCCGACCTTCGTGACCGATCCGGTGCTGGGCGATCACGTGGTGAGCGGCGATCCGACCGTGGGCGGTGCGTCGCAGCCGGCGGCGGTGGCGGGTTATCCGTCCATCACGGTGCCGGCGGGGTTTGCGCATGAGTTGCCGGTGGGCATCGTGTTCTTCGGTGCGAAGTGGAGCGAGCCGACCTTGATCACGATCGCGTACGGCTTCGAGCAGCATGCGCAGGCGTGGCGGGCGCCGAAGTTCCTGGATACGGTGGGTGGGAAGCCGGTGGTGGCCGATACGGCGCCCTGAAGCGCGTCATTCCGTGCGGATAAAAAAAGGGGCGCTGAAGAGCGCCCCTTTTTTGTTGCGGCACCGATGGAATCAGACCGTCTTCTGCGACTTCCGCACGATCAGCATCGCCAGCTCCAGCGACTGCTCGTAGTTGAGGCGCGGATCGACCATCGACTTGTAGGCGCGATCAAGATCGGCCTCGCTCAAATCGCGCGCACCGCCCATGCATTCGGTGACGTCCTCACCGGTGAGCTCCAGATGCACGCCGCCGAGGCGCGTGCCCGCCGCCGCATGGATATCGAAAGCCTGATCCAGCTCGCCGCGGATATTGTCGAAGCGGCGCGTCTTGTAGCCGTTGGAGGTGCTTTCGGTATTGCCGTGCATCGGATCGGCCACCCACAGCACGCGGCGGCCGGCGCGCTTCACCGCGTCGAGCAGGGTCGGCAGCGCCTTGGCGATCTGCGCATTGCCCATGCGGTGGATGAGCGTGAGGCGGCCGGGTTCGTCGTCGGGGTTGAGCGCATCGATCAGCGGCAGCAGCTGGTCCGGCGTCACCGAGGGACCGACCTTCACTGCGATCGGATTGCGGATGCCGCGGAAATATTCCACGTGCGCGCCGTCGAGCGCGGCGGTGCGCATGCCGATCCACGGGAAATGCGTGGAGAGATTGAACCAGCCCTGGTGGCGCGGCACCTGGCGCGTCAGCGCTTCTTCGTAGTGCAGCAGCAGCGCTTCGTGCGAGGTGAAGAAGTCGACGCGGGTGAAGCCGGCGATCGGGCCGGCCAGGGTTTCCATGAAGCGCAGCGAGTCGCCGATGCCGGCGACCATGCGGCGGTATTCGGCGGCCAGCGGCGAATGCTCCACCCAGGCCAGGTCCCAGTATTCCGGGTGGTGCAGGTCGGCGAAGCCGCCGTCGATCAGGGCGCGCACGAAGTTCATGGTCAGCGCGGAATGCGCGTGCGCCTGGATCAGGCGCTGCGGATCGGCGCGCCGCGCGGCGGCGGTGAATTCGGGACTGTTGACCAGGTCGCCGCGAAAGCTGGGCAGGGTCACGCCGTCGCGCGTTTCCATGTCGGCCGAACGCGGCTTGGCGTACTGGCCGGCGAAGCGGCCCACGCGCAGCACCGGCATGCGCAGGCCGTGCACCAGCACCAGGCTCATCTGCAGCAGCACCTTGAGCCGGTTGGAGATCACCGGGCTGGTGCAGTCGGCGAAGCTTTCCGCGCAATCGCCGCCCTGCAGCAGGAAGCGCTGGCCTTCCTGCGCTTCGGCCAGCGCCTGCTTGAGCGCGAGCACCTCCCACGAGGTGACCAGCGGCGGCAGGCTGGCGAGATGCCGCGTGGCCTGGGCCAGCTCGCTGGCGTTCTCGTACAGCGGCTGCTGCAGCGCCGTGCGCTGCTGCCAGGAATCGGGAGCCCACGTGGTCGGCACGGTGGACAGCTGGATATCGGCGTTCATGGACTGCGTTTCCTCTCGAACCTCAGCGTTGGACGCGGCGGGTGGCGGCGATCACCACCAGCGCAAGCAGCGCCACGTACCAGAACAGCGTCCAGGCCGGCATCGGCAGGCCGAGGATGGGTTCGACCTTGGCGCATTCGCCGGAGCCGGTGAACACCATCTTCAGCACCTTGGCCATGGGGAACGCGTCCATCATGTAGCCGAGGTTGGGGCCGCAGGCGGGAATCTGGTCCGCCGGCAGGGTCTGGATCCACAGATGGCGCGCCGCGGTGGCGATGCCGCCGATGGCGCCGAGGATCGCACCCGCCGCATAGACCCAGCGCACACCCTTGCTGCGGGGGCCGTGGATGGCGCCGATCAAAAAGAATACGCCCATCACCATGAAGGCGATGCGCTGGAAGATGCACAGCGGACAGGGCTCCATGTGCAGCCCGTATTCGGCATACAGCGCGAAGCCGAGCAGGCCGGCGCAGATCAGGAAGCCGACGAGGAAGGAGGTGCGGTACGACCAGCGGAGTGGGTTCATGGCCAGCGGGCTGTTGCAGTGCGGAACGGCGACATTACCCGCTCGCCGTGGCGCTGTCAGCACGCTTTCGGCCTATGCGCATGCATAACTTGCGCGGCGTTTTTACGCGGGCGCCGGGCGTGGAACCTAAAAGAAAAACCCCGGTCGGATACCAACCGGGGTTTTCAGGTCCTGCTGAGCCTTGAGCCGGAATTACTCGGCGTCGACGGCTTCGGTACGCGGACGATCCACCAGCTCGACATAAGCCATCGGGGCGTTGTCGCCCGGACGGAAGCCGCACTTGAGGATGCGCAGGTAGCCGCCCGGACGCTGGCTGTAGCGCGGGCCGATCTGCACGAACAGCTTGCCCACGGCTTCCTTGTCGCGCAGGCGCGAGAAAGCGAGGCGGCGGTTGGCAACGCCATCGGTCTTGGCGAGCGTGATGAGCGGCTCGGCGACGCGGCGCAGTTCCTTGGCCTTCGGCAGGGTGGTACGGATCAGCTCGTGCTTGATCAGCGAGGCGGCCATGTTGCGGAACATGGCTTCGCGGTGGCTGCTCGTGCGGTTGAGCTTGCGACCGGATTTCTGGTGGCGCATGACGTTTACTCTCTATGTCTGTTGTTATGAAAAACCGGTCGGAATGACCGGCTTCCCGCGGTTACCCGCTTTTGGAGCCTTGTTGGTTCGGGCTCTTCTTAAGAGACGGGCCAGGACTGGCCGCTTCTGTTGCCCGGCGGATGCGCGTGGCGCTCCGCCGGGACTTGGGTACTGCAGGCGATCAAAGGGAACCGCCAAGTAAAGCGATTAACCCAGCTGCATGCCGTGCGACAGGCCCGGCGGCGGCCAGTTTTCGAGCTTCATGCCCAGGGCCAGGCCACGACCGCCAAGGACGTCCTTGATCTCGGTCAGCGACTTCTTGCCCAGGTTCGGCGTCTTCAGCAGCTCGACCTCGGTCTTCTGCACCAGGTCGCCGATGTAGTAGATGCTCTCGGCCTTCAGGCAGTTCGCCGAACGCACGGTGAGCTCCAGATCGTCGATCGGGCGCAGCAGCAGCGGGTCGAAACCGCCCTTCTCGGCCTTGTCGGTGGCGCTCTCGCGACGCGAGAAGTCACCGAACACGGACAGCTGGTCGTTGAGGATCTCGGCGGCCTTGCGGACCGCGTCTTCCGCACCGATGGTGCCGTTCGTCTCGATGTCCAGCACGAGCTTATCGAGGTTGGTGCGCTGCTCGACACGAGCGGCGTCCACTTCGTAAGCCACGCGCAGCACCGGCGCGAACGAGGCATCCAGCTGCAGGCGGCCGATCGGACGAGCTTCCTCGTCCGGATGCTGGCGCGAGCTGGCCGGCTGGTAGCCGACGCCGCGACGCACCTTCAGGCGCATGTTAAGCGAGATGTCCTTGGTCAGGTGGCAGATCACGTGCTCGGGATTCACGATTTCGACCGTGTGGTCGACCGTGATGTCGCCGGCGGTGACCACGCCCTTGCCCTTCTTGGCCAGGGTCAGCGTGACTTCGTCGCCGGTGTGCTGGCGAATGGCCACTTCCTTGAGGTTGAGCAGGACTTCGATCACGTCCTCCTGCAGACCCTCGAGGGTGGTGTACTCATGAAGCACGCCGTCGATCTCGACCTCGACGATGGCGCTGCCGGGGATCGAAGAGAGCAACACGCGGCGCAGCGCGTTGCCCAGGGTGTGGCCGAAACCACGCTCGAGCGGCTCGACCACGACCTTGGCGCGGTTCGGGGCGAGCTGCTCGACGCTGAGGCCGCGAGGCCGCAGCACGCTAGTTGACGAAACTGCCATGCAGGGCTCCGGTAATTACTTCGAGTAAAGCTCGACGATCAGGCTTTCATTGATGTCGGACGGCAGATCACCACGATCCGGCACAGCCTTGAAGGTGCCTTCGAACTTCTTGGCATCCACTTCGACCCACTGCGGACGCAGGTCCATGGTGTCGAACACGGTCGCCGCTTCCTGCACGCGCAGCTGGGTGCGCGCACGCTCGGTCAGCGCAACCTGGTCGCCCGGACGGACCTGGTAGGACGGGATGTTGACCTTCTTGCCGTTGACCAGCACAGCCTTGTGGCTGACCAGCTGGCGGGCCTGGGCGCGGGTGACCGCGAAACCCATGCGGTAAACGACGTTGTCCAGACGGCTTTCCAGCAGGCGCAGCAGGTTCTCGCCGGTGTTGCCCTTGAGGGTCGACGCCTTGCTGTAGTAGTTGCTGAACTGACGCTCGAGCACACCATAGATGCGCTTGACCTTCTGCTTCTCACGCAGCTGCAGGGCGTAGTCCGACATGCGCATGCGCTTGTTGGCGCCATGCTGGCCGGGCTTGTTCTCCAGCTTGCACTTGGAGTCGATCGCGCGCGCCGGGGACTTCAGGCTCAGGTCCGAACCCTCACGACGCGCGAGTTTGCAGGTAGCTCCACGATAACGTGCCATGGTCTATAGCTCCTTAGACGCGACGCTTCTTGGGGGGACGGCAGCCGTTATGCGGAATCGGCGTGACGTCGATGATGTTCAGGACCTTGTAGCCCAGTGCGTTCAGCGAACGCACGGCCGACTCGCGGCCCGGGCCGGGGCCCTTGATACGCACTTCCACCGTCTTCACGCCGTAGTCGCCAGCAGCGCGGCCGGCCTTCTCGGCGGCCACCTGGGCAGCGAACGGGGTGGACTTGCGGGAGCCGCGGAAACCCGCGCCGCCGGCAGTCGCCCACGACAGGGCGTTGCCCTGGCGATCGGTGATGGTGACGATGGTGTTGTTGAAGGAGGCCTGCACGTGGGCCACGGCATCCGTGACAACGCGCTTGATCTTCTTCTTGGTCTTGACGGGCTTAGCCATGATAGGAATCCGTTACTTCTTGATCGCGCGGCGCGGACCCTTGCGGGTACGGGCGTTGGTACGCGTGCGCTGGCCGCGCACCGGCAGGCCACGGCGATGACGCAGGCCGCGGTAGCAACCCAGGTCCATCAAGCGCTTGATGGCGATACCGACTTCACGGCGCAGGTCGCCTTCGACGACGTACTTGCCGATTTCCTGGCGGAGCTTCTCCACCTCGCCCTCGCTGAGGGACTTGATCGGCGTGGTGGGAACCACGCCAGCGTCCGCGCAGACCTTCTTGGCCCGGTTGCGGCCGATGCCGTAAATGCTCTGCAGGCCAACCCACACATGCTTGTGGACCGGCAAATTGACACCCGCGATGCGCGCCATGATGTACTTTCTCCGATGCGTTTCGTGCGCGGTAAACGCGCAATTCTAACCTGAATTATCCCGACAGGAAAGCCCTGCGGCCCCGAGGTGCCGCCGCTCTCCGATTTAGGCCCTTACTCCGTCGCCCCAGCAGCCTCAGTTGCGGCGGAGATTGGCCTTCTTGAGCAGACTTTCATATTGGTGACTGACCAGATGCGCCTGCACCTGAGCAGTGAAGTCCATCACCACGACCACGACGATCAGCAGAGAGGTGCCACCGAAGTAGAACGGAACGTGCCAAGCCTTTTGCATGAACGACGGCACCAGACAGACCAGCACCAGGTACAACGCGCCGACGCCGGTGAGGCGGGTCATCACGTTGTCGATGTAGTCGGCCGTCGAACGACCCGGACGGATGCCTGGAATGAGCGCACCCGAACGCTTGAGGTTGTCCGCGGTTTCCTGGGAATTGAACACGATCGCCGTATAGAAGAAGGCGAAGGTGATGACCAGGACCGCAAACACGATGTCATACAGCGGCTCGCCCGGCGTCAGCGCCTGGGTGAGCTCCTGCAGCCAGCGCGACTGGTTGCCGGCGGTGAACCAGGTGGCCGCCGTGGCCGGGAACATCAGCAGGCTGGACGCGAAGATCGGCGGGATCACGCCCGACATGTTGATCTTCAGCGGCAGGTGCGAGGTCTGGTTCATGTAGGCCCGCTGCCCACCGGAACGCCTTGCGTAGTTCACGGTGATCTGCCGTTGGGCACGCTCCATGAACACCACGAAGGCAGTCACGGCCAGAATCAGGCCCACCACCATGATCATGCGGATCACGCTGAGCTCGCCATTGCTGGCCATGCCCAGGGTGTGCGCCACCGCGCCGGGCAGGCCCGCCACGATGCCGGCGAAGATCAGCAGCGAAATGCCGTTGCCGATGCCGCGCTCGGTGATCTGCTCGCCCAGCCACATCAAGAACATGGTGCCGGCCGTGAGGCCGACCACCGAAGCCATGATGAAGCCCATGCCCGGCGTATAGACCACCGGCGCGCCGCCGTTGGCGACCTGCTTCTGCAGGGCCACCGCGATGCCGAAGGCCTGGAAGGCCGCGAGGCCGACCGTGCCGAAGCGGGTGTACGTGGTCATCTTGCGACGACCCGACTCGCCTTCCTTGCGCAGTGCCTGCAGGCTCGGGATGACCGCGCCCATCATCTGCACCACGATGGATGCTGAGATATACGGCACCACGCCGAGCGCGAACACCGAGAAGCGGGCCAGCGAGCCGCCCGAGAACATGTTGAACATGTTCATCAGGCCGCCGCCCGATTCAATCAGGCTGGTCATCGCTTCCGGGTTGACGCCCGGAACGGGAATGAACGAACCGAGGCGAAAAACGATCAGCGCACCAATCACGAAAAAGATGCGCTGACGCAGTTCGGTCAGCTTGCCGAGCGATCCGAGCGAAGGGCCCTTGGCTGCCGCCACGTGATTACTCCACGCTGCCGCCGGCAGCCTCGATGGCTGCCTTGGCGCCGGCCGTGGCGAGCACGCCCGACAGCTTCACCGCGCGGCCGATCTCGCCCTTGGCGACGACCTTGACCTTCTTGGCGTGGCTGTCGATCAGGCCGGCCTGGTGCAGGACGACGACGTCGATCACGTCAGCCTTGAGGTTGGCCAGCTGATACAGGAACACTTCCTGGCTCTCGGCCTTCTTCTTGGAACGGAAGCCGACCTTCGGCAGGCGACGCTGCAGCGGCATCTGGCCGCCCTCGAAGCCGTACTTGTGGGTGCCGCCAGCGCGGGCGTGCTGACCCTTGTGGCCGCGGCCGGCGGTCTTGCCCAGGCCCGAACCGATGCCGCGACCCACGCGAAGGCGGGTCTTGCGGGCGCCGGCGGCCGGCTTGATGTCATTCAGACGCATGATGCTTACTCCTCGACCCGGACCAGGTAATAGACCGTGTTGATCAGACCACGCACCTGCGGGCTGTCCTTCAGTTCACGGACGTCGTTGAGCTTGTTCAGGCCGAGCGCCTTGACGCTCAGGCGATGACGGCTCTGCACGCCGCGCAGGCCCTTGACCAGGCGGACGCGGACGGTCTTTTCGTTGTTAGCCATTGCCCAGCACCTCTTCCACGGTCTTGCCGCGCTTGGCAGCGATCTGCTTCGGCGAGGCGACGGCCTGCAGGCCCTTGATGGTGGCGCGCACCAGGTTGATCGGGTTGCGCGAACCGACGGCCTTGGCCAGCACGTTCTTGACGCCGACCACTTCGAGCACGGCACGCATGGCGCCGCCGGCGATCACGCCGGTACCTTCGGAAGCCGGCTGCATGAACACGCGGGCCGCACCGTGGTTGGCCTTCACGGCGTACCACAGCGTGCCGTTGTTCAGGTCAACAGCGACCATGTTGCGGCGGGCGCGTTCCATGGCCTTGGAGATGGCGACCGGCACTTCGCGCGCCTTGCCATAACCGAAACCCACGCGGCCTTCGCCGTCGCCCACCACGGTCAGCGCGGTGAAGCTCATCTGGCGGCCACCCTTCACGGTCTTGGCCACGCGGTTGACGGCGATCAGCTTCTCGAGCAGGCCGTCTGAATTTTCGCGATCGGTAGAAGACATATTCTTTTCCGTCATGCCCGGAACATCCGGGACTTTTGCTTGCGGCTGGGCCGCTTGGAGTTGTAGGTACAGCTGATGGGGCAGGCGCTACGCAGAGCCCTGCCCCTTGGTGCTTAGAACTTCAGGCCGGCTTCGCGAGCCGCATCGGCCAGAGCCTTGATGCGACCGTGGTAGCGGAAACCCGAACGGTCGAAAGCCACGGCTTCGATACCGGCGGCCTTGGCGCGCTCGGCGATCGCCTTGCCCACGGCAGTGGCGGCTTCGATGTTCTTGGTGCCCTTCAGGCCTTCGGCGATCGACTTCTGCACCGTCGAGGCAGCGGCGACCACGTTCTTGCCCGAGGCGTCGAACACCTGGGCATAGAGGTGCTGGCCGGTGCGATGCACGGACAGGCGGGCCACGCCCAGCTTGCGGATGTGCGAGCGGGTGGACTTGGCGCGACGCAGGCGGGATTCGTTCTTGTTCATCGTGTTCTCTCCAGGAAGCGGATAGGCACGCGCTTTTCAGCGCCTTAGGCCTTCTTGGCTTCCTTCAGGGTGATCTTCTCGCCGGCATAGCGCACGCCCTTGCCCTTGTACGGCTCCGGCGGACGATAACCACGGATCTTGGCGGCCACTTCGCCCACGAGCTGCTTGTCCGAACCCTTGATCAGGATTTCGGTCTGCGTCGGGGTCTCCAGCGTGATGCCTTCCGGAGCGTTGAACACGACCGGATGAGAGAAGCCCAGGCTCAGGTTCAGCGCCTTGCCCTGCATGGCGGCACGGTAACCGACGCCGACCAGCTCGAGCTTCCGCTCGTAGCCGTCCGACACGCCCTTGACCATGTTGGCCAGCAGCGCACGCGCGGTGCCGCCGAACTTGTGGTCCGCGCCCTCGGCCAGCACGATGCTCACGTTGCCGTTATCGACGGCCACGGAAACGCCCGGCAGGTTGTGCGTGGACAGGGTGCCCTTCGGGCCCTTGACGGAGATGCCTTCAGCGCCAGCCTTCAGCTCGACGCCCTTGGGCAGATTGATGATCTTCTTGGCTACACGGGACATCGTCGACTCCTTAGGCGACCTGGCCGATGATTTCGCCGCCGAGGCCCTTGGCGCGAGCCTGGGCATCGGTCAGCAGACCGGCGGACGTCGAGATGATCGAGATACCCAGGCCACCCAGGACCTTCGGCAGCTGGTCCTTGCCGCGGTACACGCGGAGGCCCGAGCGGCTGACGCGGGAAATGCTCTCGATGGCCGGACGGCCCTCGAAATACTTGAGCTTGATCTCGAGCACCGGCTTGCCTTCCTGCGAGGAAGTCTTGGCGTCGAGGATGTAGCCCTCGTTCTTGAGAAGGTTGGCGATGGCCACCTTCAGCTTCGACGACGGCACGCTGACAGCCTGCTTGCCCGTAGCCTGGGCATTGCGGATGCGCGTAAACAGATCGGCGATGGGATCAGTCATGCTCATGAAAAACATCCTTCAGAGTGCACCGATATCCGATAAAACCGGAAATCAATATTGAGTTGTAAGCCGGCACAGACGCCGGTCTGCTTTGCGCAGACGGACGACTATATCAGCTCTTTTCCGATTTTGCGAATAACGGCACGCGTTTCGCATCGGCGGCGGCTCTGGAACAGCCCGCCCCCGGACGTATGAACCCGCCCGGGCCAGGCCCGGGCGGGTCGTTTAACAGGTCTTGCTTACCAGCTGGACTTGCGCAGGCCGGGCACGTCGCCACGCATGGTGGCTTCGCGCAGCTTGTTGCGGCCCAGGCCGAACTTCTGGTACACGGCGCGCGGACGGCCGGTCAGGGCGCAACGGGTGCGCTGACGGGTCGGGCTGGCGTCGCGCGGCAGCTTCTGCAGCTTGGTCTGAGCTTCCATCTTCTCGTCGTACGAGGCGGTGGGGCTCAGCACGATCGCCTTCAGTTCCGCACGCTTGGCGGCGTACTTCTTGGCGATCTTGGTCCGCTTGAGATCGCGGTTGATCATCGAGGTCTTAGCCATAAATCTCTCGCGCTCTCTTAGTTGCGGAACGGGAAGCTGAAGGCTTCCAGCAAGGCCTTGGCCTCTTCGTCCGACTTGGCGGTGGTGGTGATGGAGATGTCCATGCCACGCATCGCGTCGACGGCGTCGAAGTCGATCTCCGGGAAGATGATCTGTTCCTTGATGCCGAAGTTGTAGTTACCACGGCCATCGAAGGCGCGGCCCGACACGCCGCGGAAGTCGCGGGTACGGGGCAGCGAGATGTTGATCAGGCGATCGAAGAATTCCCACATCTGGGCACGGCGCAGAGTGACCTTGCAGCCGATCGGCCAGCCGTCGCGGATCTTGAACGAGGCGACGGAAACGCGCGCCTTGGTCTGGATCGGCTTCTGGCCGGAGATCTTGGCCATGTCGGCCACGGCGTTCTCAAGAACCTTCTTGTTCGCCGCTGCTTCACCCACGCCCATGTTCAGCGTGATCTTGGTGATGCGGGGGACCTGCATCACGTTCTCGTAGCCAAAACGCTCGGTGAGCTTCTTGACTACTTCGTCTTTATAAAACTTTTCAAGGCGCGTCATGACTTGTGTTCCTTACGCGTCCACGACCTCGCCAGAACTGAACACGCGGACCTTGCGCCCATCTTCGAGCGTCTTGAAGCCCACGCGTTCACCCTTGTTCTGAGCGGGGTTGAACAGCTGCACATTGGAGATATGGATCGAAGCCTCACGCTCGACGATGCCGCCGGCCTGGTTGGCCTGAGGATTCGGCTTGGTGTGACGCTTGACCACGTTGACGTTGGAGACGAACACGCGATCGCCATCCACGCGCAGCACGTCGCCGCGCTGGCCCTTGTTTTTGCCGGTGATCACGATGACCTGATCACCCTTGCGGATACGGTTCATGTCTAGCCTCCGCTCAGAGCACTTCGGGTGCGAGCGAGACGATCTTCATGAAGCGCTCGCTGCGCAGCTCGCGAGTGACCGGCCCGAAGATACGGGTGCCGATCGGCTCGAGCTTGTTGTTGAGAAGGACCGCCGCGTTGCCGTCGAAACGGATCAGCGAGCCGTCCGGACGACGCACACCCTTGGCGGTACGAACCACCACGGCGTTGTACACCTCGCCCTTCTTCACCTTGCCACGCGGGATGGCATCCTTCACGGTGACCTTGATCACGTCACCGATCGCGGCATAACGGCGCTTGGAGCCGCCGAGCACCTTGATGCACATCAGTTCCTTCGCGCCGCTGTTGTCCGCCGCGGAAAGCGTGCTTTGCATCTGGATCATGTCTGCACCCTCCCCTTAGCCGACCGCGCGAGTGACGATTTCGACCACGCGGTGATGCTTGGTCTTGGACAGCGGACGGCATTCCGCGATGCGCACCAGGTCGCCCTCGTTTGCACCGAGGTCGTCCTGCGCATGCAGCTTGGTCGACCGGCGGATGATCTTGCCCAGCAGGCCGTGCTGCACCTGGCGCTCGATCAGGACGGTCACCGTCTTGTCCATCTTGTTGCTGATGACGCGGCCCTCGAGGGTGCGCGCCTGCTTTTGGTTATCGCTCATATCCGCCGTCCTTACTTCTTGCCGCCGAGCGCGAACTTCGCGCGGGCGATGTCGCGCCGAACGCGGCGCAGCTGGTGCGGCTGGTTGAGCTGGCCGGTGCCCTTCTGCATGCGCAGGTTGAACTGCTCCTTGCGCAGGTCCAGCAGATGCTGCTTCAGCTCGTCGGCCGTTTTGTTGATCAGATCGTTCATGGCCATCACATCACCGCTCGGGATACGAACTGGGTCTGCACCGACAGCTTGGCGGCGGCGAGGCGGAACGCCTCACGGGCCGTGGCTTCGTCGACGCCCTCGATTTCATAGAGCATGCGGCCGGGCTGGATCGGAGCGACCCAGTACTCGACGCCACCCTTACCCGCGCCCATTCGGACTTCGATCGGCTTCTTGGTGATCGGCTTGTCCGGGAACACGCGGATCCACAGCTTGCCGCCACGCTTCACGAAGCGGGTGATGCAACGACGGGCCGCCTCGATCTGGCGCGCGGTCAGCGCGCCATGAGTGGTGGCCTTGAGGCCGTATTCGCCGAAGCTCACGAGGTTCGAGCTGAACGCCAGACCGTCGTTTCGGCCCTTGAACTGCTTGCGGAATTTGGTTCGCTTAGGTTGCAACATGGCAACTCTCCTTACTTCGCCGTCCGCTCGCGACGGCCTTCACCGCCCTCGCGACGCGATTCACGACGACCCTCGCCACCTTCGCGGCGCGGCTGCGACGGCTCTTCCTTCGCTTCCTGGCCAACCTGCGCCAAGTCGAAGATTTCGCCCTTGTAGATCCACACCTTGATGCCGATGACACCGTAGGTGGTGTGCGCTTCGGCGAAGCCGTAGTCGATGTCCGCACGCAGGGTGTGCAGCGGCACGCGGCCTTCGCGGGCCCACTCGGAGCGGGCGATCTCGGCACCGTTCAGACGACCGGACACGTTGATCTTGATGCCCAGGGCGCCGAGGCGCATCGCGTTGCCGACCGAGCGCTTCATGGCGCGGCGGAACATGATGCGGCGCTCGAGCTGCTGCGCGATCGACTCGGCCACCAGCTGCGCGTCGAGCTCGGGCTTGCGCACCTCGCTGACGTTGATGTGCGCCGGAACGCCCATCAGCTTGCTGACTTCCTTGCGCAGCTTCTCGATGTCCTCGCCCTTCTTGCCGATCACCACGCCCGGACGGGCGGTGTGGATCGTCACGCGCGCGGTCTTGGCCGGACGCTCGATCTGGATCTTCGAGATGCCGGCCTGGGCCAGCTTCTTGCGCAGCATCTCGCGGACCTTCAGGTCGGCAGCGAGGTACTGGGCGTATTCGCCCTTATTGGCGTACCACTTCGAGTTCCAGTCCTTGGCAATGCCGAGGCGGATACCGGTGGGATGAACTTTATGACCCATCGTCTATATCCCCAGTCAGTTGCCAACGACCACAGTGATGTGGCTCGTGCGCTTCAGGATGCGAGAACCGCGGCCTTTGGCGCGGGCGTACATGCGCTTCATCGCCGGACCTTCGTCGACGAAGATGCGGGCGATCTTCAGCTCGTCCACGTCGGCGCCGAGGTTGTTCTCGGCGTTGGCGACGGCCGACAGCAGCACCTTACGAACGATGTGCGCGGCCTTCTTGTTGGTGAACTGGAGCACGTCGCTGGCTCGGCCCACGGGCATGCCGCGGACCAGGTCAGCCACCAGGCGCACCTTCTGCGCCGAAATGCGGGCGCTGCGCAGGATTGCTTTGGCTTCGGTGCTCATCACTTGCCCTTCTTATCGCCGCCATGGCCCTTGAAGGTGCGGGTCACCGCGAACTCGCCGAGCTTGTGCCCGACCATGTTCTCGTTGACGAGCACCGGCACGTGCTGGCGACCGTTGTGGATGGCGATGGTCAATCCCACCATTTCCGGCAGGATCATCGAGCGGCGCGACCAAGTCTTGATCGGACGCTTGTTGTTGGTGGAAACCGCAGCTTCCACCTTCTTCACGAGGTGAAGGTCGACGAAAGGACCTTTCTTCAATGAACGCGGCATGACGGTTTCCTGTTACTTGCGGCGACGCACGATGAACTGCTGCGTGCGCTTGTTGTTACGGGTCTTGTAGCCCTTGGCCGGCGTGCCCCACGGGCTGACCGGATGACGGCCGCCGGAGGTCTTGCCTTCACCACCGCCGTGCGGATGGTCGACCGGGTTCATGGCGACGCCGCGGACGGTCGGGCGGATGCCCTTCCAACGCTTGGCGCCGGCCTTGCCGAGCTTCTTCAGGCTGTGCTCGCCGTTGCCGACTTCACCGATGGTGGCGCGGCAATCGACCGGCACGCGGCGCATTTCGCCGGAGCGCAGGCGCAGCGTGGCGTAGCCGGATTCGCGGGCCACCAGCTGGACGGAAGCGCCGGCGCTGCGGGCGATCTGCGCGCCCTTGCCAGGCTTCATCTCGATGCAGTGCACGGTCGAACCGACCGGGATGTTGCGCAGCGGCAGGCTGTTGCCGGCCTTGATCGGCGCATCGTGGCCCGACACCAGGCGGTCGCCCGCCTGCACGCCCTTCGGGGCGATGATGTAGCGGCGCTCGCCGTCGGCGTAGCACAGCAGCGCGATGTGCGCGGTGCGGTTCGGATCGTATTCGATGCGCTCGACCTGGGCGACGATGCCTTCCTTGTCGCGCTTGAAGTCGATGATGCGGTAACGCTGCTTATGACCGCCGCCCTGGTGACGAACGGTGATGCGACCGTAATGGTTGCGACCGCCGGTCTTCGACTGGGCTTCGGTCAACGGCGCGTACGGCGCGCCCTTGTGCAGGCCCGGGGTACGCACGCTGACTGCGTCGCGGCGTCCGGCCGAGGTCGGCTTGTGAGTGATCAGTGCCATCTCAATTCAACTCCTGGCTCAGGCCTTGGCCGCCACGTCGATGGTCTGCCCATCGGCCAGGCGCACGTAGGCCTTGCGCTTGCCCTGACGGTTGCCAGCGCGGAAACGGAAGGACTTGACCTTGCCCTTGGCGTTGACGAGGTTCACCTGCTCGACCTTGACGTCGAACATCTGCTCCACCGCCGCGCGGACATCGGCCTTGGTCGCGTCGGGCGCGACCACGAAAACGTACTGGTTGCCCTCGGCAAGACGGGCCGCCTTCTCGGAGATGTGCGGCGCGCGCAGCGTGTTGAGAATGCGTTCGTTGCTCATGCCAGCCACTCCTCGATCTTCTTCACCGCATCGACGGTCATGACGATGTGATCCGAACCGACCAGGCTCACCGGGTTCAGCGCCAGCACGTCCACCACGTGGATGTACGGGATGTTGCGGGCGGCCAGGAAGGTGGCTTCGTTGGCGTCTTCCGACACCAGCAGCACACGACCGGAAACCTGCAGCTCGGCCAGCTTGGCAACCATCGCCTTGGTCTTCGGGGTGTCGATGCCGAAGCTCTCGACCACCTTCAGGCGACCCTGGCGATTGAGCTCCGCGAGAATGGAGCGCAGCGCCACGCGATAGGCCTTGCGGTTGACTTTCTGTTCGAAGTTACGGGGCTTCGCCGCGAAGGTGACACCGCCGCCGACGAAGATCGGGGCGCGGTAGTCGCCGTGACGGGCGCCGCCGCCCTTCTGCTTCTTGAACTTCTTGGTGGTACCCGACAGCTCACCACGCGACAGCTGCGCCTTGGTACCGGCGCGACCGCCGGCCTGGTAGGCAACGACCACCTGGTGGATCAGGGCCTGCTTGAACTCACCGCCGAACACTTCGTCCGACACGTTGAGCGGCTTGGCGCCAATGACATTCAGTTCCATGGCGTCTCTCCTCAACCCTTGGTGGTCGGACGGATCACGACGTCGCCACCGGTAGCACCGGGGACTGCGCCCTTGATCGCGATCAGATGACGCTCGGCGTCGACCTTGACCACTTCCAGACCCTGCTGCGTGCGGTTCACCGCACCCATGTGGCCGGACATCTTCTTGCCGGGGAACACGCGACCCGGGGTCTGACGCTGGCCGATAGAACCCGGCGAGCGGTGCGACAGCGAGTTACCGTGGGTGGCATCACCCATGGTGAAGTTGTGGCGCTTGATGGTGCCCTGGAAGCCCTTGCCCTTCGACACGCCGGCGACGTCAACGATCTGACCCACCTGGAACACGTCATCGGCCTTGATCTCGGTGCCCACGCTGTACTTGCCGAGCTCGTCGGCAGTCACGCGGAACTCCCACAGACCACGACCCGGCTCGACCTTCGCCTTGGCGTAGTGACCCTTCAGCGGCTGGGTCAGCAGGCTGGCGCGCTTGACGCCCGCCGCGACCTGCACAGCGCTGTAACCATCGTTATCTTCCGTCTTCAGCTGGGTGACGCGATTCGGGGTGGCTTCAATCAGCGTCACCGGAATCGAGCGTCCATCTTCAGTGAAGAGTCGGCTCATGCCGCACTTGCGGCCAACCAGTCCGATACTCATCTTCGTATCCTGTCTATCGCTCAGCCGAGCTTGATCTGAACATCGACGCCAGCGGCGAGATCAAGCTTCATGAGCGCGTCCACGGTCTTGTCGTTGGGGTCAACGATATCGAGCACGCGCTTGTGGGTACGGGTCTCGTACTGGTCGCGGGCATCTTTGTCGACGTGCGGCGACACCAGAATGGTGTAACGCTCGATCTTGGTCGGCAGCGGGATCGGGCCGAGGACTGTGGCGCCGGTGCGCCTGGCCGTCTCGACGATTTCGCTGGCCGAACGGTCGATCAGACGATGATCGAACGCCTTGAGCCGGATGCGAATCTTTTGGTTCGCCATAAACCGTGTCCTGTTATCTAAAGAACGATTCTGTGATTCGGAATGGCTTCTCACCATTCCGCACAACCCTTGGTACTACCTGGTGCAGCAAAGGGGTCGACGGCTGCCGGAAAATCCCGGCGATTCGGCCCCTAAAAGACCGGGCAGACCGAGAATATCGGTCTGCCCAGACGAAAAAGTATAGAACGCGAAAACGCAAATGGCAACAGAGTGGTCACTCTGCCGTCATGCGATCCCGCAACGTCCTTGTATGCGAACTCGAAGCGCTTCCTGCACCTCATTTCGCTGTGTGCCTCGGGCAATTAAGCCCGAATGCAAAGGGATAACTTGTCAAGCATATAGGAACACCAGCTCGATGGGAAGCCCCTTGGGTAAAAAACAGGCAAAAAAAGAGCGGGGCTTGCGCCCCGCTCTTTCATACCTTGCGTTCACTCGCCCGAAGGCGGGTTACTTACTTGGTGACCTTGGCGACGACGCCGGCGCCGACGGTGCGGCCACCTTCGCGGATCGCGAAGCGCAGGCCGTCCGTCATCGCGATCGGCGCGATCAGGGTCACCTTCATCTTCACGTTGTCA